>DNUE01000049.1 GCA_003508005.1 Desulfobulbaceae bacterium
GTAATCAGCAATTCCTCAAGCTCTTCCAGGAGCTCGGCATCAACAACCTTGCGCCCCCGGAACAGCCGGTCCAAACCGCCGCTCAGGGCCTCCCGGGTCCGGCTCAACCGGTCCCGCAGGCGGCGAAACATCCCCCGCCGCTCGGCTTCGGCGGTAACCTCGCCGATCTCCTCCAGGTCCTCAACCGCCAGGATTTCCGGAGTAACCTCCGGCTCCCGGGGCTCCACAGGGGCCGCAAGCGGCTCGGGTTCGGGTTCGGGGACGGTAACCGCGGGGATGGCCGGCGCGGTTTCCGCCTCCGGGGGCGGCGGGGGTTCCGGCGGCAGCGCCGCGGGCGCCTCGACGCCGGCCGCCTCGGATTCGGCCGCGCCTTCCTCCAGGGCCGGCGGGGCCTCATCCTCCGGCGGCCCTTCCCGGCGCCAGCGGCGGAAAAAACCACGCCGCGGGGGAGCGGAATCGGTCTCGGTTGGGGCCGGCGCCTTGTCCAAAGCTTCCGGCTCGGACTCGACCACCGCTTCTTCCCCGGTAACCTCCAAGTCCGTCTCGGCCTCAGGAACCGGTTCAGCCTCTTCTAGGAGGGGGGCGGCGCCGTTTTCCTCGTCCCGGCCGGTATCCTTGCCCTTGCGGCGAAACCAGCGGCGCATCTCTAAGACGTCGTAATTTTAGAGAAATCGGCCATGAGGAGGAAAGTCTGGCTGATACTGAGCAGCAAGGCCAGCCGGTTGCGGCGCAGGGCTGCATCTTCGGCCATCACCATCACCTTTTCAAAATAGGCGTCCACCGGACCTCTGAGGCTGGCCAGGGCCTTACAGACCCCGGGGTAATCCCGGCTTTCCAGGGCCTGGTTCACCTGCGACTTCATCAATTGGGCCGACTGATAGAGGATGTTCTCTTCCCCGTATTGGAAGAGGGCGGGGTCAACCTCGCCGGGCTCGGCCCCCTGGGCGATATTGATCACCCGCTTAAAGGCCGTGGCCAGGGAGGGAAAATCCGGGCTCTGGCGGAATTCGTGCAGCGCCCGCACCTTGTCCGCCGCGTCCACCACGTCCCGGCAGCCGGCGGTCAACACCGCGGTGATGGTCTCGTGGTCAAAGCCTTCCGTCAGGAGGAGGCGCTGGAGCCGGGTCTGGAAAAAGTCCAGCACCTCCAGGGCGGTTTCCTCCCGGGTGCGGCTGATCTTGTCCTTGAGCAGCTCGAGAGCCAGGGCCACGGCCGCCGGCAGATCCAGATGCAGCCTCGTGCTCCCCAAGATGCGGATGACGGCCAGGGCATGGCGCCTGAGTCCGTAAGGGTCGGCGGTGCCGGTGGGGCTCAGTCCTACCCCGAAGCAGCCGCAGACGGTGTCCAGGCGGTCCGCCATCCCCACCAGGGCGCCCACCGTATCCCGGGGCAGCTCATCGTCGGCATGACGGGGGAGGTAGTGAGTGAACAGGGCCTCGGCCACTTCCGGGGACTCCCCGCTCAACAGGGCGTACTTTTGGCCCATAACCCCCTGGAGGCTGGGGAATTCGCCCACCATTTCCGTGACGATGTCAGCCTTGCACAGGGTGGCGGCGCGGGCCACCGCATCGGCCGACTCCGGGGCCAATTGCCGGGCCAGGCTCACCGCCAGCTCCCGGAAGCGCTCCATCTTCTCGTAGGAGGTCCCCAGGAGGGAGTGAAACACCACCCCCTTCAAGGCATCCACCCGTTGGGCCAACGGCGTTTTGGAGTCCTCCTGGAAGAAAAACATGGCGTCGGAAAGCCGGGCCCTGATCACCCGCTCGTGGCCCTGGCGCACTACGTCCGGGTTCCGGGTCTGGGTGTTGTTCACCGCGATGAAATGGGGCATGAGCCTGCCCGCCTTGTCCACCACGGCAAAGTACTTCTGGTGCTCGCGCATGGAGGTGATCAGCACCTCCCTGGGCAGGGCCAGGAAGCGCTCCTCGAAGGTGCCGCAGATGGCGAAGGGCTTTTCCACCAGGTTGCAGACCGTGTTCACCAGCTCCTCGTCGGGGAGGATGGTGCCGTCCACCTCGCTCGCGGCCCGGGTGATTTCCGCAAGCACCGCGGCGCGTCGTTCGGCCGGATCGACCATGACCTCGGCCCGGCGCAGGGTTTCCAGGTAGTCGGCAAGCCCGCTGGCGGAAAAGGGGCCACGGCCCATGAAGCGGTGCCCTTCCGTATTGTTGCCGCTTGCGGTCTGATCCAGGACGAAGGGGACGATCTTGCCGTTGTAAACGGCGAGCAGCCATTGGATCGGCCTGGCAAAACTGATGCGGCCGCTGCCCCAGCGCATGGATTTGGGGAAGCTCAGGCCGGTGACTATCTCGGGCAGCAGTTCGGCAAGCAGTTCCGGGGTGGGGCGGCCTTTTTCCGCAACCCGGACCATGAGGTAGTCACCCTTCGGGGTCTGGGCGATCTGCAGGGACTCAACGCCAACCCCGCGTGATCTGGCAAAGCCGATGGCCGCCTGGGTGGGCTGGCCGTCCTGGGTGAAGGCCGCCTTTTTCGGCGGCCCCAGAACCTCTTCTTCCCGGTCTGGTTGCTGGGCGGCCAGCCCGCGCACGGAAACAACCAGGCGGCGGGGGGTGGCCAGGGCCTTCAGGGAGGAGTAGGACAGGCTCAGGCTGGAAAGCTTTTCTTCCATCAGCTTTTCCAGCTGGTGCATGGCGGGGAGGATATAGCCCGCAGGGATTTCTTCGGTGCCGATTTCAAAGAGGAGTTCGTCTTGCATGGTTGGGCTCTCGCTTGTCTGGGTCAATGGGCCGCCCGGATTTCTTGCCGGCCGCCGGTGGTGGGGTCTTCTTCCGGCCATTCCAGGGAGGCAAAGGTGCTGTACCCTTGCGAAAGGTTCTCCACCAGGATGGAAAACCAGCGAATGGCAGGGTGTTTTTCAAGTTTCGCGGCCAGGGCCTTGGTGATGTTCTCCACGGAAAGAGTCTGCTCGGCATCGCCGCCTCCGGCTGGCCAGTTCAGGTCGTGCCGGGTCACCTCTTCCACCAGGGTGATGAGTTCCTCAAGCCAGATGAAATGCCGGAAGCGCAAGCGGATGGTGGCCAGCCCCCAGTGGCCGAGGGAGCGGGGCAGGCCGTTGTTCACCTGGGAAGGGAGGGGCGGGGAGATGGGCACCTGGACCTCCAGGATGAGGTCGTCGGTTTTCTCCAGCGAGCCGTGCATCTTGCAGGCATACTCGCGGATCTCCACGCCGCTGTTCTGGCCTTTGCCCCTTTTCAGGAAGTAGGGGAAGGCGATTTCCATGTGGGCCGCTTCCGCCTGGAGTCTGGCCTTCATCTCCTCGAGGATCAGGTGGAAGCTTTTCAGGTTGATTTCGCCGTGGAAGCGGTTGAGGATCTCCACGAAGCGGCTCATGTGCGTGCCCTTGAAGTGATGGGGCAGGTTCACGTACATGTTGACCGTGGCCACGGTTTTCTGGGTTTTTTGCGCCTTGTCGAGAACGGTGACCGGGTAGGAGATGTTCTTGACTCCCACCTTTTTTATGTTGATGCGCCGGTAATCGCGTTGGCCCTGGATGTCTTTCATCGCGCCTGCACTAAAGTTTCTGGGTGTCCGTTGGCCAAAAAAACAAGCCTCGGGCCGGAGGCCCAGCCGCCTGGGGCAAGGGAGGATGGCTCGAGGCGAGGGGCATTGCGCAAGGCGCGCCGCTGACGTGCGCTACTTGCTGAGATGTTTTTTTACCGCGGCCTTCAGCTCGTCGAGGTTTGAGGATTTGACTATGTACTCGTCCGACGCCCAGGAGGCAAGATCCTGTTTGTACTCCTGGTAGGCCGAGCTGAGGATCACCGGCAGGCCGGGGCTCTTCTCCTTGATCTGCCGCAGGACGTCGATGCCGTTGATGCCGGGCATGTTGATGTCGAGGATGACCAGATCCGGCGCGATGATCTTCAGTTTTCCCAGGGCCTCCTCGCCGGAGAGGGCCGAGTGCACTTCGTATCCCTCTTCTTCCAGTTCTTCCCGGTAGAGCAGATGAATGCTGTCTTCGTCGTCAACGAGCAGTATTTTTTTCATGGCGCACCTCTTGGTTGTTGCGCAAGCGGGGTTGCTTTTTCCGGCGTCAGATCGACGCCTCCTTCAGAAAGCGGGCCGCCTCTTCCGGGGGGATGGGGTTGATGTAGAAGCCGGAGCCCCATTCGAAGCCAGCGATCATGGTCAGTTTCGGCATGATTTCAAAATGCCAGTGATAATGCTCCAGGGGATTGGAGCGCAGGGGTTGGGTGTGAAGGACAAAGTTATAGGGAACCCCAGGGATACAGGCATCCAACCGCCGCATGGTCTCGGAAAAGATACTGACCAGCTGGTTCATGGACTCCTCGCTCTGCTCGGTATAGGAAGAGCCGTGCTCCTTGGGCAGAATCCACATTTCAAAGGGGGTGCGGGGGGCAAACGGAGTCAAGGTGACAAAATAATTGTTCTGGCAGACCAGGCGAACATCCTGCTGGATTTCCTGGTGGATGATATCGCAGAAGATACAGCGGTCCTTGTACTTGTAATAGGAGAGGGCTCCCTCAAGCTCAGAGGTGACCATCCGGGGGAGGATGGGAAGAGCGACCAGTTGGGAATGGGGATGCTCCAGGGAGGCCCCGGCGGCGCGACCGTAATTCTTGAATACCATGACATAGAGAAAACGCTTGTCCTGGGCCAAATCGAGGATCCGGTTGCGGAAAGCGCGAAAAATATTCATCATCTGCTGATGGGGAAGGAAGGAGAAACGGTCGTCGTGGCCGGGACTCTCGATTACCACCTCATGGGCGCCGATGCCGTTCATCCGGTCATAGAGCCCCTCGCCGGACTTCTCCAGGTTGCCCTCGATGATCAGGGCAGGAAACTTGTTGGGCACCACCCGCAGCTGCCATCCCGCTGCATTGGGGGGAAGGCCGGGTTCCCGGCCAAACACCAGGACCTCGTTGGGAGTTGTCTTTTCGTTGCCAGGACAGAGCGGACAGAAGCCGCCGGTGGACTTGTACTCCTCGACGATAAAATCAGTGGGCCGTCTGCTCCGCTCCTTGGAGATAATGATCCAGCGTCCAAGAATTGGATCCTTGCGCAACTCAGGCATGGCTGCTACCGCCCCTGGGCTTTTTCGCGCTGTTCCTGCCTGGTCTTGCAGTCTATGCAATATTTGGCCACGGGACGGGCCTCCAGCCGCTTCACGGAAATCTCCTCGCCGCACCCCTCGCACACTCCGTAGGTGCCGTCTTCAATTCGCTCCAGGGCCTCTTCGATCTTGTTCATCAGCTTGCGTTCGCGGTCACGAATGCGCAACTCAAAGTTACGGTCCGACTCCACAGTTGCCCGGTCATTGGGATCGGGAATGTTGCCGGTTTGGGTCGTCATCTCTGAAAGGGTCTGTTCCACATCGCTCATGATCTTCCCTTTCATATCTTCAAGTTGGGCCTTGAATTTTTTGAGTTGCTTATTATTCATGATCATTCTCCGGTCAACGCATATAATCCGTCTGTGTTAATTGACGATTTCTGTCCCCTGGCATGTAACAACATCATCCGTCGCTCCTGTTCCGCAGCCGGATATCGGCAATCACCATCTCCCTGCCCGCCGGTCTGCCTTGGCAGAGCCGGCAGTTCAGGCATCGCTTGCCCGCTGATTCTTGTCATTCTGGCCGAAGTGGCTATGCAGGAGTCGGGAGAAAAAACCTTCCTCATGGCTCTCGCCGCTTATTTCGACAAATTCCTTGAGCAGCACCTTCTGCTGCTTGCTCAACTTGGTCGGGGTCTGCACCTGCACCTCAACAACCATGTCGCCACGGCTCTTGTCGCGCAGGCTCGGCACTCCTTCCCGCCGCAGAGTAAACCGTTCGCCCGGTTGTGTTCCTGCGGGTATCTTCAGGGAGGCGGTACCGTGAATCGTCGGCACTTCCACCTCGCTTCCCAGCGCGGCCCTGGCCATGGAGACCGGGTAGCGCAGAAATATGGTCTGCCCCTCGCGCTGGAAATACTCATGGGGTTGAACATGGATGACCACGTACAGGTCACCTGCAGACCCGCCGCGGCGGCCGCCCTCGCCCTCGCCCCGGAGACGCATGCGGGCGCCGCTGTCTACTCCAGAGGGAATTTTGATCGCCACTTTCTTGGTCTTGTTGACCAGGCCCTGGCCGTGACAGTCGTTGCACGGCTCGATGATGACTTGGCCGACCCCCTGGCACTGGGGACAGGTGGAACTGACCTGAAAAAATCCCTGAGAACGGATCACTTGGCCCCGGCCATGACAGGCTGGGCACATCTGCGGCTTGTACCCAGGCCGCGCCCCTGATCCCTCACAGGTCCAGCAGGTCTCCCGCCTGGTAAGCTCCACTTCCCGGCTGGTTCCGTGAACCGCATCCATGAACGAAATTTCAATATCATAGCGCAGGTCATCGCCGGGAATCGGAGCGTTTGGATTCCGCTGCCGGTTCCGACCGCCGAATCCAAAGAGATCCCCGAAAAGATCGTTGATGCTGGAGAAAATATCCTCGGCCGAGCCCGGTCCGCTGTAGCCGCTGTTTTTCAACCCCTCTTGCCCATAGGTATCGTAAAGCCTTCGTTTCTGGACATCACTCAGAACCTCATAGGCCTCCGCGGCTTCCTTAAACTTGGTCTCCGCCTCCAGATCGCCAGGATTTCGGTCGGGATGATACTTCATGGCCAGCTTGCGGTAGGCTTTCTTGATTTCTTCCGCACTGGCCTCGACTGATACGCCAAGTATATCGTAGTAGTCCCTGTTCATCGAAGATCCGCTTCTGGTCCTAAACTTCCTTCGTTCCTCCGTACCACTGGCGTGGGCTGAAAATCAATCTTCCTCTTCCTGGACTCCCTCGCCCTCTGCCGGCACTTCGGCCGAGGCTGCAGCCGTCTTCCGTTGCCTGGAGATCTCATGAATATTGTCAAACGTCACCTTGCCAGCCGCGATCTCGCGCAGGGTCATGACAACCTCCTTGTTTTTTCCCTTGACCAGGAAGGGTTCGCCCTCGCGATGCTGGCGAATGCGCTCAACAGCGAGGTGGACCAGGGCAAAACGGTTGTCATCACCTACCTGCGCCAGACAGTCTTCAACGGTTATCCGAGCCATATTTTTTCCTCCATTACTTCCACATGCGCGGCGGAGCGGGGCTGTCAGCAGCCACGCGTCCTGCGCGCTAATTTTTATTTTTTCTTTCCCTTCCGGCTTCAGGATGCGGAAAAAAGCGCATCAGGCCTGAACAAAAGGGTTTTTCAACAGCAGGGTCTCTTCCCGGTCAGGACCGACGGAAACAATCACCGGTTCCACCCCGGTGATGTCCTCAATTCTCTTGATGTAGTCCCGGGCGGTGGCCGGCAGATCCGCATAGGAGCGGACATGCCTTATCTCGTCGCCCCAGCCGGCCATCTCCTCGTAGACCGGCTTGATCTTCTCGGCTTTTCTGATGTTGGCCGGCATGCACTCAAAATCCTGGCCATCCACCACATACTTGCGGGCTATCTTAAGTTTGGGCTGGCCGCTCAGCACGTCCAACTTGGTGATGGCTAGCCCGGTCAGACTGTTCAGGCGCACCGCATCCGCAGCAACCACCGCGTCAAGCCAGCCGCAGCGGCGGCGACGGCCCGTAGTCGCGCCAAACTCCCCGCCTTTTTTCTGCAGGGCATCCCCGATAGGATCCCCCTCCAGCAGTTCCGTGGGAAACGGCCCTGCACCAACCCTCGTCGTATATGCCTTGAGGATGCCGATGACCGCGTCGATGTGAACCGGCCCAAAACCGCTGCCGATAGAGGCATTGGCGGCAATGGTATTCGAGGACGTGACATAAGGGTAGGTGCCGTGATCAATGTCCAACTGGGTGCCCTGGGCTCCCTCGAACAGGATATTGCTGCCGTTCTTACGGAAACGGTCAAGGGCCATGGACACGTTGCCGACAAAGGGCGCCAGGCTCCTGGCGTGCTCCTCGAAATCCGCCCTGATCCGATCATAGGACAGGGGTTCGGCGCCGAACTTTTCGGTCAGCAGAAAATTTTTCTCCTCCAGGTTTGCCCGGAGCTTCTCTTCGAACAGGGTGGTGTCCAACAGGTCACCGACCTTAATCCCGAAACGGCCGACCTTGTCCATGTAGCAGGGCCCGATGCCCCGGCCGGTCGTCCCGATTTTCCTGCCCTGGGCCAGGGCAGCCTCCCGGGCCAGATCAAGGCTCTTGTGATAGGGCATGATCAAGTGAGCGTTCTCACTGATCATCAGCCGCTCCGGCGTCACCTTCAACCCGCGTTCCGCCAATTTGCTTATTTCCCCGAGAAGGACGGCGGGATCGATAATCACCCCGTTGCCGATCATGCAGATCTTGCCCTCGTAAAGGATCCCGGAGGGAATGATGTGAAATATGTACTGCTTGCCATCAACAACCAGGGTATGCCCCGCATTGTTGCCGCCCTGGAAGCGGACAATGCACTCTGCGTACCGGGTGAGCAAATCGACGATCTTGCCCTTGCCTTCGTCTCCCCACTGGGTGCCGACCACCACAACGCTGGCCATGAACAACTCCTGGAGTGAATAATTAACAAAAGAAAAGGCAGATCACCCTGCCTCGCGAAAGGTAATCCTGCCTAAAACCGAAAAAATATAGCAGACCGGTCAGAAAATGTCAAACAAAGCTATGAAATTCTGCCCGGAACGGGGGCAATCAGCTGTCGCCCTCAGCCAACAGGGAGGGTGCCGGCGGTTGGAAGCGGATTGTCCGAGACGATCCCCTTGCTTTTCTCCGGGCTTTGCGATATTTTTTCATTTTTTTTCCCTGGACAGGGTATATTCCTCTCTGCTTGCCTCTGGTCCGGCCCGATGGCCCGCAACAGATCATCCGGATGGACCCGGCCAATTTAACAGTGTAGAAACCCATGGAACTACTCTTTTCCCCTGAAGCCTGGATGGCCCTGGTCACCCTGACCTTACTTGAAATCATCCTCGGCGTGGACAACATCATCTTCATTGCCATTCTTGCCGGCCGCCTCCCCCATGCGCAGCAGAAAAAAGGCCGGGCCGTCGGTCTGTTCATGGCCATGTTCATGCGGATCGCCCTTCTCTTCTCCATCACTCTGGTCATGCGGCTCACCGAGCCCCTTTTCACTGTATTCGCGCGGGAGATCTCCGGCAGCGACCTGATCCTTATCGGTGGCGGCATGTTCCTGATCTTCAAGAGCACCCTGGAGATCGACTCCAGTCTGCAAGGCGGGGAGGACGGACACCTCACGGTGGGCAAGGCCGCAACGACCTTTTTTGCCACCATCGTCCAGATCATGCTCTTTGACATCGTCTTTTCCCTGGATTCCGTCATAACCGCCATCGGGCTGGCCAAGGACCTGCCGGTGATGATCATTGCCATCATCATTGCCGTCGGCTTCATGATCTTTCTCTCCGGCACGGTGAGCAGCTTTGTCGAGGAGCACCCCACTTTCAAGATCCTGGCGCTGAGCTTCCTCTTGCTCATCGGCACCGCCCTGGTCGCGGAGGGTTTCGACCTGCACATCCCCAAAGGCTATATCTATTTCGCCATGGCCTTTTCGGTCTTTGTCGAGATCCTGAACCTGAAGCTGCAGAAACGGCGGCGAAAGCCGGTGAAACTTCACACCCCCCAACAGGTAACCCTGAATTAGAACCGGTTCCGTCGCATGGAAAAATTCGAGGTCATCATTGTCGGCGGTGGACCGGGCGGGCTTTCCTGCGCCAGAACGCTCGCCGAGGCCGGCGTCAGGGTCATGCTCCTGGAACGGAAGAAAACCATTGGCCGCAAGGTCTGCGCTGGCGGCATAACCTGGGATGGCCTGATCCAGCGTGTACCCGAAAACCTGATCGAGCGCAGCTTCACGGAACAGCGGATCTTCTCCAACTGGCAGGAGGTCTGCTTCCGTCGGAAATTGCCGATCATCGCCACTATTAACCGGGAGCAGCTCGGACGATGGATGCGTGACGAGGCGGTCAAGGCCGGGGCGGAGGTCAGGACCGGCTGCAACGTCAGGGAAATCCAGGATCAGCACGTCATTGTCACCGATGAACAGGGCAAGACCTTTTCCTTGGGCTGGGGCCAGTTGGTGGGAGCGGACGGCAGTTCCTCCCTGGTCCGCCGCCACCTCAAGATCCCTTCCGAAAAGATGGGAGTCGGCATGAACTATCAGGCCCGAGGGAGTTACGAACACATGGAATGGCACCTGAACACCGGCCTCTTCCGCAACGGCTACGGTTGGGTCTTTCCCCACCGGGAAACCGTGTCCATCGGCGCCTACCGTCCCCAGACCGGCATCCCGCCGGTGCGCTTCAAAAAACGGCTGCTGCGCTGGGCCGAATCCAAAGGTTTCCGTCTTGATGAGGTGCCAGCCCAGGCAGAGCTGATCAACTTCGACTTCCGAGGCTTCGAGTTCGGCAAGGTCTGGCTGGTCGGTGATGCGGCCGGGCTGGCCTCGGGTCTCACCGGCGAGGGTATTCACCCGGCCATCGTCTCCGGCGAGACTGTGGCCAGGAAAATCATCGATCCCAACGACCCAGCCGCCGAGATTGCCAGAATGGTGACCAAACAGCAGCGGCACCAGCGGATCGTCGATCTGGCCGCAGGAAGTGCCGCCAATTGCACCCTGCTCATGGAAGCACTGGTGCTGCTGCTGCGCCTGCGGCTGATTAACTTTCAGAAACACTTGTCCATGTAGGGAAAGGTGCGGCAAAGATGGAGGCAAGGCAGACCAAAAACCGCGCCCGGATCGCATCGTGCCTTATCTTTCTTGCCTGCATCCTGCTGCTCTCCGGCTGCCTTGGTAAACAGCAGGCGCAGCCGAGTCCCGGCGCCATAGCAGCCAGCGTCCCTGCCGGGGATTTCGGCGGCCAGTGGTGGGATTTCTACAAACGGGGCACCTTGCTGGCAGAGCGCGGGCAGCACCGTGAGGCCATGGCCGATTTCCGCGAAGCAATTGCCCAGCGCGACAAGGACCAGTGGCAGGCAGAAATCGATTCCGGCAGGGCAATAGACTATTTCCCCCACCGGGAGATTGGTATTCTCCATGTAGCCAGCAAAGAATACAACAAGGCCATCCTCGAGCTGGAAAATTCCATGGCCAGCGCATCCAGCGCCCGGGCCTCTTTCTTCCTGAACCAGGCCCGGGCCGGCAAAACGGACCGGGACGCCCACGACAACACCGCTCCTGAAATCCTTTTTGCGGGGAGCACGGCCCCGGAAGTAACCAGCAACTGCAGCAAGGTCGTATCCGGGGTGGTGAGCGACGATACCTTTGTGGCGGCCCTCACGGTGGCCGGCCAGGAGCTGCCCATGGCGGTTCCGGAAAAAAGCAAGGTATTCAAAACCGAGGTGCTCCTGACGGAGGGGAAGAACAGTATCACCGCGGTGGCCACCGACCTGGCGGGGAACATTGCGGAAAAGTCCCTGGAGATCTCCTGTGACCGGCAGGGTCCGCTGATCGAGATAGAACAGCAGAAGGTGGCCAATGATCAGGTGAGCATCCGCGGCAATGTCAGCGATAACCACGAGCTGGGATCCCTGTCCATCAATGGCGATCTCTGGCCGATCACAGGGAAGGCCGCCGGCTATAATTTCGAGTTTACCCTGCCTGACGGCAGAATAACCATCATCGCCGCGGACCGTGCCGGTAATGTGACCGGCGCCCGTGTCCGGCGGGACGAGCTTGACTTCCGGGGGAACGACAGCCTGCCTCTCCCCGCTCCGCAGGAAACGAGGGAGCAGGACACCGACCCACCGGTAATCAGGATCGAGGGGCTGGGCAGCGAAGTGGAAACCTCCTCGGATACGGTGCAACTCGCAGGACAGATCAGCGATGCCTCCCTGCTGGTGTATATTTCCGTCAATGGCGAGGAAATCCTGAACAGGAAGGGGCGCAGTATCTATTTCTCCCAGTCGCGGCCACTGGGCCAGGGGCGAAACAGCTTTCGCATCATTGCCGCCGATGCCTACGGCAACAAGGCCCGCCACACTCTCACCGTCAACCGCATGAACGAACCGGCCCGCCAGATGGAAGCGCGGCTTCGGCTAGCCCTTCTTCCCTTCACGGGCATTTCGGATGCCGCCGGCTCCAAGGAAGGATTTATGAAAGGGATGCGGAAGACCTTCCTTGACCAGGCCCGCTTCAATCTCGTTGAAGAGGAACAGGTCATCGCAGCCTGCCGGGAGCTGCACTTCAATCTCGGCGCCCCGCTCACTCCCCAGGAGGCGGCAAAGGTGGGGCAGACGGTCGGTGCCGAGGCGGTGCTGACCGGCAGGGTCGTTACCTATGGGGCTGCGGTGGAGATCGTAGGACAGTTGATCGATACCGATAGCGGGGCACTGATGGCCCGAAACGACGTTTTTGGCTACGATCCGGAAAGCACTGGCAGCGACGGCCTGTTTGCCGGCCTGGCCGACAGGTTCTCCCGCGACTTTCCGCTGGCGGAAGGAGCCCTCCTGGAGGTGCGGGACCGCGAGGTTGTGGTGAATATCGGCGCCAAGGACCGGCTCAGGGCCCTGGCCCGCCTTATCTGCTACCGGGTGGGCCCGCCGGCCAGGCACCCGGTGACCGGCGTACTTCTGCCGGCAGAACCGGAATTCGTCGGCGAAGTGCAGGTGACGGAGGTTGGAAAGAACTCTTCCCGGGCAAGGGTCCTGGAGCAGAAGGGGGGCCTGCTCCGCGGCGACAAGGTCATTGCCCGATAATCTAAGGAAGTTGCCGCGGCAGGCATTGAGAAAAAGGGGCAGGCCCTCGGGGGAAGGCCCCTCTATTTATTGCTTGCTTTTCTGACACGGAGAATGGCAGAGTTGCAAAAGCAGGCGTCAGGACGGGAGAGGCAGCAAGGCCTGTTTTTTTTAATCTTGCTTTAACCGTGCAAGAACAACCGAGAATGTTGGTTCAGCAAAAAGCCTCAACAAGGCACACAAATCCCGAGAATTGAGGCGCGCTCGGTACGCCGCAATACCATAGGATGCAGGGCATGCCCCCAATCAGAGAAGCATTGCGACGACATCTTGACTATGGCAAGATATGAACGCCATGGACAGCAAAAAAAAAATACTGGTTTACAATACTCTCTTTCTTCTTTTCTGTGCAGGCCTCTTCCTGTTTCTCTGGTATGCGCCGCCGGAAACCACGGCCCGGCTTCCCCATGACCCCGACCACGAGCGGTTCATGACCATGGGCAAAAAGGAGGCGGAACGGTTTTGCACCGAATGTCATGGCGAAAAGGGGGTCTCCCCCCTGCCGGAAAGCCATCCGCCGAAGTATCGCTGCCTATTCTGCCACAAAAAGGAATAAGCAAACCTGGTGAACGAATATGTGGACCTCCAAAGACGTCTATTATGTGTCCGGATCAACGGCTCTGCTTGCCGAAGATATGGGGCAGGCATTGCTCTGCCAGTTTCAGGAAATCAATTTTCACGAGGAAAAGATTCCCTTCATAAAAACAAAGGAAGACGCCCACCGGGCCTTGGAACATATCCTGGAGCAATCAGGAGGTCGGCGGCCGCTGGTCTTCTGCACCATCATGCACAACCATCTGCGCAAAATATTCGACTCGCCGGAGGTGGAATTTTTCGACATTTTCGGCAATGTCCTGGACAGGATGGAGTTGATTCTGGAAACCAAGGCCCTGCGGGTTGCCGGCTACTCCAGGGTCATCGATGACATGACCCTGGCCAAGCGGGTGGAAGCCATCCATTTCTCCATCGAGCATGACGACGGCACCAGGATCAGGGAATATGACGAGGCCGAGGTGATCCTGGTCGGAGTATCCCGTTCCGGCAAAACGCCGGTCAGCGTCTACCTGGCCTCGCACATGGGGATCAAGTCCGCCAACTTTCCTCTGACCTCCGAACATCTGGACAGTTATGAACTGCCGCCAGAAATTGTCCACAACAAGAAAAAGGTGGTGGGCCTGACCACCTCGCCCCAACTTCTGCACCGCATCAGGGAGCAGCGCTACAGCGGCAGCACCTATGCCAGAATATCCACCTGCGCCCACGAACTCAACCAGGCCCAGGCGATTTTCATGAAATATGCCATCCCGATCATCAACACCGACGGAAGATCCATCGAGGAAACCGCCGTGCAGGTCACCCAGCTGGTTGAAATGCCCAGGCATTCCTGGCGGAAGAAATAAGTCGCGCATCATGCGCGGGTACCACCACTATGCACTGGCTCGACCGGCGGCCCGTCGGCACCTTGCTCCCTCTTGCCGGGCAGCAAAACGTTCGCCGACGCTCATCCTTGCCATGGTGTGCTGGATGCTTTGTCTTGCCAATTCATTCCTTTTTGCGGAGGAAATCATGCCTGAACCACATGCACTGGACCGGCCGGAGATACTACGGGCCCTCTTTCATCCCCAGCAGACCGGCAGAAGCGAGCCTCCCGCCGGAGCGCTGAACCTGGATCTCCCTATGGATGACGGAGTGATCATCGGCTGCCGCCTGTTCACCGCGGCGAAGGATGCCCCGCTGATCCTGTTTTTTCACGGCAACGGCGAGACCGTTCCTGATTATGACGATATTGGACCGCATTACACCGCCCGGCAGATCAATTTTCTGGTGGCCGATTACCGCGGCTACGGCTGGAGCGGCGGTAAACCTTCCGCAAGCAGCATGATCCGAGACGGTCGGATAATCTACCGCGCTGTCCGGCAGTGGCTGCAGGACAACGGCTACAGCGGCAAGTTGCTGGTCATGGGCAGATCCCTGGGCAGCGCCTGCGCCATTGACCTGACTGCAGCGAACAACGCGGAGATCAGCGGCCTCCTCATTGAAAGCGGCTTTGCCGAGACCATTCCCCTGGCCAGGACCCTAGGCATCGATCTCGCCGCCCTGGGGCTGGCGGAAAAAGATTGTTTCAACAATATCGGCAAGATTGAAAAAGTCACCAAACCCACGTACATCCTCCATGGCCAGCGAGACACCCTAATTCCTCTGCGGCAGGCGGAGATGCTGCATGCAGCCTGCGGGGCGCGCAGCAAGGAACTGCAGATTGTCCCGGGCGCGGACCACAACTCCCTGCTGGCGGTGGCCGGAATGCTCTACTTTCAGGAAATCAAACGCTTTGTGGACAAGATAACCGGCGCCAATGACTGGCGTTCATCCCGGAAACAATTCAAAAACAAGCAGAAAAACTGAGGCGAACCATGGTCGGCAAAAGGACGGACTATCTCTCCTGGGATGAATATTTCATGGCCGTTGCCCTGCTCTCCGGGTTGCGTTCCAAGGACCCCAACACCCAGGTCGGCGCCTGCGTGGCCAACGAACAGAACAAGATTGTCGGCGTCGGCTACAACGGTTTCCCCTGGGGCTGCTCCGACGATGAACTGCCCTGGGACCGCACCGGCAACTATCTGGACACCAAGTACCCCTACGTCTGCCATGCCGAGCTGAACGCCGTGCTCAACTCCATCACCTCGGACCTCCGTCGGACGCGGATCTATGTTGCCCTCTTCCCATGCAACGAATGCACCAAGGTCATCATCCAATCCGGGATCAGCGAAATTATCTATCTCTCCGACATGTACCAGAACACGGACTCGGTCAAGGCATCGAAAATCATGCTGGAACGCGCCCATATCCCCTACCGGCAGTTCATCCCGGAGCGGCAGAGCATCCTCCTCAAATTTTCCTGAGTGTCGAGATTACAAATTATGATAAAAAACAACGAGTTAAGCTTAATGCTGCCACGTTGTTCGATGAAATCTGCGTATAAATTAAATTAAACAGGATTACACGACCCCTTTTCCAGCAGCGGAAAGGAGGAAAAACCAGCCGGCATCTCATAACGGCCCGGCGCGGAAAGCCTGGAACTCAACGCAGCCAGTTCGCGAATGTTTCGTCTGACAGGGGTGCGGCCGTCAAGGTGCATTGTTCGCCATCCCTGATCAGCAACACGTCAGCCGCCCCCCTTCTCCCCCCGACCTTCCGGCCGTAGCGGACGACAAGGCCGGCGGCCAGTGCCGCAAGCTCCTCTTCCCCGGGGCTCCCTGCCGACGGCTGCCGGGCACGGCGCAGCAGCCCGGTGGGTCCGGGTCGCGTGACCATGGTCAGCAGCCAGTCGTCCTCATTGGCCAGGGCGGCGATTTGTTCATTTTCCCCCTCGTTTCTGCCCAGCACGAACCAGTGGCTGCCGGGCAGCCGGAACTGCCTGCCCACCAGCAACAAACGAATGTCACTGGGCCGCGGCGCACTCCCCGCAACCTGCTCCCTTTCCTGATACAACCCCGCGATCCTCGATCCCAGATTGGGATCGGTCAGCATGCAGCCGCCGGCAGGGCTCGGGTACTCGCTGATGCCGAACTGCGCGGCAAGCTGGATCTGCCCCTTGCGGCCGCGGCCGCTCATCGCATGCAGGCCCGTTCGCTGAACCAATCCTGCCAGCTCCGGTTCAGTTGCCGGAAGCCGTCTGGCACAGAGTGGGCGCAGAAGGATACCGGCGCAGCCGCTCTCCCTTTCAATGAGCCGCAGGGTATCCAGCCTCTGGGACATAGGTCGCTGGCCCAGGACCTCGCCGCTGACCAGAAAGGAGGCGCCTTGCTCTGCCATAATGGCCCGGGCCCGGCGCAGCATGAAGATCTTGCAGTCGATGCAGGGGTTGAAATGCTTGCCGTAGCCGTGTGGCGGGTTGGCAACCAGTTCCACATAGCCGTTGCTCAGGTCCACCAGCCGCACGCCTATCCCGTATTTGCGCCGGATATCCGCCCGATATGCATCCTCCCTGGCCAGCAGGTGGTGATCGAAAAATGGGGTGACAAACTTGAGGGCAACCACCCTGATCCCCTGGGCCATGATGACCCTGCAGGCAAGGATGGAATCCAGTCCCCCGGAAAAAAGGGCAATGGCGGTAACCTGGCTCAACTCTTCAACGCTTGCCCAGGCTTGCCGGCAATAAGTTCCCGGGCATAGGCAATGGTCTGCGGGGTCCGGGAGGTTCCGCCGAGCATCCGCGCCAGTTCCAGTACCCGTTCCTCCGGAGCCAGGGTGCTGATTGCGGAGACGGTCCGGCCGTTGACCACCGATTTGCTGACCATGAAATGTGCATCCGCCCAGGCTGCAATCTGTGACAGGTGGGTGATGCAGATAACCTGGTGATGGGCGGAGAGTTCGACAATCTTCCTGGCCACGGCCTCCGCCGCTGTGCCGCCGATGCCGGCATCAACCTCGTCAAAGATGACCGTCTCCACTTGGTCCCGGCGGGCGAGCAAGCACTTCATCGCCAGCATCAGGCGGGAAAGTTCCCCGCCAGAAGCGATCCTGGCAAGCGGCTTGGCCGGCTCCCCCGGGTTTGCCGAAAACATAAATTCCACCTGGTCCCAACCGCTGGCCTGGATCGCCCCGGTATCAAGTCCCGGCGACGAGTTGATGGCCACCTCAAATACCGACTGCGGAAAGCTGAGGGAGGCGAGTTCCTCCTGCATGGCGGCCTGCAACTGGGCCGCCGCCAAACGACGTGCCCGGGAAAGCGCCTCGGCCCCAGCATTGACCTCTTTATCCAGAGCCGCGTGTTCCCTGCTCACATCGGCAATCTCCTGCTCAAGGCTGTCCAAGGCGGCAAGTTCCTCCCGGGCCTTTCGGCCGTGCGCAACAACCTCCTCCAGGGTGCTGCCGTACTTGCGCTGCAGCCCCTTCAACAGGGCGAGGCGCTCGTTGATCTCTTCCAGGCGTTCCTGGTCCCGGGGAATGGATTCGAAATAATCGCGCAGACCGAGTTCCAGGTCGGCGACTTCATAGCAGGCGGAGCTGATGCGGCCGGAAAGACTCTGCAGGCCTTTATCCAGAGAGGCGGCGTACTCCATGTCCTTGCGGATCACCGGCAGGTGTTCCAGCATGTTCGACTGCAAAAGCTCCAGGCACCTGCTGGTGAGTTCCAGCAGGGTTCCGGAGGATTTGAGTCGGGTCCGTTCCTCAAACAAGGCCTCATCCTCGCCAGGGACCGGCGCGGCGGCCTCGATCTCGCCCAAGGCAAAGGTCAGCATCTCCCGACGGCGCTCCTTCTCTGCCTCCGCCTGCCGCAGATCACGCAGCCGGCCGGCAAGATGACGCCAGCGCCGGTACAGGTCGGCAAAGGCCTGCCGGGAACCCCACAGTTCGCCAAAGGTGTCCAAAAAATCCAGGTGCCGGCGGGCCACCAGCAGCTGCTGATGATCGTGCTGGGAGGCGATATTGACAAGGTTTTCCGTAAGTTCCTCCACCAGAGCGGCAGTGACCAGACGGTCGTTGACATAAAACCTGCTTCGGCCGCTCTGCTGCACAATCCTGCGGATAATGCACTCGCCGGCATGGGTTATTTCCTGCTCCGCAAGGAGGGATTCCACATCCTGCTGCCCCTCAGGCACGGAAAACAGGGCCTCCACCACGGCCCTCTCCTGGTCGCTCCGGATCCAGGAAGCCGCACCCTTCCCCCCTGCCAGGAGATGAAGGGCCTGGAGGATGATCGACTTGCCGGCGCCGGTTTCGCCGGTGAGCACGGTCAGGCCATGGCCATGGCCCGTGAAGTCCAAACGCAGCGCATCAATCAGCGCCATGTTTTCAATTCGCAGCTCCAGCAGCATCGTCGTTCTCCGTGCTTACCGTCACCCGCCGCCGGGCCACCAGCCGGCGGACAATGTCCTTGACGGCACCGGGGGCAGCAGGTATCTTCAAAACTGACTTTCAACTTCCGAGAGGAGGCGCATCATACCGTCCTGTTGCCAGGAAGGTCAACACCTCAGCACCATGAACCCAACACCCGGATCCAATCTCAGCGCCAGCCTCGAGGATTACATCGAGGTCATCTACAACCTCATGGCCGAGAAAAATTGCGCCCGGAGCAAGGATATCGCCGCGCGGCTTTCGGTCAGCGGCGCCTCGGTAACCGAGGCCCTGCGTTCCCTGGCCGGCAAGGGACTGATCAACTATGCCCCCTACGAGGCCATAACCCTCACCAGTCGAGGCCGCCGGACGGCAAAAGACGTGGTCCGCCGCCATGATGCCCTGAAACGATTTTTCGTCGATGTGCTGGGCATCGAAAATGATCTGGCCGAAAAGGGCGCATGCCGGGTCGAGCACGCCGCGCCCCAGCCCATCATCGACCGGATGATCAACTTCATCAGCTACCTGGAATCCTGCCCTGACGAAGGCAAGGAGGTCATCCGCAACTTCTCCTCCTTCTGCCGGGACAGCAAGAGCAAAAAATAATACACTGCTTTCCTGTTACCTGCCGGGTTCAGTCCTGCCCGCCCAGCAAGATGACGATCTCACCTTCCCCGGGAAACCGCCCCTGCTGGCGCTTGGAAAAAATCAGGCGGCTGTCGGCAACGACCTCAAAAATCCCGCCTGAGCCGGCAATCAGTTCCACCTCGATTCCGCTGAATTTCCGTCGCAACTCCTCCTCCAGACTGGAGGCGCGGGGCTTGTAGTTTCATGCAGCGCAGTAGGTGATGGCAATCTTCATGGATTTCTCCTCCGTGGTTAAACATTGATCATCTTATCACACCAGCCGCTGGCTGCAAGCGCTTGCGCAACGGTCTACACATTTTCCGGCTTTTTGTTCCCAAGAGAACGCCCAAGCTGTATAATAAAATTTCCCCTGCCACTTGCTGAGCACCGCAGAAGCTGCAGAAAAGGATTAGGTAGGCGCATACTCCGTGCACTGTTTGAGCGAATGTTGTTGATATTGAGAAAATGACAGATACGTTAATTTTGGATAATTCTGGCAAGTGACTTAATAAACACAAACCCATGCCTGTTTACGAATATACAGCCCTGGACAGCTCCGGCAAGAAGCAGAAGGGGATCATCGACGCCGACAGCCTGGCCGCTGCCCGGCAGAAGATCCGCCTTGCCGGAAACTATCCGGTGGACATCCGCGAATCGACCCCGGTTTCCCGGGGAAAAAGCGAACAAAAGATGGCTGGCTTCAGCCTGATCCAGCGGGTCAGCCAGCAGGAAATCCACATTGCGACCCGACAGCTGGCCACCCTGCTCGGCGCCGGCATTCCCCTGGTCCCTGGATTGAACGGCCTCATCGAGCAGACCACCAACCCAGCCCTGAAAAAAATCATCGCCCAGCTCAAGGACTCGGTCAACGAAGGCAACTCCTTTACCGTGGCCCTGGCCGAACACCCACGCCTGTTCTCGAAAATCTATATCAACATGGTCAAGGCCGGTGAGGCCTCAGGCTCCCTGGATGTGGTCCTGGACCAATTGGCCGAGTTTGGCGAGAGCCAGCAGGCCACCAAGGCCCGCATCAGTGCGGCCCTCATTTATCCGCTGGTCCTGTCCCTGGTCGGGATTGCGATCCTCTTTCTGCTCATGACCCTCATCGTCCCGAAAATTACCAAGGTCTTTGCCGACTCCCAGCAGGCCCTGCCCCTTCCCACCATCGTCCTCATGAAGCTGAGCGGTTTCCTTGGCAACTACTGGTGGCTGGTGCTCCTGCTGCTGGCGGGAGTCCTGCTGGCCCTTCGCTACGCCATAAGCACCGCCCGAGGCAGAAAAATCTGGGACCGGCTCAAACTCACCGCCCCTCTGCTGGGCGACCTGAACACCAAACTGGCCGCCGCCCGCTTCGGCCGCACCCTCGGCAGTCTCCTCCAGTCCGGCGTGACGCTGGTCAACGCGCTCAAGATCGTCAGAAACATGTTCAACAATGTAATGCTGGCCGACACCATCGACAATGCCACGGAGGAGCTGGAAAAAGGGGGCAGCCTGTCGAAAGTCCTGCAGGGCAGCAAATGGTTCCTGCCCATGGTGGTGCAGATGATCGCGGTCGGCGAGCAGAGCGGAACCCTGGAAAAAATGCTGGTAAAGGTGGCGGACAGCTACGAGAAGGAAGTGGAGACCAGGATCAAGGCCCTCACCTCGCTCATCGAGCCCTTCATGATCCTGTTCATGGGGGTGATCATGCTCTTCATCGTGCTGTCCATCCTCCTGCCTATCTTTGAGATGAATCAGCTGATCAAATGATGGCAACCCCGTCAAAACTCAAAATACTGCCCATCCGCCACTGAGATTACAACAAGTTACAAGGTAACCGGCGTCAGTCTCGCGCTTTTTGTGAGACTGACAAATAGATGGCGTCGCAAAAGCGTTCAGGCTGGGAGACTGTCAGGCCGTAACCCAACATTTCGTCGGGGTCGGAATCTCTATCGATGAGTCACCGGGTCCAACTGAGTGACTTCGTATCAACTAACTCTCAAAGTATATTTCATTTTTATTCAATTCCGATTCCGCCCCCGATACCGATCCCGATTGTTCCATCTCCGAAGATTGGGTCAGCGCAGCATTCCCCAACTGAGCTTCGACGAACCCGTTGAATCAGGATACCCGGAAGATCTCCTCGATGGTGGTCATGCCGGACATCACCTTCTGCAGGCCGTCCTGCCGCAGGGTGATCATATCGCCGGCCGCCAGGGCACGCCTGCGGATCTGATTTGAGTCCGAGGTGGTCAGGATGAAGTTCTTCAGATCCTCGGTCATCACCATCAGTTCAAAAATGCCGATCCTTCCCTGATAGCCGGTATTCAGGCACTCCGGACAGCCACGACTCCGGAACAGGGGACGATCGCCCAAATCCTCGGGTACCAAGCCGACCTGGGCCAGGTATTCTCGCCCCGGCGTGAATTCCTCCGAACAGTTGGTGCAGACCTTGCGCACCAGGCGCTGGGCCAGGATGGCATTGATCGACGAAGACACCAGAAAGGACTCCACTCCCATGTCAACCAGACGGGTTATGGCACTGGCCGCATCGTTGGTATGCAGGGTGGAAAAGACCAAATGGCCGGTCAAGGCCGACTGGATGGCGATCTCCGCGGTTTCCAGGTCCCGGATCTCGCCCACCAGGATGACGTCGGGGTCCTGGCG
>DNUE01000094.1 GCA_003508005.1 Desulfobulbaceae bacterium
CCGAACCGCTGATGGCGGCCAGGGGATTGCGGATTTCATGGGCCATGCGCGCAGCCAGCTCACCCAGTGCGGCCAGCCGGTCCTGACGCTTGAGGGCAAGTTCCAGCTGCTTGCTGTCGGTCAGATTACGGATGGTCACAATCATGCCGGCCGGTTCACCAAGCACATCACAGAACGGCATGGTACGGTACCCGATAATCAGCGGCTCGACACTGGCGGTACGATAACAGAATTCCCCCTGTTGGGGCTGTGACAGAGACTGTTCTCCCCAAGGCACATGGGGAAAGATGATGTGACAGGCCTTGTCATAGGCATCTTCCTGACTGATGCCGGTAAGCCGCTCCAGATACGGGTTAAACACCCTGATACTGCCGTCACGGGTCACTGTCATCAGACCGTTTGTCAGATGCTGCACGATGCTGCTGTGCAAACGCTGCAGCTCCTCATAATTGACCTGGCTGACCCGCAAAGCATCTTCACTGCTGCGGGCCCGTTCCGTAAGATAGCCGGTGATGAAGGCGGTCACGATAAAACCGGTCAGATGCAGAAAAATGGTATAAAAAATCACCACACTGCCCCGTTGCAGTGCAGACAAGGGACTTAATCCAACCTTGTCCAGCAACCCGTAATACTGCAAATCCACCATGGCACCGAACAGGATGCCAGACAGGGCCGCAGTATAGAGGGCCTCCCGGCGGGAAAGCAGGAGAGCGGCGTTCATAATTGCCAGAAGATAGAGGAAGGAATAGGGACTGGCGATCCCGTCGGTGAATAACAGCAGCAGGGTGACAAACAGCAGGTCCCAGAAAATCTGCAGATAGGTCAGAGACAGCTGCCAGCGCTTACGGCGCAGCGCCGCCAGTGAGGCTGCCGAGAAGAAACAGGACGAGGCCATCAACAGCACAATGCCACGAAAGGCAGTGTTCTCAATAGCCTCGGGATCCTGCACCTTCAACACAAGAACCGATACCAGAAACAGCAGCGTGACAACGATCCTGGCAACGATAAAGAGCCGCAGACGACGCTCGGTTTTCATCAATTAGCCGCCAACCGCTCCTGCCAGCTTAAAGATCGGCAGATACATGGCCACAACCAGACCACCGACAGTGGTGCCGAGAAACACCATCAACATCGGCTCCATCATGGCGGTCATGGCCGAAACCGCGTCATCCACCTCATCATCGTAGAAATCAGCGATCTTGTTCAGCATGGCGTCCATGGCTCCGGTGGCCTCACCGACAGCGATCATCTGCACCACCATCGGGGGAAAGATGCCACAGGCCTGCAAAGGATCGGCCATGGTCTTACCCTCGGAAATGGCCTGACGCACCCCGAAGATCGCCTCTTCAATCACCTTGTTGCCCGCTGTCTTGGCCACGATCTCGAGGCCGTCCATAATAGGCACACCGGAACTGACCATGGTGCCAGAGTACGGGTGAACTTGGCCACCGCCACCTTGCGGATCAGGTCCCCCACTACTGGCGCTTTAAGGAACATAGCGTCCATCTTCAGCCTGCCCTTTTCCGTGGCATAGATTTTTTTTATCGCAAAGGTTATAAGACCAACAATGATAACGATATAGATGAAGTATGACTTCATGCCTTCGCTCATGCTGACGACGATCTGGGTGGGGGCCGGCAGGGCCGAGCCGAATCCTTCGAACATGGATTTGAATACCGGGACGACAAAGACCAGGATGACCACCAGGATGACCAGGGAGATGGCGAGGCAGATTGCCGGGTAGGTCATGGCGCCCTTGATCTTTTTCTGCAGGGCCATGGCCTTTTCCTTGAACGCCGCAAGCCGCGACAGGATGGTGTCCAGGATACCGCCAACCTCGCCGGCATCGATCATGTTGGAATAGAGGTTGTCAAAGACCTTTGGGTGCTTGCGCATGGCGTCCGCCAGGGTGTTGCCGGTTTCAACGTCGCTCTGCAGGTTCAGGATGACTCTCTTGAAGGTGGGGTTGGCCTGTTGCTTGCCCAGGATCTGCAGGCACTGGACCAGGGGCAGGCCTGCGTCGATCATGGTGGAAAGCTGCCGGGTGAAGATAACCAGATCCTTGCCGGTGACCTTTGGCTTGAAAAAATCGATGTTCTCAAACATGTCCTTGGGCGCTTCCTTGCAGTGCGTGACATCGATACGCATCCGCTTGAGTTGCGCCCTGGCACCGGCTTCATCCACGGACTCGATTTTTCCTTTCCGTTTTTCGCCGTAGGAATTAACGCCTTTCCAATTATAAATGGGCATGAGAGGCTCTCCTGAAGAGGTTGCTGTTCCTCGCGCTGGTCATGGGTGGATATATGTTGACAGCCAGGGAAATTCCCTTTATAAAAGTTGTTTTCGTCCTGTCGTGAACAAGGCGGGACACAGTTAATTGTATTGTATGGAAGTTTTTTTTCTGATTCAAGGAAAAAGTGATATTTTTTCAGGAGGTTGGCATTATGCAGGCCAGTGAAACACTAAAATACGCCGATCGTTCTTTTCAGCCGGTTGTAGAGCGCTGTGAAGGGTGTGAACGGATTATCGAGGAAAACAGCACCAAGTACTGCCGGACCTATCTCGATCCGGCGGCCAAATGGCGCCAGGGCATGTGCAACTTCGCCACCCACGCTAAGCCGGAATTGAAGCTCGTCAAAGTCAGGGTCAATCCGCTGAAGGCATCCAAGCGCGCCTCCCGCAGAAAGAAGTAGCTGTACAGGGGTTTCATGCCTCCCGGCATGAAACCCTTATTCCCTCTTATTTCCTTCCCACTCCCGTATACTGAAAGCCCTCGGCTTTCATTTTCTCCGGGTCATAGACATTGCGCAGATCAATGAACACCGGGCTGTTCATGCTGGTGCGGATTTGCGCCAGATCAAGGGCCCGGTACTGGTTCCACTCGGTCATCAGGACAACGGCATCAGCGCCTGCGCAGGCATCGTAGGCGTTCCGGACGTATTCCACCTCCGGCGGCAGATATTTTTTCGCCTCCTGCATTCCCTTGGGGTCATGGGCCTTGATGCGGGCTCCCTTTTCCAGCAGCGCCGGCAGAATTGAGACCGCCGGGGCATCCCGCATGTCATCAGTTTCCGGTTTGAAGGTCAGGCCGAGCACGGCGATGGTCTTGCCGGCCTCCGAACCTCCCAGCATGTCCCTGATTTTCTTGACCATCCGCGCCTTCTGGGCGGCATTGACTTCCACCGCCGCTGCCACGATTCTCAGCGATTCTCCGTATTCCTGGACAATGCGCATCAGGGCGAGGGTGTCTTTGGGAAAGCAGGAGCCGCCGTATCCGGGACCGGGATGGAGAAACTTGCCGCCTATCCGGCCGTCCATGCCGATGGCCTTGGCCAGAGCGGAAATATCAGCGCCGACCGCCTCGCAGACGTTGGCGATTTCGTTGATAAAACTGATCTTGACGGCAAGAAAGGCATTGGCGGCATACTTGATCAGCTCCGCGGTTTCAATGGTGGTGCTGACGATGGGGGTGTCCAGCAGGTAAAGGGGTTTGTAGATTTCCTGCATCACCTGTCTCGCCCGGTCGCTTTTGACCCCGACCACCACCCGGTCCGGCCGCATGAAGTCATTGATGGCCGCTCCCTCCCGCAAAAATTCAGGGTTGGAGGCCACATCGAAGTCCGCGCCCGGATTTTCCTGGCGGATGATCCGTTCCACCTGGGTGGCAGTGCCCACCGGTACGGTGCTCTTGTCAACGATCACCGTGTAGCCCGTAAGGTGGGGCGCGATGTCCCGGGAAGCCTCGAAAATATAAGTCAGGTCGGCATAGCCGTCGCCCCTTCTGCTGGTGGGGGTGCCGACGGCAATGAACACCGCCTCGGCCTGCGGAACCGAGTCGGCAAGGCTGGTGGTGAAGCTGAGCCTGCCGTCGCTGACATTTTTATTTACCAGGGCCTCCAGGCCCGGCTCATAAATCGGAATCCTGCCGTTCTGCAGTTGCTCGATTTTTTCCGCAACCTTGTCCACGCAGGTGACGTGGTGGCCGAACTCCGCTAGGCAAGTGCCGGTGACCAGGCCAACATAGCCGGTGCCGATCATCGTGATGTTCATATACTCTCCTTATCTAGGGCGTTCTCCGAAAATTGCCGTGCCTATCCGCAACAGCGTGGCACCCTCCTCGATGGCTACCGGATAGTCACCGGACATGCCCATGGAAAGGACCACCGAGGTGTTGTCGGCAAACAGGCCCCGGACGCGGCAATGGTCGGCCAGTTGCTTCAGCGCCCGGAAAAAAGGCCTGGATTGTTCCGGGTTTTCCGCATAGGGGGGGATGGTCATCAGCCCCCTTACCCGCAAATGCTGCAGCGTACCAACTTCTGTCAGGAACTGCTCAACATTTTGCGGAGCTATCCCTGATTTTTGTTGTTCCTCGCCGACATTCACCTGGACCAGGATGTCCAGGATCCGGCCGCAGGCGGAAGCATGTTTGTTCAGCTGCTCTGCCAGCTTCACGCGGTCCACCGTTTCGACCATGGCAAAGAGCCGGACTGCCTGCCTGGCCTTGTTGCTCTGCAGGTGACCGATGAAATGCCAGTGGATGGACGGATCGAGTTGGGGAATTTTTGCCATGGCCTCCTGGACAAAATTCTCGCCGAAGAGGAGCTGGCCGCAGTGGTACGCCTTCCGGATCTGTTCCGCGCTCATTTGTTTGGATACTGCCAAGAGTTCAATGTCCCGGGGATCACGACCGCAGCGTTGCGCGATGGTGGAAATTTTTTCTCTGAGCTGTTGCAGGTTTTCGCAGATCACGGAAGTGCAGGTTCCAGGTCAAGGCGAAAAAGTACACTGGCGTTAAGGCTGGTCTGCCGGGCCACCTCGGAAAAAGGTATGCCTCGCAGGGCAGCTATTTTCTGGGCTGTATAAACCAGGTATTCCGGACGGTTGGTCTTGCCGCGGAAGGGGACCGGCGCCAGAAATGGGCCGTCGGTTTCCAGGAGCATCCGCGTTAGCGGGATATCGCGGGCTACCTGCTGCAGCACTTCGCTCTTGCCGAAGGTGACGATGCCGGGAATGGAGACGTGCAATCCCAGATCGATGACCTGCCGGGCCAACTCGCTGTCCCCGGAAAAACAGTGCATGACCCCGCCGGCAGGAAAGGGGCCGTTTTCTCGCAGGAGGCGGATGGTATCCTCGTGGGCATCGCGGTCATGGATGACCACCGGCAGGCCCAACTCTCTGGCCAGCCCAAGCTGGTCACTGAAGACTTTTTGCTGCACCTCGGCAGGGTCATAATTTCTGGCGTAATCCAGGCCGATTTCACCGTAAGCCACCACCTTGTTTGCCTTGTCCGCTGCCAGGCCGGAAAGCTCGGCGAAGTGCGCCGGACTGGCATCTGCGGCATTGTGCGGATGGATGCCGGCCGTGGCCCAGACGCCGGGAAAAAGGCGGGCTATTGCCGCTGCCTGCTTTGAGCTGTCCAGGTCGATCCCCACGGTGATGATCCCGCACACACCGCAGGCCGCTGCGGAGCGCACTACGGAGGCCAGGTCGCCCGCATAGGCATCCATGTCGAGATGACAGTGGCTGTCGATCAGCGGGCAGTCCAGGGGCAGTGGGGGAGGTTCGGCATGTTTATTGCTCATGGTAATGTTTACGTCAAAGGCTTCACGGGCGATGGCTGGGCAAAAAGACCCAACATAATTGCACCTTTGCCCCTCTCATACCAGAATCACCGTTCCCCTGCAACAGGCATCGGGCGCTTACCGGACAATGTGAATGGCAGTTGACAAAGAAGGCGTATTTTTTTACAACGGGGTATCTTCTTAATGGTAAGCGGGCAAACGCCATGAACTGTCCTGTCCAGGAAGCGATAATGAGCCGGCGGAGCATCCGGGAGTTTACCTCGGAGCCGGTGGCCCGGGACCTCCTGCACCGGATCGTCACCGCCGGCATCTGGGCTCCTTCCGGCCTGAACAATCAGCCTTGGCGGTTTGTCCTCATCCGGGACCGGGGGACCATGGACCGGCTGGCCCGGCTCACCACCTATGCGCATATCATCGAGCAGGCGCCGGCGGTGATTGTGGTCTATCTGGACAGGACCGCGATGTATAACCCGGTCAAAGACTACCAGTCCGCCGGCGCCTGCATCCAGAATATGCTTCTGGCCGCGGAGGAGCTTGGCCTTGGTGCAGTCTGGCTCGGCCAGATTCTGCAGAACAGGGAACAGGTCAATGCCCTCCTGCAGCTTGCCGACAGCCTCGAGCTGATGGCCGTGGTGGCCGTCGGCCACCCGGCGCACCGAAACCATAAATCACAGCGAAATCCCTTCGCTACCTTTATTCTTCAAGAAATCGGAGGACCTCAGGAATGAAACATTTTCCCCAACAGCTCTGTCTGGCCCTGCTTCTTTCAGCCCTTGCCCTGTTCACGTTCAGCGGCTGCGCCACCTCAACCTCGCCGGCCGTCGACCAGTCTGGTCTGTCCCCGGTTACTACCTTTGCCGGCGATATTCAGGATATTGAGGTACCTTCCGAATTGGTGTGGGACCGTGACAAGTCCATGGCCATCAAGACCGAATCGTTCAACGGTGGGATCATGGTGTATACAGGCCGGGTGGAACCGCTCTCTCTCAAGGACTTTTTGATCGGCGCCATGCGCGGCAACAAGTGGAAACTGGTAGGCGAATCAACCTCCCAGGATATCATGCTCGCCTTTGTCAAGCCAAGCAAGACCTGCATGATGGTGATCTCGGAAAAGATGGGGCTAATGGGAAAGACCCGTCTGACTCTGTACGTGACCAGCGACCGGACCGCCGCGGCAGGACTCAACCCCTTCGGCGAATCGGTCAACAAATAATGCTGCTTCTTTGGCCTGATTGCAGATATATGCAATCAGTGCCGCTGGGATGAAGATGGCCGGTCTGCAGGGAAAAAAGATTCTGGTGGGGGTGACCGGCAGCATCGCCGCGTTCAAGGCGGCTGCCTGGGTCCATGCGCTGGTCAAGGAAGAGGCCGAAGTGACGGTGGTGATGACCAGGGCCGCTGCCCGCTTCGTCACCGCCCTGACCTTTGCCGCCCTTTCCGGAAACCGGGTCCATGTGGACATGTTTGCTGACGACCCGGGGCAGCTCATGGCCCATATCAGCCTGGGCCGGGATGCTGACCTTGTGCTGGTCGCCCCGGCCACGGCCAATACCATTGCCCGGCTGGCGCATGGGCTGGCCGACGATCTGCTGGCAACCGCCGTGCTGGCGGCTGCCGGCAAGCCGGTCGTCCTCTGCCCGGCTATGAATTCGGCGATGTACCGCCACCAGGCCACCCAGGAGAACCTGAGCCGCCTGCGGGACCTGGGGTATACCCTGGTGGAGCCTGACTGCGGCCGCCTGGCCTGCGGCGACGAGGGGCCGGGGCGCCTGCCCGAATGGGAGCGGGTGCGGGAAGAGATCCTGCACGCCTTAACCGTGCAGGATCTGGCAGGCCAGCATGTCCTGGTGAGCGCCGGTCCCACCAGGGAGCCCCTGGACCCGGCCCGCTATCTCAGCAACCGTTCCTCCGGCAAAATGGGCTATGCCATGGCCCGCACCGCCTGGCGCCGGGGCGCGCGGGTGACCCTAGTCACCGGCCCGGTGGCCCAGCCGCCGCCAGCGGGTGTCGAGGTGATCCGGGTGGAGACGGCGGGAGAGATGCATGATGCGATGATGGGGGTGCGCGATCAGGCAACAATCATCGTCAAGGCTGCGGCGGTGGCCGATTTCAGGCCAGCGTTCCGCAAAACCCGGAAAATAAAAAAACACCAGGCAAGTCCCTCCCTCGAACTTGCGGAAAACCCGGATATCCTGGCTGAACTCGGCCGGACCAGGAAGGAGGGACAGGTGCTGGTGGGGTTTGCCGCGGAAAGCGACAACCTGAAAGAGGAGGGCCGGCGGAAACTCCTGGACAAGAACCTCGACTTGGTGGTGGTCAACGATATCACCCGGCCGGATGCCGGTTTTGACGTGGAGACAAACCAGGTCATGCTGATCGACCGGGAGGGGTGCCGGACCCTGCCGCTCCTTTCCAAGGAGCAGAGCGCCGACGCAATCTGGGACCATGTCCTGGCCCTGCCCCCCCGGAGCTGATTGATTTTTCGCCTTATCCGTTCATGGCGTATTCATACACGGCAATAATGTCCTCACGGGACGGCCGCCGGGGATTGTTCTCGATGGGCCGGGCCACGGTCAGGGCGATATCCGCCATCTCCGGTATCTTCTCCTCGGAAATGCCCAAGTCGGCCAGGCTTTCCGGGATATCGAGGTCGGAGTTCAGGTGGAACAGGCCTTCCACAGCCAGCATTGCAGCCTCGCGCAGGGGCAGCTTATCGGTCTCGTAGCCGAGCAGGGCGGCCAGGGTCGCGTATTTCTGCAGGTTGCCGATCAGGTTGTACTCGATGACGTAGGGAAGGAGCACGGCATTGGCCAGGCCATGGGGGATGCCGAACATGCCGCCTAAAGGATAGGACATTGCATGCACCAGCCCTACGCCGGCCATGGCCAGGGCCTTGCCGCCAAGTAAGCTGCCCAGGAGCATGTTGGAGCGGGCCTCGATGTTCCGGCCGTCCGCAAAGGCGGTTCGGATGTTGGTGAGGATCAGGTCCATGGCCTCCAGGGAATACATCTCGGAGACCGGATGGGCCTGGATCGAGGTGTAGGCCTCCAGGGCATGGATCAGGGCGTCCAGGCCGGTGCTGGCCGTTATCTGCGGCGGCAGGCTCAGGGTGAGCAGGGGGTCGAGGATGGCCGCCTCGGGATAGAGCGGATCGCCGTTCATTCCTCCTTTGGATCCGGTCTTCTCGTTGATGAAGACGGCGGTGAAGGTGACCTCGGCGCCGGTCCCGGCTGAGGTGGGCACCATGATCTTGGGCACGCCCGGCTTCTTGATCTTGCCCAGGCCAAGGTAGTCGGCCGCCTTGCCGCCGTTGGTCAGCAGGATGGACGCGGCCTTGGCGATATCCATGGCCGAGCCGCCGCCCGCGCCGACCACGCAGTCGCATTTGTTTTTGCGGGCAAGCTGCGCGGCCCCGTCGGCAAGGCGCAGGCCCGGCTCAGGGTCCACTTTGGTGGTGACCGTGAATTGCATGCCGGTCTCCTCCAGGGGAGCGGTGATGTCGGCGGCAAGTCCCGCCTGGCTGAGGCCGGGATCAATAACCACCAGCGGCTTGCTGCCGCCAAACGATTGAATGACCCGGGGCAGGTTCTGGATGGCGTTTTCGCCGAAATGTAGTTGCGTGGGTTGGGTAATGGTAAAGGACGGGGCGTTGCGCATGGCGTAATCTCCTCAGGCAAATTGTGTTGAGCGGAAAAGGCGTTCCAGGTCTGCTACGGCCTGAATGCGTTTCCACTATAGCATTCTTTGGCCGTAAAGAAAACCGGCAACCTCGGACAGGCGTTGAAAAGGAAAAAAACAGGGGCAAGGCCATGGAGATCAGCAAGTCGGAACAGAAGCGGCGGCAGAAGATGCTTGAGCAGCTGGTGGAAGAGGCCTGCGGCCTGCCGGAAAGCTTGATCCGGCAACTGCCCTTGCGCGAGGAAATCCGCGTGCTGCTCGGCCAGGCAGCGGCGATGAAGGGCGGAACGAGAAACCGGCAGGTCAAGTATGTCACCAAACTCCTGAAGAATGAGCCGATGGAGGAGGTCTACGGCTTCCTTGTCGCAAGGAAGGGCTCTGCCCTGCTGGAAAAGAAGGCATTTCATGATCTGGAATACCTGCGGGACGCCCTGCTCAGCGAGGCCATCGAGAGGCAACGGGAGGCCGAGGCGAACCAGGTGGATTTCGGGGAGGACTGGCCAAGCAGGGTGGTGGCGGAGATGGCCGAAAAACTGCCCCGGCTTGACGCCAGGGCCATGACCAGCCTGGCCTGGATGTACGCCCGGGGCCGCAACCCGAAATACAGCCGGGAGATCTTCCGCCAGCTGCGGGCGGCCGAGGAACAACAGAAAAGAATAGATGCCGGGAGCAAGACCTGACAGAGAAGAAAATATGGAATATCAGACAGGAGCCGCTGGCCGGGTTTTCTACGCCCGGCTTGATGACGGCGAGGATTTGCACAAGTGCCTGGCGGAGCTGGTGCGCAGGGAACAGGTCCGCTGCGGAATGGTTCAGGTTTTCGGCGGGTTGAAGAGCGCCGGGGTGGTTACCGGGCCGAAGGAACCGGTCATGCCGCCGGAGCCGGTCTGGCGGAGCGTGACGGATGCCCGCGAAATCCTCGGAATCGGCAGCGTTTTCTGGGAGGGAGACACCCCGCGCATCCATCTGCATGCATCTATGGGCCACCACGGCGAAACACTCACCGGCTGCGTGCGTAAGGACTCCCAGGTCTACCTGGTCATCGAGCTGCTGCTCATGGAGGTGACGGGTATTGACGTAACCCGTCCCTGGTGGCCAGTCGGCGGTTTCAACCGGCCGACGTTTCAGAAGACGGAAGACAGATGACAGAAAAGGTTAGGAACAGTGGCAATGTGCAGGCCTTGACCCCTTTCCCCCCGGGAGAGGGGCTCAGTTGCCCAAAGGCCTTCCCGCAAACCTTTCGATCCCTAAATCCCTAAATCCCTAAATCTCTGCGTAGCCGGCCGGATTCGGCTACGCAGCCGGCCCTATCTTGACGATCTTGTCGCCGGGCTGCAGGGCCTGCCCTACCTTGCCGAAAACGGCGGCGACGGTGCCGTTTACCTCGCTGATGAGAGGAGTCTGCATTTTCATGGCCTCCAGGATGGCAATCCGGTCGCCCTTCTCGATCTTCTGGCCTTCCTTGACGCTGATTTCGCAGATGTTGCCCTTGAAAGGGGCGCGAATGTCCCCTGAGAGGGCAAGAACTGAAATCTCCTCCTTGCTCAACTTGGCCACGGCTGCATTGCCGGCCTGGACCTCCGGTTCGAAGACGAAGAGCCGCTGATTGTGGTCCACGTTCATGAAGATATTCTTTTCTCCTTTCTTGTCGGTCTGGGACGGGCCGACTTCAACCAGGTGCTCCTTGCCGGAGTGGTCGCGGAACTTCAGAATCTCGCCCAGGGCAAAGCCGCCCTGGCGCAGGAAGATCGCAGGAGGGAGCACATAGGAGCGGCCGAATTTTGCCTCGAACTTGAAGAATTCGACGGCGTCGTTGGGGTGCTGCAGGTAGGTCACCAGCTGCTGTTCCGTTGGGTCCTGGCCGATCAGTTCCTGCAGGGTGGCGCGCTCCTTCTCGATGTCCATATCCTCGACCCTGTCTAACCCGCCTTCCCTGGCCAGCAGTTCCTTCCAGTCCTCGCCGAAAACCTTTTCATAGATCCAGTCCGCAGGCTGGTAAAAGGGAAAGGGTCCATACTTGCCCAGCAGCAGGTTTTTCAGGTCGCCGGAGGGGTTGCCGTAGCGCTCGCCATCGACCACGTTGCTGACCGCGGTGGTCCACAGGATCTGGGAGCCCGGGGTCACGCTCCACCAGTTGCCCAGTTCCGCCTGGACCTTTGGCAGTTCCTTGTGCAGGATGTCGGGCATCTGCTTGAGGAACCCCCCCTTGTCCGCCTGCTCAAGGCTGCTGCCCATGGCGCCGCCAGGCAGCTTGTGGATCTGCACCGTGGGCATGAAGCCTTTGATCTGCGACTCAAAGGCGGCGTAATAGGGACGCTGGTCGCGCATGACATCAGAGGTTTCAATGATCGCCTCTTCGTTGATGCCGATGGCGGCCCGGTCGTAGTCCTTCAGGGTCTGGATGACCGTCAGCGAGGGCGGGGGACCGTAGAAACCGGTAAAGGCGTGGTCCGAAGCGTCGACAATGGCAGCTCCGTTCAGGACCGCGGCGGTGACGCGGCCGATGTCGTTGCCGTCCGTGTTGTGGCCGTGGTAATGGACCACAAGATCGGGAAAGGCTTGCTTGATCGCATCAACCAGGTCGCCGATACGCTTGGGGGTGCCGAGCCCGCCGTGGTTCTTGATGCAGAGAATGATCTCCTCACCGGTTACCGCAATGATCTCCCTGACCTTGCCCACATAAAATGCATTGGTATGCTCAGGGCCGGTGGAGAAACAGATGCAGGGCTCGTTGATCCTGTCCGCCTTTGCCACCTCCTCGAACACCGCGGTCATGTTCGGGACGTGGTTCATGAAGTCGAAAGTGCGCCATACATCGACGTATTTGGCAAATTCCCGCACGGTCAGGCGGATGACATTCTGCGGATAGGGCCGGTAGCCGAAAAGGTTCACTCCTCGACACAGGGTCTGGAACAGAGTGTTCGGCATCTTTTCGCGCAGGAGCTGAAGCTTGAGGAAGGGATCAACCTGTTTGCGGAGGATGTCCACATGCACGGAGGCTCCGCCGGTGATTTCCAGGGAGAAGTAGCCTGCCGCCTCACGAGCCGGCGCGGCCAGAAGATCAGTGTGCAGGAGTATCCGGTTCTTGTAGTCGGATTGGGACATGTCCCGGGTGGTGTTGGTGATGTAATAGCCATCGGCCCGGCGCAGGGTTTTGAGCACCTCGGCGGTGTTCATCGCGGTGGTGATACGTGTCATGTAAATCCTCAATGTATTCAGAAGGTCTAAATAACCGGTTTTTCGTGGTCAGTGAAGTCCCGGGCGGAGTCATTACGAGGCGTAGGTGTTCCTGCCCTTATGATGTATTTCGGCGATCAGCCGGGCAAGCTTGTTGACCTCGCTGGTGTACTCCTCGTACTCGAACAGATGCTGATGGGTATCCAGGTAGGAGGTGTCGAAGTTGCCGTTTTGGAAGTCCTTGTCCTTGACCAGGTTCATATAGAAGGGAATGGTGGTTTTCGGCCCGGTAATGACGAAGTTGGTCAGGCAGCGCCGGAGCCGGTCCACGGTCTCGTTCCAGGTCCAGCCGAAGACAGTGAGCTTCACCAGCAGGGAGTCGTATTCCTCGGGAATGGTGAAGCCCTGGTAGCAAAAACCGTCGAGCCGGACACCGTAGCCGCCGGGCGATTGGTAGACGCTGATGGTCTTGCCGCCCTCGGGCATGAAATTGTTTTTCGGGTCCTCGGCGTTAATCCGCATCTCGATGGCATGGCCGCGGAGGCTGATGTCCTTCTGTCCAAAGAGCAACTCACGGCCCAAGGCTACCTTGATCTGGGTGCGGACGATATCGATACCCGCGATCATCTCCGTAACCGTGTGCTCCACCTGGAGCCGGGTATTGATCTCCATGAAGTAGTAGTTCTGGCTGCTGTCCAAAAGAAATTCGACAGTGCCGGCATTGGTGTAGTTGGCTGCCTTGGCTGCCTTGACCGCAGTCTGACAGATTTCTTCCTCCAGTTGGGGAGAGAGGTGGAAGGCTGGGGCGATTTCCACCAGCTTCTGGTTGCGGCGCTGGATCGAGCAGTCCCGGGTCCCGAGATGGACGGTCTTGCCGTTGTTGTCGGCGATGATCTGCACCTCCACATGCTTGGGGTTGACCACTAACTTTTCGAGGTAGACCGAGTCGTCATTAAAGGCAGCCAGAGCCTCCTTGCGGGCGATCTGGTACTGTTCCTGCAGTTCCTTCTCGTTATTGATCCGGCGAATTCCTCTGCCGCCGCCGCCGGCGGTGGCCTTGAGCATCAGGGGATAACCGTATTGCCTGGCAAAGGCCGCGGCCTCCCGCAAGCCCTCGTCACCGGCGGACAGGTTCTCCGTGCCCGGGACCATGGGTATGCCTGCCTCGGCCATGATTTTTCGGGCGGTGACCTTGTTTCCCAGCTTTGCAATAACGTCGGAATTGGGGCCGATGAAGATCAGCCCTGCGTCCTCGCAGGCCTTGGCCAGCAGGGGATTCTCGGCGAGAAAACCGTAGCCGGGGTGGATGGCGATGGCGCCGGAGCGCTTGGCCGCCCTGATCACTTTCTCGATACTGAGGTAGTCCTTGCATGGCCCGTCGCCGATCCAGACCGCTTCGTTGGCAATCCGGATATGCCTGGATTCATGGTCCGGCGACTCGTAAATGGCGACCGCCTCATAGTTCAGTTCCTGAATAGCCCGGATAATCCGGATGGCGATTTCACCCCGGTTGGCGACTAAAATTTTTGTGCTCAATGTTCCGCTCTTTTATGAATATTCAATAAAAACTCAGAGTTGTATTGTCAAAATAACCACGGCGGGATGCGGTGCCGGATGAGAACAACAGGATATATTATCGATGCGCGAGGCATTAAATAAGAATTATTAGCATGCTCGCCAGGTTTTGACAAGGGATAGCTGCTCGGTTTTGTGCCGGGATATCAATTAGGAAAAGCCCTTGGAAAAATCGTTGATCACATCCCGGGAGAAATGAGGAGAACAATCGAACGAATTGATGGACGCGAATATTGATACCCCCGTAAAAAAATCGGCGCAGCAGCCACATGATTTGGCAATGTTACATAGCATGCCGGCCCCGGAAAGGTTCTTTTGGCGAATTCGATACAAGTGCAAAAAGCACCAATGGTAGATGCACTCCATCGCATGGATGCGGGGAGGGGCGGGTGCAGCAGACTGCTTTGGGAGGCAGCTGAGGAGATGTTGTCGAGAGGATTCAGGCAGTGTCGCGATGTTCAGCCGACGCGCTGCCGGAGATAGGATATCCAGGCATCAAACCCGTCACCGGTGGTGGCGGAAAGTTCGAAGATCGTTAGGTTCGGGTTCAGCCGCACGGCTTCCCGCTTTGCCTCGTCCAGGGAGAAATCAAAATGGGAAAGGAGATCGGTCTTGGTGATCAGGAAGGTCTGGGAACTGGTGAAGGATTTGGGGTATTTGGCTGGTTTGTCCGAGCCCTCAGGCACCGAGACCAGGACAATGCGCTCGTGTTCGCCCAGGTCAAAGGTCGCGGGGCAGACCAGGTTGCCGACGTTCTCGATGAAGATCAGATCGAAGCCATGATGGTGGCTCTGGTGCTCCAATTCATGCAGGCCGTGGTGGACCAGCCGGGCATCCAGATGGCAGGCGCCGCCGGTGGTGAGTTGAACCGCCGGCACGCCTTTGGCCCTGATTCTCTGGGCGTCGCGTTCCGTCTCGATATCGCCCTCGATGACTCCGATGCGCAACTCGCCCCCGAGGCGCTCAATGGTCCGTTCCAGCAGGGTGGTCTTGCCCGAGCCGGGGCTGCTGATCAGGTTGATGGCAAATGCGCCCATGTGTTCGATGTGATGCCGGTTCTCGTCGGCCTGCCGGTTGTTTTCAGCCAGCAGGCTCGCATGGACATCAAGGGTCTTTCTGCTTTCCGGAGTGGAAGGCGAGGCGCAGCCACAGGTATCGCACATGGGTTACTCCATTTCAATTTGGGAAAGGATCAGGTCATCGCCCCCAACGCTTGCCAGACGTTGCGAACCGCATTGCGAGCAGGAGGGTTTGGTCAGAGTAAACGGCATAATCCCTCCGCAGTCAAGACATCTGTGCTGCGGATGGGTCTCGATAATTTCCAGGACAGCGTCCTTGAGCAGCCCGTTTTCCCGGGACAGAACATCGAAGCCAAAGGCGAAGGAGTCGGCAACGATGCCTGCTTGGCTGCCGATCGCCACCCGCACGGTGCATATTTTCAGGGCGTTGTGTTGGTCGGCGAGGGCAAGGAGTTGGCTGACCAGACCCTGGGCCAGCGAAAATTCATGCATCGGCTACGCTTTCTTTGGGCCGGAGCACGGTGTCATGTTCGGCCAGAGCCTTTACCAGGATGGCCATGACCTCGGGCAAGCTAGCCGACAGCTTAGGCGTCAGGCCTATTGATACGCTCAGGTCCTCGGGCACCACGGTTATCATCTCTGTCTTCTGCGGGGCTGTTTCACGGAGCCGGCACAGATCAAGAATCTCCAGCAATCCCATCTGGTGCGGCGACATTCGGGCCTGGAAGTTGCCGGCCTGGATGTCCTGGTCGGAAAAGTGGTGGATGGTGCCGGCAGGCTTGTCCCGAAGATCAACCGTATCGATGACGTAGAGGATGTCCGCGTCCTCCATGAACGGGGCCATCATAATTCCTGCGGTGCCGCCATCCAGGACCGCAACATGCTCAGGGATCTCGTAGCGTTCAGTCAGGTAGTTGATGAAATGGACGCCGAAACCTTCGTCGGCCAGGAGAAGATTGCCCAAGCCGAGAATACCGATTTTTTTTTGTGAGCGCATAGAGATCAAGAGGATCGGGGGGGAAGGCTCAATGCCTTCCCCCCCAAGGAGAGGTAGATGTTAGCTGGAATGGGTGTATTTTGTTCCATTGAAGATGGAAGAAATAAGGCCTTCCTTGGATTTGATGTCATTCCAGACGACGATGTAGACATGAATGAACGCAAACAGGATAAAATACCACATGATCAGGAAATGGATATACCGTGCCTGCTGCTGGGGGCCGAGCATCAGACCCCATTTCTGCCAGGCCATGCTTTCGGGGTAGAGCATGTAAAATCCACTCACCAGTTGCAGTAGGGCCATGACAAAAGTGATCAGATAGAAGGTTCCTGCCAGCACGTTATGCCCTAGTTTTATCTCGTGCTTCACCGGGCAATACAGGTAGAAGCCCAAGGTGCATAACAGGTTGCGGATATTCCTGGGGGTAACCGGCAGAAAGTCCCAGACCCGCTCCTGCTTGTTGCCAAAGATCAACAGATACAAGCGTGCCAGGAGGGAACCGGTGAAGACAAAACCCGCGACAAAATGGATGTAGCGCATCGTGCCTACCGGAAAGGAACTGTCCCCCTCAAGCAAAGTGTTGGTCCAAGGATGATGGATGTAGAATCCTGTCACGACCAGCGCGACAATGGAGAGGGCGAAACTCCAGTGAAACAGCCGCAACAGGATGCTCCAGGCGTAATGTTGTTCGTAGCGCATAAAAATCCTCCTTAATTGGATTGGTTGGAGGCGTATATTACATGACCTTGATCTTGACCATTTCCCTGCCCTCAGGGTTCAACATGTGCACGGCGCAGGCAATGCACGGGTCGAAGGAGTGAATGGTCCGTAACACCTCCAGGGGCCGCTCCGGGTCGGCAATGGGGTTGCCGACCAGAGATGCCTCGTAGGGCCCTGCTATGTCCTTGTCGTCTCGAGGGCCTGCGTTCCAGGTTGAGGGCACTACGCACTGGTAGTTCTTGATCAACCCGTCCTGGATGACGATCCAATGGGAGAGAGCACCGCGGGGTGCCTCGTGGAAACCGAAGCCCTGAATCTCGCCTTTGGGGAAGGTCGGCTTGTTGAAGATCGTCAGGTCGCCCTTACCAATGTTGTCCACCAGCAGCTGCCAGTGCTTCAGGGCCAGATCCGCCATCATCGCGGCGCGGATTGCCCGGGCGCCGTGGCGGCCGATGGTGGAATGGAGAACCGCCGGTCCGACCTGGACCCCGGCAACCGCGGAGATCTGCGACAGGGCGAAATCCACATACTTCTTGGTCAGTTCATGCCCTTGGGCGTAGCCGACCATGACCTGGGCCAAGGGGCCGACCTGCATGGGCTCGCCATTGAAACGCGGGGCCTTCAGCCAGGTGTATCGGCCTTTGTCATTAAACTCCGAGTACTTGGGAACGGTATCCTCGTCATAGGGATGCCTTGTCCAGTCACCGTCGTACCAGGAGCGGGCGATGCACTCGGCCACGTTGTCCTTGAAGTAGGGGTCATTGAAGCTGGTAAAGGGTTTCACGGTGGAGAGGTTGCCGCCCATGATCGTGCCGCCGGGAAGATCGAAGGAGGTGGCCTTGGTGTTCAGGACCATATCCGGCACGGCCAGATAATTGGTCACCCCGGCGCCGTAGGGCAGCCAATCCTTGTACAGGGCCGCGACGGCTATGACATCAGGCAGATAAACCTGGTGAATGAAGCCCTTGACCTCTTCCACCAGCTGCTTGACCCAGTACAGCCGCGCCATGTTCAGAGTATTCTCGTTGTCCGGGTTGATGGCCGTGGTAACGCCGCCCACCGAGAGGTTCTGGATGTGCGGATTCTTGCCGGAGAGGATGCCCAGGGCCATGTCCGCCTTGCGCTGGTAATCCAGGGCTTCCAGGTAATGGGAAACCGCCATCAGGTTGGCCTNNCCCCAGTAGGCGTTGGCGAAGGGGCCCAACTGACCGCTGTCCACAAGGGCCTGGACCTTTTCCTTGACGGCTTTGAAGCGGTTGAAGCTGTTTCCCGGCCAGTTGGACAGGCTTTCCGCCAGCTGCACGGTCTTGGCGACATCCGCGGAGAGAGCGGAAACGACATCAACCCAGTCCAGCGCCGAAAGCACGTAGAAGTGAACAATGTGATCGTGCAGGCAGTGGATGGACTGGATCAGGTTGCGGATATACTGTGCGTTGAGGGGGATCTCAAGCTGCAGGGCGTTTTCCACCGAGCGGACCGAAGCCAAGGCATGCACGGTGGTGCACACGCCGCAGATCCTCTGGGTGAACACCCATGCATCACGGGGGTCGCGGCCCTTGAGGATCACCTCGATGCCGCGCCACATCTGGCCGGACGACCAGGCCTTGGTGATAAACCCGTTGTCTACCTCTGCATCTATTTTCAGGTGGCCTTCGATCCTGGTGACAGGATCAACCACAATTCGCTGTGCCATTCGTTTCCTCCCTCAGGTTATGCCTGCTCAGATGTTTTGTCCTTGCCGCCGCCAAGGACCTTCTTGCCGATGCCGACAACTGCATGGATGCCTACCGCGGCGGCGGTGACGCCGAGAATCTTCATGCCTGCGGAATTGGCGCCTTGAACGGCTCCGCCCGCGAAGGGCAGGTTCACCCCGGGCAGCCGCTCGTAGAAGGGGGTCATCGTATCCCAGAAAGCGGGCTCGGTGCAGCCGACGCATCCGTGGCCGACACTCACCGGCCAGACGCCGACCTCATTGAAGCGGACCACCGGGCAGTTGGCGAAGGTGCCGGGGCCCTTGCAGCCGACCTTGTACAGGCAGTAGCCCTCGAGATGGCCCTTGTCGCCGAACTGCTCGGCAAAACGGCCTTCGTCGAAATGGGCACGGCGCTCGCACTGGTCGTGAATCTTGCGGCCGTAGGCAAAGAGGGGACGCCCCATGTTATCGAGCCTGGGGAGGCTGCCGAAGGTCAGGAAGTGCAGGACGGTTCCCAGGAAGCTGACCGGGTTCGGCGGACAGCCGGGGATGTTGACGATGGGCTTGCCTTTCACCAGATCCTGGACGCCGACGGCCCCGGTGGGATTGGGCTTGGCCGCCTGAATGCCGCCAAAGGCGGCGCAGGTGCCCAGGGCGATGATGGCCGCAGACTTGGGGGCCACCTCGGCAAGGATCTGCATGGCGGTCTTGCCGGCGATCTTGCAGTAAATGCCGCCGTCCTTGGTGGGGATGCCGCCCTCCACCACGCAAATGAATTTGCCGTTATACTTGTTGATGGTCTCATGCAGGACCTCTTCCGCCTGGTGGCCGGCTGCGGCCATGACGGTCTCCTGGTAGTCCAGGGAGATGATGTCCAGAATCAACCGGCCCACATCGGGGTGGGTTGCCCGGAGCAGAGTCTCAGTGCAGCCGGTGCATTCCTGGAAGTGGAGCCAGACCACCGGCGGCCGCTGGCTTGCCGTTGCGGCCTCCACCAGCTTCGGCACCATGGTTTCCGACAGTCCCATGGCCGCCGCCGCGATGGAGCATCCCTTGATAAAGGTCCGGCGGTCGACCTTCATGTTTACTTCCTTGCCAAAATCATGTCTTGACATCTTTCCCTCCTTTCTCCCGCAAAAGGGTTGGGGTTATTTGACCATTCTGGTCACTAGCTGGATCGTATCCTAAGGGCGCATCCGAAGGTGCGACCTAAGAAGCCTGGGTTGAAAGCAAGGCAATGAATGCAACAAACTGGCATCCCGGTTGGTAAAAAAACGACCGGAGCAACCAGCCTCACAATGTATTGTTTTGAAAAAGTACTGCGTGCAAAGGGAACCGACCAAGATGTTGGGAGCGAAAGAAGCCTGCATGCAGTGAGCAAGGCGAGGGGATCGCAGAGGGGTGAAACTTTTATGGATACAACATCCCAACATTCCGGCTTCCGATCTTCCAATTGAGCAAAGTTGCCGCTCCAGTGCGGAGGGAACAGTATTTTAAGTTTCGTTATATATACGATGGAGAAAAGGTGGATGTCAATTTCTTTTTTTCAAATTTTTTTACAAAAGGGTGGGTGAAAGTAAAAACATTTGAACAAAAATTCAACAAACAGGTCAGCAGATTCTCGGCAGCGGTTCGCCGCTAAGGGAACCGATGAGCCGTGTGCCGCCTATGGCTGTCCGCAGGACCACCCGGCCCTTCCTGACTCCCGCATCCAGGGGTGCCACCCTTCCGATCAGGGCGGCATCCCGGCCTTCGGGAGTGGCGCGCATGATGGCCAGCAGGTCTTGTGCCGATGCGCTGTCGGCAATGACGATGCATTTGCCCTCGTTGGCCAGATAGAGGGGGTCCAGGCCCAGCAGCTCGCAGGCGGTGCTGACACCGGGGCGCAGCGGCAGGGCTTCTTCGCTGATATTGATCTGGACCTGCGATTTCTCCGCGATTTCCGCAAGTACCGTGGCGATACCGCCGCGGGTGGGATCGCGCAGGCAGCGGATGGAGTTTTCCTTGCGGGCAAGCATGGCCGCAACCATGTTATGCAGGGGTGCAGTGTCGCTTTGTATATCGCTCTGGATGGCCAGGCCGGATCTGGTGGCTATGATCGTTATCCCGTGGTCGCCGAAAAAACCGGAGAGGAGTACCGCATCACCTGGACGGGCCAGCCGGGAGCTGAGTTCCAGTCCGTCCGCCACCATGCCGACCCCTGCGGTGGTGATGAAGATTTTGTCCGCCTTGCCCCGGTGCACGACCTTGGTGTCACCGGTCACCACCGGTACGCCACTGGAGCGCGCGGCATCGCCAATGGAATCAGCCAGGCGTTCAAGATCCGCCAGGGGAAAACCTTCCTCCAGGATCAGGGCCAGGCTCAGGCCGATGGGAGTGGCGCCCTGCATGGCCAGGTCGTTGATGGTGCCGTTCACCGCAAGCTTGCCGATGTCGCCGCCGGGAAAGAAGATAGGATCAACCACGTAGCTGTCGGTGGTAAAGGCCAAACGGCCGGCAGAGGCAGGCAGGACCGCGCTGTCCTCGAACCTTGAGAGGATCGGGTTGTCCAGGCGGGGCAGAAATATGGTCTCGATCAGTTCCCGGCTGGCGACCCCGCCGCTGCCGTGGTCGAGGAGAATGCGCTTGGTGCTCATAGGCCTCCGTATTTGCTGTACGCTGCGCAGGTGCCCTCGCTGGAGACCATGCAGGGGCCGACCGGACGGGTCGGGGTGCAGCGGGTGTTGAACAGGGGACACTGGGGGGGCTTGACCTTGCCGGTAAGAATCTCTCCGCAGCGGCAGCCCTTGGGTTCCGGGACATCGTGGAAGACGAGGCCGAAGGCGGTTCGGGCGTCCAGGTCACTGAAATCCGGGCGCAGGGCGAGACCGCTGCCGGGGATTGCGCCCAGGCCCCGCCACTGGGCGTCACAGGGCTCGAATACTTTCTCGATCATCGCTCTGGCTCTGGGGTTGCCCTCCCTGCTCACCACGCGGCCGTAGCAGTTTTCCACCCGCGCCTGGCCGTCCTGAATTTGGCGGACCAGGAGATAGATTGCGCTGAGGATGTCCATGGGCTCGAAACCCGCAATGACGCAGGGGATATGGAATTTTGCCGCCAGGGGCTCGTAGGCCTTCTCGCCGATGATCGCGCTGACATGGCCGGGGCAGATCAGGCCGTCCACGGCCAGCTCCGGGTCACCGAGCAGGGCGTACAGAGCAGGCGGCACCACCTTGTGCGAGACCAGGAGCTTGAAGTTGTTGATCCCCTTCTGCCGGGCCTCCAGGGCCGTTGCGGCAATGACCGGAATAGTCGTTTCAAAACCGATGGCAGGAAAGACCACGGTTCGATCGGTGGCCTGCGCAATTTTCAGCGCTTCGGCGGGCGAATAGACAATCTCGACATTGGCCCCTTCGGCCCTGGCCTCAGCCAGGTTTTTGCAGTCGCTGCCAGGGACCCGCAGCAGGTCGCCGAAGGTTGCCAGAATGACTCCTGGCCGGTCGGCCAGGTCGATGATCTGGTCAATATCTCCGGCGCTGGTGACGCAGACCGGGCAGCCCGGTCCGGAGATCAGCTCCACCTCCGCCGGGAGCAGGGAGCGGATGCCGTGGCGGAAAATAGCCATGGTATGGGTGCCGCAAACCTCCATCAGCCGCAGTGGCCGGGTGGCGGCATCATGGATCTGCCGGCTCAGCCTGCCTGCCAGTTCAGGGTCGCGAAGGCCTTCAGTTATCCTGTCTATCAACATGCAAGGCCATCTCCCGCATCAGCTTGAGGTTGGTTTCGGCCTCTTCGGCATCAAGAGTGTGGATGGCAAAGCCGGCATGGACTATCAGGTAGTCGCCGGGCACAGGCCAACGGTCGACTATATCAAGACGAACCTCCTTGCGCACCCCGGCTTCGTCCACCACGGCCACCGGAAAGGTGAGCGGGTCGCCCGGATCACCGAGCACTTCATGTACACGCATGGGAATAGCCAGACACATGGATACCTCCAAGTATTGCCTGTCCCAGGGCCAATCCGCCGTCATTGGCCGGGACCTGGACATTGGTATAAAGCTTGAGCCGGGATCGGGAAAAGAAGTCGGCAAATCCTTCCGCAAGAATTCGGTTCTGAACACTGCCGCCGCTGAGCACCACCGTGTCAACGCCGGTCCGCTCGTGGAGAGACCCTATCATATTCCCGAAGGCGGACACAAGAAATACATGCAGGAAGAGGGCAATCTCCTCTTTTGTTTTCGTTCCTGCCAGAATGTCGCTGACAATGGCCTGCAGACAGTCGGTGGTGGCGATTTCAAGAAGCCCCTCTTGCTCGGAAAAAAGTTGCCGGCCATTGATTTCGCGAAACAGGTCAGTTGCCAGGAGCGAGTTATTCTTGAGGGCTCTTGCCGCGCAGGCCTCCAGTTCCATGGCTGCCTGGCCCTCGAAGGTGTTGATCCGGCAGATGCCGAGCAAGGCGCTGACCGCGTCAAACAGCCGTCCGCAGCTGGAGGTCGGCAGACAGTTGATGTTTTTGTGCAGCATTTCCAGGATGAATTTCTTTTCGTCGGGGGAACCCCCGAGAGGGAGATCGGATGCCTTGCCGACCAGGCCTGAGGCATGCAGGGCGGCCAGGGCCATCCGCCACGGCTGCCGGGCGGCCATATCCCCGCCGGGCAGGGTCAGGGGTGCCAGGCGGCCCAGGCGCTCGAATTTCCGTAGGGTGCAGTGCAGCGCCTCTCCGCCCCAGATTGTCCCGTCCGGGCCGTAGCCGGTGCCGTCGATAATGATGGCCAGCGCCTCGCTCAGCCCGTGTTCGGCCATGACCGAAGCGGCATGGGCCCAGTGGTGCTGGACGCGGAGCTGCGGCAGGTCGAGTTGGGAAGCGAACCTCGTGCTCAGGTAATCCGGATGCAGGTCGGCAACCACCAGGCCTGGCTCAAGTTCCAGCAGGCTGCTGAGCCGCTGCAGGGTCTGTTCGAAGAATTCAAGGGTGGGCAGGTTGCTCAGGTTTCCGATATGCTGGCTCAGGAAGGCATCCCGGCCCCTGGCCAGGCAGAAACAGTTCTTCAACTCGGCGCCCACGGCGAGCACCGGAGGAACGTCCACTCCCAGCCGGACCGGTGCAGGGGCGTAGCCCCGGGAACGCCGAAGCAACCGGGGCCGGTCGCCCATGAGCCGGACCACTGAATCGTCCACCCGGGTGTGGATGTCCCGGTTGTGCAGGAGGAAGCCGTCGCAGAACGGGGCCAGACGCACCAGGGCTTCGGCATTATCCTTGCACAGAGGTTCGCCGGCAGGGTTGCCGCTGGTCATGACCAGGCAGGGGGGCGTTTCAGGAAGGGCAAAGAGCAGATGATGCAGAGGGGTATAGGGCAGCATCACCCCCAACTCGTCGATGCCTGGCGCCAGGTTCTCTGCAAGATCGTTCCCGGGTTTCTTGCGCAGGAGGACGATGGGCGAGGATATGGCGGCAAGCTGCAGCTCCTCGGCGGGGCCAAACAGGGCGATCTGCCTGGCTCCGGCAAGGTCCCTGACCATCACCGCCAGGGGTTTGGCCGGCCGGTGTTTCCGCTTGCGGAGTCGGCCGATGGCGTCCGGGTCGGCGGCGCTCACCGCCAGGTGAAATCCGCCCAGGCCCTTGATCCCGATAATGCCTCCCTGGCTAAGGGCCGCTGCAGCGAAGGCCAGCGGGTCTGCCATGGGGACCAGGTTGCCCTGCGGGTCATGAAATGCTAGGCTTGGACCGCAGACGGGACAGGCATTGGGCTGGGCGTGAAAACGACGGTTTGCCGGGTCAGTGTATTCCCTTTGGCAATCCGGGCACATGGGAAACGGGGCCATGGTTGTGCGCGGCCGGTCGTAGGGGAGCGAGCGGATGATGCTGTAGCGGGGGCCGCAGTTGGTGCAGTTGGTAAAAGGGTAACTTTGGCGGCGGTCGCCGGAATTCATGATTTCCCGCAGGCAGTCGGCACAGGTGGCGATGTCCGGCGAAACATGGGTATGGCTCTGCCGTCCCGTTTCGCTTTCCAGAATCACAAATCCGGTGTGACTTTCGGGCAGGACGGATTGCCGTCGTTCAACGCCGACGATGCGGGCCAGCGGCGGTGGGTTGTGCCAGAGTGCCTCTAATAGGGCGTCTATTCCGGCATCATCACCGGCAACCCGGATGATGACCCCATCGGGGTTGTTGCTGATGGTGCCGGCAAGCCCGTATTGAGCAGCCAGCCGGTAGACAAAGGGGCGAAAGCCGACACCCTGGACAATGCCGCTGACCCGAATTTCTGTCGCCGGGATTCTCATAGGGGAGGCGGAAGAAGGCAGAGAGGCGCTCAAGCGGATTCCTTCTGTTTCTGCCTGCGGGCATAGGTCGCCGCTTCCATGCCGGCCACGCACCCTTCGCCCACTGCCTTGGCGATCTGGTAGGGGTAGCCGACGATGTCGCCGGCGGCGTAGACTCCAGGGATGTTGGTCTCTTGCTTGCGGTTGGTGTCGATGTGTTTGAAGTGTTCACTGTCCAGCATCACCCCCAGCTGGGTTGCCAGTTCCAGCGCACCTTTGGAGCCGAGTTCAATGAACACGCCGTCGGTCTGGACCATGTCGCCGCTGGTGAGGTGAAGGCCGGTCACGGCCTTTTCGCCCGCGATGGCTTTTATTCCGGTGCCCTCTAAGACTTCCACCGGGCTCTGGCGCAGCCGCGTCAGGAGTTCCTGGGAGACATTCAGTTTCTGCGAGACCAGGTACACCTTGGCGGCATAGCCCAGCAGGGTCAGTGCCCCGTCCACCGCGGCGCTGCGGTCACCGACTACGGTCACCGTGGCCCCCCGGTAGAAATTTGCGTCGCAGTCCACGCAGTAGCTAACGCCCCGGCCCAGAAGTTCATTCTCTCCGGGCACGTTAAGCTTTTTTTTGGAAACCCCCATGGCGAAAATAACCGTTCTCCCCTTGATTTCCTCCCCGGATTCGAGTTCCAGGCGAAATATCTCTCCATCCTGGGCAATTTTCAGGACATCCAGCGGGGCGATCCGGCTGCCGAATTGCGCTACCTGGCGATGGCCGGCTGCCAGCAGGTCCCTGCCCGCCTGGACGCCTTCGACAAAGGCGTAGTTTTCGACGTGCGCCCCGTTGAGGGCGCTGTTTTCAATGCGGCCGAGCAGCAGCACGTCGGTCTTCTTGCGCGAGGCGTGGATCGCGGCCTGAATGCCGGCCGGTCCGGCGCCGATGATTACGACATCATAGATTGGGTTCACCATCTTCTCCTCTCCATACAGCTCACGAGGCTCAACACGACGGCCAGGATGCAGGCAAGGATCACTGGCAGTGGCCATCCAAAAAATTATCACTGTTTGTACACCATCTGCAGAAGGAGGTCGACAGAATTATATTGATCAGATATATTGTCAAGTTTATGTATACGCATGGTTTGTGTCGACTGAAGAGGTCCATTTTTCTGGTCATGCGGACATAATCCGTTGCCGGGCGAAGCAGAAGCACCATCGCTGACAGCCGTCCGGCGGATCAATTTTGCGCCGCCCCTGTCAACTGCGTCCCCCTGGTTCCGGATGCTGGCCTGGGCCAGAGCCGCCGTCGGTCGTTTCGGATCCGTTTCGGAACTGCCCGCTTCAGCCTGTCATGACCACTCCGGATCATGGCGGGAGGATGGCAGGATACTTGGCCAGCCAGCCTCCTGAGCCGATTATGAGATGAAACTGAAAGTATTGAAGGAACATTTGCCGTGAATATTTCCCTTGTCGAGATGATGATGAATGCCGGCCTCATGGTTAAGGCCGTTATGCTGGCGCTTTTGATTTTTTCAGTTGGCTCCTGGAGCATCATTATTATGAAGCTTCTCCTGTTCAGGAAATTGAAGGCGAGTTCCGATGAGTTTCTTGACCGCTTCTGGGAGAGCAAGACCCTGAACGAGGCCTATGATTCGGCCAGGGAATACACGAACAGCCCGGAGGCCGCAGTCTTTGTTTCCGGGTTCCACGAGTTGAAGAAAATCAGTATGGCCCGGGAGGGGCAGGACAAGGAAAACGATTCCCTGGAAATGCAGCTGGCCACCCTGGACAATGTCAAGCGGGCCATGCGCAAGGCCCAGCTCATGGAACTGGACCGGATGAGCAGATGGCTTCCCTTTCTGGCGACCACCGGCAGCGCCACCCCCTTTATTGGCCTGTTCGGGACGGTCTGGGGCATCATGACCTCCTTTCATGATATCGGCATGCGGGGCTCCGCCTCCCTGGCTGTCGTTGCTCCCGGTATTTCCGAGGCGCTGGTTGCCACCGCGGCAGGTTTGGCGGTTGCCATCCCCGCGGTTATCTTTTATAATTTTTATATCAATAAAGTTGGCAGGCTCGAGTCCGAAATCGAGCATTTTGCCACGGATTTTCTCAATCTCATCGAACGTGATTTTTTGACCAGAGCGTAAGGGGTTAAGGGGACTGAGACATGGGGATAGGCTCGACGAACGGCGGCCGCCGCCGGGGATTGGTGGCGGAGATCAACGTGACGCCGCTGGTGGACGTGATGCTGGTGCTGCTGATCATATTCATGGTCACCGCGCCGATGATGACCCAGGGCCTGGAAGTCGAATTGCCGGAGACCACGGCCAAGTCCTTGCGCCAGGATGAGGAGCCCCTGGTGGTGACCCTGAACAAGGAGGGCGAGATTTCGCTCGGCAAGATCAAAGTGAACAATGTTCAACTCCGGGAGCAACTCGGCGGCATGGGCGAGGAGGAGAAAAAGCGGCCGATCTACCTCCATGCCGACAAGAGTGTTCCCTACGGCAGCGTGGTGAACGTGATGGCCGATATCAAGCAGGCAGGTTTTGAAAAGCTGGGGATGGTAACCCAGCCCGAGGAAGAGAAGAAGTAGGAGGCGTGGCACTGAACGGGATACCTTTCAGCGCCGGGGATTTTTTCCTGCGGCAGCGGGATGCCGAGCAGGGCTGGCAGCGCCCGCTGGGGATTGCGGTGGCCCTGCATATCCTCGCCTTAACCCTTTCCGTCACCCTGCCGATGTGGCTCCACCACAGACCTCTTCTCGACAATGTGGTGACGGTCAGTCTGGTATCCCTGCCGGATCCGGGTCAGGAGGCCCAGCAGTCTGCAGTGCCGCCAGCTGAGGAGGCAGCGCCCCCAGAGCCGGCGCCGGCACCAGAACCTCCGCCCAGGCTGGAGCCGGTCAAGCCGAAGATCCAGGTGCCGGTGCCGCCGCAGGTGGTGAAGGAGGAGCCGGTGGAAGTCAAGCCGGTTTCCCTGCAGCCGCTGAAGAAAAAAAAGAAATTGGCGGACGAAAAAGTGATCGTCCAGGAACAGAAGGAGCAGCAGCGGCTGAAGGAAATTGCCCAGGCAAAGCTGGAGGAGAAGAACGCCCAGCGGGAAGCGGAGTTGGCGCGCGCAGCTCTGGCTGACATGATCAAGGCTCGGGGAGCGAAGAATTCGGCATCTTCGTCCACCAGTAGGAATTCCGCCCGGCAGGGGGTGAGCAATATCGTCTCCCAGCAGTATCTGATGACGGTGGGGGCACATATGCAGCAGTACTGGATTCTGCCGGAGATGCGCCAGTGGGATCCCAAATTGGAGGCGGTGGTCGTGCTGACCATCCGTCGGGACGGGACCGTGGCAAAAGTAACGGTTGAACAGGGATCGGCGGACCGCTATTTTGATGAGTTCGTGATGAAGACCATTGACAGCGCCTCGCCCATGCCGCCCTTTCCCAAACTGATGAGCGAGAATTCCATCGAGGTCGGCTTCAGGTTCCGGCCCAACGAGGAAGTAAGCTGGTGAAATTGTGATAGCGTCGCAAAATCAGCCCAATTGGTGTACATTCCCGGTGCTTTTGTCGGTGCAGAGTGCCTGTGAGGGCCGCATTCTGCAAAATAAATATGTGCCTTGTCTCGATGGGTGCTGAGCCATCACCCTTGATGTATTGTTGCGAAACCAACATAACCAACTGAAAATGATTTTGCTGGAGAAAGGTATTCTTATTATGAATAACATGCGCATACTAATCGCTATTGTTTTGCTGGCCTTCTGCATCGCCATAGTCCCGGCCCGGGCAGAACGGGTCTATCTCGATATCACCGCCCAAGACGTGCGCAAGGTAGTGGTGGCCGTGCCCTGGTTTTCCAGTCCATCGGCACCGGCCGGTGATGAGAAAGAGGGGAAGCCCATGGCCGATCTCCTGTCGCAGGGGCTTGCATTTCACGGGTTCATCCAGGTCGTTGATTCGCAGAAGTACGGCGGCCGCAATGATGCCGACTGGAAGGCCCTGGGGGTCGATTATGTGGTCATGAGCAAGTTCGAGACCGCGGGCTCGGGGATGACGATTGAAGGCCGCCTCCTTGACGTGCGGGAAGACAAGATGATGGCCGGCCGCAGATACCGGGGCGAGAGCAAGCAGAGTGAGGACATGGTGCTGCGGCTGTGCGACAGCATGATCGAAGAGTTTACCGGCACGCCTGGTATCAGCCGCTCAAGAGTTGCCTATGTTTCAGACGGCACCGGCAGAAAGGAAGTGTATGTAGCGGATGCGCTGGGCCGAGGACACCGGCAGGTCACCAAGCACCAGCACCTGGTGGTTTCCCCCCGTTTCTCTCCGGACGGCAACTACCTGGCCTACTCTTCCTATCATACCGGCAACCAGAATCTCTATCTCACCGATTTGCGGCAGAGCAAGGTGACCAATGCCGTTTCCCGGCGCAAGGGGATGAACTTGGCTCCTGCCTGGTCTCCGGACGGCAAGACCATGATCGTCACCCTCAGCAAGGACGGCAGCCCGGACCTCTATCTGATCGACCGGGAGGGGCAAGTCAAGGAACGTCTTACCTCCGGGGCAGCCATCAATGTTTCCGCCTCCTGGTCGCCGGACGGTAATTCCATCGTCTTTGTTTCGGATCGCAGCGGCACGCCGCAGGTGTATCTCATGGACCTGAAGAGCCGCAATGCTCAGCGCCTAACCTTTGAGGGCAAGGAAAATTCCGAACCGACCTGGTCGCCGAAGGGCGACCTGATCGCCTTCTCCAGTCTGAGAAATGGTCAGTATCATATTTATACCATGAATCCAGCCAATCCCAAATCGGTTCAGCAGGTTTCCTCCGGCTGGGGTGATTGTGAAGCGCCGACCTGGTCGCCGGACGGCAAACAGATCGCTTTTTCCCGGCGGGGACAGGGCAAGAAGCAGATCTGGGTCATGTTGAAGGACGGCCGGGAGATGCGGCTGCTCTACAATGTGAAGGGGAATCAGTCTTATCCCCAGTGGACCAAAGCAGTGGATTAGGATTGATTTTTCCTCGCGAAGCATTTGCCAAGTATGTGCCAAGCAAGTGGTCAAATATTGTTATCTCTATGAGGGAGCACTAATGAAACACATAAGAAATCTGGCTGTTGCGGGTTGTACGGTTTTGCTGCTCTGCCAATGCGCGTCAAAGGATGAGATCAGGGACCTGAAGTATCAGGTCAGGGCAGTCAACCAGAAGGTGGAAGACGTGCGCGGCACTGAGGTCGATCAGGTGCAGAAGCGCCAGGCCAGTTCCGCAAGTCGTCTGGACGAGATGGAAAACAGTATTGCCCAGATGCGGGCCCTGCTGGAGGAAAAATCGCACCAGGAAGGACAGATCCGCGAGCAGACCAAGGAAAACGTGACCGGCTTGCAGGCATCCTTCGAGAACCGGATCAAGGCCCTGGAAGAGAGGGTGAGTCAGTTGGAAGCGAACCTTGACAAGATTGGAGAGGCCCGTATCCAGGATGCAGAAACACGTGCCCGGGAAGCGGCCAAAAGGGCAGAAGAGGCGCGGAAGCGCAGCATGGCTGCCGGCGGCGGGGCCGAGGGTCAGGTTAGCCTCCTGCCCGAACGACGCAAGGTGAAGATGGACCCAACGAAAAAGGCGGAAGTCGCAACGCCGGCGACGCAGGAAGCTGCAGTGCCCTCAGCGGTGGCGCCGGTCGTGAGCCCTCCGGTGGAGACTCCTGCCGCCCCGGCTGCGGCGCCTGCTGGCGCGGCCACTCCTGCTGCGGCCAGTGCCGCGGGCAGCGATATGTTCAACAAGGCCCTGAGCATGTACAAGGCCCAGCAGTATAACGATGCCTACAAGGCCTTCGAGCAGGTTCTGGCCCGGAATCCCAGGGGGAACGAGGCGGCAGAGACCCTTTTCTACATGGGTGAGTCGCTGTTCGCCCGGGGCGAGTATGACCTGGCCATTCTCGATTATCAGAAGGTGATTTCCAACCATGCCGATCACCCCCGGACCCCGACCGCCTTGCTCAAACAGGGCATGTCCTTTGAGAAGCTGACGGATCACGAGACCGCCAAGATCATCTATAAGAAACTGATCGCCGAGCATCCGCAGAGTGCCGAGGCCTCAACCGCGGAGCAGCAGCTGGCCGCCCTGCAGTAGAAAGCCGGCGCGCGACCAGATGGTGGGCGGAATACGGCTGGATGCGCTGCTCCTAGAGCGGCATCTGGCGACAGAGATTGGGACAGCGCGGGCCTTGATTGGCAGCGGCAGGGTGGAGGTCAACGGCAGGCTCGCCGACAAAGCGGGCAGCCAGTATGCGCCGGACTGTCAGATTCGCCTCCGCGAGGGCAGGCGCTATGTGAGCAGAGGGGGCGACAAGCTGGCTGCCGGACTTGCATCATTCCAGGTGGATCCTGCGGGCATGGTCTGCGCGGATATCGGCTGCTCCACCGGCGGATTTACTGACTGTCTGCTGCAGCACGGAGCTGGCCGGGTTTACTGCGTGGATGTCGGCTACGGGGTCCTGGACTGGCGGCTGCGAAAGGACAGCCGGGTTGTGGTGCTGGAACGGACCAATGCCCGCTACCTGACCAGGGAACAGATTCCCGAGCCTATTGACCTGGCAGTCATCGATGCCTCGTTTATTTCGCTGGATCTTCTGTTGCCGCCGGTGCGCCGTCTTTTTGCCGGCGCGGCCTCCATAATCGCCCTGGTCAAGCCCCAGTTTGAACTGCCCCGTGACAAGGTGGCCCGGGGCGGAGTGGTGCGGGAAGATTACCTGCACCAACTGGCGCTGTCGCAGGTTCGTGCATATGCTGGGGCCGCTGGCCTCGACTGCCGGGGTATAGTTACCTCGCCGGTCAGGGGGGCCAAGGGCAATACGGAGTTTCTGATGCACCTGGTTGCCGCGGAAGAACAGCAGAGCAAACTACTTGCACAAAGTGATATGATAAGGAGAACGCTATGAGAATGCACAAAGGAAAGTTATGGGCAGGTCTGGCTGCGCTGGCAGTCTCCTCGTTGCTGGCGGTAACCTCGGGTCTGGCCGCAGAGTATGTCAGCATCAGCAAGGACGGGATCAATCTCCGTTCAGGCCCGGACACTAAATACGCCAGCCTCTACGAACTGCCGGCGGGATATCCCCTCCAGATCTTGGAAAAAAAGGGAGAATGGCTCAAGGTCAAGGATTACGAGAACGACCAGGGCTGGGTCTTTGCCTCGCTGGTGACCAAGGATCAGTATGTGATCGTCGTTGTCAACGAGGGCAATGCCCGTTCCGGACCCGGTGCCGAATTCAGCAAGGTGGGCAGCGTGGTCAAGGATGTCATTTTGAAAAAGGTAACCCAGAAGGGAGAATGGATCCAGTTCGAGCACCCGCAGCTCAAGGGCTGGATTCACAAGAAGCTCGTCTGGCCGTGAACTGAATTGGGACCCGCGGCAAGAATCCCGGCGATCCGCTGCTGAAAGGCAACCGGCAGCCGCACCACCTTTCCGGCCTTGTTCTGAAAGAGGAGGTGGTTTTCCCGCAGGCCGTAGAGAAAGAGATCACGGGTGATGGCTACGTCCTTGCGGCAGTAGGCCCGGAGCAGGTCCATCCTGCCCTGGGCGAACCATTGCAGGGCCAGCAGGCCGTTGCCCTCCTTTTTTACCTGCAGGGTGTGCTCCGCCAGCCGGTCCAGGCTCAGGCGGTAGCCCAGCTGGCAGGAAATTTCCTCCAGGATGTCCAGGGAAGGAAGATCAGAAAGGCGCCGGCTGGTATAGGCCGACAGCACCTGGTTGTCAAAGCGTTTGTTGTTGAAGCCGATCACCAGTTCCAGGCTGTACAGGTGCTCGATCAGTTGCTCGGTTTCGTGCTCCTCGAAGGTGAAAAATTCATCCCGCTGGCCGTCATAGAGCACGGCCACGCTGATCCCCATGCGCGCCGCCCGGTGCCAGCCGCCCACCTCGTGGGCCGATCTCCGTGTTTCCACATCAAAGACCCCGTAGCGTGCCGGCAGGGTAAAGGCGTTGGCCGGCCGTAGCGGACGGGGCACCTGCGCCGTCCTGGTTTCAGGGCCGGCAGATGGCCGCCTTTCCCCTTTCTGCAGCAGCCCGGACAGCAGGGCAATGCAGCTTTTCTTGTCAATCGGCCGGTTGCCCGAGCCGCACTTCGGGGAATGGACGCAGGAGGGGCAGCCGATATCGCATGGGCACTCACGGACCGCGGTCAGGGTTTGGGCCATCAGTTCCTCGATGCGGGCAAAGCCTTTCCGGGTCAGCCCCACCCCGCCGCTGTAGCCATCGTAGATGAAGACCGCCGGCTTGCCCAGACCCTCATGCCAGGGATGGGAGATGCCGCCGATATCGTTGCGGTCGCAGAGCACCAGGAGCGGCAGCAGGGCGATCATCGCATGCTCCAGGGCATGGATTCCGCCCATGAAGTGCAGGTGCTGTCCCTCAACCGTCCGCATCAGCTGTTCCGGGATCTCCAGCCACAGTCCCTCGGTCTCGAAGATCTGGGGCGGCAGGTCCAGGGGGTAGCGGCCGATGACCTTCTGGCTGCCGATCAGGTGCTTCTGGTAGGCGGTCACGGTCTCGGTGACCCGGACCCGGCCGAAGTGCACCAGGGTGGAACCGACCGCTTTGGTCTGCAGGGTTTCCAGGACCTCGGTGCTCTTGCTGGAGAGCGCCCGGGTGAAATAATGGCCCCTGAACGGGGAGACCAGAACCTCGCGGCCGTCCAGGTCCAGGTGCTCCACCAGCCAGGATTGTGCCATGTGCAGGTAGACCGCGCCCCGGTGGCATTCCTTGAAGGCGCGAAAGCCGTCGACTTCGCCCAGATCCTGCCGGCTTTCCCTGATCAGGATCCGGAAGCGGGTGCCGCCGCCGCGGAGATCGACTTCGCGCTGGGGATATTTCCTGGCCGAGAACCAGGTGGCGCCGTCCGCGGCGCACAGCAGTTGCCCGGCCCTGGTCAGGCCGGCGAGGATGGTCGGGGCATCTGGCATGGCGCACAGCGGGTCCGCCAGCGTTAGCGGCGATTCGGCCGCGGCGCAGGTCAGGTGCTGGCCGGCGATGGTCGGGTTTTCCGGGTTGAGGACCACCGCCTCTACCTCCCGGGCGAAAAAGTCGTCGGGATTCCGCATGAAATACTGGTCCAGGGCGTCCTCGTGGCCGATAAGCACCACCAGGGATTCCCGCTGGCTGCGCCCGACTCGGCCGGCCCGCTGCCAGGTGGCCATCATTGAGCCCGGATAGCCCACCAGGATGCAGATATCCAGGCTGCCGATGTCGATGCCCAACTCCAGGGCCGAGGTGGAGATCACCCCGAGCAGGCGGCCGTCGGCCAGCCGGCTTTCGATGTCGCGCCGGTCCTCGGGCAGGAAGCCGGCCCGGTAGGAGGCGATTTTTTCCTGGAGATCGCTGATGCGCCTCCCCGTCCACATGGTGATCAGCTCAGTCATTTTCCGGGACTGGGTATAGACGATGGTGCGCAGGCCTCGGCGAACGGCAGCCTCCAGGAGCATGGTCGCGGTGTAGGGCGCGGAATCGAGGGGGTTGAGCAGGATGACCTCCTTGGGCGGCCGGGGAGAGCCGGAGGCGGTGATGGCGGTGACCTCCTCGCCCAGCAGGTTGTTGCCAAGCTCCTCGGGATTGCCCACCGTGGCCGAGGAGAGGATGAACACCGGGTTTGCGCCGTACAGGCGGCAGATCCGTTTCAGTCGCCTGATGACCCAGGCCATGTGCGAGCCGAAGACGCCCCGGTAGGTATGCACCTCGTCGATGATCACATGGGTCAGGCTGGCAAAGAGGCCTCCCCACAGGTGATGGTAGGGGAGCAGGGAGAGGTGGAGCATATCCGGGTTGCTGACCAGGATGCCGGGCAGGTTTTCTCTGATCTTCCTGCGGAAGTGGGAAGAGGTGTCGCCATCGTAGATTGCTGCCGGCGTTAGCCCCTTCTGCTCGAAATATTCAGGGAGCAGGACCGCCATTGCCTTCAGTGCCCTGACCTGGTCCTGGGCCAGGGCTTTCAAGGGAAAGAGGTAGAGCGCCCTGGCTCCTGGTTGCCGCAGCAGGGCATTCAGCACCGGCAGGTTGTAGATCAGGGACTTGCCGCTGGCAGTGGGAGTGGCGACCAGCACGTTGTTGCGCCCGAGGATGAGTTCGACGGCTCTCGCCTGATGGCTGTACAGGTGCTGTGCGCCCATCTTGTTGAGCAACCGGCCCAGATCCGGGTGGAGACCTGCCGGGAGCCCGGCAAGCTCAGCGACGGACGGGGCAATGGCCTTGCGGGCCACCACCTGGGGGCCGAACCTCTCGGAGGAGGTCAGGGCTGAAATATACTCTGCAACAGAGCCATCTTCATGCTTGTCAGAATCGCAAAAAATATAATTCTGACGCCGGTGACCTCTGGAGCTTTTTGCAATCATAGTGGCGGATGGTCAGCGTTTTGAGTATTTGCGAGGTTGTCATGTTTCATGTTGCAGAGGGCGATGGTTTGAGGTTTATCTTGGGGATGCATTTAGCCAGTTGGGGACAGAATTGAATTCTGTCCCCGTGATTGTAACTCAGGCGGCAAGGAAACGACAGCAGACATGATTACCTTAGCAACTCTCGGGCCAGTCAATTCGCACTCCTGGCAGGCTGCGGTCCAGTATGCTCCTAAGGCCAGGATCAAAACCTATCCGCATACCAGCGCCCTGATCGATGCCTTTTCCCTGGGCGAGGTGCAGCTGGCAATTGTTCCTATTTATAACACCAGGGAGGGGGAGAATAAAGAGTATTTCCGCCTGTTCGACAAGATCAAGAGCGGCTACTGGATCGACAACATCGTCCTCCCCTCCCACCTCTCCCTGGGAGTGACCGGACCCGGGGTCCGGCGTGATGATTTGCGGCTGCTGGTGGGCAAGGGCAAGGTGTTCCGCCAGTGCGAGGAGTATATCTGCGAGACCTTTGCCGGGATTTCCAGGCTCAACGTGCAGGATATCGATCAGGCTATCCTGGAGATCAAGGAAGGGGGCCTGTCCGACCGCGGGGTCATCGAGACCGAGGAAATGCTGAAAACCCATGGCATGCATATTCTGGAGAGGGAAGTGGCTCAGCACAACCGGACCAGGTACGCCGTGCTTGGGCCTGAACTGGCGGTAGAGACCGGTTACGACGCCACATGCCTCATCACCAAGCCTATGGATGACCGGCTTGGCCTGCTGGTGGACATCCTGGGCGAGTTTTCCCGCCGCGGCGTCAATATCCAGGACATGCGCTCGGAGAGCGATATCAAGACCCAGAAGCTGCAGATCTACATTGAGGCCGAGGGCCACATCCATGACCCGAGTGTCGCGGGCGCCATCGAGCAGATCGAAAACCGGGTGATCGGCCGGCCGGGGCATGTCCGGGTCCTGGGCAGCTTTCCCAGGGTCGATATGCGGACCAAGTATATAAAATCATTCGGCTTTATTGGAACAGGCCCCATGAGCCGCTGGTTTGCCGACCGCCTGGAAAACGAGGGTTACCGCATCCTGATGAGCGGCAGGTCCACCGCCCTGCGGCCCGCGGAGATGGTCTCCCAGGTGGATGTGGTGGTGATTTGCGTGCCCATCAGCGCGACCACGGACACGGTTCGCCGGTACGGGCCGCTGATCGAAGCCGGCAAGGCGCTGGTCCTCTTGGCCGGTGAGTCGGAAACCACCCTGGACACAGCCTTGGCCGTCACCAACCCGGACGTGGAGGTGATGCTGGTGCACAACCTCTGGGGTCCGCAGGCGGCGACCATGAAGGACAAGAACGCCATCGTGGTCCGTACGGCCCGCAGCGGTCGGCTGTGCAGCGAATTCGAGACCTTTCTCTACAAGCACGGCGCCGACATCTATCAGGATTCCCCGGCCCGGCACGACCTGCTCATGGGGATCGGCCAAAAGCTGCCGACGGTCATCTCGGTAGCCCTGGCCATGACCCTCGAGGAACACGGAATCACCAGCGATGACATCGCCAGCCACTGCACCCTAACTTCCCTGTACCCGATCCTGGCCATGGCCCGGGTCCATTCCCAGAACCCGCGCACCTACGCGGAAATCCTCGCTACCAGCGGCGACAGCCGCCGGATCGTCCATGATTTCGCCAAGAACCTGCAACAGGTCATCGCCATGGCCGACGGGGCCCGGATTCCTGATCTCTGCTCCCTCATCGATCGCAACAGCGAACACCTGAGCCGCGAGTTTCTCCAGGCCAGGATGCTCCAGGCCAAGGCGGTGGACGAGGTGCTGGGCAAGATGATTTAAGTGCGGGTGGTTGACCGGGCGCGGCCCAGTGGTTATCCTTTGGCACAAGGCAAATTTCCCATGGTGCTCGATCCCAATAATCCAATGGCCCTGGAGTACAAGATTTCATGAAATCATCATCCGTGTTTGACCTGCTGGCAGAGGAACACCACTGCCCCTACTGTTCAGCCAAGCTCACCCTCTGCCACGCGCCGTCGATCCATGTCGGCGACGGCCTGGGCTGGGGCTCCGAATACCTCTTCATCTGCCTGAACGACGAGTGTCAGCTCTTTGTCAACGGCTGGAAGAATATTGAAAACAATTACGGCCATGTGGGCTCCTACCGGCACATGAAACTGCCGGACAGCAACGAGAACTATTCCATGATGGTGGCCGGCAAGGGGGCCTTCACCGGGAGCGTGGTCGATCCCGAGCAGGTTAAGCGTTCCAACATCCGTTTTCAGAAGGAGCGGGAGGCTGTGGCCGAGCTGGCCACCTGCGTGGAGGACAAGAACCTGGCCCCGGTTCTCTATCTTTTGCTGGACGACCACGTCGCCCTTGATGTGAAAATGCGGGCCGCGGAAATGGTGCCGGTCCTGAACGATCTGGCCTGCATCGAGCCCCTTCGCAACCATGCCTTCAGGGACCCAAATCTGGAGCAGACCGTCAACCTGGCGATCCAGACGATCCTGGCGGCGCACTTTCTTAAGGAGTGCCCTTATTGCGCCGAACTGATCAAGGCCCGGGCCAAGCTGTGCAAACACTGCCAGAAGGAACTGGCCTGATCCGACTTTCTTCTTGCCAAACGGCCCCCAGGCTATTATAAAGGGTTCGCGCGTGGTGGGAGTAGCTCAGCTGGTGGCAGCACCTGGTTGTGGCCCAGGAGGTCGTGGGTTCAAGTCCCATCTCTCACCCCAAGAAATATTTAAGGGATTCAGGTAGTTAGCTTGAATCCCTTTTTTATTTCCATTTTCTGTCCCATACGCTGTCCCATACCCCGGCAGGTAAGCGTATGGCAATTATGATCTCTAAATGACAGTGTTGACTGTTCGCCGCAAAAAACCTATTTTACCTTCTTAAGTTATTGGATCAGTCCGTGACAGTTTTGATCGGGGGGTTAAACGAAACCTATTAAACAGTCGCTTGCGCGCTTATGGAAGTTGCGGAAGACGGAGCATTTTGAGAAGGATGTATTCGCGGTATTCGCCGTGATTTTTAGGGGAGAGTTTCGGCGCTCTCCGCCTCTGGGATTTTAAGCAGGACCGGCTTCAGTTCTGATTGGCGGTCCCGCAGGCTGGCATCTTGTAGGTCTGGCTCGGTTGGCCGGAGCAGTAGGCCTGACGCTGGGTGCGGAAGTCCTGCAGATGCCGTTCGATGGTCGCGCCGGTCAGGTCGACGCCGAAGCCGTCCCGGCCGTCCTGATGGGCCGAAGGCAGCAGGCTCTCCAGCATCTCCTTGCCTGCCTCGGCGTTGTAGTGGGAATACTCCCAGTAGTAGCGCATCTGGTTCCGGCCCGTGACCTGAGGGATGGGTTCAGTGGTGACCCTGTTGAAGCCGGTGAAGTCCATGAAGCGGATGTCGCAGCCCTCCCCGCGCCGCTGATCGAAGAGCTTGACCAGGTCGCGCTTCCATTGCTCCTGCTCCGGCAGGACATCCTGCCAGTAGGACAGTTCGGCCAAGGCATGGACCGGGTTGAGGAAGAAGCGGAAGGCCACGCCCTGGCCGCAGTAATCCCGCGTCATCTCGTCAAGGGCCGCCAGTGCACCGGCCGTGTCCACTGGGGGCCCTAATAAGTCGCCCTGGTTGATGATCTTGTCGAAGGCCAGGGCGGTGCCGCCCTCGTCCGCCATGATGAATTGCAGGCATTCCTTGGACTTTTGCCCGCGGCTGGCCAGGATCGGCAGGCATTTCCGGTCGTGCAGGCCGAACAGAATCGCCCAGGCATCGACCGTTTGCGTCCAGGATGCGGCGCGCTTGAGGTTGAGCAGGAAGCGCTTGGCGGGGTACCAGTCCGAGGTAGCGATCAGATCCACGGTGAAATCGCTGTTGCCGCCCTGCAGGCCGAACTGCCAGCCGTAGTCGAGGCCCCAGACCACCATCGCCGGGCGGTGAAAGTAACTGGTGTGGCGGAGCATGGTCATGGCATCGCCCAGGGAGGCGCCGCTGATGGCCAGGTTGAGCACGCGCCTGTCGCCGAACTGGCGCAGGTCAGTCGGCAGGCCGATTTCCGTGCGCGAGCTGCCGACAAAGACTATTTCCGGCCGGTAGCGGTAGGCGGCGTAGGTCTTGCCCCAGGGGACGATCTTCTGCTGGGGCGGGCTCAGCCGTTTCAGGAGGGGCGAATCCCACTGGTGGACGAGGTAGGGATCCACCCGGTAATTGATGAGGATAAGGACCGCCAGGAAGGTGAGGGCGATCAAGCCAAGGTTGATGAGATATCGGCGGGTGCTGATCATGGCAGGGACCGTTTAGAACTGGGCATAGATGAAGTCAGCGGTCCTTTCCATGTTCAGGATGCCGATCACCAGGATGACTCCCGTTACCAGAGCCCAGCGAAGGCTGGGCCGCCATTGCAGGCGCAGCAGGGAAAAGGCTGCCTGGGCGTCCGGAAAGCGGTTCTCGAAATAGAGGAAGATCTGGTTGGTGTTGGGCATGAGGAAGGCGATGAAGGCGCTGACGCCGACCATGGACAGTTCCCAGGGGCCGAGTTCGGCGGCCGCCGCCAAGCCGTTCAGCCCCGCCAGCCCCATGAGGACGTCCATGGCTGAGTGAATGTCAGGGGCGCGGAAAAAGGTCCAGGCCACCAGGACGGCGACGAAGGTCAGGATACGGTTGACAGCGACGACGCCCCGCCTCGGCGTGCCGGGAGCCTTGCCTCTGATGGCCTGCCAGCCGTGCTGGATGCACAGATAGAGGCCGTGCAACCCTCCCCAGATGACGAAGGTCCAGTTGGAGCCGTGCCAGAGCCCGCCCAGCAGCATGGTCAGCATCAGGTTGCGGTAGCGCTTGAACTGGCCGTGGCGGTTCCCGCCCAGGGGGATGTAGAGGTAGTTGCGCAGGAATCGCGACAGGGAGATGTGCCAGCGCGTCCAGAACTCGCTGACGTTGGCGGATTTGTAGGGCGAGTCGAAATTGAAGGGGATCTGGAAGCCCAGCATGCGCGATACGCCGATGGCCATGTCGGAGTAGCCGGAAAAATCGAAATAGAGCTGGAAACTGTAGGCCAGCATGCCTACCCAGGCGGCCAGCAGCTGGGGATTTTCGCCCGCGAAGGCTGCATCGACCACGGGCACCAGGTTATCGGCGATGAGGACCTTTTTGGCCAGACCGAAGGCGAAGAGAGTCAGGCCCACCGCCAGGTTGTTGGCGGTGACGGTGTAATTCCGCCGATTGGCAAATTGGGGCAGCATGTCCTTGTGATTGAGCACCGGCCCCGCGACGATGTAGGGGAAGTAGGAGGCAAAGAGGGCGTAGCGCCAGAGGCTGACGTCCTGGGCCTTCCCGTGCCGGGCATCGAACAGGAACGCGATCTGGGTGAAGGAAAAGAAGGAGATGCCGATTGGCAGCAGGACGTCCAGCGGGTGGATAGCTGCCCCGCCGAGGTCGTTGACGGTCTGGATGAAGAAGTTGCCATATTTGAAGTACCCCAGCAACAGCAGGTTGCCGGCAACGGCCAGGATCAGCCAGATCGTCTTGCGCGCTTCAGGCGCCCGGAGGATTGCCCGGTACGCAAGGTAATTGCCGAGGATTGATATGGCCAGGATGGGCAAGTAGGCGGGATTCCAGGATACGTAAAAGGCCAGGGAGGCGAGGAGGAGCCAGGATGCCGCCCAATGCTCATCCCTTCTGCCCAAGAGAAAGAAGCCCGCTAGGGTGACCGGCAGGAAGAGAAAGAGAAAAGTGAAGGAACTGTAAACCATAGCGATGCCTTAAGGGAAGTGGCTCTTTTGCGGCGGCGGCCGGCCTCGATTGATCCCGGTCACGGCCCCACCCGTCTACCCGGATGCAGCCCGTGCCTGGCCCTCTGTCCACAGGAGCAGGCTCGTCCCCGCCTTGCTGGCCTGTTGCCGGGAACGTTTTCAGATTGGCCGGAGCACAACGCTCCGCCGTGCAAGCAGCTGAAAACCCGAAATCAACGAAGGGGGGAGGAGCAGTATCTGAGGACATCAAAGAGCAGTCGCTCAGCTTCTCGGCTTGCGCAAAATATGCATTAAAAATTTGAAATAATTGATTTTTCTAAAAAACCGTTTTTGCGGTCCGATATATTGTGATGAAAAAAAATTGAGTAAAAACAACAAGAAATAATAGTGGTATTTTAGCCAGAAACTGTTTGCGGGGCAAGAGGCAATTCGCCTTGAGAATAGTATTGATTCGGTTTTCAGTGATTTTCAGATGGAGCAGCCTTTCAATGGTGGGTGCAGGACTCCGCAAGACGCGGAGTTCCTAGCCGTTGAAGGTGTTCGGGGCGATTTTCGCCTGCCCTTCGCGATGAGGAAATATGGGTGGGCACTGCTCCCGGCAAACTCATAGTGCAAATAATTGATGGGAACTGGGAATATATTATAACTCCACGCAACTCACTGTTCTGTCGAGGATAAGATCATTGTGGAAAAGATGCTGTTTGACTGAGGAGCGCACGGCAAGAGACAGGCGGCCTGCGCCAGATGAATTGAATCAGGTCGCCTCCTAACCGGCGGTGTGTAAGGCCCTGCGTTGTGAGTTATCGCCGGCTGAGAACGGTTCCGTGGACGTTCCGGGCACCGGAAAACGTCAGTTCAGGGTGGACAGCTTGTTGAAATCCAGGCTACCGAGGTAGGCGGTCATGTCTTCCTTGGCAACCTCGCTGCCGTTGACGGTGATCAGGAATCTGCTGTCGGCAACCACCTGAATCTCCCCGCCCTTGCTTTCCGGACTGTATTTGACGATGGCCTTCTGGCCGTTGATGGTCTCCAGTTTGCCGCCGTCCGCGGTGGCAAACATCGGGTTGGTGAAGAGCATCATGGTGGCCTGGAGCATGGGCGAGTCCGAGGCGATGGAAATGGTGACCGCGGCGGCATCCCTGGTGTACCGCCGTTCGGCAGTGATGCCGCCGCCGAAGATCGGGTCAGATTTCACCTCTTCCGCCTGCCATCCGTCCAGGGGCTTGGGAAAAACCTGGACCAGGGCCTCTCCCTTTTTCTGGATGATCAGCTGCTCTGCATAGTTGATGCTGTTGATCGCCTCGGTGTACTGGCCGCTGTTGTACTTGGCCAGTGCGTCGTTGAGGGAATCCGTGATATCATCGGCCTGGGCGCCTGATACGGAGATGAGGAGAAAGGCGATGGCTGCCGCTACGGTTCTGCTGTTCAATGGGGGCATAAGTATTTCCTTCGGGATAAGGTGCACAGGGTTTCGATCAGCGGTGTCAACAGGAGCACCGATACAAATTTGTATCTCTTTTTACGGTATTTTTGCATAATCCGCAACCAGAGAGAGGGCTGGTCGTTCTGCCTCTTCTTCATGGAAGCACCCGGCGGTTGTGAGGAGAATTTAGTAGAATCCTGCCGCGGGAAATGATTAAAGTGTTCATGAAGTATACGGGCGTGATGGATGTGAGGCAAGAATCATGGCAAAGGAGATGGTATGAAGAGATTGACAGGTTCCAGGGACTATCTGTGCATTGCGGGCAAGCCTTCCGATATTTCCACGAACTTGAACAGGATCAGCTGCCTGTATGATTTAAACGTAGTCAGCTCGGCCTATAGCGATGGGATGGTTGTTGTGATCATCGAACGGCGGAAAAGAAACACACCTGCCTGCGCTGAACAAAAAGAATAGGCGCTTTTCGCCGGGTGGGCGGTCCGGGGGCAATGGAACGGCCCAAGCGCCTGATCCAGGCTATTCACCATCGTCAGGGCGCAGGGTCAGCTGTTTTTTTTCTTCCGGGTTTTTTCCCAGCCAGGTTGGCCAGAAGTCATGATATTTCTCCCCGATGTTCCTGTTGTTGTCTCGTGCCCACTTTTCCGATTCCGGGGTGTTGTCAACAAGCCTGGTGTTGGCGAGCCAAACGGCGAAGTCCGGTGAGGCTGTGCTGAACGCACTGGCCGGGTCTTTCCTGATCGGATGCAGGGAAAAACGTCCTTCCTCTTCCCCCGCGTTCGGGGTGACAATGGCATAATAAGTCCTGCCTGCCACAAGTTCAGCCTGCATGAAGTCCGCTGCTTGCGAGACCACCATGAAGATTCTCCTGCCCGGGTCGGTCAGGTGGCGCACCTTGGTGTTGTTCGCGACGATACCGATAAAGAAAGGATTGCCCGAAGTCACGTCATAGACCGGCGACTGGATGTCGCCCCCGACAAACGACGAGCGAAGGAAGACAATCTGGGCCTTGCCCGGGGGTGCCGGTGACAGCTCCTGCTGCGAGGCGACCCGCATTTTGGAGGAAGTGCAGCCGCTGAGTACCAGAAAAATTAGGGCGAAAAGAGTGGGCCGCAGTTGCATGGCATGCCTTCTTGGTTAGGAATTATTCAACGATACATGCATTAAAAGGGAAATGGCGGGTCCGGTCAACCGGAAACCTGGTAATTTCGAGAAACGTGCAACTGGATCATGAGCAAGGGGGACTCCAGTCGGGGTCGGTAGCGGAATCGGGACCGAAAGGAGATTCCGGGTGTTTTACGCGCAAAATGCGATTCATCTGGCCTCACGGAACTGCCGGGCGCCGGATCAGTAAGGATAGCAATACCTTGGAATAGAGTATCTCAAGCAGCGCGAAACAATCAGAGCGGAATAAGATCGGCATAGGCGAACCCGTTTCGTTCGACGATCTCGCCCACCCGAACCGGGATGCGGCGGTTCAGCATCGGGCCGGCGGTGATAATGGTGTGGATTTCGCCGTTTTCACCACACGGGTCGCATTCGGCGGGGAGCTCATCCAGCAGGGAGCGGGACCACCTGCGGCCGGCGAAATTTGACGGCAGGCGGGCCAGGTCCACACAACTGATATAGGCCTCCACACCGGCGTCCAGCATGCGCAGCGCCAGTTTCCAGGTGGGGAGCCGCCACAAGGGGAACAGCGGCTGGATGCCGGAACCCCGGAGCTGGTTTTCCCGGTACTGTCTGATATCCTCCAGAAACAGGTCGCCGAAGGCCATGCAGGCAATGCCATTTTTCACGCACTCCGCGACAAAGCGGCCCATCATCCTGTCGCACTCTTCAAGGGAGCTTTGATCGGGAAGGGGGATGGTGATCAGCGGCAGTCCTGCGGCCTCTGCCTGCAGCCGGAGCAGTTCGAGGCGGGTGGCATGCATGGAGGCCCGTTTATATTTTTCATTGATGACGGTGAAAAGGCCGGCGAGTTCTATTTCCGGGTCCTGACGCAGCACCTGCAGCGTCCAGGCGCTGTCCTTGCCGCTGCTCCAGCTGAGCATCGTTCTTTTTTTCATCTTTATGGTTCATCCGATTAAAGCGTACTTTGTTTCATGCAGGGCATAGATTTTCAGCTTGAAGAATTCCAAGTCTCGAAAGCCATATGCCTGTTTTTGCAATGTCTTGATTTTATTATTAGTCCCCTCCAGGGGACCTGTTGAAATAGGATAGTCATAGTAGGCAAGGATGCCGGCTCGATGGTTTTCCAGGGTGTCGGCAAAGTCATCAAGCATCTTGATACCGGCACTTCTGGCCTGAGCGATCCAATCGTCAAGGAAGGCAGAACCTCTTGTCTTGTCCTTCTGCGACCACAGCTGACGGAGGTCTTCTTTCAGGTAATAGGCAGTGGCCAAGGGCTTATTGAGTTGCAGGGCTGCTTCAAGCCGCTGCGGTTCATTGTGGTCCGGGCGCAAATTTTCCGGATTTTTCAGCAGGAGCCAACGGGTTCCCTTGAGAACGCTTCTGTCGGCAAATTCGGCTTCGCGCTGCAGGTCACGG
>DNUE01000022.1:0-10160 GCA_003508005.1 Desulfobulbaceae bacterium
CGACCTGCTCCTGCCCCGTTTCTACCTGGCTCGGGGGCTTGAGGGTTGGATTGAGCCGATGTTGCGCGATTGGATGCAAGACCGCCCCTGGTGCACGACCTGACGGCACGGCACCTGGAGTTGCTTCCCGTGAGTCGATGCCGGGTTCATGATGAGGTCAAGGTTTGAGGTGGCAGGCGAGGAAGTCTCCGTTTGTCTGGCTTGATTCATTATGGCGCTCATGGCCTCCTTTTTGGGCCTCCAAGCCTGAAACAGCCCTTCAGGCAAGTTGGCCTTGACCTACGTCGAAAATCGAACACCCTTCTTTAGGAATAATTCGATGAACAAGTTTATTTTAGGAGCTATGGCAGCCATTGTTTCGCCGTTACTGTTTCCCACTTTTGGAAAAACTGCTGCTCGGCCCACCCCAAATCCTTCCATTGGGCTGGCACTCGGATCGGGAGGCGCAGCAGGATTGGCACATATTGCAATGCTGCAGACTTTTGACGATCTGAAGATAAAACCTTCTCGGATTGTTGGCACCAGTATCGGTGCGGTGATTGGGACACTTTATGCGGCAGGATTGAGCGCAGTAGAAATTAAAGAAATTTTTTATGAATTTGGTGGATCGACTCTGGACGCTCTATCAGGCCTGATTCGGTCCCATGGAGCCCTTAATTTTAACACTTTCTTTAAGGCGGGCGATGGAGCGCTCGTAGATCCAACTAATTTTATCAATTTTTTGGCTGAAAGAATCGAGGCACGATCGTTCAGTGACTTGCTGATTCCAATGGAAATTATTGCGACAGACTATTTTACCGGGGAAACAGTCGTTCTGAAAGAAGGAAATGTTTTTACTGCCATTGAAGCAAGCATGGCCGTTCCGGGACTTTTCCCTCCGGTTTCATATGAGGAACGGTTATTGATTGATGGTGGTACTTCCAATCCACTACCTTTCGACATTCTAAAAAATAAATGCGATTTTATCGTTGCTATTGATGTGACAGGGTCCAGATCAAGGGAAACTGTTGAAAAAGATCTTCATATTTTAGATATAATTTTTGATACTTTTGAAATTATGCAAAAATCAATTATCTTTACACTTTTGCGAAATTTTCAACCAGAAATATATATAAAACCGGATATAAAAAAAATTCGGCTTTTAGAATTCAATCGAATTGAGGAAGTCATGGAGCAATCTATACCCGCCGCAGATGAATTAAGAGTGAAGCTGCTAAAAAAAATAAGCGAACACCAAGAGTAGTGAAAAAGGTATGGTTCATAACGCGCTTTTTGATCTGGAAGGTACTTTAACTGACCCTGATGACGGGATAACTTGCTGTGTGTGCAAGCATGGATGATAACTTGGTTGTCATAGCTGAATATCGTGATCTTCCTCAGGCAGGTTTAGCTCAATCCACTCTTGAAGAAAATAGCGTCCAGTGTTTTCTGGAAAATCAATATATGGTGGGTGTTAATTGGCTGTACTCGACAGCTCTCGGCGGCATTAAGTTGAAGGTTCGTGAGGGTGATGTGCCGCAGGCAAAAGAAATTCTTAAAACTTTCGAGGTGGATTGTTCTGAAGGTGCGGAGGAGGAGAAATCAAACCCCGCCGCCACTTGTCCCCTTTGTGGTTCCACCAAAATTATTACCAAAAACTACACGCGAAAATTTGCCGCAATTAGCCTTTTGCTTTCATTGCCACTCTTTTTCTTTTTGAAGAGGAACAGCTGTCAGGATTGCGGTCACAGGTGGAAATAAGCCAAACATAAACATTCCTGCGGATTGCCGGCGAACCCGCTGAATGTATTGTTTGGAAGAGGGATGAAACTACCTTCGAGGACTATCCGCCTCTTGCCGGAAAAGTCACCATTGGCTCAATAACCAGAGCGGCGGACCGCTCAAGCGGTCCGCCGTTTTAGCCTCAGCAGCAGGCACAATACCAGCCGGAGAACTGCGGCAGGAAGACGTTGTCGATGACGTGAATGATGCCGTTGCTGCATTGGATGTCCTTGCGGGTGACGCCGGCATTGTCGATGCGGTTGACGCCGTTTTCCATGTGGACGGTCAGGTGTTTGCCGTTGAGGGTGTCGATATTTTCCGTTTTATCCACATCGGCCCAGGCCAGGTTGCCCGTCACCACATGGTAGGTAAGGATTCCGGAGAGTTTGTCCCGGTCGGCCAGGATTTCTTCGACGTTAATCTTGGTGCAGGCCTGGTCGTCGGGGGCGAACAGGGTCAGGGATTCCGACCCCGCCAGTTTCTCCAGCAGGCCGGCCTGGTTCAGGCAGTGCAGCAGGGTTTCGAAATTTCCGTCCTCGCGTAGGGTGGTCAGAATGTCTTTCATGGGTATCTCCTGCGGTTGGCAAATGATGACCTTGTTTGTCAACTATTATACCACATCGCAGGAATCGGAAAAGGAGGGTCAGGTTGCCAGCTTGGCGCGCATTTTGGCAAAAAAGTCTTCCGCCATGCGATCCTGAGCCTGGTCGTCGGCCGCCGGCAGGGCGTCGCTGTCATGGCGCTTTAACACCTCGGCGGGAATCTCCTCCAGGAAGCGACTGCCCGTGCGAGGCTGCATGACCCCGTATTTGCGGCGGCGGGCCGCTCCCAGCAGGGTGAGTTTGCGTTGCGCCCGGGTGATGCCGACGTAGCACAGGCGCCGCTCCTCCTCGAGATCGAAGCCTTCGCTCAAGGTCTTTTTGTGGGGCAGCAGATCCTCTTCCATGCCGACCAGAAATACCTGTTTGAATTCCAGGCCCTTGCTGGAGTGCAGGCTCATCAGCACCACCGCATCCCGCTGCAGCTTGCTTTCCTTGTCCTGGCGCGGGGGCTCGTCCTGATCGAGCAGGGAAACCTTGTCGAGGAAACCTTCCAGGCTCGGCTGGGCTTCCCGGTCTTCGTAGGCGGCCATGGCGTTGACGACTTCGGCGACGTAGGAAAGGCGCCGGCGGGCCCGGTCCGGATCCTGGGCGGTGCGCAGCAGCTCATCCTCATATTTCAGCTCTTCGATGAGCTCCCGCCCGGTGGCGCTCAGGCTGCCGACCCGGAAGCGGTGGCGATAGGAATCCAGCAGCTGCACGAACCCGGCGATGGCCGTTTGGGCCTTGTCCCCGAGCTCCGGCACCTCGGCCGGGTTTTTCAGGACCTCCCAGAGGGGCAGCCGGTGCTCCGCCGAATGACGGATCAGGCGGTCGGCGGTGGTGTCGCCGATGCCCCGGCGGGGCACGTTGAGGATGCGCAACAGGTTGACCTCGTCGCTCGGGTTGAGCAGCACCCGCAGGTAGGCAAGGATGTCCTTGACCTCCTTGCGGTCGAAAAACTGCTGACCGCCGATGAGCACGTAGGGGATGTTCTGATAGCGCAGCTGTTCCTCGAAGGGGCGCGACTGGGCATTAGTGCGAAACAGGATGGCGAAATCCCGATAGCCGAGGCCGTCGCGGAAGCAATCGGTCAGGATCCGGTCCACCACGGTGCGGGCCTCGTCTTCATCGTCGGCGCAGAGGATGTAGTCGATGGCAACTCCGGGACCGTCGGCGGTCCACAGGGCCTTGGCCTTGCGCTTGCGGTTGTGGCGGATGACGGCGTTGGCCGCCGTCAGGATGTTGCCGCTGGAGCGGTAGTTTTGTTCCAGGCGAATGACCCGGGTGCCGGGGAAGTCCTTTTCGAAGTTGAGGATATTGCCGAGATCGGCGCCGNNCTGGTCGTCGTCGCCGACCACGCAGAGGTTGCGGTGGCCGTCGGCGAGCAGGCGCAGCAGGGTGTATTGGGCGGTGTTGGTGTCCTGGTATTCATCCACCATCAGGTAACGGAAGCGCTGCCGGTATTTTTCCAGCACTGCGGGATGCTCTCGCAGCAGGCGCACGCCCAGCAGGATGAGATCGTCGAAATCAAGGGCGTTGAAGGCCTTGAGGGCCCGCTGGTAGCGGGCATAAATACCGGCCAGGGCCGCCACCGCCGGATCCCCCTGGCCGGGGGTGATCTGATCGGCGCCGAGCAGCCGGTTTTTGGCGTCGGAGATGAGCCACAACATGCGCTCTGCATCGAGCCGCTGCTCGCCGCCCAGTTCCTGGATCAGATCGCGCATCAGGCGCAGTTGATCGGCGCTGCCGTAAATGGAGAAGTTTTTCTTGTAGCCGAGACGTTCGATATCTTCCTTGAGCATGCGGACGCACAGGGCGTGGAAGGTGGCGATGGTCAGGCCTTTGGTTCGGCGTCGGCCGGCCATGTCCTCCACGCGCTGGCGCATTTCGCGGGCGGCCTTGTTGGTGAAGGTCACGGCCAGAATCTGCTCCGGGGTGACTTGGCAGGTCTCCAGCAGAAAGACGATGCGGGTGGTGATGACGCGGGTCTTGCCCGAGCCGGCGCCGGCCAGCAGCAGCAGCGGTCCGTCCGTGTGTCGCACCGCTTCGATCTGTTGGGGGTTGAGCGAGGCAAGGTCCATGGTGCCGAGATAATGGCTGGTTGGATCAATGGGCAACGGAGATAGGGCCGAGGGGGGAACATAGCACAGTGCATTGACCGGGACAAGGGGGCGCCGGACGGCTTCCAGCCAGAATTTTGACCAATTTTCCCTCTTGATTTCTGTGACGGGTTCGGTTATGTTCCGCGGATGTTTAAAACCGCCGTTATCCTTTTCAGTATTCTTTGGGCTTCACTGTTGCTGGTCTCCTGGAGTGGTGGGGATCAGACCGTCGTGGCGCCCAAGGCCGAGTTTGTGGACCGCTAGGGCGTCTTCGCCCTGCTTGTTCCCTTCTCCCAGTCTTACCCGCCGGCAGAGCCTTGGCGAGTGCCGGGTACGTGTCTGCTTTGTAATCTTTAAAAATTTTTTATCCTCATTAAAAACGGCAGCCCTGATGGCTGTTGCGGAGCGCCATTTCGTTTTCGATGGCGTTGAGCACCTCCCATTTATCCAGGGACCAGAGGGGTGCCAGCAGCCGTTGGCGTGGCCCGTCGCCGGTGAGCCGGTGGATCAGGGTGGTCGCCGGCAGGCGTTCCAAGACATCCGCCACCAGTTGGATGTATGCGTCTCGCTGCAGAACGGGGACCTCCCCCCGGCGATACAGATCGCCTAAAGCCGTTCCTTCCAATATGTGCAGCAGGTGCAGTTTGACACCGTCCACCTGCAGGCGGGCCATTTCCGCAACCGTGTCCAGCATGTCGGCATGGCTCTCCCCGGGGAGGCCGAGAATCAGGTGCACGCAGACCCGCAGGCCGCGCTCCTTGGCCGCCTGGTAGGCTGCCAGGAAGGCGGCGTAGTCGTGCCCGCGCCGCAGGCGGGCCAGAGTGCGATCGTGGCAGCTCTGCAGGCCCAATTCCAGCCAGAAATAGGTGCGCCGGTGATACTCGGCCAGCAGGTCGAGGACCGGCGGCGGCAGGCAGTCGGGGCGCGTGCCGACCGCCAGGCCGACCATCCCGGTGACGTCGAGGGCTTCGTCGTACCGGGCGCGCAGCAGTTCCGGTGCTCCCCAGGTGTTGGAAAAGGGTTGAAAATAGGCCAGAAAGTGCTTGGCCTTGTATTTGCGAAGCATGACTTCCTTGCCGGCCTCGAGTTGCTCCGCAATCGACAGGCTGCGGTCGATGCCGACCGCTCCGGAGCCGCCCGGATCGCAGAACAGGCAGCCCGATTCATGGCGGGTGCCGCCGCGATTGGGGCAGGAAAAGCCCGCATCCACGGAAATCTTGTGTACCCGTCCGCCGAAGCGTTGTTTGAGATGTGCGGAAAAGGAATGGTAAGGTTTTTCACTCATGGGCCGACTATGACACGTTCCACCGGCGGTGACAAGCAGCCGGTCCTGGTCGCCGTGGTCCGGCATTGAAATCACCTTGGGGCCTGCTATAATCTGCAGGCATTTCCGCATCAGACAACCTTGCCCTCCTGGGGCGTGACGGCGACACCGCCCGGGGCTGGTTTTCCACACTGCACGTCGGCTGGACTGAAAGGAATCTGCCTACACATATTTCGAATTGGATGGGGAGCAGGTCTGGCCGCTGTTGCGGGCAGTCCTTTTTTGCGCACTTTTCGAGGGAGATGTCCCATGGCGAAATTGCTGATTGTCGATGATGAGCAGGATATCCGCTATCTGTATTCCTGTGAGCTGGAAGAGGCCGGTTATGAAGTCCGTACCGCCGGCTCCGGCAGCGAGGTGGCCGCCCGGCTGCAGGAGGAACAGTTCGATCTGGTTTTGCTGGACGTGCAGATCGGCGGCGAGAATGGTCTCGAAATCCTGCAGAACATCATCGGCCGGCAGAAGGATCTGCCGGTTATTTTATGTACGGCCTTCAGCTGCTACAAGGAGGATTTTTCCTCTTGGCTGGCCGATGGTTATGTAGTCAAAAGCTCCGATCTGACGGAATTGAAACAGGAGGTGGCACGGGTGCTGGCCAAGAAAGCGCAGACGGGAAAAACCGCCGAGGGGGCCCAATGAAGGCTGTCATCATGGCCGGCGGGTTCGGCACCCGCATGCAACCGTTGACCATCAATCTGCCCAAGCCCATGGTGCCGCTGCTCAATCGGCCCATCATGGCCCACATCACCGGTCTTTTGAAGCGCCACGGCATCTCCGAACTGGTGCTGTTGCTGTATCACCAGCCGGAGATTATCAAGAACTATTTCGGTGACGGCAGTGAATTCGGCGTGCGTATCACCTATGTCACCCCGTTGGAGGATTTCGGTACGGCCGGGGCCGTCAAGGCGGCGGCGGAATATCTGCAGGAGCGCTTCCTGGTCATCAGCGGCGACCTGCTGACCGATTTCGATCTCTCCGCCGTGGTGCGGTTCCATGAACAGCAAAACGCTCTGGCGACCATTACCCTGACTACGGTGACGGATCCCCTGCAATTCGGCGTGGTCATCACCGATCGCGAAGGACGCATCACCAAGTTCCTGGAAAAACCGGGTTGGGGCGAGGTGTTTTCCGATACCATCAATACCGGCATTTATGTGCTCGAACCCGAGGTGCTGGATAGAATTCCAGAGGATACCAACCGTGACTGGTCGAAGGACATCTTTCCCGGCCTGCTGGCCGAAGGCGCCGCCCTCTACGGTTGCCGGCAAAGCGGCTATTGGGCGGATATCGGCAACACCGAGGCCTATCTCGAAACCTGCCGGGACATCTTTGCCGGTCGGGTAGCCGTCGAACTGGGGGACCCGGTTGCCGGCCGCGGCGGTGCCCGCGTCTTTCTCGGCGCCGACACCCTGGTGGCGGAGGAGCAGCTGGCGCGCATGGAAGGCATGGTGGTGGTGGGGGACAACACCCAAGTGGTCGGCGGCGCCCGGCTTAAGAACTGCATCATCGGCCGTAACTGCGTCATCGAGGATGAAGCGGAGTTGGTGGACTGCGTCCTGTGGGATAACGTCTATGTCAAGCCCGGCTGTCGACTGACCGGGGCCGTAGTGGGCAGCCGGGTGCGGCTGGGACGGGGAGTCACGGCGGAAGAAGGCACCGTCATCGGCGATGAAACGAACATCGGCGACGAGGTGCTGCTGCGCCAGCATGTCAAGATCTGGCCGGGCAAATCCATCGAAAACGGCTCTATTGTCTCCGCCAATCTCATCTGGGGCGACAAATGGCGCAAGACCCTTTTTGAAGGGGCGACGGTGCGAGGCCTGACCAATGTCGAGCTGTCTCCGGAATTCTGCGCCAAGCTCGGCGCGGCCTACGGCTCGACGCTGCCGCGCGGCTCCTTTATTCTGTCGGCGCGCGACGGCGTTCGGTCCTCGCGGATGCTGAAGCGCTCCTTTATCGGGGGACTGCTGTCGGCCGGCATTAACGTGCGCGATCTGAAGCAGTCCGCACTGCCCATGATGCGCTACAAGCTGAGCACCTTCGGCGAGGTTGGCGGGGTGCATTTCCGCCAAGCCGAGGACGACCCGGTGGCGACGGAAATCATTTTCTACGATGCCGACGGTCTGGAATTGTCATCGTCCATGGCCAAGGGAATCGAACGGTTGTTTTTCAAGGAAAATTTTCGGCGAGTCCATTACGCCGAGCCGGGCGAAATCCGTGAATTGCCGCAACTGGCGGATTTTTACCGGGAGGGTTTCCTGCGGGCCCTGGATATGGACCGGTTGCGTCGTCAGGCGCCCAAGGTGGTGGTGGACCTGAATCATTCACCGGCCGGCGAGTTGCTGCCGGGCTTGCTCAACAGCCTGGGCTGCGAGGCCATCGAGCTCAATTCCAACGTCGATACCGGCACCATCGGTCAGTCTCCCGAACGGGCGGCCCGGGCCATGGAGCAACTGGCCCGGATTGTCCCGACTCTGGAGATGACGGCGGGCTTCTGGCTGGGCCCCTCGGGTGAAGAACTGCGTGTCGTCGACGAAACCGGCGTGGTGCTGTCCCGGGTCGAGGCCCTTGCCGTGGTAGCGGCGCTGGCCTGCCGGACTGCCGGCGGCGGCAGCCTGGTCCTGCCGGTGGCGGCGCCGCGGGTAGTGGAAAGGGTGGCTCGTGAGTGGGGCGTTACCGTCAGGGTCACCAAGAACGATCCGCGAGCCTTGCTCGAAGTCGCCGCGGAACGGCAGGTGCTGTTGGCGGCCACCTTGGACGGTCGGTTTGCCTTTCCCGCTTTCCAGGCCCATTTCGATGGATTGTTTACGGCGGCGAAAATTCTGGAAATGCTGGCCGGCAGCGGCCAGACCCTGTCCGGCCTGCGTCGCAATCTGCCGGCGCGGGCCTATCGCCAGCAGCAGTTGCCCTGCCCCTGGGACCTGAAGGGCGGCCTGATGCGTAAGATGAGCGAACATTCCGTCGACCTCGAAGCCTCCTTCATCGATGGGGTGAAGGTTCATTTCGATGAAGACTGGGTACTGCTGCTGCCCGATCAATTCCGCCCCGTGGTGCATATCGTAGCCGACTGTGCGGATGCCGCGCGGGCCGACCGCCTGCTCGAAGAATATCGCGAGCGGGTGGATGGCTGGAAAAAGGAGTTGTTGCAGGCTTGATGGGCGACGAGAGCAGAACGATGCAGCCTCTTAAGGTAGCCATAATTTGGCACATGCACCAGCCCGACTACCGGGATCCCGCGACCGGGCAAGCCCTGCTGCCCTGGGTTTACCTGCATGCCGTCAAGGATTACGGAGAGATGCTGGCCACGGCCCGGGAAATTCCCGGCGTCCGCCTGACTTTCAACCTGGTGCCGATTCTGCTGGACCAGCTCGCTGCCTATGGCCGGGGCGAGTTGTCCGATCGCTGGATGGACACGGCGCGCCGGGATCCGAAAGACATGGATGTCCAGGAACGGACCTTTCTCGTCGACTCTTTTTTTTCGGTGCATGGCGAGCGCCACATTCAGCCCTATGCCCGTTTTCGCGAACTGGCCGCCCTCAAGGAAGCCGGCGGCCGTCGGGCGGCCGAAAGTTTCGGCATTCAGGACCTGCGCGACCTGCAGGTTTGGTTTCTGCTGTCCTGGGCGGGGCATCACGCCCGCCGGGAGCATCGGCTCATCGAACGCCTGCAGGCCAAGGGCCGGGGCTTCACCGAACCGGACAAGGGCGCCTTGCTGAAGCTTTACGATCGGCTGGTGGCCGAGGTCCTGGCCGCCTATCGGACGGCGGAAGCCAGCGGCAAGGTGGAACTGTCTATTACCCCCTACGCGCATCCCATTTTGCCGCTGCTGTGCGACACGGCCGTCGCCGCCCGGGCGCGCAGCGGCGTCCAGCTGCCGCAAATCCCCTTTGTGCATCCCGAGGATGCGCGCACCCATCTGCGTTTTTCCGCACGCTGCGCCGAACAGCATCTCGGCGTCGGCCGGCGTGGGGTCTGGCCGGCGGAAGGCGCCGTCAGTGAAGTCGCGGTTCGCCTGATGGCCGAAGAGGGTGCCCTGTGGGCCGCCTCCGATGAGGAAATCCTGGCCCGCAGCCTGACCGATGGTCTGCAGGATCGTCGCCGTCTCTACCGCCCCTATGAGTACGCCGGTCTGCCGCTGTTGTTTCGGGACCGGGCTCTGTCGGACCGCATCGGTTTTGCCTATGCCCGGTGGCCGGCCGCCGAAGCCGCCACCGATCTCCTGGATCGCCTGCAGGATATTGCCAGCCAGGCTCCGGGGGGGCTGGTGACCCTGATCCTGGATGGGGAGAACTGTTGGGAGCGCTACGAAGACAACGGCTATCCGTTTCTCAAAGCCTTGTATCAGGGTCTGTTGGATGCGCCCGAGTTGGCCATGGTGACGGTCAGTGAGGG
>DNUE01000022.1:10194-12134 GCA_003508005.1 Desulfobulbaceae bacterium
GAAGAAAATCGGGCCTGGGAACTGCTGGCCGCCGCCCGGCAGGCGGCCCTCGAAGCCGGCGGCCTGGATGGCAATCCGTCGGCGGCCCTGGAACACTTGCTGCATGCTGAAGGCAGCGACTGGTTCTGGTGGTTCGGCGAGCACCACCGAACGGAACAGGCGGACACCTTTGACCGCCTGTTCCGGCATCATCTCCAGGCGGTTTACCAGGCCAGCGGGCAGCCGGTGCCGGCTGAACTGCTGGTGCCGATCAAGGCACCGCAGCGCCGCAGCCGGGTGGTGGAGCCGGCCGCCCTGATTTCCCCGGAGATCGATGGGCGTATCACGGACTATTTTGAATGGCTGCTGGCCGGATCCGTGGAATTGGCCGGCGGCAGCGCCATGCATGATGCCAGTTGCGAGATGACCGGACTTTGGTTCGGCTACGATGAGTACTATTTTTATCTGCGGTTCGATTTTCGTCGTTGCCTGGTCAAGCTCGCCGGGACCTCCGGTCAGTTGGAAGTACGCCTGAAGGCCGGCGAGGAGTGGCTGGCAACCCTGCCGATAGGCGGTCAACCGCTGATCCTCCAGCGGACCTCCGACGGGTTCCGGGCCGCTGGCGGGCTGGGGGCGGTTGCCGCGATAGCCGAATTGGCCGTGCCCCTGCAATTGCTCGGGCTGCAGCCCGGCGCGCAGTTGGAACTGTCCTGGCGGCTGCTGGATGAAGGTCGCCAACTGGCCAGCTGGCCGGTGGATGGAGCAATATTGCTGAATTATCTAGGCGCCGGGCTGGAAGATCTGCAATGGCCGATTTGACGCCGATGCGGTGCCTCCGTCGCGAAAAGGAGTAAAGGGGAATGTCGCAGTTGCGCTGGGATCCTTTGAAACTGCACTGGGTGATAATGGCCGATGAGCAGAGCCGTAAACCCCGTGATTTTTTTACTGAGTGGCGCACCGTTACGACAACGTTGTGTCCTTTCTGCTATGGCCAGGAAGGCCGCACCCCGGCCGAGGTGTATGCCCTTCGTCCGGATGGCAGTCCGCCCAACCAGCCGGGCTGGCGGGTCCGGGTCATTCCCAACAAATATCCGTTGTTGCGCATCGAGGGCGAGTTGGCGCCGCGCGGTGTGGGTCTTTATGATGTGCTCAACGGCATCGGCGCCCACGAGGTGATCATCGAAACCCCGGATCATCAGCGCCACCCGGCGGATTTTCGAGCCATGGAACTGGCCGATGTGTTTCGGGCCTTTCGGGCGCGGATCATGGACCTGCGCCGGGACGGACGGTTTCGCTACATCATGCCCTTCAAGAATCACGGGCTGGAAGCCGGCGCGACCATCCCCCATGCTCATTCCCAACTGCTGGCCCTGCCCGTCATTCCCCCTCGCATGCGCCAGACCCTGCATGCCTGCCGGGAGTTTTTTCATCGCAAAGAGCGCTGTCTGCTCTGTGATTTGCTGGAGCAGGAACTCGCCGATGGCCGGCGCATCATTCATGCCGACCGCGACTTTGTCGCCCTGGCCCCTTTCGCCAGCCGCCATCCCTTCGAAGTGCTGATTGCGCCGCGTCGCCACGGCCATGACTTCTGCCAGGCCACGGACGCGGTGTTGCTGGCCCTCGGCGAGGTCCTGCGGGAGGTACTGCGCCGGCAGCGGTCGGTGCTGCGCGATCCGCCTTTCAACCTGGTTTTGCATACCTCCCCGACCGCCGTGCCGCGCCCGGGGCGACCGGATCTTTGGCACTCCCTGGCCCAGGACTTTCACTGGCACCTGGAACTGGTGCCATGTCTGGCCCGGCCGGCCGGATTTGAATGGAGCAGCGACTTTTTCATCAATCCCACGCCCCCCGAAGACGCCGCCCGCTTTTTGCGCGAGGCGGAGATCTCGGCGGGCGTCTGAACAGGAAACGGAACCTCAGGCATGGCCGGCGTAATGACTCCTGATTTAAGCTCGAGAAGC
>DNUE01000030.1 GCA_003508005.1 Desulfobulbaceae bacterium
GATCCGCCTCCTGTAATTCCTCCAGGGTGGCGGCAAAGGCCTTCAGCAACTCCGCCGGCAGATGACGGATAAATCCCACGGTATCGGTGACCACCACCTCCATGTCATGGGGAAACCGAAGCCTCCGGCTGGTGGGATCCAGGGTGGCGAAGAGCTTGTCCTCGGCGGTAATATTGCTGTGGGTCAGGGTATTGAGCAGCGTAGACTTGCCGGCATTGGTATAGCCGACCAGGGAAAGCACCGGCAGCTCCTTTTTCCGGCGCATGGCCCGCCGCCGGTAACGCTCCTTGCCCACAAGTTCAAGCTCCTTGGTCAAGCGGGCCAGCCGGTCGTCAATGCGGCGACGGTGGGTCTCAAGCTTGGTCTCACCGGGCCCCCGGGTGCCGATCCCGCCGCTTAAGCGCGACAGAGCGTCATCACGGGTGGAGAGACGGGGAAGCATGTATTTCAACTGCGCCATCTCCACCTGTAAGCGTCCTTCCCGGCTCAAGGCCCGGTGGGCGAAGATATCGAGGATCAACTGGGTGCGGTCGATGACCCGCATCTCGGTATAATCGGTGATGGAACGGAGTTGGGAGGGATTGAGCTCCTGATTGAAAATGAGCAGATTGGCGTCAAGCTGCAAGGCCATGATCATCACCTCGGCCAGCTTCCCCTTGCCCAGAATCAACCGGGGATTGACCTTTCGGCTGCGCTGGAGGACGGTTTCCAGTACCAGGATATTATCAGAACGGGTCAGCTCGGACAATTCCGCCAGCGACTCCTCGGCCCGGAGCTGCGCCTCGGTACTCACACTGACCAGAATCGCCCGATCCTGGCCCTTGTCCACCTGGGAGGCGGTCTGCCGGCGGGCAAAATCCTGTTCCAGGTCGGCAATAAAATCAGCAAAAGAATCCTTCTGGGCGGCGGGGTGGCAGGGTTCGAGATACGCCCAGTTTTTTCCATTCACCGCCACGGGCAGCAGGTGGGCGGAGTAAAGGCGCTCGGGCAAGCCCTCCCCGGTAATCTTGAGCACCGAAAGCAGATCCAGGCGCAGAAAGAGCAGATCCATCAGGTCTTCATCGCTGATCGCCTCCCCCGCCAGATGGGTATGCACTAACCGCAGCCCTTTGAGCCGTCCGCCGGTGCCGCGTACCGCCCCCAGACGCGGAATCATGATCCCCTTGAAATCCCCGACCACCACCTGCTCCACCTTACCGGAGCGATGGAGCAGCACCCCGATCTGCCGGTTCAACTCAAAGGAAAGCTGACACAGGGACTTGGCCATCTCCGGGGAGATAATCTGTTCCCTTCCCACCCGTTTGTCGGCCAACCGCTCCAAGGCGGCCAGTTGATGCTTCTTCAGGCCGGCAATATTCCCACTGACATTTTTGATAGCTGATTCCTCCGCACTCTTTTTTAATCCGCACCATCACACGCCAAAACATGAAAGTAGAACGCAGCGCAGCAAGGAGCGCGCCGAAACGACACCCCTTCACGGTTCATGGCGGCTGGCCGACTTGGCCCGTTCATCGGGATTAGCCGATTCGTTTTTTCTTTCCTCATTGGCTATCCAGCACTTCGCGCACCTTGGTGGCCAGTTCCTGTTTCGAAAACGGTTTTTGAATGAAATTGACCCCCTCGTCCAGTATGCCTTGGCGCGCAATGATATCGCTCGTATAACCGGACATGAACAGGCATTTGAGTTCCCGGTAAAGGGAGGTCAGGTTTTTCGCAAGATCCCGGCCGGTCATCTCAGGCATGACCAAGTCGGTTATCAGCAGGTTAATATCGCCGGAGTTCTCACTCGCAATGCGCAGAGCCTCTCCCGGTGTCGAAGCGCCTAACACCGTATACCCCAAGCCTTCCAACATCATCTTCACCACACCCAAAACCGCGGACTCGTCTTCGACCAGCAGGATGGTTTCATGCCCCCCGACGGTCAGGGCTACGGGGCTGTCCTTTTTTATATGGTCAACCTTGGCAACATGCCGGGGCAGGTAAACCTTGAAAACCGATCCATATCCCGGCTCGCTGTACACATTGATAAAGCCGGCGTTCTGCTTGACGATGCCGTAAACCGTGGCCAATCCCAGACCTGTACCCCTGCCTACCCCTTTGGTGGTGAAAAAGGGCTCGAAAATTTTATCCTTGGTCCGTTTGTCCATGCCGCCGCCATTATCACTCACGGCCAGCATGACATACTCGCCGGGCGAAAATTCCTCATGCTCGACACAGTACGCCTCCTCAAAATTGACTTTTTGCGTTTCGATAGTGATTTTGCCGAGTTCAGCGATGGAATCCCTGGCATTGACACACAGGTTGACCAGAATCTGATCAAGCTGAGAGGGATCCATCTTTACCAACCAACCATTTGCCCCTGGCAGCCAGACCAGATCAATATTCTCGCCGATAAGCCGCCGGAGCATCTTAAGCATCCCTTCAACCGTATCGTTCAAGTCGAGGATCTTCGGTTCAATGGTCTGTTTTCGCGCAAAGGCCAGCAACTGCCGAGTAATTTCCGACGAACGAAGGGCACCCTTCAGGATTTCCTCAAGATTTTTGCGCATGGAATCATCGTGGGCAACCTTGTTCAAGGTTATTTGCGCGTAACCGATGATCACCCCCAGCATATTGTTGAAATCGTGGGCCACACCACCTGCCAGCTGCCCAACTGCCTCCATCTTCTGAGACTGCCGGAGCTCCTCTTCCAGTTTTTTTCTGCCGGTGATATCCTCTTTGACGGCCACATAGTGCGAGATAACATTATTCGCATCCCTGACCGGCGCGATGGTGGCATGCTCCCAGAACAACTCGCCATCCTTTTTGCGATTGTGGAATTCTCCCTGCCAGACGCCGCCCGCACTGATGGTGTTCCAAAGCCGACGATACTCCTCTTCCGGCGTTTCATTGGATTTCAGAATTCTGGTGTGCCGACCCAGGACTTCAGCATAACTATAGCCGGTAATCTGGGTAAATTTGGCATTGACGAACTCAATCCTCCCCTCGACATCGGTGATAACGATGGACACCGGACTTTGCTCGATGGCCTGGGAAAGCTTGCAAACGGACTCCTCCATACGCGCCCGCTCCCTCTCCCGCCTGTCCCTTTGCAGCCTGGCGTTAAGGATGGGAGAGATATAGTTGGCGACACTCTCCAGGAAGCCCTTGTCTTCCTCGATATAACCCCGTTCGTTATTGGCGACGGAAATCAACCCGATGGTCTCCTCTCCGTAGACGATCGGCGCCGCCAGAAAGTGACCGATGGGGACATGCCCCTCTGGGATATGGAAGGGGCCGTTGGAAAAAAGGGCCGTTTTTTCCCTGATTGCCCTTCCCCAGCAGCTCGCGCCCCACGAACCCGGCGAAAAGACGTGGGATTTGCCCGGCACCTGGCATTCATTCCAGATTCCTCTGGTCATGCTGGGAATAACCAGGTCCCCGTTGGTCTCGATGAACCCGAACAGACCGAATTTGCTGTTCAATGCCTGAAGCAAAATGGCCAGAACCTCCCCGAACATTTCTTCGTCGGGAATGGTGAGAAACACGCTTGCAATCCGGTTCTGGATCTTTTTATTGTGCTCGGACCGTCTCAACCGCTCTTCCGCGTTTTTGCGCTCGGTGATATCCTCGGAGATCCCAAGCAAATAAACGGGGCGGCCAGCCTCGTTCAGGATCGGGATCTTCTGGGTATGCAGAATCCGTTCGCCTTTCAACCTGGTTTGAATGGTCTCTTCAGGGATGTCAACCGGTTTTTTCAGGTCGAGCGCCTCATGATCCTTTGCCCAAAAAAAATCGGCCTCTTCTTTTGGGAAGAAGTCGTAGTCATTTTTCCCCAGCAATTCCTGCCGAGAATATCCCAAAAGCTGTTCACCGGCCTTGTTCAATCTGACAAAACGCAAGTCCTGTGCATCCTTGACAAAAATCATGTTAGGAATGTTTTCGACGATATCGTCGACGAACTTACGTTGTTCTAAAAGCTCCTGATAGCTGAGCAAAACTGAAAGGGCATCGGCGATACGTTGTCCGATAACCCCGAAGAGTTGCTTTTCATTCGGCGTCCAAACCCGAGCATAGGAGCACTGGTGCATTCCGAATTCCCACGGTTTGCCGCTCTTGGGGTAAATGGCCATGCTGAGAAAAGACTTGATGTTAAAACGATCCGCAACCTTTGCAGGCAAAGGATACTCCGATTCCGGACCGAAATTGACCGGCCCGTCGGAGGCCAGCACAACACGGAGCTTCTCCGCGACCTCCGCGTCCATGGGCATCTCAAGCCCCAAGGCGTGGACGCCCGGATATTCAGCCTTGGTGCGTTCCATTGACGAACTCCAAGAAGAGGCCTCGGGATCGCAGGGATAGAGTAAAAAAATGCGGTCGCAATCAAAAATGGACATTACCGCGTCCAAGACGTCTCGCATCATCTGCCGGAGATCACTCGTTCCCTGAATGGCACGATTGACCTTGTCCAAGCTTTCTAAAAATTGGAGATGATCCTGATTCATTTTTATCTCTTCGCTCATACATCACCTTATCGTGATTCGCGACTGCGCCTCATGCTGAAAAAAATCAGATGACGCCAATGTTTCACCTCGGTATCATTACGCCTTCAACTCTTCTTGCACGCATTGCGGACGGGGAAAGACTCCCCTCGCGGAAAATCGGTTATGATATCTGGACGTTTCCACGCCGGGCCATATCCGGATGATTCCATCCTTCAGGGTAGTGCTACACCAAGCACCGGTTGAAAAAACCCTGTATCCCGCATAATGTGAGACTATACCAACTTTTTAAAAGACATATCAACACTTACCCGTCTGAAACCCCGATGAACCCGTTTTTATGTCAGGCGTAAACCGGGTCCAGATGGGTGCAAGAAGCCAACCCGACAACCCGCGACCATGAACTCCACCGCCAATCATCCACCCTCATCATCTCCCGGTACCATGCTCACAACCAGCCGCGCCTGGCCGTTGTCCCTGGCGTTTTGCCTTGCCGTCTTTTTGGCCCCGGCCCTGTGGAATGGTTTTGCCATCGTCTTTTTTGATACCGGCGGATATGTGGAGAGGGCCACTGAGCTGACCCTGGCGCCGGGGCGCTCGCTGTTTTACGGACTTTTTCTGTGGGCCGCATCCCTTGGCTGGTACTCCTTCTGGGGGCCGATCCTGGGCCAATCGCTGTTTACCCTGTGGCTGGTTCACCTCACCCTCCGCAGCCATGACCTGCCCGCGGGCCCGCTGACCACCGCCATCTTTTGCGCAGGATTGGGAATAGTGACCGGCATTTCCTGGTACACCAGCCAGTTGATGCCCGACATCCTGGCGCCCTTGATCGTCCTGGGCCTCTGGCTGCTCGGTTTCCGCTGGGACACGCTGCAATGGTACGAACGGACGGGAGTGGCCCTTATCGTTCTCCTGGGGCTCATGTCGCACATGTCGTGCATGGCAATGGCCATCGGACTGGTTCTGGTCACCCTGATCGCCGGTGTCGCCCGCCGCCAACTCCACTGGCCGCTCACCATCTCCCTCCTGCCCCCGGCCGCGATAGTGGCGGCAAGCCTGATCCTTATGCCGCTGCTCCATCTTTCCCTGACCGGAAAGGCGACCTTTACTCCGGGCGGCCCGGTTTTCATCTTCGGGCGACTGGTGCAGGACAACATTGCCCAGCGCTGGCTGGCCGAGCACTGCCCCGCCCCCGGCATCAGGCTGTGCGCCATGCAAGACCGTATCCCGCATACCGCCGACGATTTTCTGTGGGCGCACACGTCTCCGTTTCAGGATTTAGGCGGCTGGAACGGAACGGCCGATGCCGAGCTGAGTTATCTGGTGCGCGCCAGCATCAAGGCCTATCCCGGCGCCTTTGTCCTGACCTCGCTGCAAGCCACTGCCGTCCAGATGGTCAAGGTGGCCACCGGAGACGGCCTGGACGAGTTCCAGCCTGCGGCGCGCGAGGTCTTCACCAATGTTCTTCCCCGCACCGCCGAATCGTTCAACGCCGCCCATCAGCAACAGGGCCGGATCACCCAATCATTGTTCGACAACCTGAACACGGTGCATGTCCCGGTCGCGCGCCTATCGATACTGGGGCTGCTGATCATTGCCTGCTGGGGCCTGCGCGCCAGACGCCATGATCTCGCGGCCCTGGCGATTTTCACCTTCCTGGCCCTCCTGGGCAACGCCTTTATCTGCGGCGCCCTCTCCAATCCGCACGACCGTTATCAGGGGCGTCTGGTGTGGATCGCCACCCTGGTATGCGGCATGGCCGTGATGAGCTGGCGGCAAGGCCGGCACAAAAGACCTTCGTGAACGCTCAACCCGGCGCAACGCCAGGCCCTTTTCAAGATCCCATCCGCCTTATACCGGCGGCAACAGGCCATAGCCGGCCTCAATCTGATGAATGGCCCCTTTTCCGGTCAGAACACTGGAGTAAAGATAAAACACGTCCACCTCGAACTCCGGGCTGACATAGAGCGCGTTACCGGCCAGATAACGGGTGAGCCTGGGGATTGGCGGTTCGCTGAGACGGGCCATGGTCACATGCGGTGAAAACTTCCGCCCCTCCGGCGCAAGCCCCAGGCCCACCAGCACCGCCTCCACCCGGTTGCGCAGGGCGGCGACAGGGGCAACCGGCTCTATCCCCGCCCACAGGACACGCGGCTGCCCGCGCGGCGGAAACACGCCAAGCCCGGCAAGGCGCATGGCAAACGGGGAACCCTTGATCCCGGCAAGTCCCTCCCGGATATCCCGAAAGACGCCGCCGTCCACATCGCCAATAAAGCGCAGGGTAACATGGATCTGCGCCTCTTCCACCCAGCGCGCGCCGGGCAGGCCGTAACAGATTTGCGACAGATCCCCCTTGACCGCCGGCGGCAAGTCAATGGACACAAAGAGTCGATACATCATTCCACCCTCCACCATGGCGCCCTCATCGCCCCGATCCGTTCCGCGCCGATTCAACGGAAAGAATTGACAGAAAGGACGTTTCTCGGTAAACGATAGGCACTTATTTTCATCGTTCAATTAATAACACCAACGATCAACCACTTGGCACATTCAAGACTCACACAAGATACCACCATGACCACAACCACACAAACCCCATTTCACGCGAACGGCCTGCCTTTACTCATTGGCAGCCTGCCTGTCAACGATCCGCAGACAGCCATCAAGGAGTGGATCCTCACCTCCACTCCTGAGATCCCGATCTGGCCGCAACTGCCCGCCAACCCCTACGAACACATGCTGCACCAGTTTGCCGAAGGCCTGCCGGGGGTGGTGGAGGAAGCCATTGAAACCCCGGAAAGCCGCATCTATTATGACACCGAGGCCCCCGGCTTTGACGAGGCGCAGCTCGCCTTCTACGAGGAATACCTCCAGGTCATGGAAGACCCGGAGCTGCTGCTCACCTCCCGCTTTGCCGTCAGCCGCAAACGGGCCCAGGGAATCTACTCCCTGGCCGACATGGCCGCAAGCCTGACAGACCCCATCGCCGTCAAGGGCCAGATCACCGGCCCCTTCACCATGCTCACCGGCGTCCACGACCGGCAGGATCGGCTTGGATATTATAATGAGACCACCCGCGATATCGTGGTCAAGGGACTGGCCATGAAGGCCGCCTGGCAGGCCCTGTTCCTGCACCGGCAATCTCGCCTGCCGGTGCTGATCTTCATCGACGAACCGGCCCTGGCCGGACTGGGCTCCTCGGCCTTTATCTCCATTGCCGCGGACGACATCCGGACTGATATCAACGAGGTCGCCGCCGCCCTGCATTCGGTGGGCGCTCTGGCCGGAGTGCACGTCTGCGCCAATACCGAATGGGATATCCTGCTTGGCTCCGATATCGACATCCTCAGCTTTGACGCCTATGGCTATTTTGACCGCCTGATCCTGCTCAACCAGCAGTTGCACGCCTATCTTGACCAGGGAAAGATTCTCGCCTGGGGCATTGTCCCCACCTCCGACCATGAGGCCATTGAAAAAGAGAGCTGCGCGTCGCTGGTCGCCCTGTGGGAGAAACAGGCGGTGGAGCTGGTCAGGCCGGGCCGGGATCTTGCCGCCATCCTGCGCCAGACCCTGATCACCCCCAGCTGCGGCACCGGCTCGCTGCCGCCGGCCCTGGCCCGCAAGGTCTTGGATCTGACCCGGGATGTCTCGCACACCCTGAGAAACAAATATCCGGCATAACCATCAACCGTTCATCTCAACCTTTCAACCGGCGTGACCGACACGCCCGCAATCACCTATCACAATCACTTATCATGAATCAAGAAAATCAGGTACTCAAGCAACGACGGGAAAAGGCCGAGGCCCTGGCCGCCCTGGGGGTCAACATCTTCAGCAACAGTTTCAAGCCGGCCAACCGGGTCAAGGAGCTCCTGCCCAAAGGGGAACACCTGGCCGAGGAGACCTTTGAAGAGACCCGCTTCACCTATTCCATCGCCGGACGGATCATGTCCATGCGCAAATTCGGCAAGGCGGCCTTCTGCCACCTGGCCGACTCCTCCGGTCAGATCCAGATCTATATCAAGCAGGACGTCGCCGGCGAAGAGCAGTTCACCGCCTTCAAGAAATGGGACATCGGCGATATCGTCGGCATCGAGGGCAAGCTGTTCAAGACCCAGACCGGCGAACTCTCGGTCATGGCCGACAAACTGGTCATGATCACCAAGTCCCTGCGGCCCCTGCCCGAAAAATGGCACGGCCTGACCAACGTCGAGACCCGCTACCGCCAGCGTTATGTTGACCTCATCGTCACCCCGGAGAGCCGCGACATCTTCCGCAAACGGGTGGAAATCATCCGCCTGATCCGGGAGTTCCTGGGCAACCGGGGATTCATGGAGGTGGAGACCCCGATGATGCAGCCCATTCCCGGCGGCGCCACCGCCAAGCCCTTCAAGACCCATCATAACGCCTTAGGCATGGATCTCTACCTGCGCATCGCCCCGGAACTCTACCTCAAACGGTTGCTGGTGGGCGGTTTTGAACGGGTCTTTGAGATCAACCGCAACTTTCGCAACGAGGGGCTGTCCACCCGCCACAATCCCGAGTTCACCATGCTTGAATTCTATCAGGCCTATGCCACCTACCATGACATGATGGACATCACCGAGGAGTTGATCTCCTGGCTGTCGCAGGAGGTCAACGACACCATGGAGATCGAATACCAGGGAATCCGGGTCGATCTCACGCCCCCATGGAGCCGCCTGACCATGAACGAGGCCCTGGTGAAAATCGGCGGCCTGGAAGCGGAAATCGTGGCTGACGACGACAAGGTACTGGCCCTGGCCGGCCCCGGCAAGGCCAGAACCGCCCTCTTTGAACTGCTGGTGGAAGAAAAACTCATCAACCCCACCTTCATCACCTCCTACCCCATCGAGGTGTCGCCGCTGGCCCGCCGCAATGAGCAGGACCCCACCATCACCGACCGCTTCGAGCTCTTCATCACCGGCCGCGAAATCGCCAACGCCTTCAGCGAGCTGAGCGACCCCATTGATCAGCGCCGACGCCTGGAACAGCAAATCGCCGAAAAGGGCGACGACGAAGAGATCCACGCCGAGATGGACGAGGATTTCGTCCGCGCCCTGGAATACGGCATGCCAGCCGCCGCCGGCCAGGGAATCGGTATTGACCGGTTGATCATGCTGCTCACCAACTCGCCGTCCATCCGCGACGTCATCCTCTTCCCCCACATGAAACCGGAGACGGAAAGCGAAGACGGAAAGCAGAAAACCGGCAATAAAAAAGAAAAAGGACAGGACGGTTCGTGCGGGAAATGCAAAAAATAAGGCCACGGCCATCCGGCTTCCGGCTTCTGCCTTCTGCCCCCTGATATGTACGAGTGGTTTATCAGCTTCCGCTATCTGCGGGCCCGGCACAAGCAGCGCTTCATCTCACTGATTTCGCTCATCTCGGTTGCCGGCATCACCGTCGGGGTTATGGCCCTGATCGTGGTGCTGGCCGTCTATTCAGGCTTCACCGACGGCCTGCGTGACCAGATTCTGGGCATCAATTCCCATATCATCGTCCAGAAACCGGGCGGCGCCATGGACGACTACACGGAGCTGCGCGAACAGCTTCTCACCGTGGACGGAGTCACCGGGGCCACCCCGTATCTTTACATCCAGACCTTGCTCAGCGGATCCGTCGGCGGCAGCGGCGTCATCCTCCGGGGCATTGACCCGGACACCGCCAAAAACGTCATCAAGCTGGACACCCAGATGATTCGCGGCTCCATTCACGACCTGACCCGGAATCCCGACAAGCGTGTGCCGCACATTATCCTCGGCAAGAACCTGGCCCAGGAGCTGCACGTCAGCGTGGGCGACAAGGTCCGGCTCATCTCCTCCTCCGGCCCCCTCACCCCCATGGGCGTCATCCCCAGGATCAAGACCTGCAAGGTCACCGGCATCTTCGAATCGGGGATGTACGAATATGACTCCAGCCTCGCCTACATGACCCTGACCGATGTCCAAAACTTTCTCGACAGCGGCGACATAGCGCATGGCATCGAGGTCGCCGTCAGCAAGGATGAGCTGAACCGGGCCGACGAAGTGGCCCGCCGGATTATCAGCGCCATCGGCGACGAATTTGTGGCCAAGGACTGGATGTCCATGAACCGCAACCTCTTCGCCGCCTTCAAGCTGGAAAAGATCGGCATGTTCATCTGCCTGGCCCTGATTATCCTGGTGGCGGCGCTGAACATCATCAGCGCCCTGATCATGGTGGTGATGGAGAAGGAAAAGGATATAGCCATCCTCAAGTCCATGGGCGCCACCTCCCGCTCGATCATGAAGATCTTCTTCTTTCAGGGACTGATAATCGCCTTTTCCGGCACCATTCTCGGGGTCGCGGGCGGCCTGGGGCTTTGCGACCTGCTTTCCCGCTACAAGTTCATCGAGCTGCCGTCCAATGTCTATCCCATGAGCACCCTGCCGATCAAGGTCCTGCCGTCAGACGTGACCATTGTCGCCATCGCCGCCATTGTCATCACCCTGGCCGCCACCATCTACCCGTCCTGGAAGGCCTCCCAGGTACACCCCGGCGAGGTGCTGTCATGACCGCTACCGCCATCCCTGGCTCCTGCGGCATTAGGACGTCCCTGTCCGTCAACAAGCCGCCGCTCTTCGCGGCCCGCGACCTTCGTAAAAATTACGGCAGCGGAGCAAGCAGCATTGAAATCCTGAAAGGGGTGAACATCGAGACCAGAAGCGGCGAGATGACCGCCATTGTCGGCGCCTCCGGCTCGGGCAAGACCACCCTGCTCCGGCTCCTGGGCACCCTGGACACCCCCACCAGCGGCGAGCTTTTTTTCAAGGGTGAGAATCTCACCAAAAAACCGGATACCGAGCTTGCCCAGTACCGCAACCGCTCCGTTGGCTTCATCTTCCAGTTCCACCACCTGCTCCCCGAATTCACCGCTTTGGAAAACGTGATGATGCCCGGCCTCATTGCCGGGAGAAAAAGGGCCGAAATGATCGAGCCCGCCACCAGCCTCCTGGCCCAGGTGGAACTGGGCCACCGGCTGCATCACAAGGTCGGCGAACTCTCCGGGGGCGAACAGCAGCGCACCGCCCTGGCCCGGGCGCTCATCATGAAACCGGCCCTGCTCTTTGCCGACGAACCCACCGGCAACCTCGACTCCCGCTCCGGCGATATCGTCTTTGACCTCCTGCAGAAACTGTGCGGTGAGATGGAGCTCTCCACCATCATGGTCACCCAC
>DNUE01000005.1 GCA_003508005.1 Desulfobulbaceae bacterium
GCAGGTCGGGATAAAAATAGTTCTTCCGGGCAAAACGGTTTTCGCGGTTGATAGTGGAGTCGGTGGCCAGGGCGAACTTGATGCTGTTCTCCACCACCTGCCGGTTCAAGACCGGCAATACCCCGGGCATGCCAAGGCAGACCGGGCAGACCTGGGTGTTGGGGGAGGCGCCGAAGGCGGTGGCGCAGCCGCAGAAAATCTTGCTCCTGGTCTTCATCTGGGTATGGATTTCCAACCCGATTACCGTCTCAAACTCCATGCACGTACTCTTCGCAAAGCAGTTAATCAATGCCGTGGTGGACCCACCGGCGCACCTTCTCCAGTTCCTCCGGCCACTGGGCCGAGGCCCGCACCTGGATGAACATGCGGAACAGGTCGTTGACCAGAGAGCTCAATTCCTCGAAAAGACCAATCCGCTCCAGAATCTGCCCCTCCCTGGCCTCGGGCCCCTCTTCTTCTTCGCCGGCGGCCACGGTCTTCGGCAGACGCACATTGCGGAATTCCAGGGTCGCCGCGGTCAGGGTTACCCCGAACTCATGTTCGCCCCTGGCCAGCCGGATCCGGGCCTGCTCGGGCTTCTTGCCCATCAACAGCCCGGCTTTGGCCTCCTTCAATTCGGTCTGCAAGCCGCGGCAGATCACCGTCTCGTTCGCCTCGCCCTCGCCGAACTCCAGCAGCATGTGCTTTTCAAAAACCACCAGCACATCACCAATGCCGGGGATGTCAATGGCGCCGCCGCGCTCCTGGCTCTTGTACCAGAGCCAGGCGAGAAACTCCTGCCCCAGAAAGCGTTTTTCCTGTATCAGGTCAACAAGATCCATTAGCTGCCCGTAATTGTCTTATCTTTTTCCGCATCAATTTCCACCTCTTCCTTTTCCATTTCCACAAAATCGCCCCCCGCTCCGGGCAGCTCAAACAGGGCAAAGGCCCGTTCCTGGTACTGCTGCGCCTTCTCCTCGTTGCCCGTTTCCTCGTAGAGCTCGGCCAGGTTGTTGAGGATGACCGTCAGGTTCGGATGCTTCGGCCCCAGCGCCTTCTCAGCGATTTCCAGGGAACTGAGGAACATGGGCTCGGCCTTTCCGTACTCGCCGCGCTGCTTGTACAGGTTGGCCAGCGAGTTCAGGAGGATACCGATATCCGGGTGGCGGGAACCAAGCACCCGCTTCCTGATGGCCAGGGCCCGCTCGTACAACGGGGCAGCCTGCTCCTCCTGCTCCATCTCCTCATAGAGCCCGGCCAATTTGCTCAGCGTTGCGGCAAGCTGCGGATGCTCCGGTCCCAGCCCCTGTTCGCTCAACGCCAGGGCCCGCTCGTACAACGGGGCAGCCTGCTCGTACTGGCCGTTACTTTCATAAAGCGCGGCCAGCTCATGCAGAACCGGGCCCAAGTCCGGGTGGCTTGCGCCAAGCTGCTGCTCCAACCCTGACAGAGCCTGTTGCATCAGCGGTTCAGCCTTGTCCTTCTGCTCAGTGCGGACATAGATCCGGGCCAGCTCATAACGCGCCCGGTCCCGCAAGTCGCTGCTGCTATCCGCCGCAAGAACCTTCTCCAGCCCCTGCCGGGCTTCCTCATCGTTGCCGAGGATCCTGGCCATACGGCCGGCTGCATAGACATACTCCAGGTTGCCCTCATCGCCGTTACAGGCCTGCCGATAAAGGTCGCCGGCCGCAGCATACTCTGCCTGCTCCTCGGCCAGCCGGCCGCCCAAAAAACGGATCCGCGCGGTGAGCGACGAGTCTTCAGGGACCTGCAGCGCCGCTTCCGTCAGTAGCGCCCGCGCCACCTCCACATCCCCGCTGCGCAGGTGGCGGCGAACGGTTGCCGCCTGAAATCCGGGCAACGCCTCGCTGATCTCCGGCAGCAGCTGCTCCATTTCCGCAAGCAGCCGTTTGGACCGGGCCAGGCTGCCGGCCGGCTCGGCAAGCCTGCTGCAGACAGCGGTCAATCTGCTTTCCAAATACTCCAGCTTCCCGATTTCCCTGGCCTCAATGGCACCATCCAGTTCCTGCCGCAGCTGTTCCTCCAGCCGCCGCAGGCGGGTTTCGCACTCCTCCCAGGTCAATACGGCGGGTGCTTCTTCGGAAACCTCGAAGAAGGGCTTTTCTTCCGCCACCTCCTCCGCAGCTGCCTCGTCCTCCCGGCCGACGGACTCCTCAGCCACCTGGCCGAACCCGGTGTCCTCATTGCTGCCAAAGAACAAGTCAAGGCGCTGCGCCAGATCCTCCGGCGTCTCCGCAGGGGGCAGATCCCTATCCTGGCCGAACCCGGCAAGGGCTGGCGCGATCTCGCTCTCCCCAGGCCTGGGCTGACCTTGTTCCTCCTCGATGATGAAGGGTATCTCCTCCTCCTGTGCCGCTTCGAGGGGAGGCATCTCCTCTGCCGGCAGCGAGAGCACTTCAGCCCCTAATGCCGAGAAGCCTGGAAGATCCAGGACCAGTTCCTCGTCCTCTTCGGCAGCCGCTGGTACTTCCAGGGTCAGCTCGAGCTCCGGCTCTGCTTCGGCCGCCTCTGTCACCGGTATTTCAGGGATATCGCCAACGGCCTGCTCCACCCTGGCCCCCACCGCTCCGGCAGCCAATTCGGAGGTCCGGTCCGTCTGAAGTTCCGGGGTGACGGGGGTAATGACCCGCCGCCGCTTGCGGGATTGTTTGGGAGAATAAAACAGAACAAGGAAAATAACGATGAGGAGGATCAGAATCAAGGCGACCAGTTTGATCATGTTCACTCTCCCGCGTTGGTCATTCTTTTTTGCACTGTCATTCGCAGCAACCTGCCCGGCCGTCCCCTGCTAGAGAAGAATTTCCGGGCGCAGCTGCTCAAGCCTGGCCAGGCATGCCTGGTCGGCGACATGTCCTGCCGTATTCCAGGGGATCTGCAGGATCAGGGACAGGCCAAAGGTTTCCTTGAACAGCTCCTCCACCAGTACCAGGGCCTTTTTGTTGGTCGAAAAAAAGAGCAGGGTCGCATCGGACAGATTCCACACTAGGTCGTAGACCGCCGGAATGGGCACGGATTTGCGGGCCAACTGGGTCCGTACCCGCTCCTTGATCTCCATGAGGGCGCTCCTGCCCAGGCGAGGGATCTGCTTCTCCCGCTTGATCCGCTCCTCTTCCTTGAGCACGCATTTCTTCAGAACCGCGGGCGAAACCTTGCGCTCGTCAACCCGCATGGTCAGCACCACATAATCCCCGGCCGCATACGAACATTGGGCAAAGGCCGCATCAAACATGCTGGCCACCGACACCCAGCCGATGGAATATTCGTCCAGGGAATCATCGATATCCCGGAAGGAATGCGCGGCTATTTTCCGGGCTGCTTCATCCCAGAACGACTCGGGCAGTTCGCCCTCCACCGAAAAACGCATAAACGAAGCGGACCCTGACAGCAACCCCATACCAACCCCTCAAAAAGAACTCGCCGGGGAAACACCCCTGCGCGAACAAATGGAACGCCACCCCTTGAATAGACTCTGATGTTTTCTTTTCATATAGCAGACATATCCGCGGTCAACAAGGATTAAAGAAAATCGCCCGCCAGGGACCGCAAAATGCCAGGCTGAGACGTTATTCCATTGATTTTTTATTGACACCTCGTGCGTTCCAGTGTAGAAGAATTTTTCTTCAGCAGGGTCGTTAACTCAGTCGGTAGAGTATCTGCCTTTTAAGCAGAGAGTCGTTGGTTCGAGTCCAACACGACCCACCATGAATTAACACGTCCCCATCGTCTAGCCAGGTCCAGGACACCGGCCTTTCACGCCGGCAACACCGGTTCAAATCCGGTTGGGGACGCCAGCAAAATACAAAGGGAAGTTAGCCAGTTAGGCCACATCTTCCCCTTTCCTTATCGAAGCCGATTGAGGGGCTGCAGGCTACTCAGACGGCTTTTTTGTTTAAGATGCTTTCAGGCAGAGCATATAATATATTAAGGTTTTGCTTCAACAGTTCGGTTCTTTTGCCCGAAAGTCCTTCCAGTGTCTCTCATACCTGTTCTAAACCCAACGAATAACGCTCCTTCCCTTGAAAAAGACATACTGGCACCATTCTACGACCTAACCGGCCGACTCCGTTTCCTTCGCTCCGCAACCATTTCGGACAGCCTATCGCTCCTTATGGGGTGTCGCTCGCAGGGAAGATAAAACAGGACAAAATGTTGTTTTGGAAGACCCTGCCTCTCCCCCAATAGCGGCCCGTCGACCCGGCGGAAGATAGCTTAAAATCGTTTGAATTTTTCACAGTCCAGTTCGAACTCCTCCGTAATCTCTTGGGTAAGGGTCGGCGATATTTCCGGAATTATATTCAGGAAGGTTTCGGTGGTGACCAGGCAATTCTTTTTTTCCTCATATTCACTTTCAAAGGCCACCTGCCTGACCCGTTGAATAAGATATTCGATATCCGCCGGCGTGAACATGGAGAGCATGGATACGATTTTTTCCATATCTATCTCTCCTGTATTGGTGTCGGAAAGATAATGCTCCAGGATGATCCGGCGGCCCTGGGCGTCCAACCCTCCCACCGGTATGATGCAGTCAAAGCGGCCGGGCCTCAGCAGGGCCGCGTCCAACTGCCGGATGTAATTGGTCGCGCAGATGAGCAGATTTCTCCGATTCCTTTTTTTCAGGAAGGGGATTTGCTTGAGAAATTCGTTGGTGATTGATTTGTCGATACGGGAGGCCAGGTCCCGGCTGCCGGCGATCTCCTCAAACTCGTCGATAAAGAGCACAACATTGTCCAACTCGCTGACCTTTTCCATGACCCTTTTCAGGTTGATGCCCAGCCGGTCCTGTCCGTCGGCCATCAAGTCGCTGGGACTGACCTCGACATACCACCAATGCAGGATCCCGGCGATGGCCCGAACGAAATGGGTTTTGCCGGTACCCGGGGGGCCGAAGAACAGCAGGGCCCGGGGGGGCTTCACTCCATGTTTTTGGGCGAGATCCGTTACGGTAAAAGGGAGGATGATTCGCTTGTTGACGATAGCCTTAGGCGGCTGGGACTCGGAGATGGTTTCCCAGATATCCGGTGTAACCATTATCGCCCCCAGCTTTCGCAGGAGCTGGATATTTTCCTCATCATGCAACGATTGGTCAACAGCCTCGATGTTCTCAATAAAATCCAGGCATGACACCTTGGATCCCACGTCCCGTCCTATTTTTTCGGACAGGACCCATTTGTGCTGGATAATCTTCTGCCAGAGGTCCTGTGCCTTGTCAGGCTCGACTGTGTGGCCGCTATACCCCAAAATAAGGATTGCGCATTCTTCCGGAGTCGGAAGAGAAATAATGTTTGCCATAATAGAACACCTGTAATGATATGTTTTTGTATGGGAAGCGAGAATGAGTGCTTGTTTTTCATGGATGCAGCGAACGGTCACGGAACAATTGTTCAGTGAAGGCTGCAGGGACAGAAAGCAGAAAAATCGCTCGATTGTCAGCGAATGAATTTCATTTCGCTAATTTTTATATTATATAATACCACGATATGTGAATTAAGTCATTCAGAAAAAACCAGAAGGATTGGAAGTAGAGGACAAGCCAGGTTTATCCATACTTGGCAGGACCAAGGAAGAGCAATAGGGACGTCCCCTATTCCCGCTCCGAGATTTCGTGTCACCAATGCTTGATGCTGAAGCCCAGGAATTGACAGCACCCACTTTTTCCCTTTCGCCAATTTTTCTCCGTGCGTGAAATATTTTGCCTCAACCCATTACTTATGGTTCTCGCTGGTGGGTAATTTTATGGGCTTTCCGCCCTTCTTGTTGAGAAAAACAGATGATGCCTGCGATATTTGCCGATGAGGAGAAATACTTTTCTTCTTACTAACAAATTCTCGTTGAGGCTAACCAACAAACTGTAAATAGAGAAGAAAATGTTAGTTGTAATATATGACTCGGCGCGCCAGGTGGTACGCTGATTACCACTCACCCTTGGTGAGAGCAAAAAGGGTCAGGAGCTTGGCGGGCCTCCGTCCTCTTGGTTGAGGGAAGCGATATCGAGATCGAAAATAAGTATTGAGAAACGGTGGTAATCAGAAATATTTATGAATAAATGCGAAGTTCGTTTGGGGACGCCACCGATACATCGCGAAGAGGGCCCTTCCTTGAATTTGCCTCAGCCGTACAGGATTTCTGTACGGCTTTATTTCTTGCCTCATCCTTCAAGGCTCAAAAGTCAACGCACCAGGACCTGCCGCGCAAAGGATGCGCCTTCTCGCCTCATCGGCAGCCCTGCGCTGTTACGGCTCATAGCGTTCAGGCGGTCGGCACCTGGGGCGGACGGATGCTGCTCTGCCTGACTGCCGACATGGCCGTGGCAACCATCCCCGCCACATCCATCAGGTTGCCTGGCAGGATCATGGTGTTGTTCTCCTTGGCCAGCTTGCCGAACTCGTCAAGATACTTCTTGGCCACCTCCAGGCTGGCCGCTTCCTGGCCGCCGGGGAGGGACAACGCCTCGGCGACCCTGCGGATGCCCTCGGCGGTGGCCTCCGCCACCCGGAGGATCTCCTGGGCCCGTCCGTCCGCCTCGTTGATCATCTTCATCTTCTGGCCTTCCGCCAGGTTGATCAGCGACTGGCGTTCGCCCTCGGAACGAAAGATTTCCGCCCGTTTTTCCCGCTCCGCCCGCATCTGTTTTTCCA
>DNUE01000019.1 GCA_003508005.1 Desulfobulbaceae bacterium
GGGCATTTTCTTATCCCTCGGCCAGGCAGGGGAACCATGCCTCGCTGAGAAGCCCTTCCCATCCGGCTAGTAATTCTCGCTTTCAGGTTCCACAAACGACTTGCACCGCAAGTCATCCGGCCGCCACCTCCCACCGACACACCCCAAAACGGGGAACGCCTTGGCGTTCCCCGTTTTTTCTACATGAAGTTCTCCCGTCATCATCCACTCCCATCTTTTGAGCTCACCCCAAACACTGCCTCTGACACAACCAATTATTGATGGTCTCGCAAAAAGTCATTCCCGAGGTGCTTTTGGTCGGGAATCCAGCCTGTAACGCCTCGAAATCATGGATGCCCGACAGAAACACTCGGGCATGACGAAGCGAATTTGCGAACGCATCAATTATTGCAACAATGCGTCGCCCAATGCCTTCATGGCCATGCCGCAACATGCCGCGTATGCAAAAAATTTCATTTTCTATACCTAAAAAACTACCTTGACTACTGCTAATAAAAAAGTTAATTTCATTATCCCCGCTCAACTCAGACAAATTATTAGGAAGCCTGTTTGGCCAGAATGCAGAAATCGACTATTACCCGCTCCTTTTTTCAAAAATACCCTGCATGGTCCTTTGACCCCACTGCCGACAAAAAGACCCGAGGCGCGCTTGAACCATCCTGATTACCGGTCCGATACCGGCCTGTCCTGCCTGGTGCTGTTATGCCGCTTTTTCGGCCTTCCCGCCGATGCTGCCCAGTTGCGCCACGAATTCGGCCGCTCCGGCAGCAGTTTTGGCAGCCAGGAAATCCTGCTCGCGGCGCGCCACCTTGGTTTTAAAACCGGACAGATCCTATCTACCTGGGAACGCCTCGCCCAAACGCCTCTGCCCTGCATTGCCGCTACTGGCGATGGCCGGTTTTTCCTGCTGGCCAAGGTTGACCAGGAGCAGGTGCTGATTCACGATCCCGAGCAGGCAAAGCCGCGCGTCCTTTCGCGGGCTGAACTCGAACAAACCTGGAGCGGCGCTCTCATTCTGGTGACCCGCCGTGCCGGCCTGCGCCCTGAAGACCGCACCTTCGATTTCACCTGGTTCATTCCTGCCCTGGTCAAATATCGTCGACTGCTGGGCGAGGTTCTCGTCGCCTCCTTTTTCATTCAGCTTTTCGCCCTTCTGACTCCCCTGTTTTTCCAGGTGGTGGTGGACAAGGTATTGGTGCACAAAGGGCTGACCACCCTGCAGGTTCTGGGCATCGGCATGTTGGCCCTGGCGCTGTTCGAAATCCTCCTCGGCGGCCTGCGCACCTACCTGTTCACCCACACCTGCTGTCGCATTGACGTCGGCCTCGGCGCCCGCATGTTCCGTCACCTGCTGCGCCTGCCCCTGGCCTATTTCGAGGCACGACGCGTCGGGGATTCGGTGGCAAGGGTCCGGGAACTGGAAAATATCCGCAATTTTCTAACCAGTTCCAGCGTCACGGTGGTCATCGACCTGTTTTTCACCTTCGTCTTCATTGCCGTCATGTTCTACTACAGCCCACTGCTGACCTGGATCGTTCTGGGAACCCTGCCCTTTTATATCCTGCTTTCGGTTTTCGTCACCCCGGTCATTCGCGCCCGCCTGAACGAGAAGTTCAATCGGGGCGCCGAAAACCAGGCTTTTTTGGTCGAGTCCGTCAACGGCATCCAGACGGTCAAGGCCATGGCGGTGGAACCGGCCATGCAGCGCCAGTGGGAAGAACAACTGGCCGGCTACGTACGCTCCGGATTCAGGGCCCACCATGTCAGCAACCTCGCCGGTCAAAGCGCGTCCCTGATCAACAAACTGACCACCATCGCCATCATCTGGGTCGGCGCCTACCTGGTCATGAACGGCAAGCTGACCATCGGCCAACTGGTCGCCTTCAACATGCTGGCCGGGCGGGTCAGCGGGCCGGTTTTGCGCTTGGTGCAGCTATGGCAGGAATTCCAACAGGCGGGGATCTCGGTACAACGCATCGGCGATATCCTCAACACGCGCCCGGAACCCGCCTTTAACCCCAATCGCGCCACCCTGCCAAGCCTGGCCGGACATGTAGTGTTCGACCAGGTCACCTTCCGCTACCGTCCCGACGGCCCCGAAATCCTGCGGCGGCTGTCCCTGGAGGTGCCGACGGGCAAGATCATCGGCCTGGTAGGCCGATCCGGTTCCGGCAAAAGCACCATCACCAAGCTCATTCAACGTCTTTATGTTCCCGAGAGCGGCCGGGTGCTCATCGACGGCATCGACCTGGCCCAGATCGATCCCACCTGGCTGCGGCGCCAGATCGGCGTGGTACTGCAGGAAAATTTCCTCTTCAACCGCTCCGTCAGAGCCAACATTGCCCTCTCCGACCCGGGCATCCCCATGGAACATGTCGTCCAGGCGGCCAAACTCGCCGGCGCCCACGAATTCATCGTCGAAATGGCCGAGGGCTACGATACCCTGGTCGGCGAGCACGGTTGCTCCCTGTCCGGCGGGCAGCGCCAGCGCATCGCCATCGCGCGCGCCCTGATCAGCAACCCGCGCATTCTCATCTTCGACGAGGCGACCAGTGCCCTGGATTATGAATCGGAAGCCATCATCCAGAAAAACATGACCCACATCTGCCGGGGACGAACGGTGTTCCTCATCGCTCATCGCCTTTCCACGGTACGCGGAGCAGACTGCATCTTTGTCATTGAAAAAGGCCGGATCATCGAGAGCGGCACCTACCAGGAACTGCTGCGGCAGGGCGGCATCTTCACCCAGCTTCATCAGCATCAGGAGGGCGCCCATGCCTTTGCCTGACAACCTGCTTGGTCTGGGCGCCGTCCTTCGCCTCGCCCGGCGGCATCTGGAGGCGTGGCGCTGCGCCTGGCGTGAAGAGAGCCGCCGCAAGCCGGAATCGAACATCCCCGGGGGCGAAGTGGAATTTCTGCCCGCGGTGCTCGAAGTGCAGCAGGCGCCGCCCTCCCCCATCGGCCGCGCCGTGCTCTGGACCATCATGGCCCTGTTCGCCCTGGGCGCGGTCTGGGCCTGCATCGGCAAAATCGACATTGTCTCCGTCGCCCGCGGCCGCATCGTTCCCGGCGGCTATACCAAAACCATCCAGCCCTTTGAAAGCGGCCTGGTCACCGCCATTCACGTGCGCAACGGGCAACGGGTCACCACGGGCCAGGCATTGATCGAGCTCGACCCGACCATCAGCGGCGCCGACCGCGTCCGCATCCAGCAGGAATACGATGCCGCCAGGGTGGATATGGCGCGCCTGCAGGCCCTTCTGCAGAATCGTGCAATCATCCAGCCGTCCATGGACGCCGATCCCGCCTATATGGCGCTGCAGCAACGCCTTTTAAAGGATCAGATGGAAGAGTATCTGGCGCGCATCGCCGCCGCCCGCGAGGTGGTGGCGCAGCGCCAGGCGGCCATCGGCGCCATCGAAGCGGACATCCTGCGCCTTGAACAGATTCTGCCCATGGTCACCCATCGCGCCGAGTCCTTCCGCGGCCTTTACACCCAGGGTTTCGGCTCGCGCCTCGAAGCCGATGAAGCCGAGCGGGAACGCATCGAGCGGGTGCAGGAGCTGGCCGCCAGTCGCCGGCGCCATGAACTGGAACAATCCGCCCTGGTGGAAGCCCGGCAAAACCTGGCCGCCATCGGCTCCGAGTTTCGCAAGAGCATTCAGAGCCAGCTGGCCGATACAGAGAATCGCGCCAAAACCCTGGCCGAGGAACTGGTCAAGGCTACCCACGCCGACCGGCGCCAGCGCCTGACCGCACCGGTGGACGGCACCGTACAGCAGCTCGCTGTACATACCATCGGCGGCGTGGTCACGCCGGCGCAGCCTCTCATGGTCATCGTCCCTGACGAAGACCAACTCGAGGTGGAGGCCTGGGTGGAAAACAAGGATATCGGCTTCGTCGCTGTCGGCCAGACCGCGGAAATCAAGGTCGACGCTTTTCCCTTTACCCGTTACGGCATCATTGACGGCGAACTGGTTACCCTAGCCAAGGATTCCATGCTGATCGAGGAGGTGGGCTATGTCTATACGGCGCGCGTGAAAATGGCGAAGGCGGAAATGCAGGTGGAAAACGGGCGGAAAGTGCGGTTGTCGCCGGGCATGGACGTGGCGGTGGAAATCCGGACCGGCCAAAGACGGCTGATGGAGTTTCTGCTGAGCCCGATTCTGAAGGCGGTTCGGGAGAGTGCGAGGGAGAGGTGACGCTTTTTAACTCAAACAATTCTACCATTTCCAAATTCATAGGTTAAAACCAACAAAACCAGGAGGCGGGGCAAAAATGTCGATAACAGAATATGCATTGGAGCTGAAAAATAAGTTCGAAAAATTGTTAATATGGTTTATCCCTCTATTTTTTTTGTCACAAATATCTTCTTTCTTATCAATTAAAACAGTAGGAATGTTGGCAAATAATATACAAAATCTACGATCACCAATTGAAAATTATGAAAATGCTATTTTAATATTCGGAATTTTTAAATTTCTCGACAATATTGTGGTTGGCATATGGCTTTTTTTCCAAACAAAGAAGATAAGTTTCAACAAATTCCTTTGGCCAATATTTGGATTTATGCAACCATATTTTTCAATTTTGATCTTCATGTCAATTATAATAGTAAAAACATGGTCAGACAACACAATAAAATCCAATAATACGCAAAAAAATTAGCCTTTCATCTACATGAATAGGAGAGAATAATGTCTGATGAATCCATAAACACGGAAAGCAACGATAAGATCAGTGTCTGGGATACACTTAAAGAGATCGTTTCTAATGCTTGGAGCGATTTCAAGGATAATCCAAGAGACAATACCTTGTTACTAATTGGAAAATGGCAAAATAGCTGGAATTTTGAATATGACCCAAAAGAAACAAGCCTCTTTGATGCCATAAGTGAAATGAGGATGGAAACACCTATAAGGAATGCTTATCTTGATACCATTGAAGAGCCACCCGAGAAAAGACTCGAATCCTTTTTAAACAAAATTTATGATTCTACTATTAGAGATCTATTCCTTGATGCTGTATATTACCAACAATGTTATGGAGGAGGGGACCCTAATTATGGAGCTGAATACCTTGACGCATTCAAAACTGCACTGGAACGCAATGAACTGTTAAAACAATATATTGACGCAATCAATGAACCAACCTTGGCTCAAAAATACCCCATCGATTTAGAGCCTCTAAAAGATTTTCTTTCCCTTATTCCAGCCCCCACCGGCCTCAACGATACTATCCCCAGCAGCCCGTTGATCCTCGACCTCGACGGCGACGGCATCGAAACAGTAGGGCTGGATGCCGGCATTCAGTTCGATTTGAACAACGACGGATTCCGGCAAACCGTTGCCTGGGCCGGTGCCGACGATGGCCTGCTGGCCCTGGACCGGGACGGTGACGGGCGCATCACCGGGGGGTTCGAGCTTTTCGGCAATCATACCGCTTTGCAGAATGGCAAAACCGCCGCCAACGGCTTTCTCGCCATGGCCGATTTCGACAGCAACAAGGATGGTTGGATCGACGCAAATGATGCTATCTGGGGCGACCTGCGCATCTGGCGGGATATTAACCAGAACGGCGACAGCGAAGAGGGCGAGCTGTTCACCCTGGACGATCTCGGCATCGCCCGCCTCAACCTGAACTACGTCAACAGCAATCTCAAAGATGAGCACGGCAACGCCTTCCGCCAGATTGGCAGCTATGAAGATACGGAGGGCAACATCCGGGAGATGGTCGATGTCTGGTTTCAGACCAATCCCACCGTGTCCAGACCTGTGGACGACATCGATGTTCCTGAAAACATCCAACTGCTCCCCGACGCCGCCGGTTACGGCAAGGTACGCTCCCTGCATCAGGCCATGGCCATGGACGACAGCGGCCAATTGCAGAACCTGGTCGAACAGTTTCAAGCCGAAACCAATGCCGCGTCACGCAATGCCCTGCTGCCGCAAATCCTGTTTTTGTGGGCCGGCGGACAGGAATCAAACGTAAGCTATGGAAGCAACGCCTATAAGGACATCATCAATCCGCAGCAGATGGGGGTTCTCGAAGTCTTCTGGGGCGACCGGAACTTCACCCGCATCGGCGGGCCCAACCATGCCAACCAACTGGCCGAGCGCTATCAGCAGTTGGAAGACATGGTATTTTACCAACTGATGGCCCAAACCCATCTGCAGGAAATCTTTGAGCTGGTTCCCTTCACCTTCGACGAAACCCGAAATGCCTGGACGGGCGATTTCTGGCTGGCGACGGCAACCATTGCCTTTCAGGCCACAATTGAACCGGAAAAAAAATCTGACTTGATGGATGATTTCATGCGCAGCGTGCGCGGTCTGAATCCCTATACCCTCCACAATGAAGACAATGCCAAACAAGCCTTCGCTGATTTAATCGCGCCGAATATCGCCAGTGAATGGGCACAAGACCTTGGGGAGACGCTGAGTCGCTCTTATTTGGGCACAACCGATGGAAATGATGTTCTCACCCTTTCCAAGCCAGCGATCATCCCGGTTTTGGGTGGCGCGGGCAACGATACCATTAAAGGCAGTTCCGGAGCCGACATTCTGGTCGGGGGCGACGGCGACGACCAACTTTACGGCAATAATGGCGACGACATCCTGATCGGCGGCGCCGGCAACGATGTCCTCAACGGCGGGCGTGGCAATGATCGCTATCTGTTCGACAAGG
>DNUE01000014.1:0-3849 GCA_003508005.1 Desulfobulbaceae bacterium
CAAACAAAGCAGCGATCGTTCTTCATCAATTCCATGACGGATTTCTCGGCATGCAGGGAAAAACCTCACCGGACAGTATTGTGCCCTCAGGCACGGTTTATGGCGGAGATTTGGCGGTTGAGGGTCCAAAGGTCATACAGGAGCCCCACGCCGAACAGACCAACGGTGAACAGGTAGAGCAACCCCGTCGGCCATTTGCCCATGTAGAAGCGGTGCGCGCCAAAGGCACCAAGAAAGGCCAGAAGTATCCAGGCAACATTGTAATCCAGACGACCAGGCATGAATCGCAGATCCGCCTGCCGATCCATGCCGGGGATCAGGAACAGATCGATCAGCCAACCGATGAGAAACAGACCACAGGTGAAAAAATACACCGTTCCGGAGATGGGCTTGCCGTAATAAAAACGGTGGGCACCGATAAAACCGAACAGCCAAAGCACATAACCGATGACCTTGCTGTGAGTGTTGACCGCCGATGTCGTCACGGGTTGGCCTCGTCAAATGGGGTTGAAAAATTGATATTTGACTTTATATTTTTTTCATAGATATACGAATTTTCTATTTTTTTATACATCGCCAAATTCGCCAAGAGGCTGCTCGAAGGGCCGGTCCATATGGGCGCCTTCCAGCAGCGGCTCGGGCAGGTTGCGCCGGCTCTGCACGCCCAGTTCCCGCAAAGACTGTACCCGCCGCACCAGGTTCCCCCGCCCCGTAGCCAGGCGCTTATGGGCGCTCTCATAGCAGTGCTGGGTGCGTTGCAGCAATTCGCCGATCTTTTCCAGGTCCTCGATGAAACGCACGAACTGGTCATACAAATCGCCGGCCTGACGAGCGATTTCCTGGGCGTTGCGGTTCTGGTACTCGTAACGCCAGATGTTCTGAATGGTCCGCAGCGTCACCAGCAAATTGGCCGGAGAAACGATCATGATGTTGTTCTCGAAAGCCCGCCGGAACAGTTCCCGGTTGAGTTCCAGGGCCAGTAGAAAGGCGCCCTCGACGGGGACGAACATGAGCACGAAATCGAGGCTCCGCACGCCGGGCAGGCTGTCGTAGCATTTCCCCTCCAGGCCTTTCAGGTGGTTCATCAGGGAAGCCAGATGCTGGCGACCCGCCGCCTCCCGTTCGGCATCGCTGGCCGCATTCACGAAACGCTCGTAAGCGGTCAGGGAGACTTTTGAGTCGATGATCACATCCTTGCCCTCGGGCAGATGCACCACCACATCGGGACGCAACAAACGCCCCGCCCCATCGCGGAAACTGCCCTGGGCTGTGTACTCCCGGCCCTTGCTCAACCCGGACTCCTCCAATACCCGTTCAAGGATAATCTCGCCCCAGGTTCCCTGGGTCTTGCTCTGCCCCTTGAGGGCCTGGGTCAGGTTCAGGGCATCGGTGCTGATCTGCTGGTTCAATTCCTGCAGTCGAAGCACTTCCTGGCGCAGGGAAAAACGCTCCCGTGCCTCCTGCTGATAGGAATGCTCGACCCGCTGGCTGAACTCCTTCAGTTGCTCCCGCAGGGGGTTCAGCAACTGTTCGAGTTGCAGACTGTTCTGTTGGGAAAAAGTGCGTCCCTTGTCCTCGAGGATGCTCTGAGCCAGATGGGTAAATTCCAGACGCAGCTGTTCCCGGGCCTGATTCACCAGGGCCAGCTTTTCTTCTGCCTGGCGCCGCTCCGCGTCCAGCAAGGTCTCCAGTTCGGCTACTCTGGCACCAAGAACGGCGCTGCGTCCCTCGGCCTGCTGCAGCAGCAGACGTTCATCGGCGCAGCGTTGACGCCATTCCAGGGACTGTCGCTCGCTGCCGGCAAGCCGTTCCCGCAGCAGCAACAACTCCCCTTCCCCCATTCGGCGGGCGGCCACGGTCTGGCTGTTTCTGAGCCACAGCCAGACCACACCCATTCCCGTTATCAGGCCGACCAGCAGGCCTAAAATGAAATCCGACAGATACATGTTCAATTCACTTTACGATCAGTGGCTGCCAAAGGCGTTGAAGTGAATCTTCTCCTTGGGCAGGGATTCTTCCGCATGGGGTACGGCCTTTTCATTACCGTAGCCGAAAGCGATTACCGATGCCACCGACATGCCCGCCGGCAACTGCAGCAATTCAGCCACGTATTCCTCGGAACTGCGTCCATTCGCCATCGAGCGCAATCGGACCTGCACCCAGCAACTGCTGAGGCCAAGATCTTCGGCCGTTAACTGGGCAATAATCGCGGCAATGGAACAATCCTCAATCCAGACGTCGCAAATTTCCGGCTTGGCGCAAACCACTATGGCGAAGGCGGCGCCCTTGATGAAATCGGCGCCATGTTTTTTGCATCGTGACAATTTGGCCAGCAATGCCGGCTCGGTAACCACGACAAACTCCCAGGGGTTTAGCCCGCGTGAAGAAGGCGAACGCAGCAACGCTTCGAGCAACTGGTCCATCTTTTCCCGTTCCACCGGTCGTGGCTGAAAGCGACGGATGCTCCGACGTTTGCGCAGCAAGGACAATAACATAGGCATACCTCCCGACACGATCCGCCGGCCGGCATGACCGACGGTGAAGTCAATCATACCGTGTTTTCGAAGGGTTATACAACCAGCATGGCATGTTTAGGGGAGGGAGAGGCAGAAAGGATGGCGTAGCGCCCCTCGGCTTACTGCTGATGCTTCAGTTCATGCTGTTCATTTTTGTGGTAAATGTCGAAAAAAATCACGCTGCGTTCGTGTACTTCCTCGCAAAAACCGCATCGGTCGGCGAGTTTGCGGCTGGTTTTGCGGCATTGTTCGCACCAGTGATAGATCAGTCGGTAATCCCGGCGTCCGACGTACTTTTTCAAGCGACCATGATGGATGCCATGCATCCAGCCATCCGCCGTTGCAGGGTTTTCCAGCAAACGATGAATGGTTTTGCGGATGCGCAAATAGCCATGGGGATCGGTCTTGCGGATCCGGTCCATCTTGGCCGAAAAAGCGGGGGTCGGAAAATATTCAAAGAGAGTCGTACTATCCACGTCCGACTCACTCGCTCTCCAACAGCCGACGCAGTTTGACGAGTTTTTCCTCGATGGCTCTTTGCACCCGTTCCTCGCCGAGCATCCAGGTCAACTGGCCGATCATCAACGTTACGTCAGCCAGTTCCGCCACCACCTGTTCCTCGCCGATGCGATCGCGTTTGAAATGTTTCAACGCCGCGATCAACTCCGCACATTCTTCGACCGCCTGGTCGTACTGTGCCTCGACACCCCATCTGGCCAGGCTGGCACGGTACATCTCTTCAATTTCTGTCATGTTCTACATGCCTTCGGGTTGGGAGAAAAAGCCGTACTTGGCCCGGAATATATATCATCCCGGCTTATGCTTGTCCATGATCGGATGTTGCAGCCATGTCGCTTCCTGGTAAGGTTAAACAATCCATACCACAACGTTTACCAAAGGAGGTGGCCATGCAAGGATTCGTAGACTCGTTTCTGACCACTCTGGGAGCCTATCTGCCCAGCGTTCTGGGCGCCCTGCTGATTTTTGTGGTAGGCTGGCTGTTCGCGGTGGCTGTCAAAAAATGTGTGGCCGGAATTCTGGGCCGCATCGGACTTGACGACCGAATTTCCGACAAATCCCACGAACCGCTGCAGGTGGAAAAGCTGCTGACCGGATTGGTGTATTATCTCATTCTGTTGTTTGTGCTGCTGCTGACCCTCGAGGCCTTGGGCGTAAGAGGTGTTCTGGACCCGGTCATGAGCCTGTTCGACGGCTTTTTGGGGGTACTGCCCAACCTTGTGGCCGCGACACTGATCGGGGTGGCGGGTTTTGTGCTGGCCAAAATTCTCGCCAACTCAGTACTGATTGCGGCCAAGGGCCTGGATAAGATGGC
>DNUE01000014.1:3915-4302 GCA_003508005.1 Desulfobulbaceae bacterium
GCCGGCAACGGAAATGCTGGCGACCTTGCTGGCGGCGGTTCCCGACATTCTGGCCGCGCTGCTGATCCTGGCCGTCGCCTATATTCTCGGCCGCTTTGTGACCAACTTGATTGCCGATATCCTGCAGAGCATGGGCGCCGACAGTTGGCCGGAAAAAATGGGCGCCGGCGCCTTGTTCGGTACCCAGTCCCGGTTCTCCCGCTGCTGCGCCCATATCGCTTTCTTTTTCATCATGTTGGGCGCCAGCGTTTCGGCGGCGGAGAAACTGGGCATTCTGTTGCTGGCTGCGGTGCTTAGCAATCTCATGACCTTTGCCGGACAGATTTTGTTGGGCCTGGTGGTGCTCATGATCGGTAATTTCCTGGCGAACCTGGCCTACCGAACCCT
>DNUE01000032.1 GCA_003508005.1 Desulfobulbaceae bacterium
GGTTCAAGTCCCCTTATCCACCCCACCAACAAGACATTGGAAAACAGAATGTTATAATAGACCCTTGTCGGTAGATCGAACAACGACAAGCATATAAAACGCTAGAAAGCCCGAACGAATGGTCGTCCGGGGTTTATTTTTTGTCTAAAATCGGCGTTAACACATTTTTAACGTATATGATATCGATATTAACTTGATTCCATAAGGCGGTCATAGGATAATGACGCCATGAACACGCATGAATGGCTCTACCTGCCATCGCTGGGCCTTCTACTCACTCTGTCAGCTCCTATCCTCGGCAGTTGGATGGCAAAGGCCCTCAGCGGCGAGCGCACCTTCCTCAGCCGGTTTATACTTCCAGTGGAAAGGGCCGTATACCGATTCGCCGGCATCCAACCAGAACGCGAAATGCACTGGCGGACATACCTAATATCGGTTCTGGTGTTCAATGGTCTGGGTTTCCTGGCACTCCTGGCCCTTCAAATGACACAGCGATACCTGCCGCTAAATCCCCAACGGCTTCCGAACGTCCCTGGATGGCTGGCATTCAACACGGCAGTCAGCTTCATGACCAACACCAACTGGCAGGCGTATTCAGGGGAATCGACCCTCAGCTACCTGACGCAGATGGCGGGCCTGGGTGTCCAGAATTTTCTGAGCGCCGGCACGGGCATCGCAGTGCTTCTGGCACTCGCCAGGGGCATGGTGCGCCACTCGGCGGAGACGATCGGAAACTTCTGGTGCGACATCACCCGTACCGCGCTCTACGTCCTGCTGCCCCTATCGCTCGTCATGTCATTGGTGCTGGTCCAGCAAGGGGCGGTTCAAACACTGGCTGCCAACGCCACGGCGCATACTATAGGCGGTGCGACGCAAATCATCCCCCTCGGGCCGGTGGCCTCCCAAGTTGCCATTAAACAGCTGGGCACGAACGGCGGCGGTTACTTCGGGGCCAACAGTGCTCATCCGTTCGAGAATCCGACACCCCTTACGAACTTCCTAGAGCTTTTTGCCATACTCCTACTGCCGGCAGCCCTGGTCTTCACTTATGGCAAGATGACAGGGAGCAAAAGGCACGGTTGGGTATTATATGGGAGCATGCTGTTCCTGCTATCGGCAGGGGTAGCCGGGGCCCTGATAGCTGACAAATATATGCAGAACTCAATGCCCGGTCTGCCTTTTGAAGGCGTTGAAACGCGCTTTGGCAGGACAACCAGCATACTCTGGAGCTTGTTCACCACCGCCGCTTCCAACGGCTCGGTCAATGCCATGCACGGAAGCATGGCGCCCCTGACCAACCTGGTGCAAATGTTCAACATGATGGTGGGGGAGGTGATATTCGGGGGAGTCGGTTCGGGCATGTACGGGATGATCCTGTGTGTCATACTAACTGTCTTTATTGCTGGCCTAATGGTTGGAAGAACACCCGAATATCTGGGCAAACGAATAGGCCGTTACACTATAATTTGGGCAAGCATCGGCCTGCTGCTCCCTTCGGCGGTCATCATGGTCGGGACAGCCATATCTTGCCTGGTGCCAGCAGCGGCCGCCGCCCGGTTAAACCTAGGCCCCCGCGGATTCAGCGAGCTCATATACGCCTGGACTTCGGCGGCTGAAAACAATGGCAGCGCCATGGCCGGACTCAACGCCTCGGGCACATTCTTCACCATCGGCCTGGGCATCGCCATGCTCGTTGGCAGATTTGGAGTGATCGTCCCGGCCCTGGCCATCGCCGGGCACCTGGGCCAATCCAAATCGGTCCCGCCCTCATCCGGTACGTTCCCGACCGACAACACAACATTCGCCGTTATCCTTATCTCGGTCATAGTGCTCGTCGGCGGTCTGACCTTCTTTCCGGCCCTGTCGCTGGGGCCGATAATCGAACACCTGTTGTTGGGCGCAAACCGGTTATTCTAGGAAGACAATGAGCGCGAGCAGAAAAGCCATCAGCACCTTCGACCGGCCTTTGCTGGCCAGAGCCGTTGCCAGCAGCGTAAGGAAATTATCGCCGATAAGCCAGCTACGCAATCCGGTCATGTTCGTCGTCTATCTGGGCGCAATCTCCGTCACCCTGGCTGCGGCCTTCGGCTTCTCCTCCTACCGGGCAATGATCGCCGGATGGCTTTGGTTCACCGTCCTATTCGCGAATTTTGCCGAGTCCTTGGCCGAGGGCCGGGGCAAGGCACAGGCCGATTTCCTACGCTCGCTGCGGCGGGTCGGCAGGGCACGGTTGCTGAGGGATGGAACCGAACAGGTGGTGACACCGGCCGACCTACACCGCGGAGATATGGTCGTCTGCGAAGCGGGAGACGTCATCCCGGCCGACGGCGAGGTCATCGAGGGCATCGCCAGCGTCGACGAATCCGCCATCACCGGCGAATCGGCCCCGGTCATCCGGGAGAGCGGCGGAGACCGGAGCGCCGTCACCGGAGGGACCAAAGTGCTGAGCGACCGAATCCTGGTGAGAATCAGCAGCGAACCGGGGCGATCGTTCATCGACAAGATGATCCTACTGGTAGAGGGCTCCAACCGAAAGCAGACGCCGAACGAAAAGGCGCTCAACGCCCTCATCATCGGCCTCACCGTCCTGTTCCTGTTGGTGGTCTTCACCCTGCCGCCGTACCTGTCCTACGCCAAAACAGAGGGCGGCATGCTGCCCGGGTTCAGCTTGGACATCACGACCCTGATCGCCCTACTGGTTTGTTTGATACCGACAACCATCAGCGGCCTGTTGAGCGCCATCGGCATCAGCGGCATGGACCGTCTAGTGCGACGCAACGTCCTTGCCACCAGCGGACGGGCGGTCGAGGCGGCGGGGGACATAGATGTGCTCCTGCTCGACAAGACCGGTACCATAACCTTGGGCAACCGCATGGCCACCGATTTCATACCCGCTAGGGGGGTGGCGCAGGCAGAGTTGGCGTCAGCCGCACAGCTGGCTTCCCTGGCGGACGAGACGCCGGAGGGACGCTCTATCGTCGTCTTGGCCAAGGAACGGTTCAACCTTCGGGAACGCAACATGTCGGAGCCGCTCGCGCAGTACGTCCCATTCTCAGCCAAGACAAGGATGAGCGGCATCGACCTTACCGAGAAAGACAGGCTACGGAGCATACGGAAAGGCGCGGCAGACGCCATCAGGGCATTGGTGGACAGGCGTGGAGGGTCGTTTCCAGACGAGATCGCCGGGGCCGTGGAGACGATATCCCGGCAGGGCGGTACGCCGCTGGTAGTCGCGGACGGAAACAAGGTGCTGGGGGCCATCCAGCTGCGCGATGTCGTCAAGGGAGGCATACGGGAGAGATTCGCCCAAATGAGGCGGATGGGAATTAAAACGGTGATGATAACCGGGGACAACCCGCTGACCGCCGCCGCGATCGCTGCCGAATCCGGTGTAGACGACTTCATGGCCAGCGCCACGCCAGAGGACAAGATGGCCAGGATCAGGCAGGAGCAGGCCAGCGGCCGGCTAGTGGCCATGACCGGGGACGGGACCAACGATGCTCCGGCGCTGGCCCAGGCGGATGTTGGCGTGGCCATGAACACAGGCACCCAGGCAGCACGGGAGGCGGGAAACATGGTCGACCTCGACAGCAATCCCACCAAACTGATAGAGATCGTTGAGACCGGCAAGCAGATGCTGATGACCCGCGGGGCCCTGACGACATTCAGCATCGCCAACGACGTCTCGAAATACTTCGCCATCATCCCCGCCATCTTCGGGGGCCTATATGCGGCGGCAGGCCAGGCGGGACCGCTGACGACCCTAAATGTTATGAGGCTGTCGTCACCCCAAAGTGCGGTATTGAGCGCGGTCGTATTCAACGCGCTGATCATCATCCTGCTGATACCACTCGCCCTGCGCGGAGTTACCTATCGGCCGCTGGGCGCGTCCGCAGTGCTACGCCGCAACCTGATGATTTACGGCTTGGGCGGATTGACAGCGCCATTTATCGGCATTAAGATCATAGACCTTATCCTGAGTTGGCTTAAGATCTTATAGGTGACATATGAGACGACTCATTATAAGCGCACTGCTGCTGTTCTCAATTATGACGCTGGCCACAGGGATACTGTATCCCCTATTGGTAACCGGACTGGCAAGGCTCCTGTTCCCCTTCACCTCACAGGGAAGCCTTAGGCAACAAAATGGCGTCATTATCGGATCTGAGCTGATTGCGCAAGACGTTGGGGATTCCGCATATTTCTGGCCAAGGCCATCGACCTCCTATTATGGCACTATGCCATCGGGGGCCAGGAACCTTGGGCCATTGAGCAGGGAGCTCGGGACGCAGGCAGCGAAACGTCAAGAAGAATGGATACGAGCCAACGGCAGTGATCCGTCAGTTCCACTGGAAATGCTGTCGGCCTCGGCCAGCGGGCTGGACCCTGAAATAAGCCCGGAGGCAGCAATGGCTCAACTTAACCGGGTGGCCAGAGTACGGCACTGGAAACCGGGACAGGCCAAAGCCGCGGAAGAATTGATAAAGAAACATACTGAAAGGCCGCTGTTCAACTTTATTGGCACCACAAGAATCAACATTTTACTGTTGAATTTGGCGCTAGATGATATATAATGAACATATGTCTGGCAGCAATCAGAAAAACACTCCGAACGACACGGAAGTAAAGCCGGGACGATTGAAGATATTTCTGGGCATGTGCGCCGGGGTTGGGAAGACCTACGCCATGCTCCAGGAAGCACGGCGGGAACTAGGCGCAGGCCGGGACCCCGTGGTCGCCTTGGTCGAAACCCACGGTCGTAAGGAGACCAATGCCCTCTTGGAAGGACTACCCCAAATACCGCGGCGAAAGGTAAAATACCGCGATATCACCCTGGAAGAACTCGACCTCGACGCGGTGCTGGAGCGCAAGCCACAACTGGCGATAGTCGACGAAGCGGCCCATACCAACGCTCCTGACAGCCGGCATCCAAAGCGGTACCAGGACATCGAGGAGCTCCTGGCCGCAGGTATATCGGTCTATACAACGCTCAACGTCCAGCACCTGGAGAGCCGTTCGGACGTCGTCCGTCAGGTGACATCGATCACGGTCCACGAGACAGTGCCCGATTCCCTGCTGGAAGAAGCGGACGAGATACAGGTGGTGGACATTACACCCGAGGACCTGCAGGAAAGGCTGGCCGAGCACAAAGTGTACCTGGGCCAGATGGCCGAAATCGCCGCAGCGAATTTCTTCCGGACCGAGAACCTGACCGCGCTCCGGGAGATGACGCTCCGGGTGGCCGCAGAGCACACCGATCGGACGCTGCGCGATGAGATGAGGGTCCGGGGGATCGACGGACCCTGGAAGGCCGGGGAACGATTGATGGTGTGCATCGGCCCCAGCCAGTATTACGAGGGCCTGATACGATGGACCAGGAGGGTGGCCGGAGCGCTCGACTGCAGCTGGATCGCCGCCTATGTCGAGACCGATCTGCCCATCGGCAAAGCTGACACAGAGAGCCTAACCGCAAACCTGTCGCTAGCCAGGCAACTGGGGGCCGAAGTTATTATCTCGGCAGGGCACAATGTCGCCCAAACACTTCTGCGAGTGGCCCGAGAGAACAACGTCAGCCAGATCGTGATCGGCAAGACAATCGAACCATGGTGGCATTCCATGATGCACGGCGGCTCCCTGGCCAACCAACTCATCAGGCAGAGCGGACTTATAGACGTCTATGTCGTCCAGCCAGAGAAGGGGCAGCCAGCCAGGCGGACACCGGGAAGAGCGGGAATTTCCGGCAATCCGAAGTCCTGGCTGGCAGCGTCAACTATCACCGCAATAATAACGGTCTTATTCCTTGCCATTGCCAAGACGATCGGCTATGCCGCCATCGGCCCGCTCTATCTGCTGTGGATCGTCATCGCCGGATTGAAATTCCCCCGAAGCATTGTCCTAACAATGGCGGCATGCAGCGCCCTGCTATGGAACTTCCTGTTCATCCCGCCGAAATACACCCTGTACATAAGGAATTTCCACGATATCACCATGTTCCTTATGTTCTTCGTGGTCGCCCTGGCCATAGGTCAGCTGACCGCCAAGCTGAAGGCTAAGGAACTATACGAACAAAAGCGGGAACGGCGAACGAGGGCACTCTACGATCTGGCCGAAAAAGTGGCCCTAGCCCCGGAACTGAAAGACGGGCTGGAAACCGGAGCCCGCATGGTCGAAGACCTGCTAAACAGTAAGATCGCCCTGACACTGCGGCTATCCGATCGCACCCTATCGCCCAAACCGCATCCTGCAGGTACGTTGGAGCTCAACTTGAAGGAGCAGAGCGTCGCCGCGTGGGTCTTTTCCAAGGGTCTGCCAGCAGGTAGGTTCACCGATACCCTCACTGACGCAGCGGCATTGCATTTACCCCTACTAGCCAGGACGGGAATTTACGGAGTCCTGTCCGTTCAGCCCAACGGGGATAAATCATTTGATATCAGCGAGCGTGATCTGCTGGAGGCCCTGGCGGGGCTGATAGCCGCCATCCTGGAGAAGGACCATTTTATTCAAGCCTTCAGCCGGGCTGAGGTGATCGAAGCTTCCGAACACCTGCGGAAGGCGTTGTTCGACAGCGTGCCGCACGAGCTCAAAACGCCCCTGGCCGCCCTGAAGACCGGCTTCGAGACCCTGCTGCTCCGGATGAAAACGGTCAAGGCAGATGAACAGGAGGCAGTCGAAGAGATTCGCCATTCGCTCAAGCGGATGGAAGTAGTGATCAACAACCTGCTAGATATGACCAGGATCCAAGCCGGGGTGGTCAAAACAAAGCTGGAATGGGCGGATATAGAGGATATTATAGCCGGAGCCGTGGAACTGGCCGGGGACGCGCTGGCAGGCCACAAGATAGTAACCAGGGTGAGCGAGGGCATATCTGCAGTCATGATAGACCAGGGACTGATCGAGCAATCGGTGTGCAACCTTCTGATCAATGCAGCCGTCTGGAGCCCGCCAAAGTCCGAGATAGCGATTCAGGCTAACCTCATGAACGGAACGCTCGAGATAGCCGTCTCCGACCAGGGTCCCGGCATACCAGAACACGACCTGGGGAAAGTGTTCGATAAATTCTACCGGGCTTCCAACGCGCCTACCGGAGGCACAGGCCTCGGCCTGTCTATCGTCGAAGGCTTCATAAACGCCCATGGCGGTACGGTCGAGGCCAGGAACAGGCCCCAGGGGGGCGCCGAATTCGCAATCAATCTGCCCATAGCGGAACAGCACATGGGAACACAGGAATTGCCGTCATGAATCCCAAAGCGAAAGCCCTGGTGATAGATGATGAAAAGGCCATCCGAAGGCTGCTAAAACTGGTTTTGTCGGAGAACGGCTACCAGGTCTACGAAGCCGAGGCCGGCGGAACAGGCCTGACCGAGGCGGCCCAGCGGAAACCGGACGTCATACTGTTGGACCTCGGGCTGCCGGACCTCGACGGGCAGACCGTGCTCCGCCGGCTTCGGGAATGGAGCAATGCGCCGGTGCTGATATTGTCCGTGCGCAACACCACTGACGAAAAAGTAACAGCCCTAAACCACGGGGCCGACGACTACATAACAAAGCCATTCGATGTACCGGAGCTATTGGCCAGACTAAAAGCCATTCAACGCCGGGTTGCGGAAACGATCGACCAATCGGTACTCCAGGCCGGCCCCTTAACTATAGACTACGAGAGCCGTACGGTTAAAGTCAATAACAAAGAGATCAGCCTATCCGCCACCGAATACGAACTTTTACGGGTTCTGGCACAACACCAGGGAAAGGTGGTGACGCATAAGCAGCTACTGCGCGAAATTTGGGGCGCAACAGCCGAGGACAGATCGCAATATCTCAGGGTATACATGGCCCACCTGAGGAAGAAGCTAGAGACGCCCAGCGGCAAACGATTGATTAAAACGGAGATCGGCATCGGATATCGGATGATCCTGCCGTAGACAGCACCAAAGTATAATACGGCCTCAACGTTATTAACGTGAGGCCGTTTTCTGATGCACTTCCTGGTAAAAGTTCGATCCGCGATCCGATCTTACCGCCTTTGGGGTATTTTTAGCTTGCTTTTTAGTTTTCTCCTCTGCTACAATGGAGATAGGATAGCGGTATAATGCCCTGGCAATGCTTCACTTTCTGGGTGGCAGTATATCGCATGTGTCTATGACCAGTGTTCGGTCCTCTCGGTGCATGCGACCCCAGGATACTGCGGGAAAACCCAATAACCGAACCTCGATGACCAGAAGCGGGATGAAGGCGATTCATCCCGCTCTCTCATTTCACGAGCAGCCGGATCATCGGTTCCAGTTTTCTCAGCGCCTGGGCCCGGTGGCTGATGCGGTTCTTCTCGGCCGGCTCAAGCTCGGCCAGGGTCAGGCCCCTATCAAAAAGAAGGAATACCGGGTCGTAGCCGAACCCGCCTCCGCCCTTCGGCACCCGGATAATGATGCCCTCCAGCTGCCCCTCGGCCTGGTAGGCCCGTCCCCGGTAGACCAAGGCCGCCTGGCAGACGAAACGGGCCGTCCTCTTTTCCTCGGGCACTCCGGACATGTCCCCCAGCAGCTTGGCTAGATTGTCCCTGTCGCCGGAGCCCGGGCCAGCGTACCGGGCCGAAAGGATCCCGGGACGGCCGTCCAAGGCGTCCACCTCCAGGCCGGAGTCGTCGGCCAGGGCTGGGAGCCCGGTATGGTAGGCGGCGGCCCGGGCCTTGAGCATGGCGTTCTCGGCGAAGCTGGCGCCGGTCTCCTCGGTCCGGGGCATGTCCGGGAAATCGCGCAGGGACAGCAGGCTGAGGCCAGGCAGGGAAAGGATCGCCCGGATCTCTCGCAGCTTGCCAGCGTTCCTGGTGG
>DNUE01000057.1 GCA_003508005.1 Desulfobulbaceae bacterium
TAAAGAAGTTGCCGGAAAGGGGGAGCTTTTCGAGATCGAACCGCTCGCAAAGCGCCTCGATCTCTGCCGTATTGTTTTGTAAATCCATGAACAGGGCGTCCCCGGCCTGCAACTCGGTGTGCGCCGTCGGCTCGACAATGACGGTTGAGAACAGTTTTTGACGTTCGATGGCGATGATGTTCACTCCCGACGCCGCGCGCAGATTGAGCTGGTCAAGGCGTTTGGCCACCCACGGCGATTGCGGGGTAAGCCGCAGGCGATACTCTCGTTCAGCAAGGCCGTAGGCATCGATCCACTCGGCAAGTCGAGGCCGCGCCGCGCGGGTTTTGGCTGTTTTGTCTTTGCCGGCCAGCCACCGGCGCGCGAACAGCATGTAGGCGATGGCGCACAGGAGGATGGGAATTCCGAAGGGCGTGAAGGCGAAGAAATGAAACCCTGCGTGGCCCTTGCGCGCAAGTTGGCTGTTGACGACGAGGTTCGGGGCCGTTGCAATGAGCGTCATCATGCCGCTGATCAGAGCCGCCATGCTGAGCGGCATCATCAATCGACCCGCCGCGATGCCGGCGTTACGGGCGATACGCAGGACCGCCGGTATGAAAATGGCCACGACACCGGTCGAGCTCATGAACGAGCCGACGCCGGCCACGATGGCCATGAGGAGGGCGATGAGACGGGTTTCGCTGCTCCCGGCCTTTTTCACTAGGAAGTCGCCCAGGCGTTGTGCCACGCCGGTACGCACCAGCCCTTCGCCGATGACGAAGAGCGCGGCAATCAGCACAATATTGGGATCGCTCAAGCCGGCGAGGGCATCGGACATGGTGATGACGCCGGTCAGGGGCAACACCGTCATCATGATCAGGGCGACGGCATCCATGCGCGGACGGTTCAGGGCAAACATAACCATGGTGGCAGCCAAGAGCAGGAGGACGAAGGCCAATTCCGTGTTCATGCATTTTCCTTTGGTATCGGATCAACCAAACAATTGAAATGTTGAATTGCTTCATAATCATTGATCCTCAAAGCCGGCCATGGACCGATTCGAGTGGGCCCAATCAGAGCTATCAGCAGGCGTTGAGAGGACGTCTTTGGAGCTCAAGTCTAGCAGTGTTGAAAAAAATCATGAAATAACTTTTTCAGCAAGCTGTTAAGACGCCCCCATAACTCCCAAAACGAACAACAGCCCCGGTCCGAGGGTCTGGCCGGGGCTGTTGTTCGTTGGGGGACATGGTTGCTGAATGGCAAGGCACCTTAATGGAACATTAATTTTGCAATGCGTTGTCTCTGCGAAGGCAGAAGGTGAGCCAATCCGATCCCGGTATGCCGGTAGGGATGAAGGCGACGCGATCGCCGGGCATGATGGTTCGATCGGGCGGATAGGCAAAATGATTGACGAACACGCCCTCGATTTTTTCGATGGGCAGCTTGAGCTCCCGGGCAATATCCAGCGCATGGCGCCCTTCGGGCGGCAGGTAAACTTGGGCGGTCGACGGTAGCCCTGACTGTTGTCGTGCGGTATGCAGAACACCGAACATGCGGATGGTCGTGTTGGGGATGGTATTCATGATGGGACACCTCGCCACTTTCGGTCGGAGTGAATGAGCTGCGACAAAGCCGGTCCGCCGTTTCGGACATGGCAGGCCGGAACAGCATGGTTGTCGAAGAAAATCATGACGCACAGACTAGGCCAGCACGTTGACATCGGGATTTTCATCACCGAACTTCTCCCGGAGCAGAACCATTATTTCCTGACGTGTCTTACCTTTGTCTTCCAGATTTTTGATGGTCTGATAGGCCTCGAACAGGGTTGACGGTCCGATATCCGAGGCGAAGGTGCCGATGCCGCCGTTCCAGATGAGCAGGGAAAATAATTCGTCCAGTTCGGCCACGGTGACGCCCAGGAAATAGGCTTTCACCAGTTCGCGGGTCGCCTGCCGCAGTCGGCCCGCCCCGACACCGTTGGCCAGAGACAGCAGTAACTTGGTTTTGGTGTCGATGGCGGGAGTTTCCTTGCCCCAGGTTAAATTCCAGAAATTGACCGCGATATCCGCCAATCCATTGTCGATTTTTTTGAAATTCAGTAGGGCGGTCGGTTTGAGGGGCGCGTCGCCGGTACCCGGAAAGGGCGCCTCCTTTTTCTCTTTCCGGAAAAAGTAAGCCCGATATTCCTCATCGGACACCTTGTCGGTGACATGTTCGAACCCAAGGGAGGCCATCGCCGGGTACAGGGGCACGGGATCAAACGTCTGAACCACGCAGATCCCGTCCCCCACCTCCACCTGGCCGGCCTTTTTGAGAAAACCCGGCAAAAAGTTGCTGGTCAATTTTCTCACGTCCACGATTCCGAAGCGGTCTTTCTGCTTGGTCCATTCCTTTTCCATGCGGGTTTCCTTTCATTGAATGCGGTCACGCGACTTCCCCTGAATGAAGCCTTCGTACCGGGCGTGTCTTGCGAACCCCATGGGTCGGGGAAAAGGTCGCATCAATTTGTTGCCGGTTATCATTTGCTACCAACATAGCAGACGCCCTTTTAATAGAAATTGATAACCATCAATTTTGTTGGAAAGCTGGGTGGCAAGCCGTTTTTATTGCCGTCCTTAGGCTTCCTTGAGGCGCAAAGGCAAAGGTGCTCCTTGGAAAAAGCCCTTGCCCGGGAGCAGGTGCCTCAGCCGGATTACTGACATCATCAGGGGAATAAAACTGGAAATAGAGAACGGAAGTGGTGCAGCGGTGGCCCCGGTATGCTCAATTCATAGGGGCATGGCGGGAAAGCAGGGTTGAAAAGCGGACCTGGCGGTGTCGGAGGGGTGTGCCCGCCGCCCGCCAGGTCCCGATGGCGGCTGGATCAATAGCGCCAGTTGACGAATATCATGGCCGGGGCTACTTCCTGGGGCAGGCCGGTGAACCATCTTTGGGTTTGGTTCATGATGTTGAGCAGACCGATTTGGACGCCTTTGTCCGCGGTGTCCGCAAAGTTGATGAATCCGAGTTGCAGGCCGTGCAATTTCCCCGCGTAGTTGAACGCCCCCCATTGCAAACCCTTGAAACTCCCCGAAGCATAGTTGACGAAGGCCAACTGAGCGCCGCTGTAGCTCTCCGCATAGTTGGCCAGGAAACCGAGGGACAGGCCGGAGCTGGCGCCCGTGGAGCCGTTGACAATACCGAGGGCCAGCGCGCTTTGCGGATTTTCACTCCAGATGCCGAGGGAAATCCCGTCGATACGGGTGCCCCTGGAATGGATGGCGATATCCGGGGTGACACTCAGCTGGAAGCTTCTGGTTTCGGCCCAGGCCGAAGAAGCAACGAGACAACTCAAGACCACCAAAACCCATCTTTTCATTTTCATCTCCTCCATTTCAAGGTGTGTGAATTCCACGAACCGGCCCGCTACCATAGTGGACCTGCCGCGACGGGCAAGCATGCGATTGCAAGACATGCGCCCGCATGGCCGTGTTGCCTCCCACGGCATATCCCTTGTTGCCCGGACAGGATAAATTATAGGTGCGGTTCTAGGATATGCAAACAGGTCACAACCGCCGCGCATGGCAAAAAGGCTCGGTCCGTCCATGTCAATTGGCGGGTTTGCCCCAGGTTTGACGGATTCGCGGGATCGCAACGGTTTTGCGCCCTGCCTCCCAAGCAGGCAGGAAAAACCCGGATTCGCCGGCGCCGGAGAGGTGGGGAACATTCAACGGGCGAGGTGCCTATCGACAGCCAGGAGCACTGCCACGCCGGGACCGTCCAGACTGAGCCTGGCCGATTCCAGGTGCGCCTGCGGATCGCTGCTCAAAAGAATTCTGGACGGACCGGCGACGGATAACGGCACCGGTTGCCGCCGGTCGGCCAGATTGCAGGCGACGGTGGCCGCTCCCCGGGTCATGACCAGCCAACGCTGTTGCTCGTCGTAACGGATGGCCACCGCCTCCAAACGGCCGTCGTTGAGGCTCGACAGGGCGCGTCGCAGGCGGATGAGTTGCCGGTGCCAGTTGAGCAGGTCGGTATGCAACGGTTGTCGAAGTTCCTGCCAGTCGAGGCGGCTGCGTTCGAAGGTGGTCGGATCCTGGGGATCGGCAATCTGTTCCGGAGGCCAGCCGAAAGCGGCAAATTCGTCCCGGCGGCCTTGGCTGACAGCGGCGGCAAGCTGCGGATCGTGGTGATCGGTGAAAAACAGGAAGGGTGTGGTTGCGCCCCATTCCTCCCCCTGAAACAGCAGCGGCACAAAGGGCGCCGTCAAAACCAGGGTCGCGCCGATCTGGAGCCGTGCCGGGCACAGCAGGTGACTGCTGCGTTCGCCGCCGGCGCGGTTGCCCACCTGGTCATGGTTCTGCAGGAATCCCACCAGCTGGTGCCCTTGCAGGTCGCCGGCCGGACGCCCATGGCGGCGCTGCCGGTAAACGGAGTAGCGGCCATCGTACACCATCCCCCGGCCCAGGGCCTTGGCAAGGTCGGCCAGACGCCCGAAGTCCCGATAGTAGCCGCATTGCTCACCGGTCAAAACGGCATGCAGGGCATGGTGAAAGTCTTCGCTCCATTGGGCGTCCATGCCGTAACCGCCGGCCTGCGGCGGGCGGACCAGCCGTGGATCGTTGAGA
>DNUE01000041.1:0-12665 GCA_003508005.1 Desulfobulbaceae bacterium
CCCCTCACGGCACTGCTGACCGCCGCAGGAGTCGGCTTTGTGCTCGGCTGGCTCGTCAGCCGGAAATAGACTCATGCTGAAGACGTTAACCGATTTTTCCATTGCCCTGCTGGATCTGCTCGAAGCGGAAGCAAAAACGTTCCAGCGAGGGATCATCCGCGTCGGTGCGGCCTTTGTCATCGGCATTTCCGCCAGCGTCGTCATCATTGGCGCCGTGGGGTTGCTGATGCGGGCCTTTTATCTGGTTCTGGCAGGCCTCCTGGGTCCACCGGGAGCCCTGTTCAGCTGTGCCGTCATCATGCTGATCATCGCCGGAGGGGCCCTATGCTATGCACGCCGCATGCTCCAATGAGCGTCGCCGATGCCAAGGCGCGGTTGCGGCAGGTGGCAGCCCGGGAGCCGTCTCTGCTGCTGTCCGTGCTGACCACCAGCCGCCTGCATCCCAAGGGCGGTCTGCTGGTGGCCTTTGCCGGCGGCTTGCTGCTCGGGGCCTCACCACGCCTGCGGCGCACGTTGAAGCAATTGGCGCCGCTGCTGCTGGATCAATGCTTACCGAAAGGGTCGTCCCAGGAACCGCCGCCCTGCCCCTGACATTCTTTACGAGGATAAGGAGAACCCGCGATGCTCAGCCAGAAATTGCAGGATGCGCTCAACGAGCAGATGAAAAACGAATTCTTTTCCGCCTACCTGTACAAGGCCATGGCCGCCTGGTTCGAGTCCGAGGACCTGCCCGGCTTTGCCCACTGGATGCGCCTGCAAACCCTGGAAGAACTCTGCCATGGGGAGAAGTTCTTCAACTTCATCTGCGAAGCCGGCGGCAGGGCCATCCTGCTGCCCATCGACGGCCCGCAGACGGATTATGAATCACCCCAAGCGGTCTTCGAATACTCCCTCAAGCATGAACAGTTCGTCACCGACCGCATCAATCAACTCATGACTCTGGCCAAGCAGGAGAGCAACCACGCCGCCGAAATCTTCCTGCAGTGGTTCGTTACCGAGCAGGTGGAGGAAGAGGCCAGCTTCGGCCTGGAACTGAAAAAGCTCAAACGCCTCGGCAACGACGGGCGCGGCCTGCTGATGCTGGACCAGGAACTGAGTCAGCGCACCTTCATGCCGCCGACGGGCATGAACATCACCGGCGCCTGAGTATCAGCTTTACTTTGACAGCAGCCGTGCGGAAGCCCCGGCCTCCGCACGGCTTTTTCATGCTCCCACCAAGGAGGCTGTCGGCTTGCCCATGGCCTGCTGCAACTTGACGAATTCCGAAGTATCGCCCACCAGCATGAAACCGCTCAGGATGCCATTCCGATAGACCAGCTTGCGGTAATGGCCCCGTTCCTCGTCCAGGCTGATGTCGAGGGAATAGCCCGGCGCCTCGCTCAGCCCCTTGTCCCCCTGCACCGCCACCCGGGTTTCCATGGTGTTGATCATATAGGGCGGGATGTTCATGGCAAATTCCGCTTTGCCGCCGGCGGCGTTGCTCCCCGCCACCAGACCCTGCTGTCGCGACACCGGCCAGAGACCGAACCAGTAGCCATCGGGCTGGGCCACGTCGCCGGCGGCGTAGATCCCCGGCACATTGGTCTGCATGCAGGTATCCGTCAAGATCCGTCGTTCCGTCCTGATGCCGGAGCCCTCCAGAAATCCCATATTGGCCTTGACGCCGATACTGACCAAAATCATGTCCGCCTCCAGGCAGCGACCATCGGCCAGTCGCACTCCGCGGGCGGGACTTTCCGGGGCATCGTCGCGACCGGTTACGGCAAGAATATCGGCTCCCGTCTCCACTCGAATCCCGAGGCTTTGCACTCGTCGGCAGAAGAGCGCGGAACCGGCTTCGTCCAACTGATTGGCCAACAGCAGAGGAGCCTTTTCGATAATGGTGGTTTGCAGCCCGGCGCGCCGTGCATGGTAGGCGGCCTCCAGGCCCAACAGACCGCCGCCGATGACAATGATGCTGCGCGACCGGGCGATCACCTTGGCGAGTTCCAGGGCGTTCTGCATCAGCCAAAGGGTATGCACCCCCGGTCGCTGGATGCCGGGGATGGGCGGCACGAAACTCTGGCTGCCGGTACAGATCACCAGGCTGGAATATTCCTGACATGAACCGTCGGCCAGGCGAACGCGGCTTGCGGCAGGGTCCACTCCCGTGACCGTACCCTGCAGGCGGCGCAGGCGTAGATCGTCATACCACTCCGGCGGATGCAGGGTCAATTGCGGCGCCGTTTCCGGATGGTCCAACACCTCGCAGATACGCAACCGGTAGTAAGGCAGAAACGGTTCCTGGGAAAGGAGCAGGATGTCGGCTTCGGCGTCCTGTTTGCGCGCCCCCTCGGCCGCGGACACTCCGGCGATGCTGGAGCCGACGATGACGATGCGTTGTTTTTCAGCCATGGTTCCTCCCTGAAATTCCAGTTTTCCAAACAGGGCCAATCTTATCACGTCGCCTGAATGGATAAACCACGAATTCTTAATTTGTCATACTCACTGCACACCCTCCCCAGCCCCTCCCGGCAAGGGAGGGGCGAAAAACCGAAACATTTGGCGTGGGGACTTTAAGCTTGCCCTGCGGAGCCGCTGCCTTGCTTCGGCGTCATTCCCAGATCGGACATCAGCTTCAAGACCGCCAGTTCCTTGGCCTTGGCTTCCACATCGACCGTCAAGGCCAGGCCACGCCAGCAAACCGGAAAATCCTCGGGGTCGATATAATCGGCATGCAACCTCGGATTGGACCCCTGCCAACCCTGTTTCGGCGAAGAGACGTGCGCCCAGGGCTCGCCGCGCCCCCGCCAGGTGGCCGCAGCCAAAGTGGTGGCCTCCGCCACGGCAAGGCCGTCGGGGAGGCAGCGGTGATGGTGAACATCATAGACCAGGGGCACCCCAAGGGCGTGGCAGAGAGGCAGCAAATCCCGCACTGAATAGGACAGCTCGTCGTTTTCCAGGGTCAGCCTGGTTCGCACCCGGTCGGACAGACGGGGGAAATTGTCCGCCAACCGCCGCAGAGCCTGTTCCTTGCCGCCCTGCCGACCGCCGGCATGAATGTTGATCACCTCCGCACCGATGAGTTCGGCCAGCAGCCCTTGGTATTCCAACTCGGCAATGGATTTGTCCACCACCTCCGGACGCAGGGACGACAGGGAGACAAATTGGTCAGGGTGAAAACTCAGACGGATGTCGAGACTCCCGCGCAGCCGACGGACCTCCGCAAGTTGCCGGCGAATCTCGACGGCGGCCGGCAGCTCATCCAGATGGTAGCCGACCAGAGGATGGGTGTAGCGCGGAAACAGCGGAGTCGTCACCCGAAAGGCGCCGATGCCCAAACCATGCACGGTCTCGACGGCACGCACCAGGTTGCGGGCATTTTCGAGGCAGATGTCCGACAATCGGGACAGTTGCCCTGCGCGGGGCAAGGCGGAGAGAATCCGGGCCGTGGTGGCGCGAAAGCGGATGGGTTGTTCGACGAAAATACAGCAAAGCCCCAAACGCATCATCGCTCCATCGCACAAAAATCCTTCCGCGCAACCCGTCCGGGCAGACCTTCACCCAAAACCATGTCGACCATGGCTCCATGAAACAATAGCATAGCAATTTTTGCAAAGAATTCAGAAATCGACAACCAAGACAGAACCATTGCAATCAACAACAAAAGATTCCGGGTAAACTTCAGTCAGGTTCTTGTACTGCTCCCAAAAGGAGTCCCATCATGGACGCGACGCAACGATATGCCGTCAGTGGCCTGCTGGAAAGCGCGGGCCGCGAGGACTTCGCCATCCATCTTTACTCCCGCCAACTGCATCGGGACCCCTTTGCCACGGTGCCCTTGATGGCGCAGTACTATGTTCTGGACGAGGTGTATCCCGTCCGACCAGTGCCGGTGATTCTCTGGGATTTGCTCGGGATCATGGAAGTGGAAATCGTCCATCGGCAATGGTTCCTGGAAGCCGCCGAGGCCCTCAATCCGGGTCAAGAACCCGTGCCCCGCATCGTGTTCCCCGAGGATCTATTCCATGGGATCACGCCTCCGGAAACAGAACCGATCCCGGGCCTGGGACGGGTCGTCCAGGCCATGGCGACGGACATCGTCCAGGAACAGCGGGCCGATGCCATCTACCGCTATTTCGCCCGTGAAACTTCCGGGCCCGTCAGTGAACTGTTTCGGGATGTGGCGGAACAGGAACAGGCCCATCGGCGCATTTTCGAGCAGGCCCTGGCCGAGCTTCGACGGGGAACGGTTCTCGACATGTGGTGCCCCATCTGCGGCAAGACCCTGAAACTGTGGCCCCGTCTCCACGCAGCCGCGGACTGCGGCTTCTGTGGCTCCCGATTTACTCTCGGCATCGAGGCGGAGGATTTCATCCTGCAGCTTCGGGCCGACAGCCGCAACAACCGGCGGCACCGGATTCTTCGCCCCTGACACCAGCCTGGAGTTCCTGAAATTTCCTTCCCGCGCAATGGCTTGCTAGAATGGCCCCATGTCGAGCCCCTGCAAGACAATCTCTTTCGCCGGCGCCACCCTGCTCGGCATCCCCTGGCGGCAGGTGGGGCACATCCGCATGGCCGATGGGGTGTTGGGGCGGACAGAATAGCAGGAAGATTTTTTGCCCAATCCCTGCCCCCAACCAACCTCTTAGGGTGGGCACTACCCGGCAGTTGTCTCAGTCGCCATTCAAGTCATGACTGATGGTTGTCTGAAGATTTTTATAGATACCCAGACATTCAAAATAACTTGGAGTTAATTCGGATTTTGCCACGGACTCCAATGCCTCGATTGCTCTTGACACATGCCTTCTCTCTACCTCTAGCAATCCCTCAACATAGGGAATGGTGCAAATTTCAGAAACAGAAAAATACCTGGGAATCAAGGACATTACTGCTTCTGGGTTTTCAATCAAGGCTCTTGATAAAGAAAAATGCAAAGAAGTTAAATTCGAGGCGTCAATCCAAGGCAAGAATAGATGTGAATTCATAATCAATATTTCATCTCCATTTTCTATCCTATCCAGCAATTTTTCAAATTTATTATTTTCAACAATATACTCAACATAATTTTTCCCGTCAGAGCGCAAATGCTCCACCGTCTTTTCAGAATTTTCCGCAACCGCCCAACATCCAGAAAGAAGCAATAGAGTTAGAAAAACCCATAATCTAATGCTCGCATTCATATAAATTCTCCTAGGGGATCACCACCAGCTTTCGCGCGCCACTATTCCAAATTTTTTCCCTGATTTCGCGGCCGACAATGATGCAACCGCTGGACGCAGAGCCGGGATTCGATATCGAGTCGCCATGGATTTGAAAACTGGATCTACCAAGCGCATTATGTCCGACCGGCACCAAGGGGAGCACGTATGGGCCCGTCCTGGAACTCTGCCTTGGACTCTTGATTTCATACTCTCCTTTCGGGATCGGCCCGAAACCGACCAAGTGTTCCATATCCGGCTGGTTTTTTGCGGCTCCCCGTCCGGCGTAGCCTTTTACGACTTTGGCCCCATCGAATGTCAGGATACCGGTAGACTGACTGTATTCCCAATGCATCGACAACCTCCTTAGAAAGTGAACGGCTAACACCACGTAAAATTATTAAATAATAATTTACATTGTTTTTCAATTAGATTTTTCACCAAATTTTTGGTTCGTTCATCCATTAATGAAACAGACCTTCACCCGGTTCCGCAATTTGCCGGGCGAGGAAATATCGACGGTCAATCATGCCTTGATTCGGCTAAAAATGACTGGCCATGCCGAATGGCCCCTGCTAAAATCGCGCCGCACCCCCTGCTCCACCCTGCACCGGAACCCAGCGGCCCTCACAGCCCGGAAGGCGGCTTCGATGGAAAGCGATAACCTCCTCAAACTGCTTGAACAACTGGACCCCGGTGTGGTGCTGTTCGACGATGCCTTCAACGTCCTCTTCATCAACCAGGCCCTGTTGCTGATCTTCCCGAAAATCTCCCGCGAGGAGGTGTTCCGCACCAACCTCTTGGCACTGCACGAGGAAAAACTTCGCAACCAGATCCGGGACATCTTCCGGGTGATGAAGGATGCCAGCCGGCCGGTTCCCCATACCATCCGGCACCTGGGCCGCGACCGGGATGAGCGATTCCTGTTTCTCAAGCTCATGCCCCTGCTCGACAGCAGCCTGCAGCAAACCATCAACGGCTGCCTGGTATACGACATCACGTCCTTCATCACCACCGCCCAGCGCACCCTGCTGAAAATCCCCGTATCGACAGCCAGCGGCATCCGGCTCATCGATCCCTCCGAAATTCTCTATATCAGGGCGGAAAACGTCTACAGCCGCATCTTTACCGCCCGCGGCGACTTCTTTTGCGATCTGCCCCTCGGCGTCATCGAGGAAGGTCTGCCGACCAAGGAATTCATCCGCATCCACCGCAGCTACCTGATCCACCTCGGCAAGGTGAAGAAGATCGATCGGGATGCCCAATCCCTCGCCGTGGTCATGGAGGGCGACCAGGCGCGCCTGCCGGTGAGCCGCAGCCGGTCGAAGGATTTTCTGCAGCGCATCGGTCTGCGCTGAGCCGCCCACAACCGTTCACCAAACCATCCCGCCGTTGACCAATCGTATATTGCCCTTCGCTCCCGTTCCGCCTAGGATGCCCGACGAATTGTCCATCTGCCGAACTACCTGAAGGAGTAACCATGTGCACCAGACCTGACCACCGCAGCGTCGATCCGGCGGCTGCGGCGATGTTGAAGATTGCCGATCGCGACGGTTTCGAGACCGCCTGGAGCCGCCTGGAAGCCCAGCAACCGCAGTGCGGCTACGGCCAACTCGGCACCTGCTGCCGCAATTGCAGCATGGGCCCCTGCCGCATCGATCCTCTGGAACAGGGCCCGCGACGCGGGGTATGCGGCGCCAACGCCGACACCATGGTGGCCCGCAACCTGGCGCGCATGGCGGCGGCCGGCGCCTCGGCCCACTCCGACCACGGCCGCAAGGTGGCCCTGCTGCTGAAGGAAGTCGCGGCGGGTCGCAATACGGATTATCCCCTCATCAATCCCGATAAATTGCTGGTGGTGGCCGGCCGTCTCGGCATCGCCACGGCCGGGCGGGAGATCCTGGATATCGCCGGCGAGGTGGCCGATGTGGCCATCGCCTGTTTCGGCGCCCAGGGGGAGGAGGTCATCCCCTTCGCCACCGCCTACATGCCGAAACAACGCGTCGAATTGTTAAAAGGCCTGGAGGGTACCCTGACAGAGCTGACGGGCGCCCGCATCGGCCTGCTGCCGCGCGGCATCGACCGGGAGGTGGTGGATATCATGCACCGCACCCACTTCGGCTGCGACGCCGACCCCCTGTCCCTGGTGGCGCAGACCCTGCGCTGCTCCTTCGGCGACGGCTGGGGCGGTTCCCTCATCGCCACCGAATGCCAGGATATCCTGTTCGGATCGCCTCAGGTGCGCACCATCAAGGCCAATCTCGGCGTCCTCGACCAGACGATGGTCAACGTGCTGGTCCACGGCCACGAACCGGTCTTGTCGGAAAAGGTCGTGGAATGGGCCCGCGCTCCCGAGATGGCCGAAGCCGCCCGGGCGGTGGGCGCCCGGGGCATCAATGTCGCGGGTCTGTGCTGTACCGGCAACGAGATCCTCATGCGCCAGGGGGTCAACGTGGCCGGCAACCTGCTGCATAGCGAGTTGGCCATCATGACCGGCGCGGTGGAGGCCATGGTGGTCGATGTGCAGTGCATCTTCCCGTCCCTGGCCGACCTGTCGTCCTGCTTCCACACCCGCTTCATCACCACCAGCGAGCAGACCAACATCCCCGGCGCCCTGCACATTCAGTTCGAGGAACATCAGGCCGACGCCATCGCCCGGCGCATCATTCAGACCGCCATCGACGCTTTCCCCAACCGCAACACCGCCAAGGTCTACATCCCCCAGGAGACGGAGGAAGCCATGGTCGGCTTCACCGTCGAGCAGATCCTGGCTGCCTTGGGCGGCACGCCCGACCCGCTGGTGGAAGTCATCGCCAACGGCACCATCAAGGGCGTGGTCGGCATCGTCGGCTGCAACAACGCCAAGGTGCAGCAGGACTTCTTCCACCTGGCCCTGACCCGCGAGCTCATTCAACGGGACATCCTGGTGCTCGGCACCGGCTGCTGGGCCATCGCCGCCGCCAAGGCCGGGCTGATGAACCTGGACGCCCTGGAACTGGCCGGCCCGGGACTAAAAGCGGTCTGCGGGCAACTCGGCATTCCGCCGGTGCTGCACATGGGCTCCTGTGTCGACTGTTCGCGCATGTTGGTCCTGACCGGAGCCCTGGCCGACCACCTGGGGGTGGACACGGCCGCCCTGCCGGTAGTCGGTTCAGCGCCGGAATGGACCACGGAGAAGGCCGTCGCCATCGGCACCTATTTCATCGGCAGCGGCCTGCCGGTGCATCTCTGGCCGGTACCGCCGGTCCTCGGTTCGCCGGCCGTCACCAAAATTCTCACGGAATCGGCCCGGGACCTGCTCGGCGGATATTTCTTCGTCGAGGAGGATCCCCTGGCGACCGCCGACCGCATGGAGGCCATCATCATGGAAAAGCGCGCCGGACTGGGACTGTAAGGGAGAAGAGCCATGCATGAAATGAAAGGTTTCCGTGTCGTCATCACGGGCAAGGGAGGGGTCGGCAAGACTACCCTGACCAGTTGCCTGGCGCGACTGCTGGGTCGACGCGGCATCCGGGTGCTGGCCGCGGACGAGGATCCGCAGATGAACCTGCCCCATGCCCTTGGCCTGCCGCCGGAACAGGCGCTGGCCATCGTGCCCCTGAGCCGGAATCCCGACTACATCGCGGAAAAAACCGGCGCACGGCCCGGCAAGTCCTTCGGCGCCCTGTTTCGTCTCAACCCTGATGTCAGCGACGTGGTCGGGCGCTTCGGAGTCCGCATCGACGACCGGTTGAGCCTGCTGGTCATGGGCACCGTGGTACAGGCGGCGGCCGGCTGTCTCTGCTCGGAGAACGTCCTGCTCGATTCGGTGCTCAACTACCTGGCGCTGCGCGACGAGGAGGCCATCCTCCTCGACACGCAAGCCGGAGTGGAGCATTTCGGCCGCGCCCTGGCCAAGGGTTTTTCCCAGTGCCTGGTGGTCAGCGACCTGTCCTTCAACGCCCTGGCGGTGGCCTGCCATGCCGCCGACCTGGCCCGACAGCTCGGCATCGGTCGCATCCATCTGGTGGTCAACCGTTACCGGGAAGACGCCGGCGACAAGTTGCAGCGCTTCCGGGAGGCCACCGGTCAGGACACGCAGCGCCTGTTCGACGTCATTCACACCCTGCCCGGCGAGGCCCGGTTCGAGGACCTGGAACCGGACGTAACCCGCATCCTCGACCAGGAAAGCGCCTATGTGTCGGGCCTGAACCGACTCGTCGAGGACCTGCTGGCCTTCGAAGGACGACGCCGCGAAAGACCTGCTGCAGCCCTGGAGGAGGAAGGCAAAGAATGAAAAAGATCCTCGTCGATTACCGCAAATGCGTGGCCTGCAAGTCCTGCGAAACGGCCTGCGCCGTGGCCCATCACCCCAGCGGCAACCTTTTCGGGCTGGTCGGAGATGCCCGCACCCAGGTCAACGTGCGCGTCCTGGGAGTGGAGCACGAGGCGTTTCCCGTCTCCTGCCGGCATTGCGACCCCGCCGCCTGCCTGAGTGCCTGCCCGGCAGGGGCCATCGCCCGCGATCCGGACAGCGGCGCCGTAGTGCAGCATCCGGAAAGGTGTCAGGCCTGCGCCATGTGCGCCATGGTCTGCCCCTTCGATGCCATCTCCTTCAAACACACCCACCGCGCCCTGCCGGGCCGCGAGGTGGCCTTCAAGTGCGACCTTTGCCATCAGCGCCTGGCCCGGGGCGAGGCGCCGGCCTGCGTGGCGGCCTGCCATTCCGGCGCCCTGGTGTTTCGCGAGCTGGAACCGGCCCGGGAACAGCGGGCCAAGGCCGGTCTCAAGGTCTATCTGCTGGGCGAAGCAGGGGAACCGGCCCTGTATGCCCTGCACCGGGAACTGCGGCGCAGAACCTTTGCCCGGCGCCGGGGGGAACCGACATGAAAGTGGTCACCGTCGGCACCGGCATGGCCGCGGCCGAATTCGTCCAGCAACTGCGCCTGGGCGGGTTTGACGGCGATATCGTCATGTGCAGCGCGGAAACCCATGCCCCCTATTCGCCCTGCGTCATCCCTTATCTGCTGGCCGGCGAGCCGGCGGACAACGTGTTCTGGAAGGGCCGCGATTTTTACCGGCGCTACCGGGTCACGGCCCGCCTCGGCGACCCGGTGGTGGAAATCGACCGGCAGCACACCCGGCTGCGCACCGCACAGGGCCGCGTCGAGCCCTACGATCGGCTGTTTTTCGCGCCCGGCAGCCACAGCTGGTCTCCCTGCCGCGACTGGCTGGACGTTGCCGGTGTATTCGGTTTCAAGACCCTCTCGGACATGCAGGCCATCGACGGCCATATCCGCACCCAAGGGGTGCAACGGGCCGTGGTGATCGGGGGCGGATTCATCGGTCTGGACGCCGCCCTGGCCTTGCGTCATCGGGGCCTGCAGGTCAGCCTGGTGCATTGCCATGAGCGGCTGCTGGAGCGCATGACGGATGTCGACGGCGGACGCTTTGCCACGGAGCAACTGGCACAGCGCAGCGGCATCGACCTGTACCTGTCTTCGGAGGTGGCCACGGTGACGGCCCGCAACGGCCAGGCCTGCGGGGTCCGGCTGCGCAACGGCCGGGACATCGACGCCGCCCTGGTGATCGTCGCCACCGGCTTCGTGCCCAACTCGGCCCCCCTGACCGGAGCCGAACAGGGGATCGCCGTCGGCGACGATCTGCTGGCCGAAGCACGGATCCTGGCCGCCGGCGATGTGGCCGTGACCCGGCATGCCCTGGACGGCCCGGCCGGACTCTACGCCACCGCCCCCAACGCCATCGCACAGGCCCGGGTGGCGGCGGCCTACGTGCTCGGCGGCCAGGCGCGCTACGCCGGCTCCCTGAACGCCAACGTGCTGCGCAAGCACCTGGATTTTCCCATCGTTTCCGCCGGCCGGTTCGAAGGCGAAGCCGTCACCTTCCGCAACCAACGCCTGTTCCGGCGCGTTTATCTGCAGGAAGGACGCATCCACGGCTACATCCTCATCGGCGATACCCGCCTGGCCGGATATATCTACAACCTGTACCTGACGCGGGAACCGGTCGCGGCTGCCATCGGCGGCGTGCTTGCCGACACCCGCGGCGAGAGCTATTATCGTTCCATGCTGAACCTGGCGCCGGCCGGTGCCCGACCATAATCATGGCGGCTGCCGCCAGGGCTCCGAAACCCCGAATCCGAAGGAGGAAATCATGCACATTCCCGAACACATGCTGCAGGGCGCCATCTGCCCGGCCACGGCAGCCCTCGCTCTGGCAGGCGTAGGAGCGGCCCTGGTGGCGGCAGCCCGCAGCCATAACAAACCGGGCGTCGGCCGCTTTGCCGCGGTAACGGCCCTGATCTTCGCCGCCCAGATGATGAACTTCCCCATCGCCGGCGGCACCTCGGGACATCTGCTCGGCGCCGCGCTGGCGGCGGCCCTGCTTGGCACGCCCTTCTCGGTACTGGCCATGACCCTGGTGGTGGCGGTGCAGGCTCTGGTGTTCGGCGACGGCGGCCTTATGGTGCTGGGCGCCAACATCCTCAACATGGCCCTCATCGGTGTGGCCGCCGTCGCCCTCCTGCGGCGGCTGTGGAGCGGCGAGGCGTTGCGGCCTTCCTGGGGCGTCTGCCTGGCTTACGGCGCCGCCGGCTGGTTGTCGGTGATGCTCGCCGCCCTGGCCGTCAGCCTGCAACTGGCTCTCGCCGGCGCCGTGCCGTTTGCCACCGTGGCCGGCGCCATGCTGGGCGTGCATGCTCTCATCGGCCTCGGCGAGGGGCTGATTACGGCGGCAGCCCTGGCCTTGCTGGCCCGGCCCGCGCAGCGCGACCTGCCGGGTTTCAGCCAGATGGCCCGGCCCTTCGTCGCAGCCTGCGGTATCGGGCTGCTGCTGAGTCCCCTGGCCAGCAGCCTGCCGGACGGATTGGAAAGGGTCGCGGAAAATCTGCACTTCATGCCGTCGGAGGAAATCGCCTTCTGGTCGCCCCTGACGGACTACCAGTTGGCCGCCGTCGGTCACGAGGCCCTGGCTACCGGCCTGGCGGGGTTGTGTGGGGTGTTGCTGACCTTCACTTTGGCTTGGCTGGTGGCGCGGCCCCTGCAGGCACGCCTCGGCTAAATCAAGCGCTGGCAGGAATTTGCCATGTACGCCACCCTCAATGGCATCCCTGGCAGGCTTGAGCCAGGGATGGGATTTTGGATTGGCCTGGAAACACATCAGGGCCGGGACTCCTGCGAGTCCCGGCCCTGACTATTTCATGCGGATTGCCCGCCGACCATCGGTACCTACTGCCGGCGCTTTTCCAGGTCGATCAACAACTGGCGCAATCTACGGCGATCGTTTTCCAAGGCGTCGATGGTCTGTTGCAGATCCTTCTTTTCGTCCCGCCAGGCGTTGCGCTCGCGCGTCAACTGATTGATGACCTGCTGCTGGCTCTGCAGCCGTTCCAGAAGTTGGCCGACAGATCGAACATGGCGGGCATACGGACTGTCCGGATACTCCTTCTGCAAGGTGTCAAAAGCCGGCGGCAGACCATTCTTGCGG
>DNUE01000041.1:12755-17248 GCA_003508005.1 Desulfobulbaceae bacterium
CGATCCAGCAGATAGTTGCTGCCGGGAAGTAGTTTGAGATGTTCCTTCATCTTCGCGCATTCGCGGCCGATAGCCTCGGCCGAGGGATTCCGCAGGTTCTGGGTACCGACGACGGCAATGGACATGGACAGCAGGGGAAACCGGCGCACGACCCCGTAGCGATCCTGACCTTCGAAACAGCCGGCCTTGCGATCCTGCTCTGAATAGAAGTCGGGTACCATGGCATCGAACTCCTGAATAACGGTCTCGCAGAGAGCTTCGGCACGATCGGGCGTACTGAGAATTACGTAATCATCACCCCCGATATGACCGATCATGTCCTCCGGATTGCCAAGACGCTCGGTGACCTGCTGGATCATGGTGCCGACCTTGGAGATGACGTCGCTGCCGGCCTGATACCCATAGCGGTCATTATAGGCTTTAAAATAGTCCAAATCTATATAGATGTGGGCGAAGGGCTGGTCGCCGGCAATGCGCTGTTCCAGTTCCCGTTCGATGACCAGGTTGCCGGGCAGGCGGGTCAGGGGGTTGGCATCCAGATTCAGACTCTGCAATTCCCGCAGCTTCATTCCCATTTCCGAAAAACTGCGCGCCAGCATGCCGAATTCGTCCTGCCCCTCCAAACCGACAGGATGTTCGAAACGACCTTCGGCCATGGCTCGGGTGGCTTGGGTCAAGCGCGCCATGGCCCGGTGAATCTTGAGAATGATCCCCCCTGCCACCAGGGCCGCCAGTCCGATGCCGGCAAAGGCCAGGGTCAAGGTAAGGCGATAAGCCCTGACGCTGGCGCTGTTGAAGGTCTGCATGGTCTGATCCAAAAAAGCTTCCTGCGCCGACCGGAAGCGCTGTAGAGCAGAGAAAAGTTGGTCGTTTAGAGGGGTCATGACCCGCTGTGAATGTCGATCCGCTTCCTCCCAGTTCAGCTCTTCCAGCAAAGCCCGGTTTTGGATACGAGCCGTCGCCACCGTAGAGAACAGTCTTTCAACCTCTGCCAGCCGTCCATCCGGCAGAAGCTCGACGAGTTGCCGGTGCAGCAGGTTGTTGTCTTCATCGCGACGGTCGATCAGGGGAAACATGGAGGGGTCCCGCAGGATCAGAACCTGCTTTTCCAGCCGTTCCAAATCAGCCAGACTGCTGGTGAGTTCGCGCGTCAGAACCAAAGCCCTGAAATCCCGGCGCACCAATTCCTCGGATCGAACCCGCAGGTTGTCCAAAGCCATGAGGGCGAAAATGATCGCCGCCAAGCAGAATGCCACCACCAGCAGGAAACCGGCGGCTATCTTTCGGGTGACGGTCAAACGAATCAAAGGCATGGCCATCCTTGTGTCAAATGTTTTGCTCCTGTTTTAAAAAATAAAAAAATAATTAAATATTACTTGGCCAAAATACATGCGGCCCCAGTTTCCGTCAAACAATTAAAATTAACAGCATCCGGGAAGTCGCCGTCTCCCTGTTCCGCAACCAGCCCAGCTCCTCTCCCCGGCCAAACCGGTCCACAAAACCAGCCGTCCAGGATAAGCATTGCATCTACTGTACCTTGCCGCACTCTATTTTTCTGATAGCATCAATTCTATAACAATTCTTTTCGTGCCGTCTTTTTAAACGTACTCCCTTGGTATGGGAACCCCACCGTTACCCATGGCAGACCCCACCCTGAAAGGAGGAAACAAGCATGCCTGAGTTCGCAAATCCCTTTGCCGGCCTGGCCGCCGATCGCAAAGTCACCCATGACGAATTGATCCGCGCCATCCGCTACATGGTTGCCGCCGAGTACGAGGCCGTCCAACTGTACATGCAACTGGCCGAGTCCACGGACAACCAACTCGCCCAGGCGGTCCTCAGGGACATCGCCGATGAGGAAATCGTCCACGCGGGCGAATTCCTCAAACTGCTCAAGGAACTGGCTCCCGGCGAAGCCGGCCTGTATGCCAAGGGCGAAGAGGAAGTTATTGAGCTTATGGAAACCCTGGGCGCTGCCAAGACCGAGGGCAATCCCATTCCCGCAGCGGTGGAAGCCCCCGCCGAGGCGGCACCGGCAACCGAAGCCAATGTTCCGGCGGCCGGATTGCCGCCCAGCGCTCTCGGCAACCTTTACGGCAAAGAATAAACCCCTGCCCCATTTCCTCAAGGAGTGATTCATGGACATTCTGGACAGAAGCTCTTCCCCGCTGACCGGCGAAGAATGGCATCGTATCGATGAAGCGGTGTTCTCCACGGCCCGCAACATGCTCGTCGGGCGTAAAATGATCGAAGTTCTCGGCCCTCTCGGGCCCGGCGTTTACGCGCTGCCTTATGCTGTTTTCGGCGGCAGCAAGCCGGCGGCCATCGACATGATCGGCGATCGGGTCGATTCCATCGTCGCCGCGGAACGCCGCGAGACCATCAACCTCCCCATGATCTTCAAGGACTTCAAAATTTTCTGGCGGGATGTCGAAGCCGATCGGCATCTCGGTATTCCTCTTGATGTCAGCGTCGCCGCCGTGGCCGCCGCCGATGTCGTGGGCCAGGAAGACGATCTGATTTTCAACGGCAACGCCGACCTTGGCTACAAAGGTCTGCTGACGGCGGAAGGCCGGACCAAGATCAAAAAGGGCGACTGGACCCAGGGCGGCGGCCCCTTGGCCGATACCGTCAAAGCCGTCAATGCCCTCAACTCGGCGGGCCACTGCGGCCCCTATTCCATGGCCCTGAGCCCCTTCCTTTACGGGCAGATGGTGCGGGTGTACGGAAGCACCGGCATGTTGGAACTGGATCAGGTCAAGGCCCTCTTGCGTGGCAATGTCTATCCCTGCAGTGCCATCCAGGGCAACAAGGCGGTAGTCATCGCCAGCGGCATTCAGAACCTGAACCTGGCCATCGGCCAGGACCTGGTTACCGGCTACACCGCCGCCGAAAACATGAACCACATTTTCCGGGTCTTCGAAACCATCGCCCTGCTCATCCGGCGCGTCGACGCCATCTGCACCATCGAGTAATTGCCCGCCTGCGCAGGGGCCGGCAGGACGACCGGCCCCGGCCTTTTCTTCTTGCCCACTTCTGTAGTAAAATAATCAAGTAAAAGGGCGATGGCGGGCACCAGCGAGCCATGGCGCCTTTTGCACAACCGAGCCGGAGCCTGGCGGGTTTTCCTTAGCCGCTGAAGTTGATGGACCAGAGAATCCGCCACTCCCTGCAAGGAGGTGGCGACATGAGATACATGGCACATTTCAGCTTCGATGAGGACCAACACAAAAAGCACGGCTACTTCACCATGCTGCTTTCCGCCGGCAATACAGAAGAAGCGGTGCGCATGATGCGCGACAAAATCATGGCGCTCCATGATGGTACTCATGCCTTTGATGATGTGGATGAAATCTATCTCGACGACATCATCGAAATCCGCAATTTCCCTGAAAGACCGGTGCTGATGCGGTATGAATCCATGGACCTGGAAGACCAGAGCACCATGTCCGCAAACCCCATCGACGCAGAGGGGTTGCAGGTGTTCCACTGGTGGCCCAAAGGGCAGGAAGAGGAAGCCAAAAAGGAAAAATACAACATGGAACCCTTTGTGCGCTGGCACTGAGCAGGGCAAAGGGACAGTCGTAGAGCGGGGCCGCAACGGATTGTTGCGGCCCCTTTTTTAGGGCATCGGTTCGTTGGCCAAAAGAAACAACTTGGCAAATATGAAAACCCGATACAACGAGAGACTAAAGGCCTACAATAGCAAGATTCCTGACCCAAGATGAGTCTAAACTTATTTAATCATGATTAGGCTAAACCACACCTGCAAGCCATAGAACTAGATTAATAGTACAGCCTGGCATCAGGTTACCAAAAGCACAAATTATCAAAGACACCAAGCGCAGTCGATATGAAGGGAGTTGGTTGTTCGGCTTGGAGGTCAAACCCTAAGAGGACGGCAAGCGATGCGCACATCCAAGGACACACTGCACCTGCGGCTTTTTTCCCTCTCGCGTACCTGGCACATCTGGCTTGGATTGGCGGGGGTACCGCTGACGATTGTGCTGAGCCTGACCGGCATCTGGCTCAACCACCGGGATCTGTTCTCACCGGGGGCGGCCAAACCCCCGTTGCAAGGCCTGCTGGCTACGGACACCGCGGTCACACAACTGCCCGTCACCCTGGAGCAGGCCCTGGTCATGGCCCGGCGCGAATGGGGCATTGTCACTATCGAGAAAATCGAGCTAATGGAAAGCCAGGGCCGGCTGGTCTACAAGATCTCGCCCGGTTCAGGCCGAGAGCTATCTGTCGACGCCCACAGCGGCAGTAGCAAAAAAGTGGATGGCTATCGAATTCGTGAAGGTGCCGACGACCAAAAACCGAAACCACAGAGCATCAACTGGAACCGGTTGATGAAAGATCTGCATACCGGAAGATTCGCCGGCACCCCCGGCAAACTGGTTTATGACGCTGCGGCCCTGGCGCTTATCGTCCTGGCGGGTACCGGACTGTACCTGTGGGCGCTGCCGCGCTGGAAAAAACGGCGGCGT
>DNUE01000050.1:0-34281 GCA_003508005.1 Desulfobulbaceae bacterium
GCCGCCGCCCACGCAGGCCACCACCGCGTCCAGGCGCTCCACGCCCTTCGCCCGCAGCTGCACGAGCGCCTCGGCGCCGATGACGCGCTGGAAGTGGGCCACCATCGCGGGATACGGGTGCGGGCCCACCACCGAGCCGATCACGTAGAACGTGTCGTCCACGCGGTCCACCCAGTGACGGAGCGCGGCGGTCACCGCGTCGGCCAGCGTGCCGGTGCCCTCGGCCACGGGGACCACCTCGGCACCGAGCAGGCGCATCTTGTACACGTTGAGCGCCTGTCGCCGGATATCCTCGACCCCCATGAAGATCGCGCACTCCAGGCCCATCAGGGCCGCGGCCGTGGCCGTGGCCACGCCGTGCTGTCCCGCGCCGGTCTCGGCGATCACCCGCGGTTTGCCCATGCGCCGCGTGAGCAGGCACTGTCCGAGCGTGTTGTTCACCTTGTGCGCACCGGTGTGGTTCAGGTCCTCGCGCTTGATGAAAATCCTGGCCCCTCCGAAGAGGTTGCTCAGGTTCTCGGCATAGGTGAGCGGGGTGGGCCGGCAGGAGTAGTTGCCCATCAGCCGCACGTACTCCCGCCAGAAGGATTCGTCGGCCCGGGCCGATTCGTAGGCCAGGTTGAGTCCGGCAAAGGTCTGGTGCAGGACCTCGGGGATGAAGGCGCCGCCCCAGGGGCCGTAGTAGCCTTTTCGTATGGTGTTCTCGTTCATGATTCGTTGTGTGGGTTGGGGTTGATCTGCCGGCGACAGGCCTCGGCGAAATCCTCGGGGTAGTAGCCGCAGATGAACCGCAGCTGCGCCTCGCTGAAGGCGCCCATGCTCCAGGGCAGCTTCGGCAGGAAGGAGTAGAGAAGCCGCTGGCCGTTCATCAGGCCGAAGCGCTTGGGCAACTCGATGGAGGTCACCATCGTGGCTCCGAGCCCGGCGTAGATCTTCTGGGCGGCGAGGATCGTGCGGTCGATGGCCGCCCGTACCCGGAGATCGGCCTCCAGCACGTTGCCCACCGGGCCGCCGTCAGTATCGGCGACGACCATCAACTGCAGCTCCCACTGCGAAACCTGCGCCTTGGGGACGAAAAGCAGCACGTTGTCGTCCTCGAGGACAACCAGGTGGTGCGGCCCGGCCCCGCCGTCGGTCCGGACATTGGCGCGGATCGCGGCAAGAAAGTCGCGGAAAAAGTCGCTTTGGTGCAGTTCGCGATAGCGGGCAATCGTGTCCGCCACCAGGTCGCCGCAGCTGAAGGCGGGGAGCAGTGTCGTGCCGTAGACGCCCGGCGCTGATTCCGGCACCATGGCGTATTGCTGGTGGATCATCTGGTGCGAGGCGTGCAGCCGGTAGCCGGAGGCGGAAAAGTCGTAGCCATAGTTCCAGCCCCACAGAGTTGCGCCGTGCTCGGCCGCCATCTCCGGGTGGTTCAGGATGCGGAGGCGCAGCGCCTCCAGCTGATCTGGCCGGATGGTCCTGCGTTCGGGCACATCGATCCCCAGTTTCTCCGCCAAGGTGACATAGACCCGCTGGTAGTAGAGGTGGCGCAGCCCCCGCATGTCCTCGGGTGATAGATCGGCGGCGCGATAGCGGATGGCGTCGCTGGCCATGTTGGCGGCATAGTGGCCGCCGGCGATGTAGCTGTTGGCGCGCAGGTATTCGAGGACGTGGCTGGAAGGACCGGCCCATTCGCCGACGATGGCGCTGTCGCCCTGGACTCCCGGGCGCAGGACCATGACTTCCTTGTAAAGGTCGGGCAGAGCGGGGTTGTTGGCAATGGTTTCAAAGAGCTCGAAATCGTCGATCGCCGCCTGCAAGCGGCCCCGGTCGTCGCGCAGGAAGCGAAGGCCCGTTGGGCGGCCTTCCCCGTCGCGTTCCAGCCGGCAGCAGAATTCAGCCATGGCGGCCAGTTCCTCCGGATCGGTGGAGTTGGCGGCCAGGCTGTACAGCAGCGGGATGGGAAGGGCCGGCAGCAGCGAGGGAAATGAGGTGCCGGCAGGAAGCTTCGCCAGCGCCCGGCGCAGGGAACAGGCCGGCGGCGGGGGCAGGCCGATGGCCGCCGGGTTCCTGGCCCGGGCATCGGCCCAGCCGGTGTCGATAAAGGTGGTGCCCCGGAAGGGAAAGGCGTTAGCGATTTCGTAGATCGGCTTGGCCGCTTCAATCCGGATTCCGCCGGCCGGGAAATTGACCCTGTTGTCGCAGGGGACGCCTTCGGCAGTATGGCCAAGGGGAACAACCGCATCCTGCTCGCGCAGGTTGGCGACCCGAAACGACGGCTGGTGCAGGGCCACGGCAAAGGTGCCCGCCGGGGTGACCGAGGTCCTGAAGGAGCAATGGTGCAAGGCAGATTTCATCACAGGGCACGCAGCCGGTTTATTTCCTGGAGATAGTTCTTGTCGTCCGCTCAGTATTCAGTGCATAATAGACGAAGATGCTGAATAAATCATCCCCATTTTCTCCCGCTTTTCATGCGCAAGGCCGGCAGAGGGGCAATCCATGCAATTCAAGAAAATTCCCTTCAGGGTTAGTGCAACTCGGGGCTGTCCGCTCTACTTAAAGGATGACTGCTTCGTGATCTCCGGCATCGCGGTGCTCATGGACAACGACGGCGCCCGCTCCCTGGTCACCACCACCGTCATTCGTCACCCGGCCGATCGCGAGAATTGCTCGATCTTGAGCGCGGACCTCAACCGGCTGGTGATTGCGCACGAGCGGGCCGATCTGATCCCGCAGGGCACCTACACCTGCAGCGGCTGCTCTGGCACGCTCTCCCTGGAATACGATGAGCATCGCAGCAATGAAATGGACAAGTTTCTGAAGGAGAGCGAGCAGGCCTCCGGCCTCCTGCCCCTGCTGGAGAATTTCCCCTTCTTCAGCAATATCGAACGCGAGGACCTGGAGGAGGTGGTCAGGTCCTTCAGGTTGAAGCGCTGCGCCCGCAATGAAATCATTGTCCGCCAGGGCGACCCGGGAGACAATTTTTATATCGTGGTCTCCGGCAGGGTTTCGGTGATCAACCAGACCGGTATATCCATTGCTGAATTGTCGGCAGGCGAGGTCTTCGGCGAGATGAGCCTGATCAGCGAGGAGCATGCGAGCGCCACGGTCCAGGCGGTGGAGGACAGCGAAATCCTCTATGTGGACAACCGCGAGTTCCAGAATATCCTGCAGAAATACCCGCTGCTGCAGCGGTATTTCACCCGGCTGCTGGCGCGGCGGCTGACCAGGGCCAACACCTTCCGCAGCGTGGATTATGTGTCGATCATGACCGGCAGGCTGGAGGAGTTTTCGCCCGAGGCGCTGTTCCAGTCGCTTCATGCCTCGCGCAAGACCGGGATTCTGACCCTGTCCGGGCTGCCCGAGGGCACTGCCCGCTTTTCCTTCCGGCAGGGGGCCATGATCAGGGCGAGCTACGGCAGGAAGAAAGGAAAAACCGCCTTCTATGACGTGCTCCGGGAGAAAAGCGGCACCTTCAGGTTCACTCCGGGCCTGCCGCCTGAGGACTTCGATGCCCCGGAGATCGGCTATTTCATGAAGCTCCTGATGACGGGCCTGGAAAAGGCGGACCAGCAGGAGCAGGAATAGCCCGCAGCAAGGGCTTTTTTCAGGGCGGTCAACATTCACCGCGCCGCAGGTGCGGGACAGACGGGATTGTTGGCCTGAATCCGCTCCGTGATCAGGGTTTTCACTTTCTGCGGCTTCATCAGATGTTGATGACCCTGTCGGCCACGTGCAGCGAGGTGACGATGTCCAGCATGTTGGTGGTCTCGCCCACCTCTTTCTGGTCCAGTAATTGAAAATGGTTCAGGCAGGTGCCGCAGACGAGGATGGAGACCCCTCGCTCGGCCAGTTCCCGCAGCACCGGCACCGTTTCCGCCCCCTGCACGGTCAGCTTGACCCCGGCATTGACAAAGACCAGGCGCCACAGGTCCGGTCCTATCTCCTTCAGGGTCTTGAGGAAGTTGAAGAGCAGGCCTGCGCCCAGGGTGTCATCGCCGTGCCCCAGCCGGTCGTTCCCTACCATCACCAGGATCTTCCTGGCCCTGTCCACGGCCGAAAAAACGGATTCCTCCATGATCGCGCAGGTCCCTTCCCCCGCAGTGCCGGTCACTCGGAAATCGCTGCCCAGGGGCGTAACCGTCACCTGAAAACCCTGATGGGCGAGGAAGCGCCTGACGTTCTCTCCTGCCGGCTCGTTGTCGACAATGACCGCGATGGCGGCAGGCCGCTCCTGCGCCAGGATATCCCTGACCTGCAGAACCGGCGCCGGGCAGGAAAGGCCCCGGCAGTCGAGTTCTCTTGTCATCATCTCCCCCTCTCCTGATTATCAGCAATGTTTTGTTTCCGGGATCCGATCGCCTTCTTCTCTGCCGGGGTCGATCGCATTGGCATGAATGAAATGGTAGAATTCATTGTGTGATGAGTCAAATAGAAAATATCTATACTTTGCGGCACCGGGATCGGAATCTTCCCTGGGTTGCACAAGGAAGTACCGTAAAGGGAACATGATTGAACCGGGAAGATGCTTATCGTTTATTGACGAAAGGAGGCTGTGCCGGGTTTCAGGGAAAAGCCTTTCAATCGTGGCCAAGATGCCTGAGGAGGCGCAGCCAGTCCCGCTGGTCCAGCCGCTGTAGGCCCAGCTCTTTGGCCATGGCCAAGGCCTGGGCATACTTTTCGGCGCATAGCGGCCGGTTGATGGTGTCGTCGCCATAAGCCTGGTGGCAGGGGCGGTACTGGTCCATGATGTTGACATAGGTCTCCGGCCCTATCTCCCTGGCCAGGAACTCGAGGACGCCCCTGGTTTCCGCAAGAAGTCCCGGCATGACCAAGTGGCGGACAAGCAGGCCGCGCCATGCCAGCCCGGCTTCGTCAATCTGCAGGTCGCCCACCTGGCGGTGCATTTCTTTGAGGGCGGTTTGCATGACTGCCGGGTAATCCTCGGCATTGGTGTAGCGGGCCGCGGCCTCCGCGGTCCAGAACTTGCTGTCAGGCATGTAGATGTCCACGATCCCGGCAAGTAGGCGCAGGGTCGGGGAATGGTCATAGCCGCTGGAATTGTAGACCAGTGGCAGCTTCAGGCCCTGGTCGACGGCTAGGGGCAGGGCCGCGATAATCTGGGGTACGACATGGGTAGGGGTGACCAGGTTGATGTTGTGGCAACCCTGGGCCTGCAGATTCAGCATGATGGCTGCTAGCGCGGCATCGTCTACTGCCTGGGGCGATGCGTCGCCCTGGTTGTCGATATGGCTGATGTCATGGTTCTGGCAAAAGATGCAGCGCAGGCTGCAGCCCTCGAAAAAGATGGTCCCTGAACCGTTGCGGCCCACCAGCGGCGATTCTTCGCCGAAATGGGCGCCGAAGCTCGCCACCCTTGCTTTGGCGCCGATCCCGCATTTGCCGAGCTCGCCGGCGAGCCGGTTGCCCCCGCAGGCATGGGGGCAGACATGACAACCCTGCAGGAGGTGCCGGGCCTCCCGAGCGCGCTCGAGCAGGGTGCCGTCTCTGTGCAGCGCCAGGTACGAGGCATTTTTTCTCTTTTTTGTCATTGAATTCTCTGCTTGATTTGAATAAAGTAAAAAAAACAGTTGTGCTGAAACTCAAAACCGTTGGATAAGACACTATGTCTTGGTTTACCCGGACCGCTTCTTCTTCTCTGGGCAAAAAATACATCATGGCCCTGACCGGCTTGCTGCTCGGCGGCTTCCTTGTGGTGCATGCCGCCGGCAACACCACCATTTTTTTCGGCCGTTCGGTGTTTCTCTTCTATGCATCGCATCTGCATGCCTTGGGGATTGCGGTGGCGGTAGCCGAGGTGCTCCTCCTCGCCCTATTCCTGACCCATGCCATAACCGGTCTGCTTCTGTTTGTGGAGAACCGGCGGGCCCGGACGTCACGCTATGCGGTGTGCAGCAGCGCCGGTGGCCGTACCTGGGGCTCGGCGACCATGCCGTATACCGGGATGATCATTCTGGCTTTTCTTTTCCTGCACCTGGTCAATTTCCGGTTCATCGACCACGGCGTAACCATCGCCGACATCGTGGCCGCTGTGCTGGCCCGCCCCCTGTACACCGTCCTGTACGGCGCAGGCCTCGGCGCGTTGACCCTGCACGTCAGCCACGGCTTCTGGTCCCTGTTTCAGTCGGCCGGGATCAGTCATCCGAAGTACGACCGGTTCATCAGGATCAGTGCCTGGCTGGTCTGCGGCCTGATCATTACCGTTTTCGCGGCTATTCTACTCCTGCTGCTCGTGAACAGCAACCAACTGAGCTGATATGATGAAGCTTGACGCCAAAATACCGGACGGGCCGCTGGCCGGCAAGTGGGACCGCTGCCGCTTCGAGAGCCGGCTGGTCAGCCCGGCCAACAAGCGCAAGTTCCAGGTTCTGGTCGTGGGCACCGGCCTGGCCGGGGCCTCGGCCGCCGCCACCCTTGCCGAACTCGGGTACCAGGTCAAGGCCTTCTGCATCCAGGACAGTCCGCGCCGGGCCCATTCCATCGCTGCCCAGGGTGGCATCAACGCAGCCAAGAACTACCAGAACGACGGCGACTCGGTCTTCCGCCTGTTTTATGACACCATCAAGGGCGGGGATTTCCGCGCCAGGGAAGCCAACGTCTACCGGCTGGCCCAGGTCAGCAACAATATTATCGACCAGTGCGTGGCCCAGGGGGTTCCCTTTGCCCGTGAGTACGGCGGCACCTTGGCCAACCGCTCCTTTGGCGGAGCACAGGTGTCCCGCACCTTCTACGCCCGGGGCCAGACCGGGCAGCAACTGTTGCTCGGGGCCTATTCCGCGATGATGCGCCAAGTGGCGGCCGGCCGGGTGACCCTGTATCCCCGGCGGGAGATGATGGATCTGGTGCTCATCGACGGCAAGGCTAAAGGCATCGTCTGTCGGAACCTGGTCAGCGGCCATATTGAGCGCTACAGCGGCCATGCGGTGGTCCTGGCCACGGGCGGCTACGGCAATGTCTATTTTCTCTCCACCAATGCCATGGCCTCCAACGTCACCGCTGCCTGGCGGGCGTACAAGCGGGGTGCAGGGTTTGCCAATCCCGCCTTTGTCCAGATTCATCCCACCTGTATCCCTGTGCACGGCGACTACCAGTCCAAGCTCACCCTGATGAGCGAGAGTCTGCGCAACGACGGCCGGGTCTGGGTCCCCGGAAAGACTGGTGACACAAGGAAGCCCCAGGATATCCCCGAGGCAGAGCGGGATTACTATCTGGAACGCAAGTATCCCAGTTTCGGCAACCTGGTGCCAAGGGATGTGGCGTCGCGCAATGCCAAGGAGGTCTGCGATCAGGGCAGGGGGGTGGGGGACACCGGATTGGCGGTTTACCTGGACTTCCGCGACGCCATTCAGCGGGACGGGATCGAGGTGATCCTGAAGAAGTACGGCAACCTGTTCCAGATGTACGAGCGGATAACCGCCCAGGACCCCGGCAGCCAGCCGATGATGATTTATCCCGCGGTCCACTACGCCATGGGCGGCCTGTGGGTCGACTACAACCTGATGGGCACCATACCGGGCCTGTTTGTCCTGGGCGAGGCCAACTTCTCCGACCACGGCGCCAACCGCTTGGGCGCTTCGGCCCTGATGCAGGGCCTGGCCGACGGCTACTTCATCCTGCCTTATACGATCGGTCATTATCTGGCTGAGGCCGGAGCCGCTGCCCTCAGCACCGATGATGCCGCTTTCGCCGGGGTGGAAGAGGAGGCCGGGCGGCGCATCGCTGCCCTGTTGAAGAACCGGGGGACCGGCAAGAAAGGTCTGGAGACGGTGGACGCCCTGCATCGGCGGCTGGGCCTGCTTCTTTGGGATCACTGTGGCATGGCCCGCAACAGGGAGGGTTTGGAGAAAGCGCTGGCCCTCATCCCTGAGCTGCGGCAGGAGTTCTGGGACCGGGTGGCGGTTCCGGGATCGGGACAGGAGTTGAACCAGTCGCTGGAGCGGGCCGGCCGGGTGGCTGATTTCATGGAATTCGCGGAAATCATGGTGCAGGACGCCCTGGCCAGGGAGGAGTCCTGCGGCTGTCATCTGCGCGATGAGAGCCAGACCGCCGAGCACGAAGCCCTGCGCGACGATGCCAACTTTTCCCATGTCGCGGTCTGGGAATACGCGGGCGAGGGCCGGCCGGCGGTCCTGCACCGGGAGCCGCTGGCATTTGAGAACGTGACTCCTTCGCAGCGCAGTTATAAGTAGAACGTACGGGTCATCACTCGACGGGTAACGAAAATTAATCGGGGTCGGTATCGGATCGGTATCGAACGAAAGCCCAATCGATGCCGATACCGACGCCGACACCGACAAGAATAGTGGTGGCCGGGTTAAGCAAAGCGAACTCCAACATGACTTTATGAACCTGGATTTTAATAAACTGACAACGCAATGGCAGCGAAAACCATAACCCTTAACCTCAAGATCTGGCGGCAGGCCGGAGCCGGTGCATCTGGCCGGTTCGAGGCGTACCGCCTGGAGCGGCTGGACACGGATATGTCCTTTCCGGAGATGTTGGATGTCCTCAACGAGCGGCTGACCCTGGAGGGCCGGGAGCCGGTGGCCTTTGACCACGACTGCCGGGAGGGGATCTGCGGGATGTGCGGCGCGGTGGTCGACGGAATCGCCCACGGGCCGGCGAAGGAGACCACCCTGTGCCAGCTGCACCTGCGCCATTTCCAGGACGGCCAGACCCTGACCATTGAGCCCTTCAGGGCCAAGGCCTTTCCGGTGGTCAAGGACCTGGTGGTGGACCGCTCCGCCCTGGACCGGGTCATCCAGGCCGGCGGCTTCATCTCGGTCAATACCGGGAGCGCGCCGGACGCCAATGGAATCCCGGTGCCCCAGCACAAGGCCGAGCAGGCCATGGACGCCGCCGCCTGCATCGGCTGCGGGGCCTGCATCGCATCCTGTCCCAACGCGGCGGCCATGCTCTTTGTCGGGGCCAAGATTTCGCAGCTGGCTCTTCTCCCGCAGGGTGAGTTGGAGCGTGAGCAGCGGGCCTTGGCCATGGTCCAGGCCATGGACAGGGAAGGCTTCGGCAACTGCACCAACCAGCGGGAGTGTGAGGCGGTCTGCCCCAAGGGGATTTCCATCCGCAACATCGCCCGCCTCAACCGGGAGTTCCTGCGAGCCGCATTCATTGGGGAACCCCTGAAATAAGGCAGCCTCATTGCTTTGTCATCATTCCTGAAGCCTGTTTGCGCGGCTTGCAGGAGCATCAATTCTTGTTTTTCTGATCAGTTGCTGCCCGGATCCGGGCAAAATATTCCTGCCGGCACATATTTTCTATATCCAGCAGATTGCTAAACGGCTCGTTGAAGTCGGTGGTGCCTGTGGTGAACAACCCGTGGCCCCAGACGATGGCCCCGCGCCGGTTGGTAATGGCCGGCGGCAGGGTGTGGCAGAGGCCGGTGGGGCCGGTTCCCACCTCGCCGGGGATGATGGGGACATCACGGATGAACCGGGCCAGGCTGCAGCGGACGTGGCATTGGCCCCGGTTGGGGCAGTCCGCAACGTCGCAATCCATGGACAGGATCACCGCAAAAGGGGGATGGCCGTGCAGGATGGTGCGGCTTGCCTTGCGGAGGTAGATTTCGTTGTGGGCGACCAGCTCGCTTGAGGCGGTAATGCCGGCGCAGGATGAGCCGTCCAGCGGGCAGGGGTCGATACAACCGGCAAGCTCGTCCAGGGAGCTGCCGGTCTGGCTGATATACACCGTGTCGTCCAGGCGGCAGGAGATGTTGCCGAAATAGGAGTCCACCAGCCGGAACCCCACCGTATAAAGGCCCGCCTCGATCATGGCGGCGATGACCTGGTTCTCGCTGGTGAAGGGCCCGCGCAGCAGCTCCGGCGGCTCGGCGGGAGGAGGATTGAGCAGGGACACCGCCCGGGCAAAGGCTGCCTGCTCCTCAGCGGTTACCCGGCTTGCCCGGAGATCGGCCAGGTAGTCGGCGAAAAAGAGGACAAAGGCGGAGAAGCAGACCGAGCTGAAGGTGACAAAAGCCTGCTCCGGGCTGACCGTACCGAAAGTGACGATCTGCAGACTCTTGGCCTCTGCGACGGTTACCGATTTGCGCCGGTGCAGGTGGGCCAGGATGGCCTCGGCGCTAAAGATGCTGCTGACCGGCAGGTCATGAAGGAAGGTCCGGGTTTCACAGTCGCCGGGGGTGATGGCAATAGGATATTTCCGGACCAGGAAGGAAAGGATGGTCCGGTAGGGCTCGGCCGGTTCCGCGCAGATTAGGGCATTGCAGTGCATGCCGGCAATGACCTGGGCCAGCATCGCGCAGCGATCGTCCTCCCGGTTCCAGACGATTTCGTCTTCCAGCCCGCAGACCAGGGGCGCCTCGGCCAGGCCGGCGATTATCAGCCGCCGGGCATATTTTTCCGCCAGTTCCTTCATCTCAGGCCAAGCTCGGTAATTTTTTCCGGGGTGGGCCGGCCCTGTTCGTCCAGGCCGCGGATACGGTAATATTTCGCCCGGGCCGCCAGGAAGGCCTCCCGGTCCAGGGGCTTGATCGGCAGGCTCTCGTCCCCGCTGCCGGCCTCGGTGAAAAAGCGCTGCGGCAAATCGTCGTCCATGGCGGTGAAGCCGTTTCCGGCATTCATGATCCGTTCCTGGTAATAGATGCGCTCCCCGGCGTTCTGGAGATCCTCGGCGGTCGCGGCCAGCCCCGTGACCGCCGCATACGCCCTGGCATATTCCTCCAGACCGGCGGCGAAGAAGATGAACTTGCAGGCGCTGAGCGAGTCCACCACCGCGTTCTGATCCTCGGCGATTTTGATGATCCTGGCCTTGCCGCTGTAGGTGAAGCGGTCAGTGGCCACCGGCTTGCGTAGGATTTCATGGCTCACCGGGTAGGCGCGCAAGTGGCAGCCGCCGCGGGTGGACAGGGCATAGGCCAGGGACATGCCGTAGGCGCCTCGGGGGTCGTAGGCAGGCAGTTCCAGCCCCTTGACAACCATGGCCGATTCCTCGTGCTGGCGGGCGCGGGCAAAGTCCTGCGCCCCCCGGCCCAGCGCCCGGCCGAGATCATCCGCGGCCGTGCCGATCCGGGTTACCAGGTCGAGCAGGCACGGCGTCAGGTCGATGTCGCCGGCGAGTTCGCGGTAACAGGCCAGGGCAGCGGCGGTGGAGATGGTGTCCAGGCCCAGGTCGTTGCACAGGGCGTTGGCGGTCAGCACCAAGTGCAGGTCAATGTTGCCGATGAGGGCGGTGAAATGGGACATGGTCTCGAATTCAGGCATGGATACGCCGCGTGCCCCACCGCTGCGGGCGATCTTCTTGCAGCGGATGTGGCAGCCCATGCAGCCGTATTTTTCGGGCTGATAGGCCTCCCGGTAGGCGTGGGCGTTCATCTCGCCGGCCTGTTCGAAGCGGGTTCTCTGGAAATTGTCCGTGGGCATCATCCGGCGCGAATCCATGAGGTCGTAGAGGGAGCCGGTGCCGAAGCAAGAAAAGCCGTGCCGGCCCATGAGGACCGGCGAGGCGGCGGTGAGGCGCAGGATGTCCTCGCGGGCCGCCAGCAGCGCCTGCCGGTCATGTACCCGGACCTTGCCCGAGCCGGCCACGGTCAGGTACTTGAGATTTTTGGCGGCAAAACACAGCCCGATGCCGGTGCGGCCTGCGGCGTGGTGGCGGTCGACCATCAGGGCGGAGAATGCCACTCCGTTTTCCGCCGCCGGGCCGATCGCCGCCACCGAGCGTCTACCGTCAGCAAAGGCGTTGAATATCGCAGAGGTCGTCTTGCCCGAGAGGTGCGAGGCGTTTGTAATCCGAATCCGCTCTTCCTCGATCTCGATGCCGCTGGGCGTTTGGGCCTTGCCGGTGATGATGATCCCGTCCCAGCCGGCGCGCTTGAGCTGGAAGCCCAGGCGGCCGCCTACCGAGCTGTCGGCGATGGTCCCGGTGAGGGGCGAGCGCGACATGACCGTGGACCGGCCCGAGGTGGGGGCGGCTGTGCCCACCAGCGGTCCGGTGAAGAGCAGCAGCGGCATATCCGGATGGTCCCAGGGCAACTTGACCTGCGGCCGGAGGAAGGAGCCGGCCAGCCCCCTGCCGCCGATGAACCGCAGGTACAGCTCCTCGGGCGGGGCGAGGACGGTTGTCTCCCCGCTGGTCAGATCGATGTGCAGGACCCTGCCGGTCCAACCGGTCATTTTGTTCATGGGTGGCGTACCCTCTGCCTGACCGTCCGGGCCAGATTGCTTTTCGGGTTACATTCGGGGAAAGGGATAGAGTCATTTAGCATGGAACAATTTTTTTTGTCAAATTTGTCAACCGTACTACTAGTTGCAACGCCGATCATCGGTAACTTTGATTAGAGCAAATTATCTGGTCAGCCGGCGTCGGCATCGAATTGTGCGAGATGCCGACCGATTTGTTGCCCTCGCATGGTGAAACGCAAAGCGGATTTCCGCTGGTCCGCGCAGGGCTGTCGCCTCCACTCTCTCGTCTTGCTCATCCTTGTGTCTCATTGACTTCTAGTTATTACATCACCTATACTAAATTGAAATGGTGTTACCTGAGGGGAAGCCTTTTTCGCGGTGAGCTTGGGGATGAAAGGACCTCTGAATGGAGAGAGCCGGTTTATTCAGGAAGAAGGGGGCGGGAGTTTTGAGGGTGGAGCTGATTACAATGGAGGGAGGAAGCGATGAAAAGGAATACATTGAGCTTTTTCGTGCTGCTGGCTGTCTGGCCGTTGCTCTTTGCGCAGGCATCATCCGTTCAGGCCTGGAACGGGACCTGGCAGACCGCCGCCGATTCGGGCTTTCAATTTACCCGCTTCGACGGGGAGTATTACCCGGGCGACGGCAAGGTCTATTTCATGGGCGGCCGCCTGGGCAACGGTTCGACCGACGGCAGCGTCTGGTCCTATGACCCGCGGACCGGCATCTATGCCGACACCGGGGTGGACCTGATCGTCCCGATTTCCAATTACAAGATGAATCTCCTCGAAGATGCTAGCGGCACCTGGGGGTTCTACGTCTTCTGCGGCCGCCTGGCAAACGGAGTGCACACCCATGCCGTCCAGGTCTATTACCCGGACACCAACACCGTTGCCCAGCTGAATGGTGCGGACGATTTCCCCGGCATGACCTGTTCCGCCGCGCTGAACGTGGTGTACAACAACAAGGTCTACGTGGCCGGCGGCTATGATGGAATCAATAATGGAGGTGAATCCGCGGTCTTTGATCCGCTCGCGCCGGTCGGCTCAAGATGGACATCGATCGGCTTTTCCTTTACGCCTCCCCGCGGCTACATCATGGGGGCGGTGGTCAACGAAAAAATCTATGCCATCGGCGGCGCCTGGAATGACGGTTCCGGCAACCTCACCAACGTCAGCACGGTCCAGGTCCTGGACCCCAACGCGCCCCTGCCCACCTGGAATCCGGTGGCCGACCTGCCCGAACCCTGCTCCTCCTCCCAGGCCTTCAGCTTCGATGACGCAAGCCCCTTCAGGGACCCGCACGGCATACCCCTGGCCGGGCGGATCATTAGCGGCTGCAGCGGCTGGCCGGACGAGAATGAGCGGGTCTATGCGTACAGCGTGGACAGCAACACCTGGGAACCCTTTCCTTCCCTGCAGATCGACCGGCGGGACCAGGCTGGCGCCTTTATCCCTCCCGGTGCCGCGCCCAAGGGGGCAATGTCCGGCATGTGCCTGTGGGGCGGCAGAAAGGATTATGATGCCAACGTCCTGCTGACGCCAGAAAATTATGAGGTCTACCGCTTCCCGTGGCCCATGTTTCTGCCGGCCATCTCCAGCCAGGGTTTGCCGTAGGAAGGGGTGTGGAAAATGCCAGCCGCCCCTCCAAGGAGAGGGGGGAGGGGCGGCTGGCTGGAGCGCGCAGTATTTGCCTGCGAAGGGTTGTCTACAGGGCAACGTTCAGGGTAATGCCGCCGAAGAGGAAGTTGTCGTCGCCCCCGGCACTTCCTCCCTTGATGATATCCGAGGCCCCATCGCTCAGGGCGAAGGAGTAGGTGACATTGGGGGCGATCGAGATCTCCTCGGTGATCGGGATGGTCAGGGTCGCCGACAGTCTGCCGTCATGGAAATCGCTGTAGGCGCTGCCCGGGTCATCAGGTTCTGCCAGGGTGTCGGCATCGTCGGCGCTGAGGTAGCCCACCTGCCCGGCCAGGTCCAGGGAGATGTTTTCGGAAAGCTGGAACGAGTGGGAGACGCCCAGGGTCGCGTACCAGCCCGGGTAGGCATCGACGTCGCGATAGACGGTCAGGGTCGGGGCCAGGATGGTGTCCAGGCCGATGCTGCCGTAGATCTCCTGGCTGTCGTCCAGCCCCTCAAGACCGTAGTAGATATAGCCCGCGGAATAGCTTACCATTCCTGCCGAGCCGCCGTAGGAGAGGGTCAGGTCGGTCTCGTTCCAGTTGGCGCCCTCCTCGCCGAACAGATCGGCATCCTGGTCTGTGTCGAGGTTGCCCCAGAGGTTGACGCTGAAACCCAAGTATGAGGCGGTGATTGAGGGCTGGATGACCATGCTGTCGTTGCTTAGCTCGTAGCCGCGCCAGACGTACTTGCTGAGCATGGCGATGCTCATGCTGCCCGTTGGTTTTTCCGCTTCCTCGGTGCCGAAGACCGGGGCATAGGAGCCGAGCAGGACAAATGTTGCGGCAATCACGGCGGTGGTGGTGGCTGTTCTGTTCACGGTTTTCTCCTTCTTGTTTTTGATAGCGATACGTTTGTCGTGGTACTGTTGCCTATTGCGAGACCAATCAAGCCTGCAGGTCTAAATGGCATGGATGCCGCTCTCCCCGGTTCTGATCCGGCATGCCTGTTCCACCGGGAGGACAAATATTTTGCCGTCTCCGAAATTTCCGGTGCGGGCGATTACCATAATTTTGGCGACAACCTTGTCGGCCATATCGTCGGCAAGGACCCCCTCGATCCTGACCTTGGGGGTGAAGTCGACGGCATATTCCGCGCCCCTGTAGATTTCCGTGTGTCCCTTTTGCCTGCCGAACCCCTTTACTTCGCTGACTGTCAAGCCCTGCACGCTCAGGTCGTGCAGGGCTGACTTGAGTTCATCAAGCTTGAAAGGCCTGACGATGGCCTCGATTTTTTTCATGGCTTCCACCTCGGTTCGCTGAAAAATTGTGAAACGAGCACAGCGTACCCTTTTCATATCAAACCGCGTGCCACAGGCCCGAGTCAAGGCACATTTTTTTATATTATATTGAATTAATTGAATATATTTTGCTGGCAGGGGAGTGGCGAATGAATGATTAAAGAAAAAAATATAAACATATTTGGTATATAATTAATATTTTATTTACATTATTGTCACATATTATGACGCCTGCGGGGCAATAACCGGGCAGGGCAAGGCCTCGTGTTGCGCGCCTGATTTGCATTGACATGTTGGGGAAGGCGCTGGTATCTTCAATTTTGCTTGGCAATTGGCCTTGATAAGAAGTGAAAATCAGATCGTTGACGCTGGGTTCCACTGGAGACTGGGGTCATGGTGGGGATAGGTGCATGAGTATTCGGGAAGATGCGCTGGCCGGAAGAGAAACTGACCTGCTGCGATGCTGTGCGGATAATGAGTCGATGGAGGTCGGTGCCCTGATGGCAGGGGTGGCGGCAGGGGCTATCGCCGTGCCCAGGAATATCCATCACAATTTTGCAAAAAGCATGGCCATCGGCAAGGGCACGGCTACCAAGATCAACGCCAACATCGGGTCGTCCAGGGATCTTGCCAATCTGGATGAGGAACTTGCGAAGCTGAGGGTTGCGGTCAAGGCCGGGACGGATACGGTCATGGACCTCAGCATGGGCGGCGACCTTGATCAGGTGCGGCGGGGCATCCTGGCGGATTGCCCGGTGCCCTTGGGGACCGTGCCTATCTATCAGGCGGTGGCCGAGACGGTGGAACAGCAGAAAAAGGACCTGGTCGAGGTCACCGTCGATCATATGTTCAAGACCATCGAAAAGCAGGCCATGGACGGGGTGGATTTCATGACTATCCACTGCGGCATCACCCGTTACTTGCAGGAACGCCTGAGCCGGCAGAAACGGATCATGGGGGTGGTAAGCCGCGGCGGTTCTTTTCTTCTCGAGTGGATGAGCCGTCATCGCAAGGAAAACCCCTTTTACGAGCATTTTGACGATCTGCTGGCCATCCTCAAGGAGCATGAGGTAACCCTCAGCCTGGGCGACGGCATTCGGCCCGGGTGCCTGGCGGATGCCACCGACCGCAATCAGATTCAGGAACTGATCCACTTGGGCGAACTGACCGAACGGGCCTGGGCCGCAGGGGTGCAGGTCATCATTGAGGGCCCGGGCCATATGCCGATGGACCAGATCACCGCCAACGTCCTGCTCCAGAAGAAGATGTGCAAGGGGGCGCCTTTTTATGTCCTCGGTCCCTTGGTCACGGATATTGCCCCGGGTTATGACCATATCACTGGGGCCATCGGCGGGGCCATTGCCGGGGCAGCGGGGGCGGATTACCTCTGCTACGTCACCCCGGCGGAACATCTGAAACTGCCGAATATCGAGGATGTGCACGAGGGGGTGATCGCCTCCAAGATTGCCGCCCATGCCGCGGACATTGCCAAGGGCCTGCCCGGCGCACTCGAACGGGACAATCAGATGGCTGAGCGGCGCAACCGGCTGGACTGGAAGGGGCAGATTGAGCTGTCGCTGGACCCTGAAAAGGCCGCCCGTTTCAGGGAGGAGGGGCTGAGCAGCAAGGGTCCGACCTGCTCTATGTGCGGTTCATACTGTGCGATTCAGGTCTTTAATCGTTCTCAGCATAATTTGGATAAGGAGCAAAGTCATGCCGGATGCAACGGGAGCGGCAACTGAAGCCGCCGGACAAGTAAGCGGGTTCTTTGGAAAAATCATCGATTTGATCGCATCAACCAACCTTCCCCAGCAGATAGAGGATGTGGATGCCGGTGGGCTGTTCACCAATCCCTGGTTCCTGGTGCCCCTTATTGCCATGATAGGCTGGAACATCTACAAGCAGGCGTTCAAGGAGATTATCCTTGTCCTGATCATTATCGGTGCCTGGTATCTGTCGGGAACGCACTACATGCAGACCCTGATCGTCAACGGTGAGCTGCAGATCGGCAAGATCCTGCCGGTTATGTTCGGCGGGGCGGCGGTGCTTGGTATTGTGATTTATATGTATTTTGGCCGGTCATAAATTCCGGTTGCTGAAGGAGGTATTCTGCGGATAGAGGGGGGCGCCCCTGATCTGCTGCCGGAAATTGCTGCTCCAGCCCAGAGGGGTTTACGAGAACGCGCATGGAATTCCGTAACGCCATATTTGTTGTCACTGAAGAACGGTTCTGCCCCATTTATAATGTGGGCGACGAATTTAACATCCAGAGGGATGCCCTGACCATTCCAGGGGTCAAGCCCACCTGCCTTCTCCTGGTTCGGCAGATCATGAGGATCACCGAAGGCCAGGAGTCAATGAAGAAGCATACCGTGTTCGGCACCCAGAAGGTTAAGTTTGAATGCGGCGGCTGCAGCGGCCTGATCCGTTTTGAGTACAAGAAGGAGAAAGAGTTTGCCACCACGCAGATGAAAATGCTGGCGTTGGCGAAGAAACGTCGCGAGAGCGGTGAGTTGGACGAGTTCAGGGACATGCTCCGCACCTTTCCGGTTTTTGCCCCGCTCAGCGATAACGACATGTACGACCTCTTCATCCTGCTCCGCTTCAAGAAGTACGGGCCCGATGAGCTGATTCTGCGAAAAGGGGATCCCGGTACCAATCTCTACATCATTCTAACCGGCATGGTGGAGGTTGTTGGCGACCGCGGCGAGAGTATATCCATGCTGGAATCGGGCGGGGTGTTCGGTGAAATGAGCCTGCTGACTGGTGCTCCGGTCGTGACTTCGGTTTACAGCCGCGCAGAGACCAAGCTGGCCGCCTTGACCAGCAAGGATTTCAAGCATGTATTGCACAGGTACCCGGTCCTGCACGTCTTCTTCTATCGATTGCTCATCGACCGGGCCGGCAAGATCAGCAAGAAGCTGAGCACTGAGATTGGGGCGGGCATGACCGGTGATATTTCCGAGGTCCATGTGGTGGAACTGTTTCAGATGATCAATTCCAGCCAGAAGACCGGCACCGTCGAGCTCCACCTTCCGGGCGGCGATGCCGTTGTCCTTTTCAACGAGGGAGAGGTTGTCTCCGCAACCTATGGCGGGCTGGCGGGCAAGGATGCCCTGTTCAAGCTGCTCGGCGTCACCAGCGGGCAATTCAACTATACCCCCGGCATTCCTTCCAGCGCTATGGACAATGAGGTCATCGGCGGGTTCATGGGTCTGGTCATGGAAGGGATGCAGCGGCTGGACGAGGGCGTCGAGCTGCCTGAGGATATGCAGCGGCCGGATACGGAGTCTGACCAATATTTTTAAGCCTGACGGCAAAAAAAGTTCTTCTTAATAAGGTCGCTGTCCGTTCAGTGATGGCCAGCGGTGCATCACTTCCAGTGCTTCGTCTCTCAACATCTGAAGCGTGGGCATTGCCCTTTCCTCTGGCGGGAGGCATACCTCCCGGTAGATGTCGTCGTCGGCAAAATTGATGGCTGCCGCATCCTTTCTGGTGGCGGCAAAGCAAAGCCGGCCAATTCTGGCCCAATGGATGGCAGCTAGGCACATGGGGCACGGTTCGCAGTTCACGTAGATGGCACTCCCCTCCAGCCAGTAGCGGCCAATCCGGCGGCATGCGTCCCGAATGGCGACGATTTCCGCATGGGCGGTAGGGTCGTTTGTCGCCAAGACCCGGTTCCAGCCCGAACCGATCACCTTTCCGTCGAGGACAATCAGCGCCCCGAATGGCCCCCCGGCCCCAGCGTTCATCCCCTGTTCGGCCAGACGGATAGCCTGGCGCATGTACTCCTGGTCCCGGCCGGTCATTTCCCCTCTCCGCCGGGCAAAGTTTGGAACACGAGGCAGGCATTGGTGCCGCCGAAGCCGTAGCTGTTGGACATGACCGTGGTCAGGCTGGTCCGGGTCAGCCGTGTGACAATGGGCATGTCCGCCGCCTGCGGATCAATGGTTTCGATGTTGGCCGAGGCGGCAATAAAACCGTGCTGCAGCATGAGCAGCGAATAGATGGCTTCGTGCACCCCGGCCGCGCCTAGGGAATGGCCGGAAAGCGACTTGGTGGAGCTGATCGGCGGAACCGCGCTGCCAAACACCTCCCGGATCGCCTGCAGTTCGACTATGTCGCCGAGAACGGTAGAGGTGCCGTGGGCATTGATATAATCAACCGGGGAGCGGACCGTTTCCAGGGCCAGCCTCATGCAGCGGACCGCTCCTTCGCCAGACGGGGCGACGATCTGGTAGCCGTCGGCCGTAGCCCCATAGCCAACAACCTCGGCGTAGATCCTTGCGCCGCGGCGCAGGGCATGTTCCAGTTCTTCCAGGACCACCACGCCCGCTCCGTTGGCCACAACGAAGCCGTCGCGGTCCACGTCATAGGGCCGCGAGGCCTTGGCCGGGGTGTCATTGAAGCTGGAAGAAAGGGCTCCCATGGCATCAAACATGCTGGTCTGAATCCAATGTTCCTCGTCGCTGCCGCCGGCGAAGACGATGTCCTGCTTTCCCAGCTGGATCTGTTCCGTGCCGGCGCCGATGCAGTGGGAGCCGGTGGCGCAGGCCGAGGAAATCGAGTAGCAGAGCCCCTTGATTTTGTACGGGGCGGTCAGGCAGGCGGAGACGGTGGAGCTCATGGTTCGCGGCACCATGAAAGGGCTGAGGCGCCGGATCCCCTTACTGCGGACGATATCAACTCCATCGACAACGTTGGCCGCCGATGTGCCCCCGGAACCCATGATCAGGCCGGTGCGGGGATTCGACACTTCGGGTTCGGCGAGACCGGAATCGGTGACGGCCTGCTGCATGGCGATAAAGGCATAGGCCGCGGCGTCCCCCATGAAGCGCAGGTTTTTTTTGTCGACGTGTTCGGCGATATTGACCCTGGTGAAGGCGCCGATCCGGGAGCGCAGCTGAAGTTCCTCGTAGCCGGGTTGATAGGTGATGCCGGAACGTCCCGCAAGCAGAGAGGAGAGCACCTCCTGCGCGCTGTCGCCCAGCGGTGAGACGATGCCGAGCCCGGTGACGACTACCCGTCGCATCCTGTCATCTCCTTTTGCTGCTCGCGGTGCATGGCAAAGGGGGCCCAGCTCTGGCAGACCGGCATCTCTTCGATTTGTCTGCTCTCACGGACATCGAGCCGGTAGGGGTGGATTTCAGCCTCAGGCAGCCTGGCCTGCAGCTCGCGCAGCCTTTCTTCTCTTCGGCCGCAGGCGATCAGCCGCCAGCCCTTGGCCGCGAACAGCTCGGAGCAGGCCCAGCCGAAGCCGGAGGTTGCCCCTGTAATGAGAATGGTCTGTTGCATGGCAATGCTATTTTCTGAATTATCGCCGGAAACGCCCAAATCGCGATTCCGATGCCGGCCAGAGATGTATCACATTGAAAGCACAGCGGCTGATGGCCATAATTAGTGATTTTGGCACGACCATCATAATTTCAAGGTAGGAAACCAAATTTATCTTGAAAAAACAATATATTTTCGGGAAAGTAGACATTGTCGGAATCGCGCAAAGGATCGTGGCGGCGTCGTCGATCTCTGTAACCTATTGAAATCTCAGTGGTGGATGATCTGCGTTGTTTTTTTTGTCGAGATTGTCATGCAAGTCATCCAGCTGATGTTTATTGTGTTTTCAGAATGAACCAGGGATGGCGGTAACCTCACGCTGCCGGCTGCCGGTGCCTGAGGATATTCAAAGAGCACGAAAGACGAAGGAGACGGGCAATGCTGAAAGAAAAAATGGCAAAGGCGCTGAACGGGCAGATCAATGCGGAAATGTATTCGTCATATCTCTATCTGGCCATGGAGGCCTATTTCCAATCCATCAGCCTCAAGGGCTGCGCAGCGTGGATGCGGGCCCAGGTGCAGGAGGAGCTGTTCCACGGAATGAAATTCTATGATTATGTCTGCGAGCGGGGTGGCAAGGTGACCCTCGAGAGCATCGCCAAACCGGAAGCAGCCTGGAAATCCCCGCTGGCGGCCTTCAAGCAAATTCAGAAGCATGAAGAGCACGTGACCTCGCTGATCAACGGCCTGATGGAATTGGCCATGGCGGAAAGGGACCATGCCACCCAGAATTTCCTCCAATGGTTCGTGGCCGAGCAGGTCGAGGAGGAGGCCAGCGTCGGTGAGATTGTCGACAAGCTGAAGCTGATCAAGGAGGATACTTCGGGCCTGTTTTTTCTTGATGCCGAACTGGGCAAGCGGGTGTTTACCCCGCCGTCGGCCAAGGGCGAATAACATTCCGGCCCTCCCGAATATTTCGCCGTTTGCCGCCCGATGAGCAGCCGCCGTGTGAAGACCCGGGTCATTGATCTCCTGGCCGGGAGCGATGTTGACCGTATTCTTGCCGAGATGCGTTCCCTGCCGGCCAGGGATATCATCCATGCCCTTTTTTCGGCCATCTGCCGCCCCGAGGAGCCGCTGCGCTGGCATGCGGTGCAGGCCATGGGCGAGAGTGTCGCCCGCCTCGCGGAGACCGACATGGAAGCGGCCAGGATCGTCATGCGCAGGCTGATATGGAGCCTGAATGAGGAATCGGCCGGCATCGGCTGGGGCGCGCCCGAGGCGATGGCGGAGATCATCTGTCACCATTCCGGTCTGGCTGGGGAATACGTGCACATGCTGATTTCCTACATGCGCGGGGATGGGCCGGAACTTTTTCAGGACGGGAATTTTCTCGAACATGAGATGTTGCAGCGGGGGCTCCTGTGGGGCATCGGCCGGCTGGCTGAGGTCAGGCCGGAGATGTTGCGAGAGCGAGGGGTTGCGGCTGACCTGCTGCCCTATCTCGACTCGGACGACCACGCGGTCCGGGGACTGGCGGCCAGGGCGCTGGGCTTGCTCCACGCGGATGGAGCTGCGGGGGGCATTGCGCGGCTGGCCGGTGACAGTTTTCCTGTTTCGCTGTACGAGCAAGGAACGCTGCGGAAAGCGACCGTGGAAGAACTGGGCCGGGAAGCCCTGCAGCGTATCCAGGCGCGGAGGTGACCAGATGTCCTCCCTGATTTTTCCCCGGGCCGGTTTCCTCCAGTTTGCCGTCGCCCTCGGCAATCCTGCCGCAAATCTGCGAAAGGCTTCCGGCATGCTGAAGGGGCTTGCCCCGCCACCGGACTCCCTCCTGCTTCTGCCTGAGTTGTGGGCTACCGGCTTCGATTATGCCCATGCAGCGCAACTGGCGGACGAAACCCCGGTGGTGCTGGAAGAGGTGAAGGGCCTTGCCGAAAGTCACGGCGTCTTTCTTGCCGGTTCCCTCCTGGAAAAGGTGGTCGGGGTGGAGGAAAGGCCGCTCCTGTTCAACACCATCTACCTGACTGGTCCATTGGGCGTGGTCGGTACCTACCGCAAGCAGCATCTCTTCGGGCTGTGGCAGGAGGATCTTTTTTTTACCACGGGCGGCTGTGCCGGCCCCATCCCCACTGGCCACGGGCAGGTGGCCGGGCTGGTCTGCTATGATCTCCGCTTCCCGGAGACTGCCCGCCGGCAGGTTTTTGCCGGGGCGCGGCTGCTCATGGTGTCGGCCCAGTGGCCACGGGTCAGGTTGGACCACTGGCGGATTCTTCTTCAGGCCCGGGCCATCGAGAACCAGGTGTTCATCGTTGCCGGTAACGGGTGTGGTGCCGGCGGCCCCCATGAGCTCTGCGGCCACTCAATGGTCTTAGGTCCGGACGGCAGGGTGCTGGCCGAGGCAGGAGAGGGGGAGGAAGCACAGTGCATTGATCTTCAGGCCGGCGACCTGGACCAGTCCCGCAGCCGGTTTTGTTCAGTTGGCGAACGACCTTTCCTGAGCAGCAACGGGGACAAGATTGTCACTCTGGCCGAACTGACCGCTCGGTTGCGGTGCATCCGCCGGCAGGGAAGCAGGGTGGCGTTCACCAACGGCTGCTTTGATATCCTGCACAGCGGCCACGTCGCCTATCTGGAGCAGGCGAGGAGGGCTGCGGATTGTTTGGTAGTCGGGCTCAACAGCGATGTCTCGGTTCGCGGGTTGAAAGGTGCAGGCAGGCCGATCAACCGCGAGGAGGACCGCGCCCGGGTCCTGGCCGCCTTGGGCTGCGTCGATTTTGTGGTAATATTTGGCGAGGAGACGCCCCTTGAGTTGATCCGCGCCATCCTGCCCGATGTGCTGGTAAAGGGCGCGGATTGGCCTGAGGAACAGATAGTGGGCGGTGTCGAGGTCAAGGCAGCCGGAGGGAGGGTGCTGAGGATCCCCTTCGAGCATGATATCTCCACCTCCGGGATCATCTCGCGGCTTACCAATCGGGGATAGGAAGTCAAATTGCCCCTGCAGCTGGCGGCAGGCCCGTTAAGGTTCATTTGCACCGGAGGGAATCATTGCATTTCCTGCCGATCGTCTGTTCAAGAAACCAAAGGAAAGGGCATCCGTCGCCGCCGCCGTTGCTCTGCTGCTTCGGCGAACTGCCCTGCGCTCTTCGAACAGGCGCTCTCAAAATTTATTTACAGCGGAACGGGGGAAAAGATGACCACGGTAAAAATCAGCGGCATGCGCTGTCAGCACTGTGTGGCCTCGGTGAGCAAAGCCCTGCAGGCGATCAAAGGGGTTTCGCAGGTGCAGGTGGACCTGGCCAAGGGCGAGGCCAGCTTTGAGGGGGAGGTGTCTCTGGCTGCGGTGAAGGAGGCGATCGCCAGGATCGGCTTCGAGGTGGTTGATTAGGAAGGGGTTTAGGGTGTTTAGGAATTTAAGGTGTTTGTGATCCCGACTCCTTGAATTCCCTAACCCCCTAACCCCCTAACCCCCTAATTCTTCCAGTCCGGCCGCAGGGACAGCTCGGTGAGCTGCTTTCTTTCCACCGGCGCCGGGGCGTCCGTCAGGGGGCAGGTGGCCTTCTGGGTCTTGGGGAAGGCGATGACGTCGCGGATTGAATCACTGCCGGTCAGGAGCATCAGCAGCCGATCCACCCCGAAGGCGAGCCCTCCGTGCGGCGGCGCGCCCAGCTCAAGGGCGCGAAGGAGGAAGCCGAATTTGTTCCGGGCCTCGTCCGGGCCGATGCCCAGAACGCCAAAGACCTTCTCCTGGATTTCCTTGCTGTGGATGCGGATCGAGCCGCCGCCGNNTGAGCACCAGGTCGTAGGCCCGGCTCTTGACCAGGGCCGGGTCGGTGGCCAGCAGGTGCAGCTGCTTTTCGTTGGGTGCGGTGAAGGGGTGGTGCAGCGCCATGAAGCGTTTCTCGGTCTGGTCATACTCCACCAGCGGGAAATCGGTCACCCAGAGGAAGTTGTAGGTCCCTTTGTCGATCAGCTCCAGGCGCCGTCCCAGCTCCAGGCGCAGCTCGCTCATAACCTGGTTGACCGTGGACGCCCTGTCCGCGCCGAAGAGGAGAAGGTCGCCGGGCTCCGCCCCCAGGGCGGTCCCCATGGTCCGTATTTCCTCCTCGCTGAAGAACTTGGTTATGGGCGACTGCCATTCCCCGTCCTTGACCTTGACCCAGGCCATGCCCCGTGCGCCGAAGCGGCCGGCGTATTCGGTGAGTTCATCCAGGTCCTTGCGGGAGAAGGTGCCGCAGCCCTTGGCATTGATTGCCTTGACGATGCCGCCCTTGTCCAGGGTTTCCCGGAACACTTTGAAGCTGCAGTCGCGCAGGGTGTCGCTGAGATCCACCAGCTCAAGCCCAAAGCGGGTGTCCGGTCGGTCGGTGCCAAAGCGGCGCATGGCCTCGTCGTACTCCATGTGCGGGAAGGGCGGCTGGACCTCGATGCCGGCGCTTCGGAAGACCTCGCGGATCATCCCCTCGGTGATTCGGATGATGTCCTCCTCGCCGACAAAGCTGAACTCCATGTCGATCTGGGTGAATTCCGGCTNNTTTCCTTGAACAAAAGCTGCATCAAGCCCTCGCCCACCGCGTAGATGTCCTCCTCCTCGACAAAGGAGAGCTCCATATCCACCTGGGTGAACTCGGGCTGCCGGTCGGCGCGCAGGTCCTCGTCGCGGAAGCACTTGACGATCTGGTAGTAGCGGTCCATGCCGGCGATCATCAGCAGCTGCTTGAAGAGCTGGGGTGACTGGGGCAGGGCATAGAATTTTCCAGGGTTGACTCTGCTGGGCACCAGATAGTCCCGCGCCCCTTCGGGAGTGGAGCGGGTGAGCATCGGGGTTTCGATCTCCAGGAAGCCGTTGTTGTTCAGGTAGCCGCGCGCCGCCTGCAGGGCGTTGTGGCGCATCACCAGGTTGTTCGCCATCTCCGGCCGGCGCAGGTCCAGGTAGCGGTACTGCAGGCGCAGGGTATCGGAGACCTCGACGTATTCGTCCAGGGGGAAGGGCGGGGTCTCGCTGCTGTTCAGGATGCGCAGTTCGCTTGCCAAAATCTCGATGGCACCGGTGGCCAGCTTGGGGTTCTCCATGGCCGGAGGCCGCCGCGAAACCTGGCCGCGCACGGCGAGCACCCATTCGCTGCGGAGCTGGCGGGCCTTGTCGTGCACCTCGGCATTGCATTCCGGGTTGAAGACGATCTGGGTCAGGCCCCAGCGGTCCCGCAGGTCGATGAAGATCACCCCGCCGTGGTCACGCCGTCGCAGGACCCATCCCATCAGGGTGACCTCCTGCCCGACATGGTCGGCGCCCAGCTGGTTGCAGGTATGGGTGCGGCGCAAATTTCCTAATGAATCCATTCTCATCCTCTCGTGGTTCAAGCAGGTCTCCCGGAAGCGGGGAGACGGGTGGTGACAAGGGTACGTAAACGGTCGGCGCAGGACTGCGGGGAGTCCTGCAGCCCGAAATCTTCCTGGGATTGGCTGTCCATGTCCCGCAGCACGGCGGACTGCCGGGAAAGCTCATTGTCGCCGACGATCAGGGCAAAGCGCGCCCCCAGGCGGCCAGCCTGCTTCATCTGCGCCTTCAGGCTGCGGCCGCTGTAATCCATGGCAGCCTTCACCCCGCCCTGGCGGAGCAGGTGCACGAGCAGCTGGCTGTAGCGGCCGCCATTTTCGCCCAGGGCCGCGACAAAGATTTCGGCCTGGGCGGCAGGGGTCAGGCGCGGGCCCTCCTGCTGCTGCAGGAGCAGAATTATGCGCTCGACCCCCAGGGCGAAGCCGATGCCCGGCAGGCTGGCCCCCCCCAGTTGGGCGATCAGTCCGTCGTAGCGTCCACCGGCACCGACCGCCGACTGGGCGCCCAGGCTGGCAGTGGTAAATTCAAAAGTGGTCCGCGTGTAGTAGTCCAGCCCCCGGACCATGCAGTGGTTGACGCTGTAGGGGACAGATAGGTGCTCCAGTCCCTCCCGGACGCGGGCGAAATGGTCGCTGCACGGCGGACACAGGGAGTCAAGAATGGATGGCGCCCCGGCCACCACTTTTTTGCAGTGCTGGCTCTTGCAGTCCAGGGACCGCAGTGGATTGCTTTCCAGGCGCCGCTGGCAGTCCGGGCACATCTCGCCGGCAAACCGGCGCAGGTACGTTACCAGTTTTTCCCGGAACGAAGGCCGGCAGGCGGGGCAGCCCAGGGAATTAATCTCGAGTTTTGCCTGGAGCCCAAGTTCCGCCAGGAGCATGTTGCCCATGGCCATCAGTTCCGCATCCACAGCAGGCTCGGTGGCGCCGATGATTTCGGCGTCCAGCTGGTGGAACTGGCGCAGCCGCCCCTTCTGGGGCCGTTCGTGCCGGAACATCGGGCCCATGGTGTAGAGCTTCTGCACCGGCTGCAGGACATGCAGGCCGTGCTCGATAAAGGCCCGGAGCAGGGAGGCGGTGGCCTCCGGCCGGAGGGTGAGGCCCTTGTCGACAAAGGTGTACATTTCCTTTTCGACGATATCCGTCGTCTGGCCGATGGATCGGGCGAACAGCTCGGTCTCCTCGATGATCGGCAGCCGGATTTCGCCAAAGCCGAAGCGGTGAAAGATGTCTCTGGCCCGTTGTTCGACATGCTGCCAGAGAACGACCTCATCCGGCAGAATGTCCTTGAAGCCCTGAACGGCCTTGATGTTCAATGCCACCTCCGTCGGTGCTGAAAGAAAAAGAGGGTCCCGCAGCCAGGGCTGCTGATATGGGAAATCATTCGCATCGGTGATGCGGAAAAAATAATAAAATTTATCGGGATACGGGTGAAAAGTCAAGCAGATGTCCTGGAAATGTGGTAAAATAACAAAATATATTTTTTTTAATGAACAGGGCAAAACAGGTATTGCCTTGCTTGACAAACAAGCCCTTGCGGGGCATTATCAGCCATCTGAGCTTTTCTCTGAATTGTGGAACAGTATGAAACTGCCTGAATTGAAAATTGGTTCTTTGACCGCCCGAATTCCCCTGATCCAAGGGGGGATGTCCATCCGGGTCTCCACCTCCTCCCTGGCTGTGCCCGTGGCCGAATGCGGCGGTATCGGCACAATCGGCGGTTCAGCTATCCCTGTTGACGAGTTGCAGGAAGATATCCGCCGCGCGAAAAGCCAGACCAGCGGTATTATCGCCGTCAATATCATGTACGCCATGCGGGAGTTCTACGAGCTTGTCATGGGGTCCATCGAGGCGGGCGTCGATATGATCATTACCGGAGCCGGATTCTCGAGGGATATCTTCAAAATCGGCCATAAATTCAATGTCCCCATCGTCTCCATCGTCTCCTCGCCCTCCTTCGCCAAGCTTGCCGAGAAACTGGGTGCAGCGGCAATTGTCGTTGAAGCGGCGGAAGCCGGCGGGCACCTCGGGACACAGACCAAGCTGCGCGACCTTTTTCCTTCCGTCAGAAAAGTCATTAGCAAGGTGCCACTGATCGCGGCCGGCGGCATCACCAACGGTTTTGAAATGGCCGAACTCATGGACAAATATGGGGCCGACGGTATCCAGATTGCCTCACGGTTTGTCCTCAGCAAGGAATGTTCGGTGTCCCAGAAGTTCAAAGAGGTGTTCCTGGGGGCGGAAAAGGATGATATAGTCCTGGTTTCTTCACCGGTCGGCTTGCCTGGCCGTGCAATCAAAACGCCTTTCGTGGAGAAAATGATCAGGGGTGAGGATGTTTCAGCCAAAGAGTGCAAATACCAGTGCCTGAAAAAATGCAGTTACAAATACTGCATCAATGATAGGCTGATGATGTCCCATGGGGGAAATGTTGAAGACGGCCTTGTCTTTTCCGGCGCCAATACCTTCAAGATGAAGGAAATTCTCTCGGTGCGTGAGATTTTCAACCGGTTTGTCCAGGAAGCGGAATCCGTGTACCGGGAGAAAAAGTAGCGCCAGCGTCCTTCCAGTGCTGCTTTGGATACAAACTCCAGCATGAATATCCCCATTGGGCCAGATTCCGAGCAGCCACCCGAACGCAGCTCAACTGCGGTTGATCCGGTTATTATTCAGGAACACGATCATCCCATCCGGCTCCACGATTTGGACAAGGAGGCGCTCAAGGTCCTTTACCGGCTGCGAGATGCCGGTCATAGCGGCTACCTGGTAGGCGGCGGGGTGCGCGACCTGTATCTGGGCAAGCAGCCCAAGGATTTTGATATTTCCACTGATGCGCGCCCCGGTCAATTGCGCAAGCTCTTTCGCAACAGCCGAACCATCGGCCGCCGGTTCAGGCTGGTTCAGGTTTATTTTCGCGGGGGAAAGATCATCGAAGTGTCCACCCTCCGCTCCCAGAGTGAATACGATATTGACCGGCCGGACGACGAAATTGAGGTCCTGCCGGCAAACAATACCTTCGGCACGCTCGCTGAAGATGCCAAGCGCAGGGACCTGACCATCAATTCCCTGTTTTATGAGATAGAAAACAGGACGATCATCGACTATGTCGGCGGGGTCAGGGACCTTGACCAGGGGATAATCCGCATCGCCGGCGACCCGGACCGTCGGGTCACCAGAGATCCGGTACGGATCATGCGCACAGTTCGGCATGCAGCCCGAACCGGTTTTTGCATCGAACCCGCGACCTGGAAGGCAATCGTTGCCAACAGGGAAAAAATCAGGCTCTGCCCCCCGTCACGCATCAGGGATGAACTTTTCAAGGATCTGCACAGCGGGTCCAGCGAGCCTTGGGCCCGCATTGCTCTTGACTCCAGCCTGTTTTTTACCCTGTTCCCCTGGTATGCCGAGATCCCCATGGAGGAGGATTCCCCCCACCGCCGTATGCTTCTATCCCTGCTGGCAGTGGTGGATCGGCTGCTGAAGCGGCAGGTCCATGATTATCGTATTGAAATCCCCGATTATATGCTGCTGACGCTGCTGGTCATGCCCTGGGTCAATGCCCGTTTCGATCTGCTGCGGCAGCGGTTGAAGGGCTCGGCGCATTACCAATTTTCCAGGGAGATCCGCCGGACGTTGGACGAACTGTTCGGCGAGCATTTCAACCTGAAACGCGGAGCCAAGGATTCCATGACCACCCTGCTGGTGAATCTGCCCTCCTTTGAGCAGTTTTCCCGGCACAGCAGCTGGCCCAACTGGCTGCAAAAAAAAAGCTATTTCCGGGACGGACTGCGCTTTTTCAGCTTGTACCGCGAGACCATGGAGGGGGCGCCGGCCGATGAACAGCAGTTTGCCGTGGCCGTCGCAGCAGCCGGCCATGATTTTTTCCCGCCGCCGGAAACCGGTGCGGTGGAGAACGGTTCCACGGGCCGCAAGGGGTTCCGCCCGGCCTTTACCAGAAGGAAACGAGGGGTCTTCGGGCTCCGTAACAAATAATGCTAAACTCGCAAAAAGTGGACACGCTGACCATCCCCCACGGTGCTTTCACCAGGTACAGGGCCTGCCGGCATCAGTATCGCCCTTGTTGCGGTTCTGACAACTAATCCATGCGAATTCTTATCTACAATGTGCGCTACGGGGCAGGGGTCGGCGCCCGTTTTCATCTGCCGGTACCCTTTGCCGGGTATCTGAAGCGGACCACCTGCAACCTTGAGTGCATCGTTTCCTTTATCGAGTCGGTTAAGCCCGATATAATCGGGTTGATCGAGATTGACAGCGGTTCGTTTCGTTCGGAAAACATGTGCCAGGCCGAGGCTATTGCCCGGCAGCTCGGCTATACCCACGTGATGGGGACGAAGTACGGGACAAACCGCATGGTGTGCAAGGTTCCGGTGCTCAACAAGCAGGGCAACGCCCTCCTTACCAACCAGCAGATCCTGAGCCATCGCTTTCATTTTTTTGAGGAGGGCTTCAAGCGGTTGGTCATCGAGGCGCAGCTTCCTGAAGTGACGGTCTTTCTGGTGCACCTTTCGCTAACTTTCCGCCAGCGCCAGCATCAACTGCAGCGGTTGTATCAACTGGTCCGGCAGGCCAGTGGTCCGGTGATCGTTGCCGGCGACTTTAATGTCTTGTGGGGCGACCGGGAACTGGACCAGTTTCTCGCCGCCACCGGCCTGGTCAGCGCCAATGACCAGGGGCAACCCTCCCATCCGAGCCGCTCGCCGAAGCGCCAACTCGATTACATCCTGTACAGTCCAGAACTGGAGGCCAGTAACTTCAACATCCCCATGGTCCGCTATTCAGACCACGTTCCCCTCATCTGTGATTTTGCCCTCAGGACCGAGGAGAGCAAGAAGCAGCAGCTCATCTAAAAGCGTGTCCGCAAAACATCCAGTGGCGCACGCATCACTCTTCCGGCGGCTGTCTTTGCCCCCGGCACCATCGCCCAATTTTCAACCTGGTGCTGGTCCGTTGTGGTTAAGCGCGCTCGTCACGGCCAGATTCCGGGTGAATCCCTGAAAGCTGCTCTGCGGACAAGGTCTCCTTTCGCTGCAGGAGGATAGCCGACCCGTTGCGTCCGGTTGCCGGAAGTCCTTTGCGCCTGCTTCGCCGGTAGGAAAAATACTCAGGGCTGCAGGCCGTACAGATACCCATAATTTCAATATGTTCCGTAATTACCCCGGCGCCGGTCAGTTGCACGGCGCTGAGCCGCCACAGGTCAAAATAGTGCGGCCGGTCCTGAAAGCAGTGCAGTTCGGGCGGGAATTCATTTGTGAAATCTTTGAATTCGGCGCAGCAGGGTCCCAGGGACGGGCTGATCAGGGCGTGCAGCGACCTTGGATCGCTTCGGTATTCCCTGCGCATCCGTTCCACTACCGTGGCGATGATGTTGCAGACATTGCCCCGCCAGCCGCAGTGGATGGCAGCCACCGCATTCCGGTCAGGATCGTGCAGTAAGACGGCCTGGCAGTCTGCCTGCTGGATGAGCAGGCCGATGCCGGACCGATTGGTCATCAGCGCGTCATACCCTTGGACCTCCATATCCTGGTCCGTTTCCTCGACGCAAAAGATTCGGTCCCCGTGCACCTGCCCGGCCGAGACCAGGAAAGTGGCGCCCAAAGCCTGTTTGACCAGTTGCCGGTTGGCTGCCACGTTGTCCGGGCGATCTCCCACGCCGTAGCTGAGGTTCATCGAGGCAAAGGGAGGGGGGCTGTTGCCGCCCTCACGGTTCAGCATCCCGTGCGGTGTCTGGAGTTTGCATCCCTTCAGCAGGGTGAGGGAAGGGGTGAGGTGTGTGGTCATCATTGGCGATAAAAAAAGGGAAAGCCCTGGAGGGCCTTCCCTTGTCTGTGCTGCGAAAACCTGCTGACGCGGCGCTTAGAAGTAAATATCAAAACTCAGATAAATCTGGCTCATGTCGTCCAGAGCCGGGTAGAACTGGGCGTTGAACGGATCGCTCGCCAGTTCGTCAACGTCAACCGGCCCGCCCAGCCAGGAGCCGGAGTAGGAGTAATCGTACTTGTAGTACTGATAGCCGAGCCGCATGAAGGTCTTGGCGTACTTGGAGATCGCCTCGCCCGTGGGCAGATCGTAGAGCATGTAGACCTCGGCAACCTGACCGCGGGTGGCCAGCTTGGAGTTGTACAGGTCATCATGCCCCGGGGACATGGAGATCCAGTATTCGGAACCCCAGTTGTACTCGAGGCCGAGTTTCAGGCGCAGGTCGTCGATGTCATACCTGATGCCCGCGTACAGGGCGAAGCCATCCTGGCTGTCCAGGGGGGCCCACCAGGAGCCGAGCAGGCTGTTGCCCGCCTCGTCGTATCCTTCTGGATCGGTGCGGCTCCAGCCGCCGACCAGAAAGTAGTTAAAGTTGCTGACCTTGTCCATGTAGATCAAGGTCGTATGGTAGAGGTTGCCCAGGTTAGACTTGTCCAGAATCCCATTGCCGGCGGTGATTCCGGAGAGTTCCAGCGGATTGGGGAAATTGATGCCGTCCGGGGTGTTGACCAGGTTGAAGGCCTCAAAGGCCTGGAGGTTCAGCAAGCGGGGCCCGCGCTGCAAAATATCCCAGTCAATGCCAAAGAAATCCATGTCGTTCAGCTGGTTGGTGCTCAGGCCGTCTTCAAAACCCCGGCCGCCGCAGAAACGGAGCCGGCCGACGCCAAGGGTCTCGCTGCCCCAGTCGTAGGCGATGCCGAGGGTGGCACCGTCAAAGGGGTAGTCCATGTAGGCAATGGGAGTGGCCATCCGTTCGTCATTGTTCAGGCGGATGTGCGCCGGCGGACCATCGGTGGTCGGGCGGCGGCCGAAGGAAAACCAGATGGGCTTGCCGGCGATATTGTTCCAGTTCACAAAAGCACGGTCAACCCGCACGACATTATCAACGGGCTGGCGGGTGGAGTTGCCGTCCCAGTTGAAGCTGTCCAAGGTAAAGGGGCTGCCCATGGGGGCGGCGGGATTGGATTCCATGCCCCATGCCTTGTACATGGCCAGGCGGCCCTTGAAGTCCACGTTTTCCGTCACCGGGACCCGCATGTTCAGGCGGAGGCGGTTGGTCATCATGGTATCGTTGTCCACGTCATCGGAAGCGAGCGGTGCATAGCCCATCATCTGGAAGAGGCCGGCCCGCTGCTGGGGAGTATACATCTTGAACCCGTTCACGGCCATCCTGACCATTTCCCTGCTGTAGGGACCGGAAAAGCCGAATTGCTGCCCCATGGCGGCGTTGAAGCCGTTGGCAACATCCCAAACCGAATACTGCCGGGCGGTTTCAGAGGTCATCATGTCCAGCCGGGTGCGGAAGTCGCCGTAAAGCTGCACCCTGGAGGCCAGGTCCCAGGCTTCGGATTTGGCGTCAAATTCCTCGCCCATGTCATCAACCTGGTTGCCTACCGCCGCGAGTTCTTCGTTCTGCTTGGCGAGTTGGGCCTTCAGTTCGTCCAGCTGACGGGACAGTTCGTCAACCCGCTGCGCCAGATCCGAAGGCATTTTGCCCGCGCTGGCAGAGGCAATCCCCGGCAGGGCAATCAGTCCTGCCAAGGCAAGCAGGGAAAATTTTTTCATCATTTTTTTCCTCCTGTTTTTTTTGACGGGGGCATCATCCCGAAACGGCAAAAATCTCTTCTTACTGCGACCGCCTGGGCAGACAGTAAGGCACGAAATCCCTGATCAGCAATACAAGAATATTTATTAAAAACTTATCGTATTTTAGAAGTGTTGTCAACGGATCGGGGAAAAAAAGTTTAAAAAATTGTACCGCCAGGAGAGGTGCAGAGAAAAAGGAAGGATGAAAAAAAGGCGGAAAATCGAGGAGGGGCAACAAATGAGGATGTTGACTTCATCCCCGTGCACCTGTGGCAAAGAGGATGAAGTCAAAAAAATGGAACCGGGAGGAATAATCAGCAGGCAATGGTTTCTTCCGGAAAACGGAAGTTCAACTCGCCCTTGCGAAAGCCGATTTTCACCTCCCCTCCCTTGCTGAGGCTGCCGAAGAGAATCTCCTCGGTGAGCCGGTCGCCGATTTCCTTCATGATCAGTCTTCGCAGCGGCCGAGCCCCGAAGCCCGGATCATAGCCGGTGGTGGCCAGCCACTTCCGGGCGGCCGGCGCCAGGGTGATGATTATTTTTTTGCCAGCGAGCTGCGCCTGCAGTTCGCCGATCATTTTTTCCACCACCTTCTCCACCGTTTCCACGGCCAGGGCCTGGAAGGAGATGATCGCGTCCAGGCGGTTGCGGAATTCCGGCGAGAACATGTTCTTGATCGCCTTCTGCTCTTTGCCGGATGTGTTGCCAAAAAAGCCGATGGCCCCTTCGCTCATCTCCCGAGCGCCGGCGTTGGTGGTCATGATCAGGATGACGTTGCGGAAGTCGGCGCGCCGGCCTGCGTTGTCGGTCAAGGTGGAGTGGTCCATGACCTGGAGGAGGATGGAGAAGACATCCGGGTGGGCCTTTTCGATTTCATCGAGGAGCAGGACGGTGTAAGGGTGCTTGCGGATGGCGTCGGTGAGCAGCCCGCCCTGGTCAAAGCCGATGTAGCCAGGGGGAGCGCCGATCAGCCTGGCCACCGCATGCTTTTCCATGTACTCGCTCATGT
>DNUE01000050.1:34303-42418 GCA_003508005.1 Desulfobulbaceae bacterium
GGCAAAGAGGAAGGAGCCGGTGGGGGAGTTCGGATTGCCCAGGCCGGCCCGGGAACGCTTGATGGCCTTGACGATGGTGTCGATCGCCTCGTCCTGACCAAAGATCACCGACTTGAGGTTCCGGTCCAGTTCGCGCAGGCCGGTACTGTCGGAGACGGTCTTGCTGGTGACCGGCACCCGGGCGATTTTCGAGACGATCTGCTCGACATCGCGGATCGTTACCGTGCGGTCTGTTTTGCCGGCGAGGCGGAACGCCGCGCCCACCTCGTCCATGACGTCGATGGCCTTGTCCGGCAGGAAACGGTCGTTGATGTAGCGCTCGGCCAGCTCGGCGGTCGCCCGGATCGCCGGTTTGGAATAGCGGATATGATGGTGTTCCTCATACCGTGACTTCAGGCCGTGTAAGATGCTGCAGGTGTCTTCCACCGAGGGCTCGGCAATGTCGATTTTCTGGAACCGGCGGGACAGAGCCCGGTCTTTTTCTACGTGATTCTTGTATTCCTCGTAGGTGGTGGAACCGATGCAGCGGATAGTCCCTGACTGCAGGGCGGGCTTGAGGAGATTGGAGGCGTCCATGGAGCCGCCGCTGGTGGCGCCGGCTCCGACTATGGTGTGCATCTCGTCGATGAAGAGGATGGCATGCTCCTTTTCTTCAATGGCCGTGATGACCGCCTTGATTCGTTTTTCGAAATCCCCCCGGTACTTGGTGCCGGCAACCAGGGTACCCATGTCCAGCATGTAGATTTCGGAGTCCCGCAGAAGATCCGGCACCAGCCGGGCCGGGTCCGGCTTTTTTTCCTGCCGGGCGAGCTTATCCTCATGGATGCGCAGAGCCAGTCCTTCGGCCATGGCCGTCTTGCCCACACCCGGCTCGCCCACCAGCAGAGGGTTGTTCTTGCGGCGGCGGCACAGCACCTGCATCATCCGCCGCAGTTCATGTTCGCGGCCGATGAGGGGGTCGATCTTTCCTTCCGCCGCCTTTTGGGCGAAGTTGACCGTGTATTTTTCCAGGGGATCCGGGACGGCGGAATCCTTTTTTTTGTCCGGGGCCGCATCGGTCCTGCGCAGGGGTTCCTTCTGCAGGCTTTCGGGCAGGGCATGAGAGATGTACTCGACCACATCCAGCCGGCCGACACCTTCGCTGCCCAGGAAATACACGGCATGGGAATCAGGCTCGGCAAATATGGAAACCAGTATGTCTCCGGTATCCACCTGCTTCTTGCCGCAGCTCTGCACATGATTGACCGCGCGTTGAAGTACGCGGTTGAAGGCAACGGTCTGGGCCGGTTCAGTGGCGGTGTTCTTCAGGATCGGCAGGCCTCCGGCAAAAAAGCGTTCCAGCCTTTTTTTCAGATTTTCCTCGTTGCCGCCGCAGCTGGTGATGACGTGCTTGGCCAGGTCATCGTGGAGCAGGCCGTAAAGCATATGTTCCACGGTCACATATTCGTGACGGTAGGATTTAGCCTCCTTGATGGCTTTGATCAGGGCAAGTTCAAGTTCTCTGCTGAGCATAGTCGTTGTTCCGGATATATTATGTTTCCACTTTTTCCAGCGAGCATTTCAGCGGAAACTGGTTTTTACGGGCCAGGTCATGGACGATCGCGGCCTTGGTTTCACCGATTTCCCGGGTATATACCCCGGCGATTCCCAGTCCCTGGTGGTGAACATTGAGCATGATCCGGGTGGCCTCGCTGGTGTCCTTTTTGAACACCTTTTCCAGGATCATCACCACGAAATCCATGGTCGTGTAGTCGTCATTGTGCAGCAATACCTTGTACAGGGGAGGCTCCTTCACCTCGCTGCTGCTGCGGGTGAGGGTTTTCTCAGCGAGACCGGTCTTGCTTTTCCCCATATTCTGCAACGCATCAGTGAGTTCTATCTTCATGGCGGTCAGCTATTTCTATAAGGTAATGCGTGCGAATTTTTTTGCAAGACCGCTTTGTCATCGGGCACCAGCATCGACAGAAGCAGGTATTGCAGCGTGGTTTCCTGCGCAATGGTGGATCCCTTGAGCCGGAAATCAGCAGCGAGGACCTGTTCCAGCCATCTCCGGAGGGTGGAGAGCGGAAATTCGGCCGCGGTTTTGAACTGCATGTACAGGGCATAGGGATGGCCGGAAAGTTCCTGCTTCCACTCTTCATTCTCCTTCAGACGGGGCAGAACCTGTTGCTGAAAGGCAGGCTGGGGCATGGAGCGATAGTAGCCGTTTTCCGGCTGGTCCTGCAGCGCTCGGAACAGCAGGAGGGTGCGGACGTAGTTTTTCAGGGTGGCGATCATCGCCAGGGGGTGGATGCCGTATTCTACGAGACGGCCGGCGACCAGCAGGCATTTTTCCAAGTCCCGCTTGCCCAGGGCATCAGTCAGTTCATAAAGGGCCTCCTGGCGGGTGCGGCCGACCAGAGACTCCAGGTCAGCGGCGACGATCCGGGTGCTGTCGCCCGCGTACAGGGCAAGTTTCTCGGTTTCCATCACCACCGCCACCGGGTGAAAGCCCACTCGTTCAATCAGCTGCTCGGCGACAGCCGGAAGCATGATTTTGCCGAATCCGGCCAGGGTTTTGTGCACCAGTTCAAGAAGAATTTTTTTCTGGGCGGACTGCGCCCGACTGCTGCTCCCGCTCTCAACGCTTAAGTCGACAACTACCTGGTTTTCGGCCAGGTACTTGTACAGCCGCTTGCGCCTGTCCACCTCCTCGGCCGTCAGGATCAGGATGTTCTGTCCGGGGATCCCGCTGACAAGTTTTTGTTCGAGCAGGGCGGCCGGGTCATCCACGCTCCGGGCAGAGGTTTCCTGCGGCTGGGCCGGAAACGCGTTGAGCAGGCTGCCGGTCCAGCCCAGGTCCTCCTGGGGCTGGGCAAAGCCGAACATTTTTTTCCACTGGGCCGGGGAGAACCGGCCCGGATCGTTCTCCGGATCGTCGGGCTTAAGTCCTGCGCTTTCGAGCATGTTCTGCAGGTGTTGCGCCGCCTTGTCGGGTTCATTGTTCTGCCTGGCCCGGGCCGCCTTTTTCCAGAGGGATTCAGCGACCTTGACGCTGTGGAGCAGCCTGGTATTGGTGACCCGGTAGATTTGCCTTCCGGGAAAGAGGCTGAAACTGGTGAGCCTATGCAGAGTGGTGGCAAAGGGCTCCTGGTCGCCGTCAATGGGGTGGACAATACCCCCGCCGGCCAGGAGGGCATGGCAGAGGGAGTCCGCTGCCTGCTGGCTGAGGAAGCGCTCGCCGATTATCAGGTAAGCCCTGGCGCACTCTCCCCCACGGATGCGGGTCAGCAGATTGTCCAGTTGTTCGGAAGTTTGGACCGCCATGTCGTTGTCCTTCAGTATTCAGCCTGACTGCTGACCTGGGTCAGCACCTTCTTTCCGCCGGGCCGCTTTTTCCTCATCGAGGATCTTGTGCATGATGGCCGGCAGGGTGCCGGGCTGCAGGTAATCCCGTCCCTGGCCTCTCTCGAAGATGAAGGCCAGTTCTCCGGCAACCACTTTCCAGGAGATGGCGGAGGGCTTGCCGGCGATGATCTCGAAGAAGTTCTTGTTATAGGGGTCGTTGATGTTCGCCAGGCCCGTGCCGATGGTGGCCAGGATATCGACATGCCCCAGGAACATCTGGCTGAGGTGGGTGTAGGACTTGACCCCGCCGCAGGAGCCGAGGCTCAGGAACCGCTGTTTCGCCTGCAGATTCGCTTCCGACAGGCGGCCGGCCTTCATCAGTCTAGCCAGCGGCTCGGTGATCTGCTCGGAGCGCCAGTAGCTGTGCCCGCGCTGGGCAAACATCTCCGAGCCGCCGAGGATGAAGCGCGCCATGAGCTGCTCCTGGTTTTGCTCGCCGCTGTAGACAAAGGCGGCGTGGTTGATGGTCAGACCGTTGACCGTGCGGACAAAGGACACGGCAAAGGGGTTGCGGCGCATGCTGGCGAACAGGGAAGACAGGTCCTGGCCCGAGCCCCCTGCGTTTCTGATCTGGCCGCGGATCTGCTGGATCTGCTGCGCGGACAGAGAATCGAGGGTAAACTCCTCGGACAGAGTAAGGCGGTAGCCGCTGGCGAGCAAGGTCCTGGCATTGGACAGGAAGGAGTCGCGCCCGTCATCATCGGGATGAAAGACGGAGATGGAGCGCAGTACCCCGTCTTCTTTCCACTCCGTAAAGGGAGTAACCTGATAGGGATGCAGGTTGATCGCCCCGTGCCTGGCGATGAGGCCCGCGATCATATCTTTGTCCCCTCCACCCAGCAGCTCGGGAAATTCCTCGAGATAATACTGGAGGATGACCCGGATCAGCCGGGCGTAGGAAACTGCACCGGAATCCGCCTGCCGGATCATCCTGGAGAGAAGATAGGTTCTGGCCGAGGGAGCAAGAACTTCCAGCAGATGCATGAAGGTTGCCGAGAACAGGATAACGGAGTCCTCGTCCTTGAAGGCCGATTCGGACACCAGCTCCAGAATCTGTTCCTGCTCCCGCGGGTTGTCGGGAAAAAACACGGTCATCTTGCCTTTCTGGGCGAGACTGACGATGAAGCTGGAAACCAGCTGATTGCCCGGGTCCGTGTCCTTGAGGAACAGCAGCAGGTTGTTGGCGAAATCCCTGGCCACGTGCTCCTGCAGTACCGGCACCAGGATGTTGCGGAATGAACTGTCATAGAGTTCGCTGCCCTGGGCGAGCAGGGCATAGATATTGGCGGAGGTGAGCTGTCGGGCGGTCTCCACCCGGTCCGCTGCCGTCGCCTCCTTGAGCAGGGCGATCCGGGCAGAACTACTCCCGACCTGGGAGAAACGGTCGCTGAAGCGGGAGCAGACCCTTGGCGAGAGCATGGCAAAGCGGTCCTGCAGCTGCTTGACCGAATACCCCTGCAGCTCGGCATTGGAAATTTCCAAACCGTACCAGTCGGTTACCGCATGGAGGTTGTTGATATTCCAGATCAGTTCCGTGCCGCCCGAATACATGGCCCGTACAAGGGTGTCCTTCTGCTTGTCGCTCAAGGTCCGGAACTGCAGTTCCTGGATCGGCGTCGGGTTGGCGAAATAGGCGACCAGCCAGAACCAGCCTTCCTCCGCGGTCATGTTGTCGCTGCGGAATAAGGTGCCGGCGTTCCAGGCGTTGTCCGGGTTCAGGAGGAGGATCAGGTCCATGGCGTCCTTGACCTGGGCCATGGTCATGCCGGGAAGGCGGGCAAAAGAACCGACGGCCCTGGCCTGATGGTCGTGCATCCGGGTGATGCGGCCGATATTGTCCAGCGCCTCTTCGGCGCTGATCCCCTGAACGGAAAGCAATCCCTGCAGGGCCTGGTTCTGGATATTGTTCAGCTGGTTGAGCAGGGGGATGGTTTTCAGGGCGTGGCCCGGGGTCACCCTGGACAGGGTACTGTACAGTTTGAACGATTTTCCCGCCTCATAGCCGAGGGCTTTGATCTCAGTCAGGGCAGGGATGGCCAGGTCGAGAGTTACCCCCGATAGACTGCTCCACTGTTCATAGCACAAGACCTGTTCGTAAGAGAGCCGGGTGTTGAGCAGGAGGGACCACACCTCCCGGCTCCGGGGAAAGTCAATACCCTCCACCCTGCTGATCTGCCGGAAGAGCCGGCGAGAGTTGTAGTCGAGGCCCAGGATGACCTGGGCGCCGAATTCGAGCTCTTCCTGGGTGAGGCAGGGGATCTGCCGATAGGCGTCGTAGGTTGTTTGCCAGCTTGCATCGTAGATCCGGCTGCGGGCCGCATGGCCGGCTGAGTGAAAGGCAATTGCCAGCAACAGGGCAATTGCGGTGATGCGGAATTGAGGGAAGGCAAGGTTCATATCGGTTCGTGAGGACAACGAGAATATATTTTCCCCGGGCTTTCTTTGAGTTGCAATAATCAGGCGTGATCGGAGCGCACTGGTGCAAACCCAACTATCTTATTCGATTCCGGTTGTTTTTGCACTGAGATTAGGAGCTTGTCAGGTAATCAGGGCGGTGGGAGTGAGGGAATCGTTGCGTTCAGAACAGTGCCTTCCTTGCCATCAGGCACAGCACCAGCAGGGCGTGAACCGTCGTCGACTTCGGAGAAATCCTGTGAACTTCCTGCTGTATTGAGAGAAAACACATACGATTTCGTGACGGCATCCCGCAGAGGTGTCGTGCATTTAGCTTGTCAGTTCTGCCCAGGGCTTGTATTTTCTTGGAGAAACAGGAATCAATATCCAGGGGTTGAATTGGGTCGTGTGACAGGATCTTTTTATGGGCATTGCTGATTTTTTTTCCCAGGCCGCCCACCAGTTTACCGACTGGCGGGTGATTCTTGATATACTTGTTTTCGCCGTCTTTATCTACCTGCTCTATCGAACGCTTCGGGCCACCGGCACCTGGCAGATAGTCCTCGGCCTGACCATTGCCGCCGTGGGGGCGGGGCTGGCAAGCCTGATCGGCCTGCGCGGGGTTGAGTGGATCTTCTCCAACTTCTCCCAAGTCGCCCTGATCGCCTTTCTGGTCATTTTCCAGCCGGAGATGCGCAAATTCCTTGAGCGGACGACCTCGCTGCTGCGGGGGCAGACCCGGGACGATTCCGTCAGCCTCGCTTCCCTGGTGGAAGACGTGCTGTTTGCCCTGGCCAAAAGGCGCTGGGGCGGACTGATCGTCATTCCCGGCCAGGATTCATTGAAACAGTGGATCAGCGAAGGGGTCCTGGTGGATGCCGTGCCCAGCTTCTCCCTGCTGCTGTCCATTTTCGACCCCAATTCGCCCGGCCATGACGGGGCGGTGCTCCTCGAGAACGGGCGGATCTCCCGGATCGCCGTGCGGCTTCCCCTGTCGGAAACGAACAGGCTGCCCGAGGTCATGGGGACCCGTCATCATGCCTCCCAGGGGCTTGCGGAAAAAACCGATGCCTTAATTCTGACTGCTTCCGAAGAGCGGGGCACCATCCTGATTTTTGAAAAAGGCAGGTGGGCCCCGGTTAGAGAACAGGGGGAGGTGATTGCCCGCATCCTGGAACACGGGACCGCCACTATACCGAAGGATGCAGTGCGAACCAAGCTCAAGGGCCGCCAGTGGAGAAACGCCATGGAGGCAGGTGCCTGCTTTGCACTTGCCTGCCTGTTCTGGGTGACTGTGGTCATGAGCAGAACCCAGATCAACGACATGGTCTTCACGGTGCCGGTGCAGTATACCGGCCTGCAGAACAACCTGGTCGTGGAAGGGGATGTGCCGCAGGAAGTCAAGCTGCACGTGGAGGGATCGACCTCCGCCCTTACTACCCTGGATCTGTCCCTGCTCAAGGTGCTGGTGGACCTGTCCGAAGTGAGCGAGGGGGAGCAGACCGTGGCGCTCAACGAGCAGAACGTGCGTGGAAGCAAAAAGGTGAAGGTTTTGGAGATCATCCCCGCGGCCATTGACCTGCAGGTCAAACAACTGGAGGAAGCCGTCCTGCCGGTGGAGCCGCAGATCCTGGGTCAGTTGCCTGCGGGTCTTGAGGTCCAGTCGGTAGAGGTCCGGCCGGCAAAACTCAAGGTGTTCATCCCGAAAACCAGGAAGAAAAAGAACGCTACTTCTCCCGTCCTCCAGACGACTCCGATTTATCTGAACGGTCTCCGGGAAAGCACCACCGTGTACTGCACCATCGTTGTCCCGCCCGGCATCCATAGCCCCGACCGCCGCTGGCCGGATATTGAAGTTCGGCTCAACGTTGGTCCGACGGCCGGAAAGGCCAAGGCGAAAAAACCGGACGCGTGACAGGGATCAGGGGAAGGTGGCGGCGAGGTAGATCACCCTGTTTTCAACATACTTGATGGTTGTCAGCAAGTGCCCCAGGGGGCAAAGCGCGCTTTGCGGGGATTGTTGATATTGATCGGGTGATTGCGGCCGACAAAAAAACCCCCTTGGGGGATAAATCCCAAGGGGGTTTGGTATAAGAATTCGGCGGCGACCTACTCTCCCACACGGTCGCCCGTGCAGTACCATCGGCGCAGGAGAGCTTAACTTCCGTGTTCGGAATGGGAACGGGTGGGACCTCTCCGCTATGGCCACCGAAAAATCAGATGACAGAAGTCAGAAGACAGAGGACAGTATCAGTTTCCAGCCTTGGGCTGATTGATTTTTCTGTCGTCTGTCCTCTGACAGACTGAATAGCAGGGTAAGAAACAGAGTTTACA
>DNUE01000066.1:0-1550 GCA_003508005.1 Desulfobulbaceae bacterium
CCATGATGGCCACGCACGAGTTGGTCGTCCCCAGGTCAATCCCTATGATCTTACTCATCTTCTCCTGCTCCTTATATCTTCGCTTGGTGGAATGTGATTCAAGAACGGCCGCCAGCCGGCAACCGTCCTATTAACAATGTGCATGAATCGTTTGTTGTCAAGCCGTATACCGCCCGCTGCCGCACCTGCCGAGCCTCATCTTACGAGCCGGCCGAAACAACAACCTTGGCCGGCCGCAACAGCCGGTCCTTGAACCGGTAGCCCTTGACGAATTCGCGCAGCACATGGCTCGCCGGAACCTCGGTGCTGCTCTCCATGGTCATGGCCTCCTGCACGTTGGGATCAAAAGGCTGCCCCACGCTCGCCACCGGTACCACCCCGAACTTCTCCAGGCCCGACAGAAGAACCTTTCTGGTCAGCTCCACCCCTTGCAGGAATGAGGCCAGCTGCTTCTGCGGATCATCGGACTCGGCCGTACCCTGCTCCAGGGCGCGGTCCAAGTTGTCGACGGTTACCAGGAACTCGCGCAGGATGTTTTCCCCGGCGTACTTGACCAGCGTGTCCCGCTCCCGCTCCATCCGTTTCTTATAATTCTCGAACTCGGCGGCAAGACGGAGCAGGCGTTCCCGGTTTTCATCCGCCTCCTGGCGGATGGCGGAGATTTCCTCCGTCAGCTGGTCTGCTGCTTCGGCAGTCGCCTCCTGACCGGCGGGTTCCACAATTTCAGGCTCTGCCGTTCCGGCATCGTCCTGCAGCATGTCTTTTTCCTCTGGCACGAACTCGCTCTCCTTCAATGCGTAAGGATTCCGGGCAGCGGCTGCTCAAAGCCCGCGAACCAGGAATCATAAATAACATGGGAACAACAGGATAAATTACAGAAGGCCTGTTCGGCCTGTGGGCAACATTAAGAACGGGGCCGACCCTTGTCAAGTAACCGACAGGATGGAAAAAAAAGAAAAATCAAGAGAGGAAATGCGACGGGTTCATCAGGTTCAACCTCGGTCGGCGCCTCCAACCCCATGAACCTGATAAACCCTCCCGGCCTGATGAGCTTGATAAACCTGACAAACTCAAATCCGGCATCAGGCCGACTCGATATAATGCTTGATGCTGGCAGCGATGGTCTTGAAGATCTTGGTGAATTCCTCTTCGTTCTTTTCCAGCAGGGTGATGCGGAATCCCTGCAGGTCGGTGGCGAAGGAAGAAAGCGGCACCACGCAGACTCCGGTGGAGGCCAGCAGGTAATAGACAAAGCGTTTGTCAGGGGCGATGTTCGGCCCGGTGACCAGCCCCTCCACGGTCTTGCGCACGCTGGCGTCCGCGATGGGCAGGATCTGCCGGTGATTCAGCAGCCCGTCCAGGAAGACCGCGCTCATGTAAAAGGCGCCGTTGGTCCGGTTGACCAGCAGCCCCTTGACATCCTTGAGGATATCGTAGGCGATATTGGAGCAGCGTTCGTATCTCCTGATCCGCTCCGCCAGGTAGGCCGGATACTGCGGATGGCTCTGGATCCTGGGCAGTACGCTCTGGGGCAGGGTGGTGGAGCAGAC
>DNUE01000066.1:1589-24549 GCA_003508005.1 Desulfobulbaceae bacterium
TCCTTGGAGATGCCGCGCATGCAGATCGCCGGCACCCTGTTGCCGATGATCTTGGCCATCGGCGTGGCCGTGGTGCCATTATAGGTCATGTTCTGATAGACCTCGTCGCAGACGATGAACAGGTCGTTCTTCTCGGCAATTGCGACGATGTCCCGCAGGATGTGCTCCGGATAGACAGCGCCGGTGGGGTTGTCCGGGTTGATGATCAGGATGCCCGCTACCGCCGGGTTGTACTTGATATGGTTCTCGATATCCTCCAGGTCCGGGTACCACAGGTGGTTGGGGTCGAGGATATAGGTCACCGGCCGGTCGCCCGCATGCGCCGCCTCCGCCGAGGAGTGGGTGGTGTAGCTGGGGGTGGGCACTATGACCCGGGCCGTCCGCTTGAGAAAACCGAACACCTTGGAAATAGCGTCACCGAGGCCGTTGAAAAAAATAATGTCGTTGGCGTCGATCTGGGCGCCGCCCAGCCTGTTCACCCTCTCGGCGATGTACTGCCGCGTGGCCAGGATGCCCCTGGTCGGGCTGTAGCCGTAGGTCGAGTTGTCGCGGACGGCCTCGACCACGATATCCTTCATCCAGGAAGGGATGTCCTCGCCCTTGGCGATGGGATCGCCGATGTTCTCCCAGTTGACGTGCAGACCGAGCTTCTGCAGCTTCTCGCCGACATTGACGATGTTGCGGATTTCATAGGTCAACTCACCAGCACCGATATGGACGATATCAGTACGCATACCTCACCTCTCCGTTTATTTCTGAACCGGGAGCGGGCACTGCGGGCTCCCCGGGCAAATGGGTGGAAGACAACTCAGCAGAGTTTGGCTGAAATTTTCGTTTCTACCACAGCCGCAAATTTGCGTCAACCGGTCTTCCAACGAAAAAGGATTTTGCCGGAATTGTCAGAATCGCAAAAATGCGATTCTTACGCCGGCATGCTCTGCAACTTATTGAAATCAAAGTGGCGGATGTTCAGTTTTTTCAGTATTAGGTAAAGTCGGCAAGATTGGCAATGATTTTTTATTGATGCTGCGAACTGCAGCCTTCTTTCAAAACAGGAGAGCATCAGGGATGATGTATCACGAAACGATTGCACCACCCCGGAGATTCTGCTACTGAGCAGTTCAGCCACGAGTTAGGAGAGGAGGGAATAGGCATTGAAAAAGAGAACGATGCATTTAGCGGCTGGTCTAGTTGTCTTTCTGGCGCTTTTTCAATGTATTTCCGCGATAGGCGCCGAGGATAAATCACCACTCATCCTGACCATGCCGCCCATCCTGGCCGCCAATAAGCACTCCGGCGGCCAGGACAGCTGGTGGAAGCCGAGGCCCGGCACGAGCTGGCAGTGGCAGCTCAGCGGGGCTATTGATACCTCCCTTGGTGTGGCGATGTATGACATCGACTACGAGACCCCAGCCTCTGTCATCAGCCAGCTGCACGCGCAGGGCAAAACCGTCATCTGCTACATGAGCGCCGGCAGCTGGGAGGATTTTCGTTCCGATGCCGGCCTGTATCCTGCCGCTGTCTTGGGAAATCCCCTTGCCGGCTGGCCTGACGAACGATGGCTGGACATCCGCCGCCTGGACGTGCTTGCCCCGATTATCGAGGCAAGGATGAATGCCGCCGTGCAGCGGGGCTGCGACGGCATCGAGCCGGACAATGTGGACGGCTATCAGAACGATTCCGGTTTTCCCCTCAGCTACAGCGACCAGCTCGCCTTCAACAAATGGCTGGCGCAGCAGGCGCACCAGCGGAACCTGTCGGTCGGGCTGAAAAATGATCTGGAGCAGATCCCCGACCTGGAACCCTATTTTGACTGGGCGCTCAACGAGGAGTGCTTTCAGTTTCAGGAATGCGGCCCACTCTTAACGTTTATCTATGCCGGCAAGGCAGTCTTCGGGGTCGAGTACAGCGGCGATCCGGCCAGCTTCTGCCCGGCAGCCAATGCATTGAACTTCGACTGGCTGAAAAAGAACATGGAACTCGATGCCTGGCGGCTTGCCTGCCGGTGACTCTTTTTGCAGGGTATCATGAGGCTTGGCACTGTGTTCCACCTCTGATCCCTGAATACAGTACCCGCCACCTGTCCCTTGAACCCAAGACTTCCCCCATGCGGTTCCTTGACTATTAGCCGCCATAGACATATGATTTCATAATGTTCCAGTTCATCGAATTGCGTCCGTTCGCCTTTGTCAGGAAAAAGTTTCAGGGAGGACGAGTTCATTTCAAATCCAGGTTCACCAGCAAATCCGGAAGAGTTTCAGCTTCTCATCAATATTTTGCATCCTGTATCCGGTCCCCTGGTTTAAACCCAGAATAACAGGTGGAATTGGACATGCAGGCGGAGAACGTTATGCAGTTTGTCTGGCCGGAGATTAATTACACGGTGTCTATTGTTGCCCTTGTGCTGGCGCTGGCGGTCTTCATTTTCGGGTCGTTCAGTGGCGCGCGGGCAAACAAGGTTCGCATTGTCTTTGCCGTGTGCCTGTCCACGGGGATTGGCTGGTGCGCCATGCCCCTGGCTGTCAAGGCGGCCTCGGCATTGCATATTGCGGATACGAAGTCAGGCATCGTGATCCTCGTCACAACAATGATGTTTTTCGTCGCCGCCATTGCGACGAGCATCTATGAGGTCATCACGGTAACATTCTCAGACATCGGCATGTCTCCCAAAAAGTGAGGCGGGAAGAACAACGCAGCGACGCCACCCACGGCGTAAAAATTACTTACAACAGGAAAGGAGCGAACAATGGGCGACAAAGGCGGCAAGAAAAATAAGGAAAAAAGCAAAAAACAGACCACGAAGAAACATGACCAACAGGTCAAAAAAGCGGAGGAAAAGCAGCCAAAAAAGAAACCGGTTTGAGGAGAATGGAGAGTGGCCAAGCGAAGTTCATCATCTCATATTGAGTGCGTGTTTTCATCGGGGTCGGGGTCGGTATCGGCATCGATGAGAAAACCCGCGTTTACCTGAACGACATCGGGACAAGCCATACCCGAAGCCATTAATCTATTTTCGATACCGATACCGATACCGATACCGACCCCGACCCCGATTGTTTTCAGGCGGCAGATACAAGACGGGTTCTTCTGTCTTCCCCAGTCCCCTGACTCCGCCTCACCGCACCCTCCAAGTCAACCACCTGATTTTGCAATTTAACTTTTGCCGACTTTCCTGCGAACTGCTATGGTAATCTAATGCACAGGATTCAAGGTAATTGGCGCAGGCAGCCTGGCGAACGGGCCAGAAACTGACGGTGCACGGCTGGATCTACAGCATCGCGAACGGCATCCTGAAGGACCTGGATGTGTGCATCTCAGGCTGCGACGACCTGCCCGTGCTCCATAGCCAGCGATAGGCCGTGGCAGCATGGTTTGCGCGCCGGACCAACCAGCCTGAAAAAAAATTATCATTGATGATGCACCGCATCCATGGTATCTGGACTACCCTGACAGTCGTTCGCCTGAGGGAGTCTCTTTTTTTCGCCACACCGACCACATACTCAAAAGGTGTTTGCAATTCCATGGGAAAAACCTTAATCATCGCCGAGAAACCAAGCGTTGCCGCTGACATTGTCAGGGCGCTGCCGGGCAAATTCAGCAAGACCAAAACCCACTATGAAAACGAGGAATACCTCGTTTCCTTCGCCATCGGCCACCTGGTTTCCATTGCCTATCCCGAGGAAATCGACCCCCGCTACCAGAAATGGAGCATGGACAACCTCCCCATCCTGCCGGAAGAGTTTCCGCTGACCGTGCTGCCGGAAACCAAGAGCCAGTTCAATGCGCTGAACAAGATGCTCCGCAGCCGCGAGGTGGACACCATCGTCAATGCCTGCGATGCCGGCCGCGAGGGCGAACTGATCTTCAAATACATCCTCAAGCAGGCCGCCACAAAGGCGGTAGAGGGCAAGAAGATCATGCGCCTCTGGCTGCAGTCGATGACCCTGGACGCCATTCGCGACGGCCTGGCCCGCCTGCGTGACGACCGGGAAATGCAGCCCCTGGAGGACACGGCCCTGTGCCGGTCGGAGTCCGACTGGCTCATCGGCATCAACGCTACCAGGGCCCTGACCGGCCATAACTCACGGTTCGGCGGTTTCCGCAAGACGCCGTGCGGCAGGGTGCAGACCCCGACCCTGTCGCTGATCGTCAACCGCGAGCATGAGCGGCTGGCCTTCACGCCCAGGACCTACTGGGAGCTGCACGCCCAGTTTGCCAGCAACGGTCTCAGTTACGAGGGCATATGGATCGACCCGGCCTTCAAAAAAGATGAATCCCGGCCGGACCTTCGCCAGGAACGCATCTGGGACCGGCAGCAGGCCGAGGATATCGCCTCCCGCTGCCCCGGCAAGAATGCAAAGGTCAAGGAGACCAGCAAGAAGACCACCCAGGGCTGTCCCCTTCTCTACGACCTGACCTCGCTGCAGCGGGAGGCGAACAACCGCTTCGGCTTCTCGGCCAAAAACACCCTTTCCATTGCCCAGGTTCTCTACGAGCGGCACAAGCTGATCACCTATCCGCGCACCGACAGCCGGCACCTGCCCGGCGACTACCTGCCCACGGTGAAGCAGGTGTTTACCGCGCAGCAGAACTGGCAGTTCGGCAAGTTTGCCGCCCAGGCCCTGGCCGCCAATTACCTGCGCAAGAACCCGAAAATTTTCAACGACGCCAAGGTCAGCGACCACTTTGCGATCATCCCCACCAGCGTGCTGCCGAAAAAACTCTCGGACGCCGAGCTGAAAATCTACCAGATGCTCGTTCAGCGCTTTCTGGCCGTCTTCTTCCCCCCGGCCGAGTACCTGAACACCAGGCGCCTCAGCGTTGTCGATGAGGACACCTTTCTCACCGAAGGCAAGATCCTGCTGGTTCCGGGCTGGAAGGCGGTGTACGGCTCTACATCCGGTACCGAGGCGGACGACCTGCAAGCCCTGCCGGAAGGAAAAGCAGTGCTCTGCGCCGAGGTCCGCCAGGAGGAGCAACAGACCAAGGCCCCGCCCCGCTTCAACGAAGCAACGCTTCTCACCGCCATGGAGCAGTCCGGCAAGCTGGTGGAGGACGAGGAGCTGGCGGAGGCGATGAAGGAACGCGGACTCGGCACCCCGGCCACCCGGGCGGCGATCATCGAGAAGCTTATCAACGAGAAATACCTGGTCCGCGAAAACCGGGACCTGGCCCCTACCGGCAAGGCCTTTGAGCTGCTCGCCCAGCTCAACGCCATGCACATCGACGTCCTTGCCTCCCCGGAACTGACCGGGGAATGGGAATACAAGCTAAACCAGATCCTCAAGGGCGGGATGACCAGGGAGCAGTTCATGGCCCAGATCCGGGAAACCACCCGCAGTATCGTCGAAAAGATCAAGGACTATGGCTCCGGCAAGCAGGCCCGGCCCGAGGCCACCTTTTCCCCGGTGCTGGGCGTTCGCTTTTTCGAGACCGCTTCAAACTACGTCTCCGAGGATGAAAAGATCAAGCTGCGCAAGGTTCTGGGCGGCAGGGTCATGCGCCAGGAAGAAGTCCTCGCCCTGTTGCAGGGCGAAACTGTCGGCCCCTTTGCCGATTTCCGCTCCAGGAAGGGGGGCAAGACATTTACCGCTTCCCTGGCCCTGAAGGAGGGAAAAGTGGAATTCATTTTTTCTGACGCCACCGACCGGCTGGACCATGAGGAGATCAGCCGGTCCCAGCCTCTGGGCCTGTCGCCCGTCGACCAAACGCCGGTCTTTGAGACCCCGGCGGCCTTCATGTCCGAATCCGCGCTGCACGGCGACAAGGAAAAGGGTCTGCGCATCAGCAAAATGATCCTCGGCCGGCCCATCGATCCCGACCACATCAGCCAGCTTCTGGCCAAGGGCAGGACCGAACTGATCAGGGGCTTTATCTCCAAGAAGAAAAAACCGTTTGATGCCTACCTGCTCCTTGACGACAAGGGGAAACTTTCTTTTGAATTTCCGCCCCGCAAGCAGCGGAGAGAACGAAAAAAACCGGAAGACGGCTCTGACAGCGAGAAACACAACCAATGAGCAGACTGAAGAAGCAGCATCTGGAGAAAAGCGGCCTTGAACTGGCGCGGGAGTGCGCTCGCATCGCCCTGGACACCAAGGCCGAGGACCTGGTCATCCTGGAAGTGCGAGGGCTCACTTCGTTCAGCGATTATTTCGTGATCATGAGCGGCCGTTCTACCCGGCACGTGCAGGGCCTGGCCGAGGCCATCGGCGAGGAGCTGAGCGCAAAAAGGATATCCAGCAATAATTGCGAGGGGCTGAAGGAGGGATTGTGGGTGCTGATTGATTACAATGATGTGATCGTCCATATCTTCTACAAGGAGACCCGCGACTTCTACGACCTGGACGGGCTGTGGCACGATGCGCCCCGGATTGCACCGGATGCCGCGGCAGCGGAGCAGAAGCGGGCAACAGGCAGGCGGAGCAAAAAGCAATGAAGACTCTGGTGCTGGCCATTCTCGACGGCTGGGGCTACGGCGAGGCAGGCCCGGACAACGCGGTCACCCTCGCCGAAACCCCGAACATGGACCGCTGGATGGAGGAATGCCCCTTTACCACCCTGGTTGCCCACAACGGCCTGGTCGGCCTGCCCGAAGGACAGATGGGCAACTCCGAGGTGGGGCATCTCAACATCGGCGCCGGCCGCATCGTCTACCAGGACTTCACCCGGATCAACCTGGCCATCTCCTCCGGCGATCTGTTCACGAACCAGGCGCTCTCCTCCATTATGGACCGGATCAAGGAGGCAGGCAGCAGTCTGCACCTGCTCGGCCTGGTTTCGGACGGCGGAGTCCACTCCCATATCGACCACCTTGAGGCCCTGCTGGCCATGGCCGGCCGCAAGCAGATTGGGCGCGTCTTTGTCCACTGCTTTATGGACGGCCGGGACACGCCGCCCAAGAGCGGCGCCGGCTATGTCCGCCGGCTGGTCGCGACCATGGAGCGCCTCGGCTGCGGCCGGATCGCTACCATAAGTGGCCGCTACTGGGCCATGGACCGCGATACCCGCTGGGACAGAGTTGAACAGGCATGGAATGCGCTGGTGGCGGGAACAGGCGTCGACGCCGCCGACCCGGTGCAGGCGGTGGAGGATGCCTACCAGCGCGGCGAGACCGATGAATTCATCAGGCCGGTGGTCCTGCAGGAAGACGGCCGGCCCGTTGCCCGGATAGAGGATGGGGACGGGATCATCTTCTTCAACTTCCGGGCCGACCGGGCCCGGGAACTCTGCCGGGCCTTCACCGAAAAGGGATTTTCCGGCTTTGGTGTCGGCAACTGCCCAAAAATCATCGACCTGGTCACCTTCACCGTGTATGATCAGGACTTCAATCTGCCCGCTGCCTTCCCGCCCATGAGCATGACCAACATCCTGGGCGAGGTGATCAGCCGGCGGGGCTTGCGCCAGTTGCGCATCGCCGAGACTGAAAAGTACGCCCATGTCACCTATTTCTTCAACGGCGGCGAGGAGAAACCATTTCCCGGCGAAACCCGGATCCTCATCGACTCGCCCCGGGACGTGGCCACCTATGACCAGAAGCCGGAAATGAGCGCCTACGAAGTGACCGACCGGCTGCTGGCCGCTCTCAAGGAGGCAGAGGAGCAAGGGGTCCCCTACGACCTGGTCGTTCTCAACTTCGCCAACGGCGACATGGTCGGCCATACCGGCATCCTGCCGGCCACGGTGGCTGCCTGCGAGACGGTGGACCGCTGCCTGGGACGGATTGCCGATGCGGTCCTTGCGCGCGGCGGCGCCATGCTCATCACCGCGGACCACGGCAACGCGGAAATCATGAGGGACCCGGTCAGCGGCGAGCCCTACACCGCTCACTCCCTCAACCCTGTCCCCCTGATCCTCCTGGACAGGGAGCATCAGGGTTGCACCCTCAAGCCAGGCGGGGCGCTGAAGGACATCGCCCCGACCATCCTGTCCCTGCTCGGGATCCCGGTGCCGAAGGAGATGGAAGGGGTCAACCTGCTGGCGTGCCGATAGGGCAGCGGACCTGCTCTGCAACTTTCCGGCTCGCATTTCCCCAGGTTCTATTGTAGATTCCTCATCTTGAACAACATTGCCGCTCCGGCACCCACCATTTTGCAGAGACCCATATGAACTATATCAGCACCCGCGGCGGGATTGCGCCGATCACTTTCAGCGAGGCGGTGATGATGGGCCTGGCCACGGACGGCGGTCTTCTGCTGCCCCAAACCCTACCCCGCGTCGACATGGCCACGTTCAACGGCTGGAAGAACCTCTCCTATCAGCACCTGGCCTTCCAGATCATCCGCCTTTTCGCCGACGACCTGCCCGGTCCGGTCCTTGAAGACCTCATCGACCGCTCCTATGCCGGTTTCACACACCCCCAGATCACCCCGCTCACCCACCGTGGCGGGTTCTATATCATGGAGCTCTTCCACGGACCGACCCTGGCCTTCAAGGACGTGGCCCTGCAGTTCCTCGGCAACCTGTTCGAACTGCTGCTGGAAGAGCAAGGGGGTACCATGAACATCCTCGGCGCTACCTCCGGCGACACGGGCAGCGCTGCAATCCACGGGGTCAGGGGCAAGGCGCGGATCAACATCTTCATCCTGCACCCCGACGGCCGGGTCAGCCCCATCCAGAAGCTGCAGATGACCACGGTCGCCGACCCCAACGTCTTCAATATCGCCATCCGCGGCAACTTTGATGACGCCCAGGCCATTGTCAAGGCGATCTTCAACGACCTGGAATTCAAGGAGCGCTACCACCTTGGCGCCATCAATTCCATCAACTGGGTCCGGGTCCTCGCCCAGGTGGTCTACTATGTTTACGCCTGGCTCCGCCTCAACTGCCGTGAGGGGCACAAGTCCGTAGATTTCTCTGTACCCACGGGCAATTTTGGCGACATCTTCGCCGGCTATGTCGCCAAGCGACTGCTGCCGGAAGGGCTGATCAACCGGCTGATCCTGGCCACCAACAGCAACGACATCCTGTCCCGCTTCGTTCGCCGGGGCGACTACAGCAAGGGGACGGTGAGCGCAACCCTCAGCCCGTCCATGGATATCCAGGTGGCCAGCAACTTCGAGCGCTACCTCTACTACCTGCGGAACGAGGATGCCGGCCAGGTGGTCCGCGACATGGATGAATTCGCCGCCAGCGGCGCCCTTGACCTCTCGCCGCTCGCCGGGCGCGTGGCTGCCGACTTCGCTTCCCGGGCGGTCAGCGAGGAGGAGACCCTGGCCACCATCCGGGAATTTTATTTCGCGCATGACTATCTCCTCGATCCCCATACCGCGGTCGGGGTCTGCGCCGGCAAGGAGTTCCGCGAGGAAAAGCGCCCCATGGTCTGCCTGGCCACTGCCCACCCGGCGAAATTCGGCGAGGCGGTCGCCAGGGCCATCGGCCGCTCCCCTGATCTGCCTCCGGATCTCGCGGCCCTGCGCGAGGAAGACAGCCGCTGCGAAGTCCTGGATGCGGATGCGGAACAGATCAAAGCATACTTACTGGAGCATGCCCGGACATGATCGACATGGCCGCGTACCGGCTCCAGGTTGAAGAGGCGGTCGCCTTCCTGCGCGATAGGCTGCCCTTTCTCCCGGAAATCGTCGTCGCCCTGGGCACCGGCCTCGGCGGCCTGGCGGGCTCTCTTGCCCGGCAGACGGTGATCCCCTACCGGGAGATTCCTCACTTTCCCCTGTCCACCGTTGCCAGCCATGCAGGCAACCTGGTCTGCGGCGAACTGCGCGGCAAAAACGTCGCGGTGCTGCAGGGCCGTGTCCACTGCTACGAAGGATATACCGCCCGGGAGGTGGCCCTGCCCATGCGGGTCCTCGCCCTGCTCGGGGCCAGGCTTGCCATCGTCACCAACGCCAGCGGCGGGTTGAACCCCGATTTCGCGCCAGGCACCATCATGGTCTGCACCGACCACCTCAACCTTCTCGGCGACAATCCCCTGCGCGGCCCGAATGTTGAGGAGTGGGGGCCGCGTTTCCCCGACCTGTCGAAACCCTACGCCCCGCACCTGGTGGAAACGGCTCTGGCCGCGGCCCAGACGCTGAGGCTGGACAAGATGGCCACCGGCACCTATGTCTGCATCCCCGGCCCCAGCCTGGAGACCCCGGCGGAAACCCGCTACCTGCGAAGCTGCGGCGCGGACGCAGTGGGCATGTCTTCGCTGCCGGAGATCCTCGTTGCCCTGCATGCCGGGCTGCAGGTGCTCGGCCTGGCGGTGGTGGCCAATGCCAATGATCCCGACAACCTGCAGCCGATCCTGCTGGAGGATATCGTGCGCAAGGCGGAGGAAACCGAACCGCTCCTCCTGAAACTGATCGCGGAAATCATCACGAGGTACTGAGCATGATGCAGCCTGTTGACCTGCTCCTGACCGGTAAATATGTCCTGACCATGGACGCTGACCAGACCCTCATCCAGGATGGAGCCGTGGCCGTGGCCGGGGAGCGGATCATCGCCGTGGGCCCGGCCCGGGAAATTCTCGGCCGCTACCAGGGCGAGGACACCTTGCCTGAGGAGCACGGATTGATCATGCCCGGCCTGGTCAACGTCCACACCCATGCGGCCATGTCCTGCTTCCGCGGCCTGGCCGACGACCTGCCCCTGATGCAGTGGCTGCAGGAGTACATCTTCCCGGTGGAGGCCAAGCTGACCCCGGAGATCGTCTACCACTCCACCCTGCTGTCGCTGTGCGAAATGATCAAGTCCGGCACCACCAGCTTCTGCGACATGTACCTCTTTGCCGCGGACGTCGCCCGGGCTGCCGAGCTCTCCGGCATGCGGGCCTGGATCGGCGAGGTGCTCTACGATTTTCCCTCGCCCAGTTACGGCGAACTGGAGAACGGCTACGCCTGTACCGAGATGCTCTTTGACCGCTACGCCGGCCACCCCCTGATCAAGATCACCGTGGACCCGCATGCGGTGTATACCTGCGCGCCGGAGCTGCTGCAGCGCCTGGGAAAAATGGCCGCGGACCGGAACGCCCTCTACGTGATCCATCTCGCCGAAAACCACGAGGAGGTCAACACCTGTCTCGAGCGCTACGGGCTTTCGCCGGTCATGCACCTGGAAAAGCTCGGCCTGCTGAACGGGCGGGTGGTGGCCGACCACTGCGTCATGGTCAGCGACGAAGAAATTGCCCTGCTTGCGGCACGGGGGGTGAAAGTGGCCCACTGTCAGGAGTCCAACATGAAGCTCGCCTCCGGCACCGCGCCGGTGGTCAAGATGCTGCGGGCGGGCATCACCGTGGGCATCGGCACCGACGGCAGCGCCAGCAACAACGACGTGGACATGTTCGGGGAGATGAACACGGTGGCCAAAATCCACAAGGTGGCAAGAATGGATCCCACGGCCATGGATGCCGCCACCACCGTCCGGGCCGCGACCATCGGCGGCGCTGCGGTGCTCGGCGCTGACCGGGAGATCGGCAGTTTGGAAGCGGGCAAAAAGGCTGACCTGATCGTCCTGGACATGAACCAGCCGCACCTGACCCCGGTCTATAACCCTGTTTCCCACCTTGTCTACGCGGCCCGGGGCGCGGATGTCATCCACTCGGTGATTGGCGGCCGGGTGGTCATGCGCAGCCGCACACTTGTCACCCTCGACGAGGCAGCCATCCTGGCGAAAATGAACCGCATCAGCGAAGAAATCCGCAGGCTGAGGGTGCAATGACGGTGCTGCAAATCTCCCCTGATGATATTTGCGCGATCATGAAGGTTGACACCCGTGGCATCATGATGATATTGTACAGATTCAAGGGTACAGTTTAATTTAGCACAAAGGTGACCTTATGTTCGGATTGGGAATGCCGGAATTGATTATCATTCTGGTCATTATCGTCATCATCTTCGGCGCGGGAAAACTTCCCGAGATCGGAAGCGGCATCGGCAAGGGCATACGAAATTTCAAGGACGCCACCAAAAGTGAAGAGAAGCCCAAGGCCATCGAGGAAGAGAAGAAGGACAATTGAACCCGGCGAACCGCACTTCCCGGATCCTATTCACGGAGTGGTTACCACCCCTCAACTTCAGTAGAGGACAAACCAATGTTTGGACTGGGCACCCCTGAGCTGGTCGTCATACTGGGCATTGCTTTTCTCATCTTTGGCGGTAAGAAACTGCCCGAAATCGGCTCAGGCCTCGGCAAGGCCATCAGCTCATTTAAAAAAGGCATCCACGAGGTGGAGGAAACGGGCACGGATATGAAGAACTCCCTGCCCGGGGTCAAGGAAGCTACCCAGGTAAAGGAAACCCTCGACGAGGTCCGTAGCGTCACCAAGCTGATCAGCAAGTGATCGCGGGCCTGTCAGCTCTCGCCCCCTGACCGGGATCATGCCGCTGAGCCACACCTCTTTTCCCCCTCAGGCGAATTCCGGCCTGCTCAGTCCGTATTTTCTGATCTTATAGCCCATCTGCCGCGCGGTCAGCCCCAGTTCCCTCGCCGCCCTGGCCTGGACCCAGCCGTGCCTTTTCAGGGCCGCCTCTATTTCACCCCGCTCCATCGCCTCAAGGGAGGGCCGCTTGCTCCCCCCTGAGACCGGCAGCCCTGGCAGGGTGTGCCTCGGTCCGGCCTCTTCCGGCTCCGCCACGACGAAGGGCGGCAGATCGGTAAGTTGCACCTGGCTGCGGTCCGCCATGATCACCAGCCGTTCCATAAGATTCTGCATCTCTCGAACATTGCCCGGCCAGGGGTACCTGACGAGAAAATCCATCACCTCGCGGGAGAGCCTGACGCTTTTCCGGTTCTGCCGGTTGCTGAGTGCCAGAAAATGGTCAATAAGGAGGGGGATGTCCTCGGCTCGATCCCGCAGAGGCGGGAGGACGATCGGCACCACGTTGAGCCGGTAATAGAGGTCGGCGCGGAAACTGCCCCGGGCGACTGCCTCGGCCAGGCTACGGTTGGTCGCGGCGATGATCCGGACATCAACACTGATGGTCGCGGTTCCGCCTAGGCGCTCAAACCGCTGCTCCTGGAGTACCCTGAGCAGCTTGGCCTGGAGTTCCAGAGGCATTTCGCCGATCTCGTCGAGAAAGAGGGTGCCGCTGTCCGCCAGTTCAAAACGCCCCTTTTTAAGGGCCAGAGCATTGGTGAAGGCCCCCTTTTCATGTCCGATCAGCTCGCTTTCCAGCAAGTTTTCCGGCAACGCCGCGCAATTCACGGTCAAAAAGGGACGGCTGTGGCGGCGGCTTGCCTGGTGCACCGCCCGGGCGACCAGCTCCTTCCCGGTGCCCGACTCTCCCAGGAGCAGGACCGTGGCGCTGGACGGGGCCACCTTGCTGATCGCCACGAAGACCTCCTGCATCACCTTGCTCTGGCCGAGGATATCGTGCCGGCTAAACACCGGGGTCAGGCGCGCCCTGAGGGAGCGATTCTCTTCCCGCAGATGGGCCTCGTTTTTGCGGATTTCTCTGCTCAGCACCAGAAACTGCGCAATCAGGGTGGCGACGACCGTCAGGAAGCGGATATCCTCGGCGAACGGGATATCCAGCCCGAAAAGCCGGTCCGCGGTCAGAACGCCTGCCGGCTCGCCCGCCACCAGTACCGGGACGCCGAGAAAGGAAAGCGTTTCCTTGTTCACCTCCCTTGACCGGGTTTTGTTGAGGAAGAGCGGTTCGCTATGGATATCCGGCACCACGAAGGGGGTACGGCTGGCAAAAATCTTGCCGGTGATCCCTTCGTCCAGCCGATAGACGCCCCTTTTCCTTTCGTCATGGCTGAGCCCGTAGGAGGCCTTGATGGACAGAAAGCGGCCACTCTCATCAAGAAGGAAAAGGGTCGCCCGTTCCATCTGCAGGATATCATGCATCACCTTGAGGATCGAGGTCAGGGTCGTGGCCAGGTCATGCGCCGAGCCGATCAGCAGGGCAATTTCATACAGCGCCTTCAATTCAATGGCTTCGGTGTAGTTCGTTCCCATGCTTCCCCCTAGGCGACATCCATTCGGTTAACGCAACCCGTCCCGGTCGCTTCCGATTTCCTCTCCTTTCCTTGCAACAATCGTCCCATAGCCCGGGAAATCGCCCTTTTCTATATATATCAATATATTAATTTTGTAATGAGGCCAATCGACAGCAGTGAGAATCACAATTTTGACGGGATTTGATGAGGCCGAGAACCACGAATTATACATATTTGTCATAGACTGACCATTTTGTCGCAACCTGACATTATGGAAGCCCCCTTCCCTGCCAACCCTGCAGGCCGCGCCGCCGGAATAACTGTCAACCACTTCAAATCATTTGTAAAAGAAAAAAATTGGAGAAATGGCACGGCTGTTGCTATACGAGGGGCAACGGAAAATCCGAAACGCGGGAAGAGATGAGGTGCACAGACCGCCGCCCTCCTTCCCGCTCCAACGACATAATCCGAGAAGGAGGATGACAATGCGAAAAGTGGCAATTTACGGCAAGGGCGGTATCGGTAAGTCCACCACCACGCAGAATACCGTGGCTGGGCTGGCTGAAATGGGTAAGAAGGTCATGGTCGTGGGCTGCGACCCCAAGGCGGACTCAACCAGGCTGCTTCTAGGCGGTCTGGCTCAGAAGTCGGTGCTCGATACCCTGCGGGAAGAGGGCGAGGACGTGGAGCTTGATTATATCCGCAAGCCAGGGTTCGGACAAACCTGGTGCGTGGAATCCGGCGGACCGGAGCCTGGTGTGGGCTGCGCCGGCCGGGGCATCATCACCTCGATCAACATGCTTGAGTCTTTAGGAGCTTACGATGCGGACGAGGGCCTGGACTATGCTTTCTACGACGTCTTGGGCGATGTGGTCTGCGGCGGATTCGCCATGCCCATCCGCGACGGCAAGGCCGAGGAAATCTACATCGTCTGCTCTGGGGAGATGATGGCCATGTATGCGGCCAACAACATCTGCAAGGGCATCATGAAGTATGCCCAGTCCGGCAGCGTCCGGCTGGGTGGGCTCATCTGCAACTCCCGGAACGTGGATAATGAGATGGAAATGATTGAGGAACTGGCCAAGAAGATCGGCACCCAGATGATCTATTTCGTACCCCGGGACAACGATGTGCAGCGGGCCGAGATCAACCGCAAGACCGTGATTGAGTGGAATCCCAAGGCACCCCAGGCCGATCATTACCGGAACCTGGCTAAGGCCATCGACGCCAACACCATGAAGGTCATCCCCAAACCCCTGGCCATCGAGGAGTTGGAAAAGCTGCTGCTCGATTTTGGACTGCTGGCGGCCTAGCAGACCGGATGGTTAATCACCAAAACAATACAGGAGAATACATCATGTCGATGATTATGATTCGAGCCATTGTCCGGCCGGAGAAAGCGGCCGAAGTCCTTGCCGCCCTGATGGACGCCGGATTCCCGGCGGTGACCAAATACTCTGTTGCCGGGCGTGGCAAGCAGCGCGGCATTAAAATCGGCGAGGTGACCTACGACGAGATTCCCAAGACCATGCTCATGAGCGTGGTCAAGGATACGGACAAGGACTACGTAGTCGAGACCATCATGAATTCGGCCCGTTCCGGCAAGAAGGGGGCCTTTGGCGACGGCAAGATTTTTGTCAGCGAAGTTCTGGACATCTTCACCATCAGCTCCGGCGTGCACGACACGGCTCCGGCAAAGGAGGCCGCGGCATGAAAGAGGTCATCGCCATCGTGCGCATGAACATGATGAACCAGACCAAGCAGGCCCTGACCAAGGCCGGGGTGGATGCTTTTTTTGCCCACGAAGCATTGGGGCGAGGCAAGGGGCTGGTCAACAGCCATGTGCTCAAGGGAGCCGAAAGCGGTGTGGAGGAGGCAGTCGAGGTCCTGGGCGGCAAGGACAAATTGTATCCCAAACGAGTGGTCACCGTGGTTGTTCCGGACAGGGAAGTGAAAAAAGTGGTCCAGACCATCATTGCCACGAACCAGACCGGCAAACCAGGTGACGGCAAGATTTTTGTCCTGCCGGTTTCCGACGCGATTCGGGTGCGGACGGCCGAGGTTGGAGAAAAGTCTATCGTCTGATTTCGATTCGAATACCTAAGGAGAACGACCCATATGGAGACCAATACGAAGCTCGTGCAGTGGGACCCCACCGACGTGAAAACGGAGATGCTCAAAAAGTATCCGCCCAAAGTGGCCCGCAAAAGAGCGCAACAGATCATGATCAACGAGGCTCAAGGTAACGAGACCCCCGAGATCACGGCCAATGTCCGGACTATTCCCGGGATAATCACCATGCGCGGCTGCACCTATGCCGGCTGCAAGGGCGTGATCATGGGGCCGACCCGGGATATTGTAAACATTACCCACGGGCCCATCGGTTGCGGGTTCTATTCCTGGCTCACTCGGCGCAACCAAACCGACGCCTCGGCCGCTGGCGCTGAAAATTACATGCCCTACTGTTTTTCCACGGACATGGAGGACAAGGACATCATCTTTGGCGGGGAAAAAAAGCTCGAGGCGGCCATCCAGGAAGCCTACGACCTGTTTCATCCCAGGGCCATCGCCGTCTTCGCCACCTGCCCGGTGGGACTCATCGGCGATGACATCCACGCAGTGACCAAGAAAATGAAGGAGAAGTTCGGGGACTGCAACGTTTTTGCCTTTTCCTGCGAGGGCTACAAGGGCGTGTCTCAGAGCGCCGGGCACCACATCGCCAACAACCAGATCTTTCGCCATGTGGTGGGAGAGAACAACGAGGAAAAGCCAGGAGAATTCAAGATCAACCTCTTGGGGGAATACAATATCGGCGGGGATGGATTCGAGATCGACCGTATCTTAAAGAAGTGCGGGATCACCAATATCGCCACGTTTTCAGGTAATTCGTCTTACGACCAATTCGCCTCCGCGCACACTGCGAATTTAAATTGCGTCATGTGCCACCGCTCCATCAACTACGTGGCCGACATGCTGGAGACCAAGTTCGGCATCCCCTGGATTAAGGTGAACTTCATCGGAGCCAAGGCCACGGCAAAATCGCTGCGTAGGATCGCCAAATATTTTGGTGATGAAAAGCTCATCAACCGGGTGGAAGAAGTTATTGCCGAGGAAATGCCAGAGGTGGAAAGGGTTCAGTCCGAGGTCCGCCCCAGGACCGAGGGCAAGACCGCCATGATGTTCGTGGGCGGTTCCAGGGCTCACCACTACCAGGAGCTGTTCAACGAGATGGGAATGAAGACCGTGTCGGCCGGGTATGAATTCGCCCACCGCGACGATTACGAGGGCCGGCAGGTCATCCCGAATCTGAAGGTGGATGCCGACTCTCGAAACATCGAGGAGCTTGAGGTCGAGCCGGATCCTGTCCGCTATAAGCCCAGGAAAACAAATGAAGAGATGAAGGCCCTGGAAGCGACCGGATTCCCCTTCAAGGACTATCAAGGAATGGCCGCGGACATGGGGGAAAAAAGCCTGATCATCGACGACTTGAATCAATACGAAGCGGAAAAACTCGTGGAGATTCTCAAACCCAATATCTTTTGCGCCGGGATCAAGGAGAAGTATTCCATCCAGAAGCTGGGGATACCCATGAAACAACTGCACAGCTATGACTCCGGCGGACCCTATGCCGGATTCAAGGGAGCGGTGAACTTCTATCGGGAGATCGACCGGCTTGTGAACAGCAAGGTCTGGGAATACCTCAAGGCCCCGTGGCAACTCAATCCCGAGCTGTCCGCCACCTACGTCTGGGAATAGGAGCGATTTTGAATCGAGGCGCTCCCGACGTTGGCTTTGTCGGATAATCCTCGGCGTACGAGAAGAGTACGCCTGCGTCATATCCTCCGCGCCGCTTTGGGATCACCTTCGATTGAAAATTGCGATAAGACTAAAAATGAGGAATCCATCATGTTACTACGACACACACCAAAAGAAATCACCGAGCGGTCGGCCTTGTCCATCAATCCGGCCAAGACCTGCCAACCCGTCGGTGCCATGTATGCGTCCCTGGGGGTTCATGGATGCCTGCCGCATAGCCACGGCTCCCAAGGCTGCTGTGCCTACCACCGCAGTGCGTTGACCAGGCATTACAAGGAGCCCATTTCCGCGGCGACCAGCTCCTTTACCGAAGGTGCTTCGGTCTTTGGCGGACAGGCCAACCTGCTTCAGGCCATCGAGAATATTTTTACGGTCTATGAGCCGGAAGTCATCGCCGTACATACGACCTGCCTGTCCGAGACCATCGGCGACGACCTGCCGCAGATGACGGATAAGGCCAGGGAAAGCGGCAAGATTCCCGACGGCAAGCACGTCATTTTCGCCAACACGCCGAGCTACGTGGGGTCCCACGTGACCGGGTTCTCGAACATGGTCAAGGGCATGCTCCGGGTGGCCGAGTCCACGGGCAAGAAAAACGGCAAAGTCAATATCATACCTGGATGGGTGGAGCCGGCGGACATGGAAGAGATCAAGCGCCTATGTGCGCTCATCGGCGTCGCGATCACCCTGTTTCCCGACACCTCGGGCGTGCTCAATGGCCCGATGTCCGGACAATACAAGATGTTTCCCGAAGGCGGAGTGACCATCCGGGAGCTGAAGGGCACCGGGGACGCCATCGGCACCTTGGCCCTCGGCGACTGGTGCTCGGCCGACGCGGCCAGATACCTGGATTCTCAGTTCAAGGTGCCCTGCCGGATTCTGGAAATGCCCTTTGGGCTTAAGGCCACGGACCGGTTCATCGACGCTTTGCGGACCATCGCCGGGGTGTCCGTGCCCGAGGAAATCGCCCATGAGCGGGGGCAACTCGTGGATCTGATCTCGGACATGCACCAGTACTTTTACCACAAAAAGGTAGCCCTGGTGGGTGACCCTGACCAGCTCATCGCTCTGACCGAATTCTTCACCTCCATCGACATGTGGCCAATCCACATCGTCACCGGCACTCCGGGCAAGCGGTTTGAGAAGAAGATCAAGAAACTGACCGAGGGTTCGCCTTTCCCAGTGAACGTCCGGTCCGCCGGGGATATGTTTTTGCTCCATCAGTGGATCAAGAACGAGCCCGTGGATCTGATCCTGGGCAACACCTACTGCAAGTATATCGCCCGAGATGAGGACATCCCCCAGGTGCGCTTCGGATTCCCCATTCTGGACCGTGTTGGGCACCAGTACTTCCCCACGGTGGGATACAAGGGCGGGATTCGCTTGCTGGAAAAGGTGTTGAATGCCCTTTTGGACCGCAAGGATCGGGATGATTCGGAGCAGAGCTTTGAACTCGTTTTATAATGCCAATTTCAAATCAAAGCGTTCTCTTTGTTGGTCCCACTGGAAGCGGGATCGGCTTCGAGCCGCCTCGAGATCATCTTTGATTTGGAACCGGGCAAATTCGTGAATCCTAAAGAGAGGAGATTTATTTATGGCCTTACCTGAACGGTTGATCCTGGTCTGTCAGAGCTTCCGCTCCGGCGGAGACCCCAAGGGGCTCTGCCACAAGCAGACCAATGGATTGTTGCAATATATCGAGGAAGGGATTCTGGATCGCGGGCTTGATTGCCAGGTCACGGGCACAGGCTGTTTGAAGCAGTGTGAATTAGGACCGATTCTGGTGGTCCAACCGGACAACTGGTGGTTCAAGAACGTGAACAGCGAAGCGGCCATCGACGCCATTCTCAATGGGGTTGAGGCTGGTGAGCCCGTTTCAGATTATTTGATCTAGGATCGATCATGCCCGAACCCAAGCCCATTATCCGCAAAGCCATTCTGGCCGACATCCCAAGGATGGCGGAACTGCTCCGAGGCCTTTTCAGTCTTGAGACGGAGTTCACCTTTAACGCGGCGGTGCAGTCCAGGGGTCTTGGGCTTTTGCTCAAGGACTCCCGAAGTCTGGTGGCGGTGGCCGAGATGGTTGAGAAGGTGGTGGGCATGGGCACGGGTCAGCGGGTCATTTCCACGGCTGAAGGTGGGCCCTCTATCCTGGTGGTGGATGAAGCCTGGCGTGGCCACGGGATCGGCCGAAGGCTCGTTGAGCATCTCGTGGACTGGGCTGGCACTTACAACGCCACCCGGATTCAATTGCTGGCGGACACGACCAACACTTCGGCGTTGCAGTTCTATCAACGGTTGGGCTTTGAGCAGACCAGGATGATCTGTTTGAGAAGGCTTGAACGCAAAGGATGAATTATGACTACGGCCATTTTGAATGAACGAAGACAACAGGTCCACCGCACGGGCCAGGGCCCCATGGATCTGGCCTGCAACCGCGATTCCCTGGCCGGGGCGGTGAGTCAGCGGGCCTGCGTCTTCTGCGGATCGCGGGTGGTGCTGTATCCCATTGCCGATGCCCTGCACCTGGTGCACGGACCCATCGGTTGCGCGGCCTACACCTGGGATATCCGCGGCGCCCTGTCCAGCGGCCCGGAACTGCACCGATTAAGCTTTTCCACGGACTTGCAGGAACGGGATGTCATCTTCGGCGGGGAGAAAAAGCTCACGGCAGCCCTCAATGAACTCATCGACCGGCATCAGCCCAAGGCCGCCTTTGTTTATTCCACCTGTATCGTCGGAATCATCGGCGACGATCTCAAGGCCGTATGCCGGGCCATGTCCGAGAAGAAGGGTATCCCAGTGCTTCCGGTCCAGTCCGAAGGGTTCAAGGGCAATAAACGATCCGGGTATCTGGCCGCCTGCCAGGCCATGTTTCAATTGATCGGAACCGGCGACGTCACGGGTATTCCCGCGACTTCCGTGAATCTGTTTGGTGACTTTAATCTCGCCGGAGAGATTTGGATCATCCGCGAATACTTGAAGCGAATGGGCGTTGCCGTGGTGGCCAACATCACCGGCGACGGCCGGGTTGATGACATCCGCCGATGCCATGGGGCGGCCCTGAACCTGGTTCAGTGCTCAGGCGCGACCATGGATTTGGCCAAGATGATGCAGGAATCCCACGGCGTTCCCTTTATCCGAGTGTCTTATTTGGGCATCGAGGACATGGCCGATTCCCTGTACCGGGTTGCTGAGTTTTTCAAGGATTGCGACCCAAAGATCATGGACCGAACCAGGGAGCTGGTCCGCGACGAATTGAACAAGCTTTTGCCGGAATTAGCCATGTTGCGCCGGGATCTGGAAGGGAAAAAGGCAGCCATCTATGTCGGTGGGGCTTTCAAGGCCTTTTCCCTGATCAAGGCCCTTCGACATCTGGGCATGCAGGTGGTTCTGGTGGGTTCCCAGACCGGGACCAAGGAAGATTATGAAGAACTGGCCACCATCACCGATCCGGGAACGATCATCGTCGATGACTCCAACCCGCTGGAACTATCCGCCTTCTTGAAAGAGCAGGCCGTGGATATCTTTGTGGGCGGGGTCAAGGAACGACCCATTGCCTATAAACTGGGTATGGGGTTTTGCGACCACAACCATGAACGCAAAATCGCTCTGGAAGGGTTCATCGGCATGGCCCATTTCGCCCGGGAGGTGCATCGCTCGGTTATGAGCCCTGTCTGGCTCTTTACTTCCAGGAAAATAACCGCATCAACCAGGCCAATCATCAAGGAGGCGGTGGCATGATGATTTCCAAGCAGACCTATGCGTCCACAACCAATGCCTGTAAGTTGTGCAAGCCCCTGGGTGCCACCATGGCCTTTAAGGGCATCGAGGGCTGCGTGCCTTTTCTGCACGGGTCCCAGGGCTGTGCCACCTACATGCGGCGGTATATCATCAGCCATTTTAGGGAGCCCATGGACATCGCCTCCTCAAGTTTGGGTGAGAAGGAAGCGGTCTACGGCGGTGGGGCGAATCTCAAAAAAGGCATCCTGAACGTGATGAAGAAATACGAGCCCAGCGTGGTGGGCGTGGCCACCACCTGTCTGACCGAGATTATCGGCGACGACGCGCCCCGACTGGTCAAAGAATTTCAGTCCGAGTTCAGCGATCTTGATCTGCCTCGGATCGTCACCGTAAGCACGCCATCCTTTGGCGGCACGCACATGGAGGGGTTCAACGCCACGGTTAAGGCCGTGGTGGACCAGTTGACCGAGGCAACCGAGGCTCATCCGACTGTGAATCTTTTACCTGGTTTTGTATCTCCCGAGGACCTGCGGCACTTGAAGGAGATTGTCCAAGGTTTTGATCTGCCGCTGACGATGTTGCCTGACTATTCTGAAACCTTGGATGGCCCGAGTCTGGAGGAGTACCAGAAAATTCCAGACGGCGGGACAAGTCTTGCCCAAATCCAAGCCATGGCCGGGGCTCCGGCCACCATCGAATTCGGCCGGACCCTGGACCCGAAAACATCGGCCGGAGGACTGCTTGAAGCCAGGCATGGAATTCCGCTTTACAGCCTCGGTTTGCCCTTGGGCATCCGCGAGACCGACGCCCTATTTCGAGTATTGGAGAAGTTCTCCAGGAGACCGACACCCCGTCGGTTTGAGCTGGAACGGGGCCGTTTGGTGGATGCCTACGTGGACGGCCATAAATATATCTTCGGGAAAAAGGCCGTGGTTTATGGGGAAGAGGATTTGGTCGTGGGCTTGACCGCCTTTTTGGCCGAGATTGGGGTCAAGCCGGTGTTGGTGGCCTCGGGCGGGAATTCCGGAAGGATGGCTGAAGCCATCAAGACGGTTTGTTCACCGATGTTGCCGGAGCTTCCTTTGGTCCGAGAAGGCGTGGATTTTTTTGAAATCGCCGAACTGGCCAAAGGGCTCAAGCCGGATTTGGCCCTGGGCAACAGCAAGGGGTATCGGGTCCTGGCCAAGGAACTGGATATCCCGCTTATTCGGGTGGGGTTTCCCATCCACGACCGCTTTGGAGCGCAGCGGGTACTGCACCTTGGCTACCGTGGCGCCCAAGGGTTGTTTGATGCCGTGGTCAATGCGGTTTTGCAAAAGACTCAAGACGATTCGGACATTGGATACGGATATTTCTGAGGGAGTATATCATGGAAGCAACGCGAGCGAACCATCCATGTTTCAACAAGGATTCCGTCGGGACCTGCGGTCGGGTGCATCTGCCCGTGGCGCCGAAGTGCAATGTCCTTTGCAGTTATTGCAACCGCAAATACGATTCTGATTACGTACGAAACTCAGCC
>DNUE01000088.1 GCA_003508005.1 Desulfobulbaceae bacterium
TTGACCATGGCGGAGGCCATCACCGGGCGCCGGATAAGGGTCGAAGTCAATCCAGCGTTCGTGCGGCGGAACGATGTCAAAATCCTCTGCGGAGACCCGTCCAAACTGCGCTCGTTGATCGGCGACTGGGAGACGCCGCCGCTGGAAGCGACCTTGGGATGGATGCTGGAGACAAAATAATGCGGGTCGCTTTCGGCACCACGGTTTTGCAGCGAGGGCTGGCCAGCGAGTCCCTGGACGGGATCGGCAACTATACCCGTGAACTCCTGAAACAATTGGGCCAGATGCGCGGCTTGGAGTTGAAGCCGTTTGCTTTTTCAGGAAACAGGTTTTCGTCTTCGGGGCATCCAATTTTAAACCTGGGCCCATTCAAATCGCAGGCCATCCTTTCAGCGGCATCAGGGTTGTCGTTTCCGTTTGCCGACAGGTCGGTTGCCGGCGAGGTGGATCTTGTGCACGCCACGGATCATCTCATCCCTTCGCTGGGGAACGTCCCTGTCGTTGCAACCTTGATGGATGCGATTCCATTGGCGCACCCGGAATGGGTCCCCAGTTCGTTCCGAAAAATCAAAAACAGCCTGTGGCGGCGTTCAGTCCATTGGGCGAGGTGGGTGGTGACCATATCCGCGCATGCCAGGCAGGAGCTGGTAAAATGGTTTAAGCTTCGGGAGGATCGCATCAGCGTGATTCCATTGGGCGTGGATCGACGGTGGTTTGTAGTGCCCTCAAACGTTGATATAGAGCGTGTCAACCGACATTATGGCCTGCCGCGCTGTTTTTTTTTATTTGTTGGAACATTGCAGCCTAGAAAAAATATTCTTGGCCTGATCGCCGCTCACCGGATGCTGCCCAGAGCTATGAGAAACGATTTCCCGCTCCTAGTGATCGGGCGTCCGGGGCGAGGAGGCCTCCAGACCGTTCGCGCCTTGGCAGGCAACGAGGATCAAACGCTGCGGTGGCTGCAGTATGTGCCGGACACTGATCTTGTGCCGTTGGTTCGCCGCGCCAGCGCAATGGTTTTCCCTTCGTTTTATGAAGGGTTTGGTTTACCGATCTTGGAGGCATTCGCTGCAGGTGTGCCTGTCGTTGCCTCCAATCTTTCCGCTTTGCCTGAGGTCGCCGGAGACGCTGCCTGGCTGGTGGATCCAACGCGAGCCGACGCTTTGGCTGAAGCGATGCAATCGGTGGTTTTGGAGGCGGCCACGGCGGACGAGCTTCGCAGGCGCGGCCGTGCAAGGGCCTTGCAGTTCACCTGGGAAAAGACGGCGGCCGAGACGGCCAAGGTGTATCATCAGGTGCTCGCTTCTTGTTGATCGGGATGTTTTTCATATGAAGGTCCTGCACGTTTATCGCACTTATTTCCCGGATCCGCCGGGAGGCATCCAGGAGGCGGTCCGTCAGATCTGCCTGGCGATCCAGCCCCTGGGGGTTGAAAATACCGTCTTCACCCTGTCGCCGCATCCGGAACCGTCTGAAATTCAAAGGCCGGAGGCGCGGGTGGTACGCTGCCGCTCATGGGCTGCGCCGGCCTCCTGCGATTTGGGCGATGCGGCATCCCTGAAGCGCTTTCGCCGCCTGGCGCGCGAGGCGGATGTGATCCACTACCTGTTTCCCTGGCCTTTTGCCGACGTGCTGCACCAGGCCGCCTGTTCCCGTACTCCGGCAGCGCTGACCTATGTCTCGGATATCGTCCGGCAACGCTTGCTGGCGGCCCTATACGCGCCCCTGATGCGCCAAACCCTGCGCCAAATGCGGGTGGTCGTTTACAACTCTCCGGCCTATGCCCGCACCAGCCCCGTTTTGCAAGATCCTGCCATCTCCGATCGCCTGCGGTTGATCCCCTTGGGCATAGATCAACATTCCTATCCGGCCAAGGGGGACGAGCGGATTTTTCAACGGCTGGGGATACGGTCCCAAGATCCCTTCTTCCTGTTCGTCGGCGTGCTGCGTTACTACAAGGGGCTGACGAATCTGCTGCGGGCGGCCGGAAAGGTACCGGCCAAGATCGTCATCGCCGGCACCGGTCCGGAGGAGGGCGCCTTGCAAAGCGGGGCGGCGGCCATCGGGGCGTCCAATGTCGTTTTCGCCGGCCATGTCAGCGACGTGGAAAAGGTCGCCCTGCTGCAGCGCTGCCGCGCCCTGGTGCTTCCTTCCCATCGACGCTCAGAGGCTTTCGGCATGGTGCTGGTGGAGGCGTCCATGTTCGGCAAGGCGATGATATGCTGCGAGATCGGCACCGGCACCTCGTTTGTCAACGTCCATGGAGAAACAGGCCTGGTGATTGCACCGGACGACCTGCCCGCCCTCGAGACGGCGATGAACCGGCTCCTGCAGGACGCCTCTCTGGCGGCGCGCATGGGGCTGGCGGCGCGCCGGCGCTATGAACGGTATTTCAGCGCCGCTGCCCTGGGCCGCAACTACGGCGCCTTGTTCAAGGAGATGGCGGGGTCGAAGTCAAGTGTGATGGCTTCGTAAAAAATCCGAATTGTCATCCCGAGCGCAGCGAGGGATCTCTTCGTAAANNATAATAGCGGATGTTTGAGATTCCTCCTCGCAAGCTCGGAATGACAATGGCTGTTTTCGGCTTTTTTACGACGTTATCAAGTGTCACGGCATCGGGATCACGGCAAGACCGAAAACCGAAATGAGGTCGGTTTTTCAAACCCATACAGCGTGTCAAGACTTGCGGTGAGCGCCTTGACAGAGGGCTGTCGGCCTGTTAGTTTTTCGAAAAATTGCTGCCTGGGTCAATGAAGTGAAGGGAAGGGAGGGATTCGAATGGCCGAGGAAAGCGCTCAAGGTCCGATCCAGGGACTGACCTTGGATCAGAAGACGGTGGAAGTGCTGGTCGCGCAGATCATCCCCACGTCCAAGTACTTCGAGAGCCGTTTCGACCACATGCAGTACCAGGTCAACGAGATCAAGGAGGATATCAAGCAGCTCGACGCCCGCATGGAAAAGCAGTTCACGGCGGTGCGCGGGGAGA
>DNUE01000062.1 GCA_003508005.1 Desulfobulbaceae bacterium
CGGAGGGGCAGGCGCGCTGGCACATGCCGCAGACCACGCAGTTGGTGCCCCCGGTCTCCTCGTTTCTAGTCAGTTCGATATGGCCACGGAAACGGGGTTTCATCACCGGAACGAAATGCGGGTACTGCTCGGTGACCACCGGTTTGAAAAATTCCCGGAAGGTGATGTTCAGGCCGACGACAAGGCTCTTGGCGCCGCCAAAGATGTCGCTCCAATATTCGTTCATATCAGAATACCTTCAATCTTGATAAAAATGGCCGTTAACAGAAGTATGGCCAAAGAGAAGGGGATGAGCACTTTCCAGGACAGGTTGAGCAGCTTGTAGATCTGGGTGCGGGGATAGGTCCACCGAATCAGGATAATGGTAAAGATCAGCACATAAATTTTCAGCAGGAACCAGCCGACGCCGGACGGAATGAAGGGCAGCGGGGAATCCCAGCCGCCGAGAAAAAGAATCGCCGTCAGGCAGGCCCCGACAACGATGTTCAGATATTCACCCATCATGAACAGGCCGAAACCCATGGAGCCGTATTCGGTCATATGGCCTGCGACAAGCTCGCTTTCCGCTTCGGCCATGTCAAAGGGGGCGCGGTTGGTCTCCGCCACGGAACAGATGAAAAAGAGGATAAAGGAAACCGGCATGATAATCGCCTGGGCTATCGACTGGCCGACAACGGGAAAAATATTCCAGTTCCAGAAGCCGCCCTTCTGCTGCAGGGCGATCTCTTCCAGGTTCATCGAGCCGGTGAGCATGACAATGGTGATCACGGTGACCAGCATCGGTATTTCGTAGGCGACATTCTGGGAGACCGAGCGGGCGGCGGAGATCAGCGAGTACTTGTTGTTGGAGGCCCAGCCGCCGAGCAGGATGGCCATCATGCCGATGGAGGCCAGGGCGAAGATCAGCAGCACCGACAGGTCGATGGCGCGGGCATGCAGGGTCTCGGAAAAGGGGATGGCGACCATCGAGGTGATGGCCGGGATCATGGCCAGAACAGGCGCGACGCGGAAAAGTATGCCATCCACCCCCTGCGGTACAATCAACTGCTTGGTCATCAGTTTGATGCCGTCGGCCAGTGGCTGCCACAGTCCGAACGGTCCCACTTCCTTGGGGCCGCATCGCCGCTGAATATGGCCGGCCCCTTTTCGCTCGCACCAGCCGAGCCAGGCGGCGTTAACCCCGGCGAACGCCATAATGCCGATGAGATAGAGAATCGGGCGCCAGATGCTTGTGTCCATAATTCTTCCTTATCGATCGATTTCGGGAATGACCAGGTCCAGGCTGCCCATCACCGCCAGGGCATCGGCCAGCAGCAAGCCCTCCGACACTTCGCCGAACAGGCTCAGGTTGGAAAAGGACGGGGACCGCAGCTTGAGGCGGTAGGGCCCCTTGTCCCCGTCACAGACCAGCCGGCAGCCGAAGCTCCCCTTGGATGCTTCCACCGCCGAATAGACATCTACAGCCGGCGGCTTGAGGGTCTTCGGCACCTTGGCCTGATAGGGGCCGTCCGGCAGCTTGTCCAGCGCCTGTTCAATGATGCGCAGGGACTGCTCGATTTCGTCCATCCGGACCATGTAGCGGGCCATGCAGTCGCCTTCCGGGTAGTGCGGGATGTCAAAATCAAGTTCCGGGTAGATCGAGTAGGGCTCATGCTTGCGCACGTCGTACTCCACGCCGGAACCTCTGAGCACCGGCCCGGTGGCGCCGTATTTGCGGCAGGTCTCCGCGGAGATGAAGCCGATGTCCTTGAGCCGCTTGATCAGGATGATGTTGCCGGTGACCAGGTCGCGATACTGGATGGGCAACCGGGACCGCAGCCGCTTGACGAACGCCCGTGTGCCGGTGACGAAGTCATCGTCGATGTCGTTGTACACCCCGCCGAAACGGTAATAGCAGTAGGTCAGGCGGGAACCGGTGACATGCTCGAGCAGGTCCAGGATCTGCTCGCGGTCGTCAAAGGCGTAGAGCAGGGGGGTGAAGCCGCCCAGGTCCATGACAAAGGCGCCGTACCAAAGGAGGTGACTGGATATCCTGTTGAGCTCGACGGTAATGGTCCTGATGTATTCCGCCCGTTCCGGGACCTCGATGCCGGCGGCCCGCTCCACGGCCATGCAGTAGCCCTGGTTGAAGGAAAGGGCGGAAAGGTAGTCCAGCCGGGGGGTGTTGGGCATGAACTGGGCGAAGGTCCCGTTCTCGGCCATTTTTTCATGCATCCGGTGGATATAGCCCAGCACCGGCTCGGCCTCGACAATATACTCTCCATCCATGGTCAGCTTGACCCGGAGAACGCCGTGCGTGGCTGGGTGCTGGGGACCGAGATTGAGAATAAATATCTCGTCCGGGGTGCACTGAATCGGGAGGGTCATGGCGTAAAATCCTTTAAGAGGGGATGAAAATCAGCGTCCTCCGGCAACAGGATGGGCACCAGGTAGGGATGGCCCGTGAACTTGATGCCGAAAAAGTCATGGGTTTCGCGTTCGTGCCAGTTGGCGCCGGGACAGATGTGAGAAATCGTGGGAACTTCCGGCGCGGACCGGGGAATGCGGGTGCGGACGGCAACCCGGCAAAGCCGGCCGGCGGTAATGGTGTAGTCGTAGACCACCTCCATCTGCTCTTCCTTGATCCAGTCAACCCCGGTGACCGCTTCCAGGCTGAACCCGGCCCCGTCGAGGAGCTCTGCGGCAGCCACCACCTGGTCCGGGGCGCAGAAGACATCCAGGTGGTACCCGCGGGCGGCATAGCTGCGGACCATAACCCCGAACGGCCGGGGTCCTTCGTGCTCCAGCGAGACCGGCGGCTCATCGCTCTCCGGCTCTTCCGGTTCTTCCGGAGGGGCAGGCTGCGGGGCGGCCTGGCTTTTCACCTTGGCGGCCAGGTCGATGGCGGCGCTTTCCGCCGCTGTCTCTTCCGTCGGCGAGGGTTTTTTGGGAGCCGCGGCCTCACCTTCCTTTGCCTCGCTCTTGGCCTTGGCCTTGGCTTCCGCTTCGGCCTTTGCCTTGATCTCGGCCTCGATCTTCGCCCTGGCATCCGCCCTGTGTTTTTCCCGGGCAGCCTTTTCGGCCTCGCCCTCGGTGGCCTTCTGCTCCGGGAAAAGCTCGAGGAGCGCCCACTTGGTTTCGCGTAGTATGCTCATAGGTCAGCCCTGTTCAGGTTGGTTCGATTCTGGGCCAGCGACGCTTGCCGGTTATTTTTTCTTCGAGAAGCATGATGCCCTCGAGAAGGGCCTCGGGTCGCGGGGGGCAGCCGGGGATGTACACATCAACCGGCAGGATTTGATCAGCGCCCTCAACGACGGAGTAATTCTTTTCGAACTTGAAGGGGCCGCCGGAGATCGCGCAGTTGCCCAGGGCGATCACCCACTTGGGTTCGGACATCTGGTCATAGAGGGTCTTGACCGCGGGCGCCAGTTTTTTGGTAATGGTCCCGGCCACGATCATGAGATCCGCCTGCCGCGGCGAGGGGCGAAAGACCTCGGCGCCGAAACGCGATATGTCCCAGCGGCTTGCGCCGGTTGCCATCATTTCGATGGCGCAGCAGGCCAGGCCGAAGGTCAGGGGCCAGAGCGAGTTGGCCCGGCCGAGCGCCAGCAGTTTATCCAGCGAGGCGAACTGGACTATTGATGAAGGTACTTTTTCCGTTCCCACTCGAATACTCCTTTCATCCATGCGTAGACCACGGCCAGGGCCAGGATGCCGACAAAGATCAGCACCTCCACCAGGTCGCGGACTACAAATTCGGGGCTGTTGTAGGCAACAGCCACTGGAAATAAAAACAGGACGTCCACGTCAAAGGCCAGAAAGATCAGGGCGTACTGGTAATAGACAATGCCGAAACGGATCCAGGCGTCACCGATGGGTTCCATGCCGCACTCGACGAACTGGCCGGTCTTGCCGGCGAGGTTGCGGGTGTGCGAGGAGGGGGAGAGCAGTTTGACGATGATGATGGGGCCGACGCCGAAGAGAAGCGCGCCGACGAGAAAGATTGCAACGTAGACGATATTCGTCAGGGTGAGCTGATCCATGTTGCCTCTCCGGTATGAAAGGGCTGACGGTCTAGCCGCCAAAAAATATCAGATACCATACTGAAACCCCGCACCCCTTGTCAACTTGAAATGAACCTTCATTCATTTTTTTCAGGGCTTTACCACAACGTGGAGCTTGCATGCCCTGCCGGTTGAGGCCGGAAGCCGGGTTCCGAAAATAGGGCAGGTCAGATCAGACGGGCCAGCGCCTCCTTGATGCGCTGCATGCCCTTCTGGATCACCTCCATGGAAGTGGCAAAGGAAAAGCGGACAAAGGCCTCGGCCCCGAAGGCCGCGCCGGGCACACTGGCCACCTTGGCCTCGTCGAGGAAATAATCGGCCAGGGCGACGGAGCCGGTGATCGCCTTGCCCTGAAAGGATTTTCCGTAATAGGACGAGAAATTGGGAAAGACGTAGAAGGCCCCTTCGGGGTTGACGCAACTGACCCCGGGCACGCTCCGCAGGTCGGCGACGAAGAAATCGCGTCTGGGAAGAAATGCCTTGAGCATGGTGCCGGGGAAGTCCTGGGGGCCGGTCAGGGCGGCCAGGGCCGCATACTGGGCCGGAGAGCTCGGATTGGAGGTAGACTGGCTCTGGATTTTGTTCATCGCCTTGATGATCTGCTCCGGTCCCGCGGCGTAGCCGATCCGCCAGCCGGTCATCGCAAAGGACTTGGACACTCCGTTCATGAGCACGGTCTGCTCCTTGAGCCGGGCGTCGACATCCAGGATATGGGGGAGTTTGCCGTCCAGGTAGGTGATCGTTTCGTAGATGTCGTCGGAGATCACTAGCCAGCCCTGCTCCAGGGCCATCTTGCCGATGGCCTCCAGCGCCCGGGCCGAGAGCAGCGAGCCGGTAGGGTTGGAGGGGCTGTTGATGACGATCGCCCGGGTGCGGCCCGTGGCATGGCGGGCGAGGACCTCGGGGTTGAGGTCGAAATTGTCCTTTTCCTCCATGGGGACGATGACCGGCACGCCCCCGGCCAGTTGGACCATGGGCGGGTAGGACACCCAGTAGGGGGACGGGATCAGCACCTCGTCGCCGGGGTTGAGCACCGCCTGGAACACGTTGTACAGCCCGTGCTTGCCGCCGCAGCAGATTTGCACCTGCTCCGGCGAATAGTGCCAGCCGTGATCCTCGCGGAAGCGGTCGGCCACGGCCTGCCGCAGTTCCGGGATGCCCGGCACGGCGGTGTACCTGGTGTGGCCGTCGTCGATGGCCTTTTTGCCGGCCGCCCGGACATGCTCCGGCGTGTCGAAATCCGGCTCGCCGACACTGAAGTTGAGGATGTCGGCGCCCGCTGCCTTGAGGGCCTTGGCCTTGGCGTTGACGGCAAGGGTTGGCGAGGGGGCGATCTGGGTGACCCGGCTGGCTAAGGCGATGGTTGCTGACATGGCGCTATCCTTATTTTTATATATAGGTAAAGGGAAGACGACGTTATCCTGGTAATTCGCTTCTGCTGTACCTGGTTCAGGTTGTTTTGTCAATCCCGCACTTATTGCGGGATTGACGCCGGCAAACTCTGTTGGAAGATGCAATCGCAGCGGCGGATGCGCAGTGTTTTTGTTTTTTGCGAACTCACTCATTATGAATTGGCAACAGCAAAGGAGCTGCAAACCCGAGGGGGAGGAATTGTTCATCTCACGGAAAGTATCACTTTGTTCCCCCTCCGCACGGCAGTTTGGCAGACCATGGCAATATCGGCGATAGTTGTCTATCTTATTGTTTGACTGAATAAATTTCTTATGATAAAATATTATATTTCCATGGAATAGCTGTCATCAGGGCCGGTACGGTTGCATGACCTGGAGAATGCATGGAATGTCCTTCAGATAAATTCGCACTATTTCTATCTTCCTGGATTCCTAGGTAAAAAGGGGGGCGACAGATGATTCGGCATTTCTTTTCCATTCAGTGTGTCCGCTTTTACTTTGCAGTCATTCTGCTGACGCTGTTCTCGGCAACCGTAAGCCGGGCCGACGACTGGGTCTGGCAGAACCCCCTGCCGACCGGCGAAGACCTGCAGGATGTCTGGGGTTCTGATTCCAACAACGTCTACGCAGTGGGCACCGGCGGCGCGGTGCTCCATTATGACGGCAATTCCTGGGCCACCCTGGATACGGGGACGCTGACCCATTTCACCGGGGTCTGGGGCAGCAGCGGCTCGGAGGTGTTCGCGGTGGGTTCGGGCGGGGCGATCCTGCACTATGACGGCAGCACCTGGACGACCATGACCTCAGGGACCACGGCGTCTTTGTACTGTGTCTGGGGCAGCGGCGGTTCGGATGTCTTTGTCGGGGGATACCAAACGATCCTCCACTACAACGGCAGTTCCTGGTCTGCAATGTCCCTGCCTGTCGGCTTTTATAGCGCTGTCGGGATCTGGGGCACCAGCGGCTCGGACGTGTTCGCGGTGGGTTCAGGCGGCGCCATCGTCCACTATGACGGGGCGAACTGGTCAATGATGACCTCCGGGACTACGAGTATCCTCCAAGATGTCTGGGGCAGCAGCGGAACCGACGTTTTCGTGGTGGGAACCGGCGGGGTGGTGCTCCACTACAACGGCAGTTCCTGGTCGCCCATGGCCTCCGGAACAACGCAGACCCTTACGGGGGTCTGGGGCAGCAGCGGTTCGGATGTCTACGCGGTGGGGAGCAACGGCGTCGCCCTCCATTACGACGGCAGTTCCTGGTCCGCGATCGACCCGGGTTCGCCCTACTCCATGGTCGAGGTCTGGGGCAGCAGCGGCTCGGATGTATTCATCGTCGGGTATTACGGCAAAATAAGCCATTATGACGGCACGTCCTGGACTGCCATGTCCTCGGGGTCCCTTCAGGATATCCAGGATCTGTGGATCATAAGCGAAACCGATGCATTTGCCGTCGGTTATTACGGCACCATTCTGCGTTTTGACGGCAGCACCTGGACGGAACAGGAATCAAACACGACCGGTCATCTCATGGGCGTCTGGGGCAGCAGCGGGAACGAAGTCTTTGTCGTGGGCGTGGATGGCCTCATCCTCCATTATAACGGCAGTTCCTGGTCCGCGATGGACTCCGGAACGACAGCAGCGTTATTTGACGTTTGGGGCACGGACGGAACGAATGTCTACGCGGTGGGCTCCAGCGGCACCATCCTCCATTACGACGGCAGCTCCTGGTCCGCGATGACCTCGGTCACCTCGCAACAGCTCATAGGGATCTGGGGCAACAACAACAACGACATCTTTGCGGTCGGCAATTCCGGAACCACTTCCGGAACCATTGTTCATTACAACGGCAGCGCCTGGTCCCTGATGTCCGGCACCTCGACAGGCCTGCTCGGTGTCTGGGGCAGTTCGCGGCACGACGTCTTTGTTGTTGGCTATTCCGGCACCATCCGCCATTACGACGGCAGCACCTGGTCCGCGATGACTTCCGGAACAACCCAGCACCTGGAGGATGTGTGGGGCTGGACCGGGTCCCATGTGTTCGCGGTCGGCTGGAACCGGACCGTCCGCCTGTATGACGGCGATTCCTGGTCCGGGGTGGCCACCAGCGGGGCGCTTGTGTTCAACGCTGTCCATGGACTGGAGGATCATGTTGTCGCGGCAGGAAGGTCCGGCACCATCCGCCGCTTCACCGATCCCTATGTGCCGCCATCGGTCACCTGCTACCAGGACGGGGACGGGGACGGCTACGGCTCAGGCACCGGCATTGAGGAAACGGACGGAGTATGCGACAGCGCGGATAATCATTCCTATTTCAACACCGATTGCAACGACGGGGATGCAACAGTGTATCCTGATGCGGTGGAAGGCGCTGGCGACGGAATCGACCAGGACTGCGACGGCGGGGAGCTGTGCTACGCGGACCAGGATGACGACGGCTACCGGCCGGACGGCACCAGCACGGTTTCCTCCTTAGACGAGGACTGCACTGATCCCACCGAGGCAACATCCGGTGATTCGATCGGGGACTGCGATGACACTGATGCCGGGGTTCATCCCGGCGCCGTGGAGGTGGTCGACGACGGCGTGGACCAGGACTGCGACGGTGGGGAGCTGTGCTATGCGGACCATGATGACGACGGCTACCGGCCGGACGGCACCAGCACGGTTTCCTCCTCGGACATGGACTGCACAGATCCCACTGAGGCAACATCCAGTGATTCGATCGGGGACTGCAATGACGCTGATGCAAGTATTCATCCTGATGCGGTGGAAGGTGTCGGGGACGGAATCGACCAGGACTGCGACGGCGGGGAGGTGTGCTATGCGGACTTGGACGACGACGGCTACCGGCCGGACGGCACTAGCACGGTTTCCTCATCGGATCCGGACTGCACCGATTCGACCGAGGCGGTCTCTTCTGATCCGACCGGAGACTGTAATGATGCGAATGCCGGGGTCCATCCGGGCGCCGCGGAGATCGTGGCCGACGGGGTTGACCAGGACTGCAGCGGCGGGGAACTGTGCTATCGGGACGAGGACCAGGACACCTACGGGACCACCGCCACCGTCGCCGATAACGGGAATTTCGTCTGCACCGACGCAGGCGAATCCGCCGTGAGCACCGACTGCGACGACGAAGACCCGGATATTCATCCGGACGCCCGGGAAACCTGCGACGCAAAGGACAACAACTGCAACGGCTATATCGATGAATACGGCGCATGCAGTGACGGGTTCTGGCTGCTCATGCTGCCGACGATTATCATCAACGCCGATCAGCAGAATCCGCTCAATGCAAAGCCACTTGCAGAATGAACATCCTGCAGGGATATTCACAATTTGCTCTTTGACAATCCAGCCGATCAGGCGAAGGAGTTGAGGCAGCCATGAACCTGCAGGGGGAAGGATAGTCAGGATGGAAACAAAGAGTTACAGAATTGTCTTGCTGGGGATCAACCCCGACAAAGATCCTGTCCTGGCAAGAGATCAAATGGTGCGTACATTCGGTTTATCTCCGGAGAAGATTGACCTCCTGCTCTCGACACTCCCGGCAACCATCAAATCCCACGCGGACGTTCAGACAGCAGAACGATATCAAAGCGCCATTCTCAGGGCTGGATGCCTCTGCCGTATTGAGGCCGAAAATGATGCAAGCCCGGCTGAGGCGACCTTCCGTAAGTCCTCAGCGCCTCTCAGGAAATGCCCCAATTGCGGGTACAGTGCAACCACTGGCGATGATCCCTTGCTGGTCGCCCACAATGGCCAGGGAGAATGCCCCTCCTGCGGCATCATCGTCGCAAAAATAAGCAGAATCGGAGATTCGGCGAAAGCGGACATGTCCGCCTCCCGGAATGTGACCGAACAATCACCGACTGTGCCGAAGGGAGGGCTGTCAACGCTTTTTTTCAGGCCATGGTTTTTCCTGGTGCTTGCTGCAATAATGGCAATCCTTGCGGCAACCTTTGTTTTCAGGGAATCACCTCGGCACAGGAATCCGGAGCAAGTCTCTCAGCCTACGGCGAAAAGCCAAGACCCCGGCGCTGCCGGCGACACAGGACTCCCGGCAAGCCGTCCCGCCCACCGTATACTCCCTGGCGAATCGAAATCCGTTGTCCTGACAACCTACCTTAATTTCCTGCACAGGAATACCTTTCTCCCCCTCAACTTCATCCCCCGTCCTCAACTCGAAAACCAATGGGAACAGGAAGGGGTGCGCATGGAAATCCGGAATCAACAGATTTCACCGGTGTCTGTTTCATTATGGGAGCAGCGGAGAGGCAATGATGAAGTATGGATGCCGGTTGGTTACGGCAAATTTTCTTCCCAAGGGGGAGCGTCCGGAATGGCGGAAGAGATAAGGAATCTGCTCATCTCCCCTTCCGCAGCGGCCCTGGCCAAAAATCCGGACGTTACCTCCGTGCGTATTGACCCGGCAGACCCAAATTTTCAAAAAAGCGAATACACCCTCTACAAACTTGTTTATGAGCTTGTCATCAACGTGCCCGCTGGGGAGGAGTTCGCCGCCCGCGAATTGACATTCACCACCGAGGAAGGAAAAACGGTTCGCCAGGCTGCGAGACAAAAAAGCTTCTGCATTCGCACAGTGGTGGATTCGAGCCTGGATATCACTTTTCTCTCTTCTCCCAAGGTGAATTGCATCATACTCGAGCATGCATCCGGCAGGGATGGCTTGAATCTGGCGCCCCTGGATAAATTCCCTGAAATGCCAGGGTACTGTGAACTTGAAATATTGTGAGACAATTGCGCCTTTTTTACAATGAACAGCCTGCAAGGATGTTCACAATTGACAGGGCCGTCTCCTACGGGATATCACCGGAAGTGGCGATGCTGATTCACGGCTCCTGGTACTTCGGGCAGGGACGTTTGGGATCGTAGTCGCGGTAGGCCGGGTCGCGGATGTCCTTGTGGCACTGAAGGCAGAGGCCGATCCGCAGGATGCGCTTGAGCTCCTCGCCGTTGAAGGGGCGCACTTCGGGGCGCGAGCCGTGCTGCAGGGCCTCGCCGTCCATGGTGACATAGGTGTCCAGGCCCACGGTCCTGCCCTCCACCGTGTCGATGCCCTGGTCCACCGGGGCGAAGCGCCACTGCCCGTCCTCCTTGCTGACCGTCCCCTCGCCGAGGCCCACCGTCTTGGGCGAGGCGTGGCATTCCTCGCAGGTCCGGCCCTTGGTCTGGGTGGTGTGCGGATTGATCGAGGCCATGGTGAAGCGGTTGAAGCCGCCGCTGACCTTGCCCTCCTTGTCCACCAGGGTGACCACGTCCTGGCAGCCGGGGGTGACGATCACTATCTCCTCGCCCCAGACCGCGAGCATGGGTTTCTCGTAGCGGATGTAGGAGCGGCCCTCTTCCCACCAGCCCTCGGTTTCCTCCAGGGTCAGCTTGTCGAGATGCGTTTCCCGCGCATCCCTTTTCACATGGCAGCCGTAGCACTGGGGCACCCAGGTGGAATGGCAGGACTCGCAGGTCATGCGCTTGTGGCCGGGATAGGCACAGGCATCGGGCTTGGGCAGGTTGAGCGGACGCTCCTTGCCGTCGTTCTTGCCGACCAGGATATACCGATCATCCTTTTTGATGATATTGTTGACCGGCTTGTTTTTCCGGGTGGTGCCCGGCTGTGGGGAATGGCACATCTCGCAGCTGATCTCCAGCTGTTCCTCGTAATGGGCGTAGCTGGTGCCGTCGCCCATGATCTCGTCCCGGGTATGGCAGTCGATGCAGCTCATCCCCTTCTGGTGATGGACATCTTCGGCCACCTCCAGGTAAAAGCGGTCGCCGGGCAGCTGCTTGGAGGAGAGGCCGCCCTGTTCGTAAGGGGTCCCGTAGCCTTCGGCCTCGAAGACTCCGACATAGGACAGGCCGATCCTGCCGCTGCGGTTGTGGCAGCGAATGCAGTTGTCCTCGTGGATTTTCTTGATGATCTGCGGGTGCGGCTTCTTCTTGTCTTTGTCGGGGACATAATCCGTTGTGGCGAAGGACAGGGTGGTGCTCAGCGAGGCGCCGTCGGGCAGGGCAAAGTGGCAGGCGGAGCAGCCGCCGCCTTTTTCCTGGAAGAAGACGGGCGCGTCGGCCGGCTCGTATTTCTTTTTCCACAGATGGCAGGTGGCGCACAGCTTGCGGAAGTAGTCCAGGGCCAGGGAGGTCTCGCCGCTTGCCAGGAGCTGCTCCACGGAATAATCGCCGTTCTGGCTGTCCGCCTCCCCCCAGTAGTAGAGGAGGGTGGCGAGGATGCCCCGGTTGGTGGCCATCAGCGAGTTTTTGACCTTGTGCGGGTCCGCCGGGTGGCAGCCTTCGATGCCGCAGGTCCGCTCCACCACCCGCAGGTCGCCGGGGTTGAGAACCATGCCCCGGTGGGCCTTCTCCTTGTCCACGGTCATCACGTTGCCCAGGTGGCAGGGCGAGCAGCCGATGAGCTTGCCGTCGTGGGCGGTGTCCAGCTTTTCCTCGGTATGGCAGGAGATGCACATCTCCAGATAGCCGGCGGTGGTCACCGCCAGTTCCTCCGGCCGCTTGGTGGCAGTCTCGCGAACCGCCAGGTAGCCGATCAGGCCGATCAGGAAGGGCAGGAAGATGAGGGCGGAAATGAGTTTTGCCGGGGGCTTTGCCACGGTCAGCTCCTGAATTTCTGGACAAGGGGATAGCGCCGGCCGTGGCCGAAGGCCTTGCTGGTCACCTTGAGGCCCAGGGCGGCCTGGCGGCGCTTGTACTCGTTTGTGGCGATCCGCCGGACCAGGTCCGCCACCACCGCCCGGTCAAAGCCCCGGGCCGCGATCTCGTCCACGCTCAGGCGTTCCTCCAGGTAGGCCTGCAGGATCGGGTCCAGGGTCTCGTAGGGCGGCAGGTCGTCCTGGTCGCACTGGCCGGGCTTCAGTTCCGCCGTGGGCGGGCGGCTGATGCTCCGGGCCGGGATGATGGCCCTCTCCCGGTTGATCTCCAGGGCCAGACCGTACACCATCTGCTTGGGAACGTCGGCCAGCACCGAAAGCCCGCCGCTCATGTCGCCGTACAGGGTGCAGTAGCCGACGGCCAGCTCGGACTTGTTGCCGGTGGAGAGCAGCAGGCGGCCGAACTTGTTGGACAGGGCCATGAGGATGTTGCCCCGGATCCGGGCCTGGATGTTCTGTTCGGTGACGTCCTCGGCAAGGCCGGCGAAGAGGGGGGCCAGGGTTTCCCGGTAGGCGTGCATGGCCGGGGTAATCGGCACGACCTTGAAGGGGCAGCCGAGATTTGCGGCCAGGAGCCGGGCATCCTCGATGCTCGCCGCGGAGGTGAACGGCGAGGGCAGGGCAACGGCCAGCACGTTTTCCGGTCCCAGGGCGCGACAGGCAATGGCCGCGGTTACCGCCGAGTCGATGCCGCCGGAGACGCCGAGGACCGCTGTGCTGAACCCCGACTTGTGCAGGTAGTCGCGCACCCCCAGGGTCAGGGCGGCCAGCACCGTGGCGGTGGCATCTACCGGTACTGACTGTTCCTCCTCCGTCCCCCAGGTCCCGCTTTCCACCACCAGCAGGTGCTCGGCAAAGCCCGGGGCGCAACCGCCTACCTCTCCTTCCGGGGTCAGAACCAGGGAATGGCCGTCAAAGATGAGGGAATCCTGGCCGCCGACCTGGTTGGCGTAGAGCAGCGGCAGCCGGTGCCGCCGGCACAGGGCGCTGAATACGGCCTGGCGCTCGCCCAGCTTGCCGTGATAATAGGGCGAGGCAGAGATATTGATGAGGCAGTCCGGCTTGTCCGCCTGCATGGCGGCGACCGGGTCCACACCGTAGCGTTCCTCCTCGAACCAGATATCCTCGCAGACGGTAAGGCCCAGGCGCAGTCCGGCAAAGGGGGCGACCACCGAGCGGTCGCCGGGTTCGAAATACCTGGTCTCGTCAAAGACGTCGTAGGTGGGGAGCAGCCGTTTACGCGATCGGGCTATCTCCCGGCCGTTGTCGGCCAGCAGGGCGGTATTGTACAGGGGCTTGCCGCTGCCGGTGCGCCTCTCGATCACCCCGAGGACCACCCCGATGTCCCCGGTCCCGGGGAGCAGGTGGTTCAAGGCCCGGTCGTGGGCGGCGATGAAGTCGGCGCGCTCCAGCAGGTCCTGGGGCGGATAGCCGCACAGGCTCAGTTCGGGAAAGATCGCCAGCCGGCAGCCCCGCTCCCTGGCCTCCCGGGTCCGGGCAAGGATCCTGGCGCTGTTGCCGGCGAAGTCGCCGATGATCGGATTGGTCTGGACAAGCGCAATCTTCATGGAATCCCGGTCCGTTCCAGGGAATTAGGATGGCTGTTGAATACTTCAGGACATGTAGCTAAGAATGAATCCAGGGAAAATGCAAGAAAAAGTGCGTTCGAGCAATGACCACGAAAAAGGATATTTGGCCGGGGCCCAAATCGGTCAATGACAGGTGGGGGTAATGAACAAAGGTCGATCGTCAGGAGTGGACAGCGAACGTATCACGGGATATTCTATGTATGCGTAGCGGTCAGGCCAGAATCAAGCTGGCGGGAATGGTCTGGGGGGAGCGGCAAAAAATTCGCCCTTTTCCCATCTCGAACCAAAGGAGCAGCCGGGAGTGTCAAAGAAAATGATCATGTTCGACCTTTTGCTGTCCTTCCTGGCAATCGGCGGGGTGCTCTATGCGTGTATCTGCCTTTACCTCTTTTTCATGCAGGGCAAGCTTCTTTTTTATCCGGATCTTCCGTCAAGGAAGATCACCGCAACTCCGGCAAAGATAGGGCTGGACTTCGAGCAGGTAACAATCACCACCAGCGACAATGTCCGAATCAGGGGGTGGTTCTTGCCCGCACAGCAGGCGAAAGGCGTGCTCCTCTTTTTTCATGGGAATGCCGGGAATATTTCCCACCGGCTGGATTCGCTGGCGATTTTTCACCGGCTTGGCCTCTCGACCCTGATCATCGACTACCGGGGCTACGGAGAGAGCGAGGGCCGGATTTCGGAGCAGGGCACCTATCTGGATGCCGAAGCAGCCTGGCGCTATCTCACTGAAACGAAAGGAATTGAGCCAAATGAAATCGTTATTTTCGGCAGGTCCCTGGGAGGCGCTGTTGCCGCCAACCTTGCCGTCCGCACCAGCCCGGCAGGACTGATCCTTGAGTCCGTCTTTTCCTCGGTGCCTGATATGGCGGCCCAGCTCTACCCAGTTTTTCCGGTGCGACTATTGGCCAGATACCAATACGATGTCAAAAAAGCGGTCCAGAACATTACCTGCCCCGTGCTGGTCATCCATAGCCCGGATGATGAAATCATCCCTTTTGCCAATGGCGTGAAGGTGTATGAAGCGGCCGCCCAGCCCAAGACATTTCTCAAAATAGGCGGCGGCCACAATGATGGATTTTTGGTGAGCGGCGATATCTACCGGCAAGGGCTCGAGCGGAGTATTCTTTCTTTTCTTGCCGGAAAATGAGGCCGGATAATCCAATTTATTCCATTTTCTATTGATCCAAAAGGAGCAGATAGACACCAGGAAGAGGTTTTCCCGCTTGAGAGGGTGGAAGGGGGTTTGGAGGTTGCGGTATCGGGACACTTCCGTATTCGTAGGCGCCGCGATCTACCTGCAGTCCCCAAGGGCGCAGCAACTTTTCCAGATCATGTGCAGGGATGAGCCCGCCCACCGCAAGGCCGCTGTCAATGGCCGGACTGGCCGGCTGCAGGTGACCGTCGAAGCTGTTAAGGCTGTCCCCGACGAACAGGGGATTGCCGCACAGGTCATTGGCGCCCCGCGGGCAATCGCTGCCTTTGGCATTATAGATCAGATTGTAGTCCATGGCGCCGGTTGAGATTCCCACCGGCTCCTCATAAATAAGACAGGTCGTATCCGTCGGGTCGATGAATTCCGTATACCCCCGAAAGATGTTGTTGAAAAAGGCTGCCGATTCAGTGCCGTTACAGGTTGAAGGCACCTCCCGATCGCATATCGCCTCCACCAGGCAGTCCCCCTGGCCCACAATGGTCGAGTTGACCACGGTGATCTGGTTTCCCTGCCCGATACTGAGCGCCAGGCTGTTGCCGCCGGCGCGGCAATGATCGCTCATCTCCTGGGCAAAAGGCTTTCCTGAAAAATAACCGCAGTTGCCGATGAGCAGGCTGTTTTCAATTTTTGTCGGACCGGAGGTCTTGATGGGATTGCCGGCATTGCCATAGGCCTGGGTTCGCCGGATTTCGATCATGCTTGGATTTTCCCGCACATAGAGGAGGTCCAGCCCGTCGGAGGTGTTGAAGCGGAAGATGGAATCTTCGATGATCCAGTGGCCGCGGGTGGAATGAGTCCCGACACCGTCGCCGTAGCCGCCGTGGGTCTGGTCCCAGCAATGATCGGGCTGCCTGCCGGGATAGGTCTCGGCGCAGCCGTTCCATTCGACGATCCAGCGCTTGAAGGTCAGGGTGCCGGAATTGCTGCTCGTATTCTCGCCCATGTCACCGTCCCATCCGCACCAGCCGTTGCCGGCAATGCGTACATCCTGCACGGTCCAGTTCGAGATTCGCGCCGCATGCACACCAGTGTGCGCCAGACCGTGAATGTTAAGATTCTGCAAGGTCACATTGTTTGAATCGGAAGCAACAATTCCTATTGATGCCCAATTGCCGTAGGGATAGGTGTCTTCTTTGCATGCAACCGCTGTCCGGCCAGGGCAGTCGGGGCAGAAAGACTCGACGCAGCCCGAGTGGTCGGTAAGTTCCAGGCAGGAAACGACCGCATTGGATGTACCTCTCAGGTCGAGCAATTGCCATGGGCGTTCGGAGCCCCAGAGTTCCGGAGCCTGAGTGCAGCCCTGATTCCATCCATAGCCGAGAATGCGGGTCGGATGCTGTGCATCCAGACCCGATGGCAGGGGGGGAAGCACGCAGTCATAAGTATAGCTGGTATCACACCAGGACGTATTGGGTGCGCCGATACCCAGCCGATAGCTGCCCGGCCGGATGATCAGGGTGTCGCCACGGCTGATCTTCCAGGCGCCAGCCGCGTTGAGTGCCCAGAAAGGATGATTCCAGGCACATGGCTGTCCGGTGCCCGAGCCGGGATAAGGGGCATCAGCAAGTCCGGAGCACTGGCCGGCGGTGCCTCCGTCCGTTCGGACGTAATAGCTGGCGGCCTGGGAATGAGAAAGGATGCAGAGGCACAATGGGGCAAGAAAAAGTAAACATCTCAATATATTGCGCATTGCTTCCTCCCTGCATGATTTCCCGGTCCCGGGGGGCCATTTCAGTGCACTCGGCGAAGCTTGGGGAAAGCCGGCAACAGGAGTCGGACCAGATTTTCCGGCTTCTTTATTTTTTACCCAGCAATAAATGCAAAATACTTATCGGCAATTTTTGGCCCGGCCTTTGGCCTGAAGTAGTAAATATTTCATCCTGACCGTATGTCGTGCCTTCGCTGTTATAGGCCACTAATCTGTAATGATAGACGTTTGAAGGGACAAAACCGGACGGAGTACTTTCGACAAACAGCGGAACGGATCCTGATCCTGCGCTCAACATCGGTGAGGTGGATCCATATGCTGTGGTGAATCCAACTTGAAAATAATAGGTTGTACTCAGGCCGTTGGGGTTTACGGTCCCTGTAAGCCGAACAGAATCTGCACCAACCTGCGTTGCTGTTCCGGTAACAACATCCGGGGCTTTTCCGTCCACCCCCGGACAGGCTGTCACCCCGCTTTTCCGGCCGAAATTCTGGACCCAGTAGTGGCCATAATAAGCCGTCCCATCATAAGCATATCCGACCCCTAGATCGCAGGCGGTAGTGCTCAGCATATTTGCATGATGTCCTGGACTGTTTATCCAGCCATCTACTGCCGAAGCTGCATCGGGATATCCCGCTGCTATGTTTTCAGCGCAATAGTTCCAAATATAGCCTGCGTCGGTGATTCGGTCAGCGGGGGAACGCCCGTCCAGACCGGTATGATCAAAATAATCATTGAGTGCCATGTCCTCGGCATGACCTTGGGCTGCCTGGGTGAGTTGGGAATCGTAAACAAGAGCATACAACCCGTATTTTGCCCGTTCCTCATTGGTCAAGGTAACAACATCATCGCTTACCCCTCTTGCTACAGCCAGGTCCTGCAGCCTGGAATGAACGGTTGGTGTTATCTCCTGCACGATATGGATGCCCTCATCGATGGAGCGAACGTGATAGAGAGTTTCGGAAAGCGCTATCTCCCCGGAGATCCTGCCGCCGTTTAGAACGAAAAGGACACGGCTGCCAGGTTGGTCAAGAATCTTTCCCTGCCATACCAAAGAGCCGTCAGGTGTGCTGCTCTGTTTTTCAAACAGGGCAACAAGCGCAACATCATCGAACAGGCCAAGTCGAATGGCTCTATGAGTACAGTTAGTGAACTGTTCAAGGTTTAATTCAACCAGTTGCTGCCTGGTAACAATTGAAGAATCTACAGCAGGAAAAGCGATTGAATCGGCATAGTTGAGGTCAGGAGACGAATATGAGAGGCAGTCATTGCGGGATAACAACAGGATAAACAATATTATGGTCCATACAAATACAGTTTTCTTCCTGGTATGGCGTGGATGGCGATGAGAATATTTTGTTATTGTGTTCGCTCGATAGATATCACCGCGCTGCCGCTTTTCAATATTTTTTGTCAGCATATCCATTTCCGCCCCTCAGCGATAGTTTTGCCTTCTTCCTCAATACTGCCTCTGCTGTCACATAAAAATACTTGCAACTCCGGATAGATAAAACCACGAGGAGCGTCCTGCGGGAAATTGAATTCGACTTCCCTTGCAAAGGATTATCATCGACGCCGGAAGGTGTTCATTCAGCCGTTGGACGCAGTTGATGGCAGAATGAACTCTTTTTCAGATGGATCAAGAAGAATCCGAGAATCAAAACAATCCTGGCAGTTCAAAAAATGCTGTGCATACTCAGGATTGGATTGCGTTGATTATTTATTTCCTTCTTGCTTTGTTGAAATTCAGGGCAAAACCGGATCTTTCCGGGGAGCAGAGACTGCAATTAGTATTGCCTGAATTTATATAATCGAGCAACCTGTTGTTTATAAACAAATATTTTCGCAGAATATTTTGTGATGCGCAGTATATATATTTGTCGCTTTTGCTGAATTATACATCGCCCAAAAAATGGAAGTCAAAGGTATTATATGAGGGGTGCAGATCTTTCGACCCCAATAGCTTTCCTCTTATTTATACGATGGTGTCATTGATTAAAAGTATCGTGGTATTGAACCACTGACACCTTGTTCTGTCTTAAAATCAAACAGGCGAAAATCAAACTACCAGAATATTTTTTTTGGCCAGCCTCTCAGGCCTCTCCCTAAGTAATTTGAAGCGATAATATGTCAAAAGAAACATATAGTTAGGGAGTTAATTTGCTTGACACCCATAAAGCGGATTCAGATAATCTAAATAGGTTTCATTATTGTTTTTTCCCGACCTTTTCCTGCTGTTTCGGTGAATGGCAGGAATGCTAACGCATGCAGATTTCGGGATTTTTCGATGTATCTATCCCCTGCCGGAGCAACAAGGTATTCGGCAGACGCCGCCAGGATTGTGCAGACAGGATTTTGGTTGATATCGAGAGGGCATCAGCTCACAAAAAGAGTGCAAATTTCATCGGGAGAAGAATATGGCTGACAGGATCTATCGGGTAAACATGACTGATTTAACGGTGCGGATCGAGGATGTCCCGGATAAATGGGCCGGACTCGGGGGGCGGGGGCTGACCTCGACCATCGTTGCGGCGGAGGTGCCGCCGACCTGTCATCCCCTTGGCGCGAGCAACAAGCTTGTTTTCGCGCCCGGCCTGCTGAGCGGGACGGTAACCGCCAACTCCGGCCGCCTCAGCGTCGGCGCCAAGAGTCCTCTCACCGGGACCATCAAGGAAAGCAACGCGGGAGGAACCGCGTCCCAGCTTCTTGCCCGCCTCGGGGTCAAGGCCCTGATCATTGAGGGCCAGCCGGAAAAGGATTGCCTGTACAGCCTGCATGTCACCGCCGACGGGGTGAAAATTGGCGACGAACCTGATCTGGCCGGCAAAGGGAATTTTGCTGTGGTCAATGCCATGCTGGAACGGCACGGCGAGAAAACCGGGGTGATCTCCATCGGGCCGGCCGGAGAAATGAGAATGCCCATTGCCAACATCTCGGTCAAGGATCCGGTGGGCAAGGTCCGCAGCGCCGGCCGCGGAGGGCTCGGGGCGGTCATGGGGTCGAAGAAGGTGAAGTGCATTGCGATCAGCGTTCCGAAAGAGGCGGCGGTGCCGATCGCCGAACCGGAAAAGTTCAAGGCGGCGGTCAGGATCTTTGCCAAGGCCCTGCAGAAGCATCCGGTCAGCGGCCAGGGGCTGCCCACCTACGGCACCGCGGTCCTGGTCAATGTCATCAACGAGGCCGGCGGCCTGCCCACCCGGAATTTCCGCTCCGGCCAGTTCGAGGGCCACGACAGTATTTCCGGCGAGACCATGCATGACCTCATCGAGAAACGGGGCGGGAAAATTCGGCACGGCTGCCATGCGGGCTGTGTGATTCAATGCTCCCAGGTGTTCAACGATGCGCAGGGCAAGTACAAGACCTCCGGCTTTGAGTATGAGTCCATCTGGGCCATGGGCGCCGACTGCTGCGTGGACAACCTGGACCAGATCGCCGAGGCGGACAGCATTATGGACGATATCGGCGTCGATACCATCGAGACCTCGGTGACCATGGGCGTTGCCATGGAAGGAGGGCTTCTGCCTTTCGGCGACGGTGCGGGCATCATCCGGATCCTGGATCAGGATGTCCGCAAGGGCACGCCGCTGGGCCGGCTCATCGGCAGCGGCGCGGGGGCCGTCGGCAAGGCGTACGGCGTCACCAGGGTGCCGGTGGTCAAGAACCAGGCGATCCCTGCCTATGACCCGCGGGCGGTGAAGGGCATCGGCATCACCTACTGCACCAGCACCATGGGCGCGGACCACACGGCCGGCTATGCCGTGGCGACCAATATCCTGAAAGTCGGCGGGGACGTCGATCCCCTGAAAAAAGAAGGACAGGTCGAGCTGTCGCGAAACCTGCAGATCGCCACCGCGGCACTGGACACCGCCGGCCTCTGCATCTTCGTCGCCTTCCCTGCCCTGGACATTCCGGAGGCCTTCACCGCCATAATCGACATGATCAACGCCCGCTTCGGCATCAGCCTGACCGCAGATGATGTCACCGAATTGGGCAAGAACATCCTGCGCACGGAGCACGAATTCAACCTGGCGGCGGGCTTTACCAACAAGGACGACCGGCTGCCGGAATTCTTCTCCCGGGAAAAACTGCCGCCGCACAATGTCGTCTGGGATTTCACCGGGGAGGAAATAGACGAGTTCTGGAACTTTTAAGCCCCTTCCGGCCTGTTGAATCCGCCGAGAAAAAAACAGGAGTCATCAATCCTTCTTTCCATGGGATGATGAAACCTGCTACAATGGGCACATGCGGGTTACAATCAGGCTTTTTGCCAACTTCCGGATCGGTCGCTTCAAGCAGGAAACCAGGGAATTCGACTCCACGGCAACCGTGCGGCATATCGTCGAGGCGCTGGGCATCCCGGATCCGGAAGTCGGCATCATCTTCATCAACGGGCGCAGCGGCGGCATGGACCAGGCGCTGGCGGAAGGCGATACCCTGTCCCTTTTCCCGCTCGTCGGCGGAGGCTGAGGTGCAGGAACTCGTTCAATTTCTCCGCGACCGGGCAACGGACGGCCTGCTGCCGTTGTCGGCGCAGGCTGAAGCAGCCGGCCGCTTCGGCCTGACCGTCGGTCGGGTGGAGGAAATCGCCCTGGCGGACGGCATTCTGCCGGCCCGCTATCAGAGAAACCGGGATATGATCTCGCTTCCCCAGCAGCTTGCCCTGTTCAGGAGCAGGGTGGCGGTCATTGGCTGCGGCGGGCTTGGCGGGTACATCATCGAGGAACTGGCCCGCTTGGGCATCGGCGGCATCGTCGCCGTTGATCCTGATGTGTTCCAGGAGCACAACCTGAACCGGCAGCTGTACTCCACCCCGGACCAGCTGGGACGGAAAAAGGTGGAGGCGGCCGCAAGTCGGGTTGCGGCGGTCAATCCCGCGGTAACCTTCCGGCCGGTCGCGGAAGCCTTTGCTGAGGAAAACGGCGAGGAACTCCTGCGGGGGGTTGATGTGGCCGCGGATGCGCTGGATTCTATCCCGGCCAGGCTGCTGCTGGCGGAGATGTGCGACAGGCGCGGCATCCCCATGGTGCACGGGGCGATCGGAGGCTGGTACGGCCACCTGGCAACCCAGTTTCCGGGCGACGGGACCCTGCAGCGGCTCTACCCGCGCAATCGCAAACTACCGGGCATTGAGGTCAGCCAGGGCACCCCGTCGTTTACGCCGGCGGTAGTTGCCGGGATCGAGGTTGCGGAGGTTGTCAAAATACTCCTGCACATCGGGGAGCCCCTCCGCAACCGCTGCCTGACCATCGACCTCTTTCATCTTGAAATTGACGAGATACTCCTGCGCGAGGATCAGACATGAACACCCGGAAATCGCGAGCGCATCATGATGGAGAATAAACCAACGGTCGTCCGCATGTTCGGCCTGCTGCACACCCTGCGGACGAAGGAGGGGCTGCCGGTCACGGTTGAGCTGTTCCTGTCGCCGGAAGGGAAAGCTGCCCGGGAGATTGCCCTGGAACTGCGCCTGCCGCTGGAGAAGATAGAAGCAGTGTTCTGCAACCATACCGCCTGCCCGCTTGATCATACCGTCATGCCCGGCGACCGGGTCGCCTTTGTGCCCTACGGGACCCCGGGCCCTCACCGGTACTGCCTGGGCATCAAGCAGGCCGGCGACAGGAGCAGATAACCGTATCGTCCGCTGCCGTGCGAAGGGAGAAAGTGTGGCATGAAAGGGACGCTCTTGCTACATTGAGCGACGGTGATGTTGTTTGATCGACAGCGTGACGCTGTACCGTAACTGTACCTGGATACTGAAGAAATTGATGAAGTTCCCTCACACCAGAGATCGAGCCTATCAAAAGCGGAATTCAGTGCGTGGCAATGGGCTTCCTGTGTTGCTCGAGTTGCTGATCCTGTCCATTCTTCTGCTTTTTTTCCCACCGCAGACAGCTGGGGCGGAAGAGCAGATTGCTCATGAATATCAGATCAAGACGGCATTCCTTTACAATTTCGCACACTTTGTCGAATGGCCGGCCGGGGCTTTTTCTTCCCCATCCTCTGATTTTCATATCTGTATTCTCGGGAAGGACCCCTTTGGCGAGCAGATAGACGCAATTACGCGAAAACCAATCGGCTCGCATCAAATCAATCTCAGCCGGATTGCTTCTGTCGCGGCAGTCCAGAGCACCTACGACTGTCACCTCCTCTTTATTCCCCGATCCGAAAAAGATACCATCCCGCAGATAGTCGCAAGGTTGGGCAAAAAACCTGTCTTGACGGTGACCGATCAGGAAAATGCGGCCCAGTCGGGTGTGATCATAACCATGACCATTATCGATGAAAAAGTTCGCTTCCAGATAAACAGAAAGGCAGCCGCGGACGTCGGCATCAAAATAAGCTCGAAGCTGCTGAGTCTGGCAACCAAAGTAGTGGAGTAGAACATGGGACCTGTCCAACCAATATTCTATCCATCAAAGGCAACAAAAGGATGCAAGAGGTCTTTTCCTGTCTTTGTGCCGGCGTTGCTTTTCCTTTGTATTCTCTTTCATGATTGCGTGTCTTCGTATGGCAGGGAACAGGAAACCGACCTGTTCGATATGACCATCGAAGAGCTGATGGAGGTGCGGATCAAGCCGGTGACCGGCGCATCGAAATATGAGCAAAAGACCACGGAAGCGCCTGCGTCGGTATCCATCATCACCGCCGATGATATTCGGAAATACGGCTATCGGACCTTCGCGGAGATCCTGCAGAGTGTGCGGGGTCTGTATGCGAACTATGACCGAAACTACCATTATGCCGGGGTGCGGGGTTTCGGCCGCCCTGGGGACTATAACTCCAGGATTCTGGTGCTCCTGGACGGGGTGAAGCTCAACGAAAATATTTATGATTCAGCCCCGGTAGGCACAGACTTCGTGTGCGATCTCGACCTGATCGAGCGGATTGAAATAATCCGTGGGCCAAGCTATTCCATGTACGGCAACAACGCCTTTTTGATGGTGATCAACGTCATTACCAAAGATGCCGAGGCAATGAAGGGCATCGAGGCGGCCGCTGACATCGGCAGCTTTGGCAGCTACCAGGGACGGCTCTCCTCTGGAAGCCTGTTTGACAATGGCGGGCAGATGGTGCTCTCTGGCACCCTGTTCAACCGTGACGGGCAGGACCTGTATTATCAGGAATTCGACACGCCGGACCAGAACAACGGCGTTGCCGAGGATGGCGACCGTGACCGGTCCGGAAGCCTTTTCGCCAAATATGCATGGCGGGACCTGACCCTTGAGACATCCTATGTCAACCGCAGCAAGCAGATTCCAACCGCCCCGTGGGACATCGCCTTCAACGACCCGCGGAACAAAAGCTGGGATGAACGGGCGTTCGCGGACCTCAAGCTGGATCATCGTTTTGATGATGACCTGGGGCTGGTGGCAAGGCTCACCTATGGATATTACCAATATGAAGGAGAATATGCCTATTTCGACGAGGATTTTGGGACAACCATAAACAATGACCATGTCGATGGGCAATGGCTGGGCGCCAACCTCCACCTTACCAGGAAGTTCGATAGGCATATGCTAATCATGGGCGCCGATTTTACTGATAATTTTTCCCAGTTCCAGGAAAACTACGATGAATTTGCTGTCTATCTTGATGACGACAGGAATTCCAGCAGCTGGGGCCTGTTCCTCCAGGATGAATATTCGCTGCTGACCAACCTGACCCTTGTCGCCGGCCTGCGCTTCGACCATTTCAGCACGTTCGGCGACACGGCCAATCCCCGCCTGGCCGTCATCTACAGGCCATTGGCGGGGACCTCCTTGAAATACCTCTTCGGCCGGGCCTTCCGGGGGCCCAGCGTGTATGAACTCTATTACAATGACGGCGACGCGTCGCAGAAGGCAAACCCCGACCTGCAGGAGGAAACGATCCAGTCCCATGAGCTGGTTTGGGAGCAGCTCCTTGGCAAGAATTTTACCGGAACCGTCTCCCTGTACACCTATGATGCCAAGGACATGATAACCCTGGAAACCGATGCGGATGAGCTGCTTGTCTACCGGAATGCCGGTGAAGTGGATGCTGCCGGCATTGAGGCCGAACTGGCTGTTTCCTTTCCCGGAGGGGTATCCGGACGCCTGAGCTATGCGTACCAGGAGTCCGATTATGGGGGAGGGGATCAGGTGTGGACCAATTCTCCCCGTCATCTGGCCAAGTTCAACGTATCGATCCCCCTTTTCCAGGACCGCCTTTTCTTCAGCCTCGAAGAACAGTATGCAGGCAGAACAGAGACCTTTGCCGGCGTCTCGACGGGCGACTATTTTCTCACCAACGCGACCCTCTTCGCCCCCAACCTCGTTGACAATGTCGACCTGTCCGCCCAACTTTGACACCCACAGGCCA
>DNUE01000087.1:0-2465 GCA_003508005.1 Desulfobulbaceae bacterium
GGCCTCCGGCGCAGCGGCCAGATCCTGGGTCAGCTTCAGGGAATAGACCCGCCAGTCGTCCTCAGTGGAACTGCGCAGGATTTTGTCGACATCATCCTTGCGCGGCAGATTGCCGCGATTCTGAATGGGCAGGTACAGGGCTTCGTATTGCAGTTTCGGAGCCAGGTTGCCGCGGAAGCCGATGAAGGGATGATCGTCGCCGAACAGCAGGCCGCCGGTCTTGATGTCGAGGGCGCGGATATCCCAGCCGCTCTGCAGTTCCAGCCAAGGGAAGAAGCGGTACAGTAATTCGACGCGCTCGATGCCGAATTCGCCGCCGGAATTGGGCCGGCCTTCGATATCCTCGGCGCCGGTGTAATAGGAGCGGTCGGCACTGTCCTTGGTCATGATGACATCCGCTTCGGCGATCATCTTCACGGACCAGGCATCGCCGGAGGCTTTCCACCCCAGGCGCAGTTCGGCACGGACATGCTCGCCGCCCGTAAGGCCGCCTTCGTTGATGATGGCGCGGTCGGTTTTGCCGCTCTGAAAGTCGAAATCGGTGTAGAAGGTGGGTTTGATTTTGGCGGTGCCGAAAAAATCGATTTCCGCCCGGGCCGGCGTGGCCAGCAGCACCATGGCCAGCAGGGCCGGCAGGACAGCAGGGAGCCTTCGATACATGGGTTGGTCCTCCATCAAGAAAGAAATATGAGGCCGCAATGGCCGAACAAACAATTTCAAGGCACATGAGCCAGGGCGCGGAGCGCACGGTGGAAGGCGGGAGTTTCGCCGGTATAACAAGTTTCAGCGGGAGCGTCAAGAAGAGATAGAACAATGTTTTTTGCCTGGGGCAAGCAAGTTTGCCGAGATCAAAAGTTGAATCAAAAAGTTTTCCGAAATGAAAAAAGCCTCGACAATGTCGAGGCTTTTTTCAGATTGCTTCCGTTGCATTAATTTGCCAGGGGAAACACCAGAACTTGGCTTTCACCCCCCTTGCCGAACACCGAGCCGGGTTCGGTGGCGATGAATAGAACCCGCTGGTCCTGCACCGTCAGGCCCTGCAAGGGGTTGGACATCTCCTCGCCGAGGCTGCCCTTGACGAAGGTGTTGTCGCGGTATTTCAATACCGCCAGCCAGCTCTTACGCACATTGGCACTTAATCCCGGAGCGGAAAACATGCCGCTGTCTGAAGCGACCACCAGCAGTTCCGGACGGCCATCGCCATCCAAATCCGCCGCTACCGGCGGTACTTCGACGGCGGCGAAATTAGTGGTGGTTTCCCGGGCATCGGGCTGGACCTGGTAAGCAAAACGAGCCAGGCTGCCGCCCATCATTTTGGCCGAGCGGTAGATCTGCTTGCTGCCGCTAAAAATGTAGAGCAGGCCGTCGCGGACCACGATGGTTTCCGGTTTGCCGTTGCCCGTCAGATCGGCCATGGTGCTGCCGCCGACGGTGAAGCGCCGCGGAAGTTCAAAGGCGGGCGAGGTCAGGTTTAACCTGTTCCCCTGTACGGAAACCTGGCGAATTACCGTGCCCCAGAAAAGTTCGCGGTCCATGTTCTGGGCCAGCAAAGTCTCGCGGCGGCCATCGCCGTCGCGGTCGAAACTGCCGAACAGATGGGGCAGGTTCTCACTGACCGGGGTCAGGCGGTTGTTTTCAAAGCGGTACAGGGCGGAAGCCATCTGAGTATTTTTCCAGGCGGATGCGGCCAGGTAAAGCTGTCCGGCCTGGGGCTGCCACCAATGCAGTCCCACGACTTGGGGCAGTCCGGCCACTTCCAGCTCGGTTATGGTGTTGAGGCTGCCGTCGATTCTCTGGATTTTGATGCGCGCACCGTCGGTGGCGGCCATCAGCAGCTCGGAATTCTCGCGGACAAAGTCGGCCATAACCACGGTGAAGCCAGGGTTGCCGAGGACCTGGAAGCCGGGAAACGCCGCTTCATAGCGGACGCTGCCCGGAGCCGGTGCCACCGGTTGCTCTAGGCGGTAGGGTGCGGTTGCGGTTGCAGGGGCCACGAGGGCCGGTGCCGCTACCACTGGCGCCGCCACCGGCACGGGAGCCACAGCGCTCGGTACGGCTGCCAACGACGGGGCGGGATAGCTGCGAATAACGCTGCCGGCGGCATCACGAACGGTCAGGTTGCGGGCCGTGAGCACCACCACCAGGTCGCTGGCGGTTTTCCCGGCGGCGCCGGGTTGGGCCGGTTTTTCGGCTTGGGCGGGGCCATAGGCCTGCCAGAGCAGGTCCGGCAGGGCGGCTTTCAACCGGCCGTAAAACTCTTCACCCTGCCCGGTATAATCCCAGAAGGTGGCGCGCAGGCCGTCGTAGCGGCGAATGGCATCGCCGCGGACGATGGCTCCGGGCTGGCCGAGGGGGCGGGCATGACTAAAGCCACTCTTGACCTGGGTAACCTGCAGCAGGCCCTTGCTGCCGTCCAGGGTGCCCAGCAGCTTGCCGGTCACCGGGTGGGTAATCGGCTCGCCCGG
>DNUE01000087.1:2494-5567 GCA_003508005.1 Desulfobulbaceae bacterium
AGCCGGGTACGGGTTGCAGGTCCTGAACGATGTCTTCCAGCGTTCCGGCCTGGACGGTGCCGGTCACCAGGACCAGCAGGGCTGCCATGATGGTGCTCAATCTGGTGAACAAAGCGCAACCTCCCTTGGATAAATTTTGCAGTGTCAGGATTTGGTTAGGACGCACGGGACCAAAAAGAAGGGCCGGGCAAAAGCCCGGCCCAACATTATTATCATATTGCCTGGAGTGAGGCAATCCTGGAACTAGAAAACGAAGCGAATGCGGGCATCGGTGCGGAATACGTCGTCGCCATCGCCATCGGTCCCAAGGGATTTCCACAGATCTCCCGCGAGCAGGTACCCGGCGTTGATCTCCGCCGTCAGGCCCTTCATGATCTGGTATCCGGCACCAACCACGAATTCATGACCGACTTCGTCCTCTCCGGCCAGTTTTTCCGCCGTGTTGTGCCACAGGTAGCGGCCCCAGAGCCAGGCTTTTTCCGTCAGGTCGTGACGAGCGCCGGCATAGAGCAGGGCATAGCCCTTGTCGAACAGGTAGGGGGCCTGGCTCAGGGAGTTGTCATCGGCGAAGTTGTCAAAGATGATGACCGAGCCGATCATACTGGTGGAGATGTCGATGACGTCGAAGTTTTTCAGTTTGCCATCGTTGTCACTCTTGTCGCCGGAAGCATAGAGGCCGCCGAGGGTGAAGGTGGTGTTGTTCAGTTTGTAATCGAGTTGGCCGTGGAACAGGTAGGCTTCGCGATCAAATTTTTGATCAAGCGCTTTGAGTTCACCGGTCAGGTACATGCCGGTGAACTGACCGGTGATGTCCTGCCACTTGCCTTTGCCGGACAGGCCAAGCCAGATCTGCTGGTCTTGAGCGTCAATAGCAGGAACATTGCGATCAAATTTTCCGGTTACAGCATTGAAGGTTGTGCTGAAATCGTATGACAGTTTTTCACCACGCGATTCCAGATATACAACAAAAGCGTTGATGCTGTTGCCGTTGCTGAAGGTGTAGGCCAGATCGCCGGCGTAGGCGTTGTCATAGTCGGTTTTCTGATCACCTCCCGTGCCTTTGGCAACATCGTCACGGAACCAGCCGAGGCTGTAGCCCCATGGACCGCACTTGCGAACCCATTTGACGCCGCCGGCGTTGTCAGACCACAGCAGCGGATTGTAGCCGACGGGCTGCAGACCAACGATAAGGCGGGAAGCTGGATCGAAGGGCAGTTCGATGTCGGTGTAGGCCCACATGAGTTCGAAATTGTTTTTGTCGCCGCCAAATGGCATATCAGGTCCACCGAACTTGGCGCTGCCGAATTCGAAGCCGACCACGCCCTTGACCTTTTTGTCATCGTCGGACACGTTGAGGCTCATGCGATACTTGATTTCACCAAAGAAGTCGCTGTCCTTGCTGTTTTTCTTGGTATCAATATTGGGGATTTCGCCTAGGGAATAGAGTTGTCCCCCAAGGCTGACATATTTTTCACTGTCTTTGGAGGTACGGACCGAGGTGTCGGCCTGGGTGCTGTAGGAAAAACGGTTGTTGAGGTCGCCATGCCAATCGACGTTAAGGGCCATGGCAGGGGCGGCCACGGCCATGGCGGTCAGGGCCGCCAGGGCGATTTTAATCTGTTTCACGGTAATGCTCCTTCCATCAAAAAGAAAATAAGAATAAACGCCGGATCGCAGAGATCCGCAATGCGTCGGTTAACCCGGCCGATCTTGTGTTGCATCATCGGGCAGGGGGGTCCTTGCTCACCTCCTTTTCCTGGCATGATAGAGACTCACAGTCTTGATAAATCCCGAAGCCTGAACATCTTTTACCGGGACCAGAACAGGCCTGGTAACGATGTTTTGCGGAATATACAACGAAAGACTGAAAACTGCAACGTTTACATATCGCATGTCAGGCAATGCTCGCTTTTGGGAAAAATTTTCTTAAATTGGTTGAGGCAAGCTATAAATGGGGGCTAATGGGCAGGAAAACCAGGAAAAAACAATGGGGCCCGTAAAGAGCCCCATTGTCGGACGTGCAGAATGACTTAGAACAGCAGTTGGGTCTGGAAGCGGAAAGCGTCAAACTTCTCGCCAGTGGTAGTGTTTATCCGATCATTGATGGCGTAATCGATCTTGAAGTTGATGTTGTGACCCTTCAGGAAGTAGTTCAGGCCGATGTTGAAGGTGTCGAGTTTATATTCTGTACCATTTTCTCTGTCCTGGTGCTGGTAACGCAGAACCGGTTGAATTTTAGCACCTTCCAAAAACGGGCAGGGCAGCAGGTAGCCTGCCTGGGCCGAGATGGTGTTTCCTTCGAACGCGCCGGCGTAGTTCGGGCCATCCCAGTCATAGTAGGCTGCCGAAGCCACGAGATGGCCAGGGCCGAGAGGTTGTTCAAGCATGCCGAAGACGTTCCATGCCTTGCCGTCTTTAGCGTCGGAGTTGCCGACGTAATCGTAGCCACCACCGAAGGACAGTACCTTGAGGGTTCCGAGGCTGTTCATGTTGTAGAAAAAGCCGGGCTGGGCGTCGCGAAGATTGACCATGACCATGCCGGTGGTACGCAGATCGTCGTCACGATTTATGTCAGTGCGGTCGCCACGGAAAAGACCAACCCGATAGTCGATGAGACCTTCGAACAGCAGGCCGCGGACTTCGATACCTTCATCACGCCAGAAAGCAAGACCATCGCTGGGGCTGAATAGCTTGTTGGCATTAAGGTTGTAGTCGATTCCCAGCAGCAGGGCGGCCGAGGCGCGATACTCCGGCGAGAACGGCGAAAGGATACGGCCAAAAGCGATATTAAGCTCGGGCATGAATTGCAGATCGACGAAGGCGTCGTTCAGAATAAAATCGCTATCAAGAGCGGATCCACGCACTTTCTTTCCAGCGTTGGGGGCGTCGGTAGAAAAGAAGAACTTGACGTTTTTGTGTACCGAACCCTGAACCATCAGACGCGCCCGGCGGATGAAGAAATCTTTGCTCCATTCATCACTATCGCCGGCAAGGTCTTCAGCAGTTTCGAACTGGAACTGCCCCAAGAAACCCACCTGCGCCCATACATCATCATTCACTGCCAGTTTGGGGC
>DNUE01000054.1:0-803 GCA_003508005.1 Desulfobulbaceae bacterium
CCGGAACCGGCATCGGATTGGCCATCGTTCAAAAAATCACTCTCCTGTATGAAGGTCGCTACTGGGTTGAAGAGACGTCCGGCGGCGGCGCGACCTTCTGGGTGGAGTTGCAGGACGCACCCGCCTGATACGTCTTTTTCCTGGCTGTTCCGCCTGACTCTTATCTCTCTCCCTTTCGGTCCGCTTCCCAATGGCTGTACTTGGGGATAACTTTCCTTTACGTGTCGAAAAGTTGCATTAAACTGAATGGTATCCTCAACAACGGAGGCAGCCATGAAAAAAACCACCGTCATTGTCTGGACGCTGACCATTATGTTCTGCTTTCTGGTGCCCGAAGCGGGCGCCGTGAACGGCCCGTCGGAAAAGCTCGGAGAAGTCAATTTCCCTGTCTCCTGTAATGCCGCTGCACAGCAGGAGTTCAATCGAGCCATGGCCCTGTTTCATTCCTTCTGGTTTGAACCCGCCAAGGCTTCCTTCGCCCGGGTGTTGAAGCATGACGCCGATTGCGGCATGGCGTATTGGGGCATCTCCTTCATGTCCATGGGCAATCCCCTCGCCTGGCCGCCCAATCCTCAGGCGCTGCAGGCCGGCGCCGCTGCCATGGACGAAGCCCGGAGGGTGGGGGCCAGGAGCGCGCGCGAGACGGACTACATCGCATCCCTGGCCGAGTTTTTCAAGGATTGGCAAACTGTCGAGCATCGATCGCGGGCTCTGGCCCTGGAAAAGGCCATGGAAGCGCTGGCGGCAAAGTATCCCGAAGACGACGAAGCACAGATTCTTTATGCTCTGGTGCTGAACGTCAC
>DNUE01000054.1:878-4103 GCA_003508005.1 Desulfobulbaceae bacterium
GAGAAGGGCCTCCCGGCGGCACGGGTCTACAGCGGCATCGCACCCTCGGTGCCCCATGCCCTGCACATGCCTTCGCATATCTTCAGCCGGCTCGGCCTGTGGTCGGAGATGGTGGCCAGCGACCGAGCCTCCTACCAGGCCGCCAAGGATGAATTGAAGGAAACCACCCTTGGCATCGGCACCTACGATGCGCTGCACGCCATGGACTATCTGGTGTTCGGTTACCTGCAGCAGGGCCAGGATCGGGCGGCCAGGGAATTGGTGGATGAGGTGCTGGCGATTCGCCAGGTCAACGTGGAAAATTTTGTTGCCGCCTACGCCTTTGCCGCGATTCCGGCCCGTTATGCCTTGGAGCGCGGCGACTGGGTGCAGGCCGCCAAACTGGAACTTTCACCCAAGGACATGGCCTGGGATAAGTTCCCGCAAGCGGAGGCCATTCTCGTCTTTGCCCGCGGCTTGGGGGCCGCGCGCAGCGGGGATGTCCCTGCAGCGACCCGGGATAGGGAACGCCTGCGGGCACTGAAGGAGGCGATGGCTGCGGCGAAGAACATGTACTGGGCAGGTCAGACGGATTTCCAGATAAAGGCCGTCGATGCCTGGATCGCCTTCGCCGAACAACGTCATGATGAAGCCCTTAAACGGATGCGCCAGGCTGTCGCCCTGGAAGTGGCCAGCGACAAGCATCCGGTTACCCCCGGGAATGTCGTGCCGAGTCGGGAACTGCTGGGCGACATGCTTATGGCCATGAACCGACCACGCGAAGCCTTTGCGGAATTCGAGCAGTCCCTGAGACGGGATCCCAACCGCTTGCGCGGTCTTTACGGGGCCGCCCGTGCGGCGCAGGTGGCCGGCAACCGGCAGGCTGCGCGGGAATACTACACGAAGTTGGTCACTTTGACGGCCGAGGCCGATACCCATCGCGCGGAAATCGAACAAGCCAAAAGGTACCTGAAAATGCGTTGATGGCGGTCAGCGGGTTTCCCCTCGGCCAATTGTTGCTTGCTGCCCGGGGCCGGCATGGCGACCGGGCGCCGGAAGGTCATCTGGTGATTCGTCCTGTGGAAGTGTAGCGGTGACCAGCGTCTGAAGGGTAGGAGGGCCATGGCCGGCACGTATCCGGAGCGCCTCGAAACAACCGCTGCCTTGCTGCGGCAGGCCCGGACGGTAGTGGCTTTCACCGGAGCCGGCATCTCCACCGAGTCGGGCCTGATCGATTTTCGCAGCCCGGGCGGGTTGTGGGAGCGTTATCGTATCGTTACCTTCCAGGAGTTCCTGGACAGCGAGGCGGCGCGTGCCGAATACTGGCGCATGCGCCGCGAGCTGATTCCCGCCCTGCTTGCCGCGCGACCCAATGCGGCACATGGGGCGTTGGCGGAATTGCAGCGCCTGGGCAAGCTGCAAGCGGTGATTACCCAGAATATCGACGGTCTGCACCAGGCCGCCGGCAGCACGGAGGTCATCGAACTGCACGGTACCAACCTGCGGGCCAGCTGCCTGAGCTGCGGGCGGAGTTGGCCCATCGCCGCGGTGCAGGCCCGTCTCGAGGCGGGCGAGGCGGTGCCGCGTTGCTCCGGTTGCGGCGGGCTGATCAAGCCGGATACCGTTTCTTTCGGTCAGAGCATGCCGGAGCAGGCCCTGACGGAGGCTTTCGACTGGGCCCGGTGTTGTGACCTGATGCTCATGATTGGCTCGTCCCTCGAGGTGCAACCCGCCGCCCGGGTCCCCTTGGTCGCGGCGGAGGCCGGAAGCAACCTGGTGTTCATCAACCGTACGGTAACCGCCTATGATCATTTGGCCGAGGTATGTTTTTCCGAAGCGGCCGGAAGGGTGTTGCCGGACCTGGTGCGCACCACGGAGATTGCGGGCCCCAACGAGTAACGATGAACCGGCGGCAAGCCCGGCATCTACCTGCCGATGGGATGCCAACTCAAAAGCCCCCGCAATTGCGAGGGCTTTTGAGTGATTGTCCTAATAGATCCTATTTTTTCATCGTCGACATTATGAATCCGGTCGGCATATAAACTCTTCGCGGGTTGCTCGTGTTGCTTTCAATATTGTGGTAAATCTGCTGGGTAATGGTTTTTACCAGGCCTGATTGATCCCATAAGGACATTGTGGCGAAGGGTGAAATACCATAAATGCTGATGCTTGAAGATCCAGACCCGTCGATTTTGTCAGCAAGGGCCGATGGAGCTTTTTTCAGCACAAAAGCGGAGACGGTATTTGCAACCTTTTCCATAAACCCCGGTTCGGCATAGACGCTAAAACCTTCAAAATGCAGATCGGCCATTGCTTGAATGGTATACCTTGCGTAGTTCACCGGTTGCGGTCCGTGCGATTTTCCACCAAAATGAGGCATGCCATGGTCCCATATTGCTGCCTGTCCGAGCGATGAATTGACTGTTTTAACGCCGTTTTTTATGACCTGGGCCATTTTTGCCGCTTCATCATGATAGCCTTTTTCTCCCGTCAACTTATACATGTAGTAATGATAGCGGTTCCATTGCGCATAGGCATGAGTCAATTTTTTTTCCAGGAAAGGAAATCCACTCGATTTTCTTTTCCGTGCGCGCCACTTGGCTTCAAAGTGGTTCTTTAAATAATTGGTCCAAAATTTAGAGCGTTCTTCATATTTCTTGTTTATGTCTCTGTTTACATAAAAGGCATAAGCTGCGGCAGAAATCATGGAATGAGTGAGTATTTCGTCCATTTCATGAAGATCTGTCTCGTGCCAATCTGAATGTTTTTCCCTCAAGTAAAGCCAATTCAAATATCCATCAGATTGGTACTTTGTGCCACCTTTTGTCAGTATTGAGCTATCTTTCAACTTTGACCGCATAATTTCGGTTAGTCGATCTACTTCGTCAAGCAGTCGAAGATCGCCTGTTGCCCTGAAGCCATGAAGCAATGTCGTAATATAGGTATTCAGACCTCTTCCATAATCATAAACGTTGTTTGAAGCCGCCAAATCGGAGGCATTAGGTGTTTGGCGGGAATTGTTGATCGCTGACCAGAGTCGATCATGCCAGAGCCTGGTTTCACTGGAAAGTTTGCTTGAAGAGAAGTTGGGATCTCCTCTTAAGGAAAACTGGGTTCGTGCGAGGGATGGGCTGGACGTCGAACTTCCAGAAGTGGTGCTGGAAGTTGATTCATTGCCGGTTGTGGTGGAGGAGGAGGGTTTATCATCATCGACGATGGTCACCGTGGCGCTGGTGACGCTGCCCA
>DNUE01000035.1 GCA_003508005.1 Desulfobulbaceae bacterium
ATTGGAGCTGCTGCATCCAGGCGGAGTTGGCAACCTCCAGCCACAGGACATTACCCACGATTTTCAGCGGGCGGGCATGGGTGCTGGTGGTTGTGTCCACCAGTGTATTCCAGTGGAGGAAGAGGCGGTGGCTGTCCAGTTGCTGCTGCCAGCCCTGTTCGCAGGCAATTTTGGGAAGCAGGTTGGCGATGGCTTGCAGTTTTTTGGGGCCGGATTGGGTCATGATTACAGCCCGGCGGTGATGGTCCGGATATATTTCCGGATTCCCTGAGCGATTTCCGTGGACAGGGCCTCTTGGTAACCTTCTTTCTTGACATAACCGGCGTCGGTCTTGTTGCTGATAAAGGCCATTTCAATGAGAATGGCCGGCATTTCCGCGCCGATCAGAACATAAAACGGGGCCTGCTTGACTCCGAGATTTTTTACCTGCCGGTATTTCCGGTTGGTGAGTCCGGAGGAGAGCGCCTCCTGAACCTGCCGGGCCAGTCGCGATGACTCGTCGATCTTGGAATTTTTCATGATGTCGGAAAGGATGCCCTGCAGGTCGCTCAGTTGATGGGTCGAGGTGGCGTTTTCCAGGGCGGCCACGCGGATGGCCTCGGGATCGGTACTCAGGTTGAGATAATAGGTCTCAAAGCCGAAGACCTTCTCCGAAGGATGGGCGTTGAGGTGCAGGGAGATAAAGAGGTCGGCGCCGCTGGCATTGGCGATGGCGGTTCGTTCTTCCAAGGAAAGAAAGACATCCTTATTCCGGGTGAGGATAACCTCGCATCCCAGCTCTTCTTTCAGCTTTGTGGCCAGTCGTTTGGCGACCTGAAGGACGATATCCTTCTCCTTCAGGCCAAAGGCGATGGCGCCGGGGTCCTTGCCGCCATGACCGGGATCAAGGACAATGCGGCGGACGCCAAGGTTGAGTTGCTGGGCCAGGGACAGGATGGGGGAGGTGATGGGGGCGCCCCGTTCCGGCGCCGGTTTTTTGGGTTTGCCGGAGAATTTGACTTTTTTGTAATCCTGAAGGATCAGCGGCGGCGTGTCCTGAGTAACGGCTTCAACCTCCGTCTCCGGGGTTGTGCTTGCGGTGTCGTGTGTTGCCTCGGGCGAAGATGTCTTTTCCGTCTCGGCCGCAGCCACGGCGGCAGGCTGCCCATGGACATCGACAATCACCCGGAAGGGGTCGGGAAGGCTGTAGATCTTGTAACTCTCGATGGATTCGATGTCGAGCACCACTCGCACCGTATCCGGGGTGAACTGGGCGGTGCGGACCTGCTGGAGCAGACCGTCCTTTATGGGAATCGGGGCGCGGTATTTGGGCTCGATATAGCTCTTGTCAAAATCGATGAACAGACGCCGGGGTTGCTCGCCGACCTTTTCCAGCAGTTCTTCCCGGTAGCTGACCGGACGCGAAGTCTTGATCACGATCCGGGTGTAATTGTTGGAAGACCAGTGTTCAATGGGTTGGACATAGGAACGGTTCTTGACATTGGGCAGTTCGGTGGTGGTGCTTTCCGTACCCGTGGCTTCGGCTGCGGCCTCTTCTGCCGTGGTGGGTGGAGAGGCGGGCTCGGAAACCGGTTCAGCGGCGGTGATTGTGGGGAGTTCCGGGATCGGGGTATTGAATTCCTTGGCCAGAAGCTTCAGCTTCTCCATGGACTGATCCACCAGATCGCCGGTATAATATTCGGTGATAATACGGCCGTAGATTCTGGCGGATTCCTGGGGATTTTTTTTGTCTTCAAGCTGGATGCGGCCCACGGTCAAAAGGGAGTCATCGGCCAGTGGATGCCAGGGGAAGATGGCGGTGACCTTTGTGTAATATTCCAGCGCCCTGTCCAGGTCGGCTGATTCCTTGAACTGCTGGTAGCGGGCATAACTGACCCGGCCCAGCATGAACAGGCTGGCGGCGGCGTATGAGGAAGAGGACTGCGAGTCATGGATTTCCTGGAAGTTGTCGATGGCGGTGGCCCAATTGGCAGGCGTTGCGGCCCGTTCTTTGTCGGTTCTGATCTCGGTGAAATAGGTTGTCGCCTCGTCAAATTTCTTTTTCAGGGTATTCTCCGGCGTAGGAACTTCTGTTGTTGTCGCCGGCGTGTCCGGCTCATCCTTGCCCGCCGTCATATCGTCGGCGAAAAGCTGCCGGGAACCGAGTTGCAGAATGCTCAGGGTAATAAAGAGAAAAAAAACAATCAGACGGTGCATGAGTCAGGGCTGTGGGGGGGTTATGTGGTTAATACCAGTGACCTTTAAGGAAAAAGAATCAGTTTGAAGGCAGCAGTGAAGGTCTGCTGTCTTTGTCCGATTGTAAGCGTATATTCTATGGGGTCAAAATTGTCTCAAAGTATGAAAAGTATGTTGTTATTGAATGGCGAGAACTATACATAAAAGTAGGCGGAATGGCAAAAGAAAATATGGGCGGCGCGGATGGCGGAGGGTTGAAGACGGAAGGGAAAGACAGGCGGATTGTAGCCGTCAGCCTTCAGTCTTCAGCCTTTCTTCCAGTTCGTAGAGGACTTCCAGTGCCTGCCGGGGAGAGAGGGTGTCGGCCTGGATTTTTAACAGGTATTCACGTAAGGGGTCGCTTTTCGGTGGAAAGAGGGGAAGCTGGCTGGGGTGTTTTTTGATCCGGCCCCGTTTTTCGCCGCGATGGCGGGCAATGGTGGGCGTGCCGTCCGGCTCCAGCTCGCCGGTTTCGATGTTGGCCAGGATCTCTCCGGCCCGCGTTACCACCCGGGCCGGAACTCCGGCCAGCGCCGCCACCTGGATACCGTAGCTGCGATTGGTTCCGCCTTCGACTAACTTGTGGAGGAAGATAATGGAATCGTTCCATTCGCGCACGGCAATGGAGTAGTTACGCACCCGTTCTTGGGTGCGGGCCAGGTCGGTGAGTTCGTGATAGTGGGTGGCGAACATGGTCTTCACCCCCTTGTCGTTTCGGGTGACCAGATCCTCGGCCACGGCCCAGGCGATGGCCAGCCCGTCAAAGGTGGAAGTGCCGCGTCCGATCTCATCGAGGATCACCAGGCTGCGCGGCGTGGCGTTGTTGAGGATGTTGGCGGTCTCGTTCATCTCCACCATGAAGGTGGACTGGCCGCGCCGCAGGTCGTCCATGGCCCCGACCCGGGTGAAGATGCGGTCAACCACGCCGATGACGGCGCGCTCCGCCGGGACAAAGGAGCCCATCTGGGCCATGAGCACGATGAGCGCCGTCTGCCGCAGCACCGTGGACTTGCCGGCCATGTTGGGGCCGGTGATGATCAGGACCTCCTGTGTCTGTTGATCAAGCTCGACATCGTTGGGGACAAACCGGCCGGAAGGCAGCGACCGCTCAATGACCGGATGCCTGCCTTCGGTGATGCTGATGGCCTCGCCGTCATTGACCTCGGGTCGGCGGTAGTGATAGCGCTGGCCGCATTCGGCCAGGGCCGCGAAACAGTCGATTTGGGCCAGGAGCTGCGCGGTCTTGAGCAGGCGCGGGCTCTCGGCGGCCAGTTTTTGGCGGATGGCGAGAAAGAGCCGGTATTCAAGCTCCAGCCTTTTTTCCTGGGCGCCCAGCACCTTGTCTTCAAACTCCTTCAGCTCCGGGGTGATGAAGCGCTCCGCCCCCACCAGGGTCTGTTTGCGGATATAGTGGCCGGGCACCTTCTCGGCCTGCAACCGGCTGACCTCGATAAAATAGCCAAAGACCCGGTTGTAGCCGATCTTGAGTTTGGCGATGCCCGTTGCCGCCCGCTCCTTGTTCTCCAGCTCCAGAATCATCTGTTTGCCGTCGCGCATCAGGCGGACGAGTTCATCCAGCTCCGCATTGTAGCCGGGCCGGATCAGGTTGCCGTCGTGCAGGGTGATGGGGGCGTCGTCATGGATGGCGGCGGTGAGCAGTTGATGGATCTCGGGCAAGGGGTCAAGCTCCGTTCCGATTGTCTGTAATCGCGCGGCGCTGCACTGGTTCAGCAGTTCCTTGATGGCGGGCAGTGCGGCCAGGGAGTTGCGCATGGCCAGCATGTCGCGGCCATTGGAGTTGCCCAGCACCATCCGGCTGTTGAGGCGTTCAAGGTCATAAATAGTGGCCAGTCGTTCGCGGAATTCCTTGCGCAGGGCGCTTTCCATGAACAGGTTGGCCACGGCGTCGAGGCGGGCGTTGATTCGGGCCACATCCTGGAGGGGGAAGAGCAGATGATGGCGCAGAAGCCGCGCCCCCATTGGGGTGCAGGTCTGGTCGAGCACGGCCAGCAGCGACCCCTCCCTTCGTGTGCCGATGATGGTCTGGGTCAGTTCCAGATTGCGGCGGGAGGACTCGTCGATCTGGAGGATGGCGGCAAGATCAATGGGACGCAGGGTCTCGATGTGGTCGAGTTCGGCCTTCTGGGTCTCGCGGATGTAGTCGAGCAGGACGCCGGCGCAGATGATTCCCTGGCTCATCCCCGCGCAGCCGAAACCGGCCAGATTCAGCACCTTGAAATGCTCGGTGAGCAGCTCTTCGCAGCTCGGCTGGTGGAACAGTGATTCCGGCCGTAGAGTGACGCAAAGACCGGGCAGCAGGGTTTGAGCGGTCTTCAGCAGGGGGCTGAGGGCCTTGTTCTGGGATTCGCTCACCAGCAGCTCCGCCGGGGCCATGCGGGTGAGCTGATCAAGGATCGTGTCTGCCGCCGCCGAGTCGTCGTGGAATTCCCCCACCAGAAATTCGCCGGTGGAGAGATCAAGGAAGCTCAGCCCGTAGCTGACGGCCCTGGCTTGTTCCTGGCGGCCCTGTTCCAGGCGGGTGATGGCGGCCACGTAGAGATTGCTCTTGTCATCCAGGAGCTGGGCGTCGGTGACCAGCCCCGGCGAGACCACCCGCACCACCTCTCGTTTGACGATGCCCTTGGCCAGGGCCGGGTCTTCCACCTGTTCGCAGATGGCCACCCGGCGGCCCGCCTTGATCAGCTTGGCCAGATACCCTTGGGCCGCATGGTAGGGGATGCCGCACAGAGGCACCTTGTTGGCCTCATCCTTGTTGTTGCGGGTGGTGAGCGTAATCCCCAGGATCTTCGAGGCGACAACCGCGTCCTCAAAGAACATCTCGTAAAAATCTCCCATCCGGTAAAAGAGGATGGCGTCCGGGTGCCCCGCTTTAATTTCAAGGTACTGCTGGAGCATGGGGGTGATCTTGACGGCCTGGGTCATGGTCATTTTGTTGGTGGAGAAGGGAATCAGGCCGGTTGCGGCAGTTCGTGGATGGCGGCATGGAGGCCGTTTTTCCGGTCGGCCCCTTCGTCGATCTCGAGAATGGCGTAAGTGCCGGCAGCGCCGAAGCGGCCGGTACCCTGAAAGGTGCCGGGGTTGATGAAGAGCACGCCGCCGGTCCAGTGGCAGACCGCGTGGTGGGTGTGGCCATAGACGATGCAGTCGGCCTGCGGGAACATGGCCCGGGCCCGTTCTTCAATGGTATGACGGGGGCCCCAGGCCCCGTGGAAGAGGCCGATCTGGCGCCCGCCGATGGTGATCAGTCTGCTTTGCGGTAAAAGCTGCTGGGTGCCCATGTTGCACATGTTGCCGTGCACCGCATGGACTTCCTTGCCGCTGAAGGCCTCCAGAACGGAGATGTCGGTGAGGTCACCGGCATGGAGGATGATGCCGCATCCGGCAAAGGCGGTTTGCACCTGAGCGCGGAAGGCATCAGAGCAGTTGAAGAGGTGGGTGTCCGAAAGAATACCGATACGAATCATGGAAAGGCTCCTGTCTGATAAAGTGATTGACCGAGTATTATACCGAAGCGGTCTGATGGTGGCATTGAAAAAAACAAAAGCCGGTGAAAAAAGATGGATGCCCTTGGCTTTCGTGCCGGTGTCATCGGGTATTGTATTTGCCTCTGCTCGATTTATGGCTTGGCTTGTTGTATGGTGGAGTGGAGAAAGCGGGGAGATGAGTTTAAAAACGTAACTACTCAGGTGGGTAGTCTGAAGGGCGCTTTGCCAAGGC
>DNUE01000025.1 GCA_003508005.1 Desulfobulbaceae bacterium
TCCGGTCTTGCGGGCAGAGACCGGGGGAACGGCAGAGCAGACTAAGCTGCTACTGCGTAGTTATAATCGTCGGCGATTATAATTAAAGTTCTATCAGTTTTACGAGCAGACAGAAGCTCGGCATGCAACGTAGAGCTTACATATCCCCGTCGAATCCGTTTCGCCCCCATAGTGGTTAAAGTTTATTACTTCTTGAAGTTCTTGACGACCCGACACATGGTCACCAGAGTCTCATGTCCATTCTCTGCCAGACGCCACCCCAAGAAACAGCTGGGAAAGTTGCTGTTTCTTGAAGACGGTATAAGGTGCCGTAAATACAGACAGCAAGAAAAAGACATTGCTTCCTGTATAACTGTATAACGGCACCTAAATTTCATTGCGGCGCATGACCCGCTGGATTTCGCGATCGCTCTGCTGCTCCTTGAGAGTTGCCCGCTTGTCATACTGCCTTTTACCACGGGCAAGCCCAAGTTCCACCTTGGCCTTACCTTTTTCATTAAAATATATCTTCAGGGGGATCAAGGCAAGGCCTTTCTCCCGCAGCTTGCCAATCAGTTTGTTGATCTCCCGCTTATGCAGCAGGAGTTTCCGTGAGCGCAGAGGCTCATTCGGGTTATGAGTGGCAAAGGTGTAGAAGGAGATATGGACGTTCAGCAGCATCATCTCGCCGCGGTCATTGATCTGGGCATAGCCATCACGTAGATTGGCCTTGCCTGCCCGCAGCGACTTTACCTCGGGTCCGGTCAAAACCATACCGGCCTCCATGGTTGACTCAATAGAGTAATCATGGAAGGCCTTTTTATTGCGACATACTACTTTTTCGGCCATGACCTGCTCCTTTGCCGGTCTGTATTCACATTCACATCACATCTCACTGACTGGTGACCCGCAGGGCCTCCTGATAGGTGGTGATCCCCGCCTTCACCTTTTGCCAGGCGTCTTCCCGTAAGGTAGTCATTCCTTCACGAATTGCAACCTTACGCATCTCGTTTACCCCTTCGCCTGACCGCAAAATCCGGTTGATCTGCTCGGAAAAGACAAAGACCTCAAACACCCCACACCGTCCCTTGTAGCCGGTGCCTCGGCACTGACGGCAGCCCTTGCCGCGTTTCAGCTCGATCACGCCGCTGCCGGCCACCGGAAAACCGAGCTTGAGCAGCTCCTCCTTGTCCATGGAAAAGCTCTCCACGCAATCCGGGCAGATCTTCCGCACCAGCCGCTGGGCCACGCAGCCAAGCAGGGTGGAGCTGATGAGAAACGGCTCCAGCCCCATATCCATAAGGCGGGCAATGGAGGAGACCGCGTCATTGGTATGCAGGGTGGAGAGCACCAGATGCCCGGTCATGGCCGCTTGCACCGCATGGGACGCGGTTTCCAGGTCACGGATCTCACCGATCATGATGATATCGGGGTCCTGGCGCAGGATGTTGCGGAGGATGGTGGCAAAGGTCACGTCAATGAGCGGCTGCACCGAGATCTGATTGAACTCCTCATAGACCATCTCCACCGGGTCTTCGACGGTGACGATATTCTTTTCCGGGGTGGCGATCTTTTTCAGGGTCGAATAGAGGGTGGTGGACTTGCCGCTGCCGGTGGGCCCGGTGACCAAGACGATGCCATTGGGCGCGTGGATAAAGGAATCATAGACCTGGCGGTCACGATGCGAAAAGGCCAGTTGATCGAGATCCTGAAAGATCATGTCCGAGTCCAGAATCCGCATCACCGTCTTTTCGCCAAAGGACACGGGCACGGTGGAGACACGGATCTCCACCTCCTTCCGGCCGCCGACACCGAGCTTGATCCGGCCGTCCTGGGGCCTCCGCTTTTCCGAGATATCCATGCGGGCCAGGGACTTGATGCGGGCGGTGATGGCCGCGTGCACGGCCTTGGGCAGCCGATAGATGGGATGGAGCATGCCGTCGAGCCGAAAGCGGACCATGCAGGCCTCCCGTTTCGGCTCGATATGGATGTCGCTTGCCTGCTGCTCCAGGGCATAGTGAAAGAGATGGTTCACCGCCGACTTGATGTGCTGATCGGACGACGAGATTTCTTTGGCGGCGGAGATCTTGACAAACTGCTCCAGATTGCCGATATCCACCGAGCCGCCGATGCCGGGGCCGGAAAACTGGCTTTCAGCCGCCTGGATGGACTTCTGGAATCCGAAGAATTCGGCCTGGATCTTGCGGATATCGGACTTGGTGGCCAGATAGGGTTTGACCTTGATCTGATTGGCCTGCTCGATGTCGGCCAGCACGGTCTTGTTGTCGGGATGATAGACCGCCACCTCCAGCACGCCGTTCTGCAGATTAAACGGCAGCAGCAGGTGGGTGACGGCAAAATTGCGGGGGATATTCTTGGTCACCACATTCATGTCCAGGGCCAGCGGATCAAGCTTCTTGAAGGGCAGCCGGAACTCGCGGGCCACCGCCTGCACGATGGCCTCTTCATCGAGCAGCGCCCCCGGCCTGCCCTCAATCTCCAGTTGAAAAGAGGAAATAATATCCACCAAATCAGGGTAACTTTTGTCACTGCTGCCGCCATTATCGTCGATGCGCTTCAGCAGTTTCTGCCGCTGCCGGCCCTTGCCCGTGGTAATCGTCTGCCGCTGCCGGCTGGTGAGCAGGCGCTGCCGCTCCAGCAGATCAAGCAATTCGTCACTGTTTAAAAAATTCATAGCATCTTCCCGTCCATGTCGTTACTCATTCATCCTCATCAATCCCGTTGTTTTGTATAAGTCCCCGCAATACCCGTAAATTCTCTCGATCTTCCTGCAAGTCGTCCCCTTTTTCGGTCTCGATCACCATGGGGTGACCGGCAAAACGGGGGTCATTGAGCAGACTGGCAAAACCGGTCAGGCCGATTGCCCCCTGGCCGATATGTTCATGCCGGTCCACCCGGCTGGCAAGCGGCTGTTTGGAATCGTTGAGATGAAAAAACCTGATCTTCCTGACGCCCACCACCCGGTCAAACTCCTCCATGGTCTGCAAATAGCTGGGCAAGGTGCGGATATCATAGCCGGCGGCGAAGATATGACAGGTATCGACACACACCCCGAGCCGCTCCGGGTATCGGCAATGGGCCAGGATAAAGGCCAGCTCCTCGAAACGGCTCCCAAGGCTCGTCCCCTGCCCGGCCGTGGTTTCCAGAAGCACCATCACCTCCTGATGGGCAGCCCTGGCAAACACCAGATCAAGGGCCGCCGTAAACCGGACAAGCCCCGCCTCCACCCCATCCCCGCCATGGGAGCCGGGATGGATCACCACAAAGGGAATGCCGAGCTGGCCGCAGCGATCAATCTCGGCGGCAAAGGCGGCGATGGACTTGTCAATCAGCTCCGGTTTAGCGCTGGCCAGATTGATCAGATACGAGGCATGGGAGGCGACAGGCAGGGACGCCTTAGTGTCGCGGGCGCCAGGGACGGTGCTGGAGCGACCGACAGGCAGGGATGCCCCAGTGCCGCTCGCTCCAGGGAGGGACACACTCTCTTGCCAGGCCTTCTGAAATAACTCCACCTCCTCCGCCGACAGCGGCTGGGGATGCCACTGCCGCTGATTTCTGGTAAAGATCTGCAGGGCCTCACCGCCAACCCGGCGCAGCCGGTCAAAGGCCAGGTGCAGTCCCCCGGCCACCGACTCATGGGCCCCTAACAACACCATCTGTTCTTCTCCGGACTGTTCATCATTTTTCCTCTGTTTTCATCTGGTTACCCTCTGATCCGGGCTGATTGCGCTGATGATACCTCGTATTCCGGAAACGTTCGATCTGCTGCCGATAATATTCTCCACCGGCGGGATCGGCCAGCACCGCCTCCTCTTCCGCCCTGATCGCCTCTTCCCCAAAGCCATTGGCCCAATAGGCCAGAGCCAGGGTATCGAGAAAAGACGCCACCGGCTTCTCGATGACGGCGGCGCGGGCCAGGGTCAGGGCCCGTTCCGGATCCCGAAGCTGCTCATCCTTGCTGGTCAACAGCAGCCAGGCCAGATTATTCATAAGATCAGGGCTGACCGGCTCAAAGGTCAGGGCCTTTTCATAGGCCTCCAGGGCCTTCCGCTCCATCTTTTTATGCTGCATCAGATCGCCGGCCAGCCGCAGCCACAGCGCCTTGTCCGCTTCATGCTGCACCTTCTGCGACAGCATCGTCTCAATATACTTTTCCTCATACTGGCGGACCAGCCCCTCCACCGGGATCTGCCGCGCCAGGAGCACGATCACGGCCAGACCAAGCAGATAGGCGGTAAGACTGAGCCAGACCTTACGCTCATGACGATTCCTCTCGCCGGGATCACGTTCACATTTTTCCAGGAAATCAACCCGTTCGCCGATCCCGAAATGGTGCCAGCTTGGCTGATCCCGGTTACCGCTGAGCAGACCGATCTTTTCAAAGGCCGACACCAGGGTGTGACTGCGGCCGCGGCTGCCGTCGTGATGATCGGCAAAGGCCGCAAAGACATGCAAATCCGCCTGCCTTTCAAAATTTCTGATAAAATAGCCGAACACATAGCGGAAATAAAGCAGCATCACCAACAGCATCGGCACAGCGGTACAGGCAACCAGCATGGCCTCGGGCGACATCC
>DNUE01000079.1 GCA_003508005.1 Desulfobulbaceae bacterium
ATCTATTCCCTGAAAGGCAAACGGAACCTTTGAATCACAAATAAAAACCCATTCCTTCGCAATTTGTAATTCGTAATTCGTAATTCAATGCCATTGGCTTAATAAAGATTTGCAAGCGACAATTCATGTAGACCCGTGTTGCCATTTCGACCAACGGGAGAAATCTTCAAGGATGCCGGAAATATCCGCACCAGCCAAGATTCCACGCTTCGCTCGGAATGACACCTGATGTTTTTTCTGGCTCTCAGGTGCTACGTTGGAATCAGGGACTTGTTAAGTTAATGACATTGCCTTGCTTGCAGGTTAACAACTGATCTCGCGCAGAGGCGCAGAGACGCTGAGAAGGACAGAAAAAGGTTTTCTCTGCGCCTCTGCGCGAAAAAAACATTACAAAACAAGTTGTTACCATTATAAGTATTGGATCATTACGAATTTGGAGGATAAAAAAATGTGGAGAAGCAAGAGGAATCTGCTATCATCCTGCAAACGACAGCCGTCTATATCGCCGACACCGCCCTCCCCGAGTCCCGCCCTGCTCCCAGCGGGAAAGGAACTAAGACCGAGAAGAAACCATGGAAGCCGATACCCTCCCCGCCAAAACCAGCCAATCCGCCATCCATTACGGCTGGTACATCATGATGACCGGCACCCTTTGCCTCTTTGCCAGCCTGGGTCTGGGCAGGTTTTCCCTGGGGGTGCTGCTGCCCGCCATGGGACGTGATCTGCAACTCTCCTACAGCCAGATGGGACTCATCGGCACCCTGAACTTTATCGGCTACCTGCTCGCCGTCCTGCTCTGCGGCAGGCTGACCAGGCGTTTCGGCGCCCGCCAGCTGATCAGCGCCGCCCTTGCCGGCATCGGGGTCTCCATGCTGCTCATCAGCCAGGCCCAAGGCCTCGCCCTGATCCTGGCCCTCTATCTGGTCACCGGGATCGGCAGCGGCCTCTCCAACGTGCCCATGGTCTCCCTGATCTCCTGCTGGTTCGCCAGCAGCAAGCGGGGCCGGGCGGCAGGATTCGTGGCCATCGGCAGCGGATTCGCCATCATCCTGTCCGGCAGGCTGATTCCATACCTCAACCGCATCCAGGAACACGGCTGGCGGACAAGCTGGCTGGTTCTGGGGATGCTTGTCCTTATTGTCGCCGTCATCTGCGCCCTTGTGCTGAGAAATAGTCCCGGGGAACACGGCCTTCTCCCCGTGGGGATGACGGAACCGCATCCGGGCGGGAAACGGGGCGCCCCTGCCGGGCCGATCCACGGCCTGCGCTCCTCCATGGTCCTGCACTGCGCCGCCATCTATTTTCTCTTCGGCTTTACCTACGTCATCTACGCGACCTTTATCGTCACCACCCTGATCGAGGAAAAAGGGCTCAACGAGGCCGTGGCCGGCAACTTCTGGTCCTGGGTCGGCCTGCTCAGCCTCGTCTCCGGGCCGGTCTTCGGAGGCCTGTCCGACCGCTTTGGCCGCCGGCCCGCGTTGATGCTGGTCTTTTCCATTCAGTCCCTGGCCTACCTCCTCATTGCCCTGGATCTGCCGCCACTCTTTCTCTATCTCTCCATCGGCTGCTACGGCATTGTGGTCTGGAGCGTACCTTCCATCATGGCGGCCCTGGTTGGGGATCTGGCCGGAGCCGAACGGGTGGCCGCCATTTTTGGCTTTGTCACCTTCATCTTCGGCTTGGGCCAGATTATCGGCCCCTTTCTCGCCGGGATACTGGCCGAGATGACCGGCAGTTTCTCCAGCAGCTTTCTTCTGGCAGCCGCCCTTGCCATCAGCGCTGTTTTTCTCTCCGCTTTTTTGCCAAAGAAAAATAACGTGTTATAATGCCACGACAAGACACCTTCCCCGTCACCTTTCACTCAACTTGTGGAGAAACATGAAAAAAAATTTCCCTCCTCGCAGATTTTTCCTCATGGGCCTCGTGCTGAGCTGTATCCTCCTCATTTTCCCCGCTGCCTCCCTTGTTGCCGAGACAACCCGGCAAACGGCTTCGGACGAAGTCAGGATCGGGGTTCTGGCCCTGCGCGGCAAGGAGAAGTGCCTGGATCAATGGAACGCCACCGCGCAGTATCTGACCAGGAAAATCACGGGCCACACCTTCACCATCGTCCCCCTGGATTTTGATGAGATGGGCGAGGCCGTGGGGAAAAAACAGGTGCATTTCACCATCACCAACTCCTCCATGTATGTCAGCCTGGAGTCCCATTTCGGCAATACCCGCATCGCCACCATGAAGACCGACACCCTGGGCCTGGGCCTGACCAAGTTCGGCGGGGTTCTTTTCTGCCGCAGCGACCGGGACGACATCCAATCGGTCAAGGACCTGAAGGGGCAACGATTCATGGCGGTGGACAACAAGTCGTTCGGGGGCTGGCACATGGCTTGGCGACATCTGCTCGATCATGACATTGAACCTGAGCGGGATTTCAAGAATTTCACCCTTGGCGGCACCCACGACGCGGTGGTCATGGCGGTGTTGAACAAGACCGTTGACGCGGGAACGGTACGCACCAGCACCCTGGAGCAGATGGCCCAAGAGGGCAAGATCACCCTCGACCAGTTCCGGGTTCTGGATGACCAATCCGGGACATCCCCGGATTTCAAACATCTGCACACCACCATTCTCTATCCGGAATGGCCCTTTGCCAAACTGCGTCACACCGATGAAGAACTGGCCCGGGACGTGGTTATCGCCCTGCTCCAGCTCCAGCCCACGGATGAGGCCGCCAAGGCCGCCAACATGATGGGCTGGACCATCCCCCTGGATTACCAATCGGTGCATGATTGCCTGAAAAAAATCAAGTTCGACCCCTATGATGTCGTCGGGGAGATATCCCTTCAACAACTGCTGCATCAATACTGGCCCTGGCTTGCCGGCATCGCCCTGTTCCTGGGACTGGCCGGCGGCGCCTCCCTCTATTTTCAGCAATTAAGCAGAAGGTTACGGCTAACCATGACCGTCCTCGACCATGAACTGGCCGAGCGGAAACGCATCGAAAAGAATCTCAACGAGTTCAAAATGACCCTGGATCAAATCGTGGACTGCGTCTTCATGTTCCTGCCGGACTCCCTCCATTTTATCTATGTCAATCAGGGTGGAATCCAGCAGATCGGCTACAGCATGGACGAGCTTTTCAAAATGACCGCCGTCGATGTGAAACCGGACTTTACAGAAGAAAGCTTTCGGGCACTGATCTCGCCGCTGGAAAAGGGCGTCAAGGAGTCCATCACCTTTACCACCATGCATCAGGCCAAGTCCGGGAAGCGGATTCCAGTGGAGGTCTTCCTCCAGTATGTCCAGCCGACAGGGGAGAGCGGACGCTTTGTCTCCATTGTCCGCGATATCAGCCAGCGGATAGAGGAGGAGAAGGAAAAGGAGAAACTGCAATCACGGCTCCTCCATACCCAGAAACTGGAGTCGGTGGGCCAACTGGCCGCCGGAATCGCCCATGAAATCAACACCCCCGCCCAGTACATCGGCACGAATATTGATTTTCTCGAGGATGGATTCAGGGATGCGGCCAAACTGGTTACCGCCTATCAGCGACTCCTGGCCGCGGAAAAAAATCACACGGTAACCGCCGAACTGATAGAAGAAACTGAAGAAGTCCAGCAAGGGGCCGACTGGGACTATCTGGCCCAGGAGCTACCGTTAGCCATTGCCCAATCCAAGGACGGGGTGCACCGCATCTCCACCATTGTCCGGGCCATGAAAGAATTCTCCCATCCCGGCAGCAAGGAGAAAATCCCCATTGCCATCAACGATCTGATTAATATCACGCTCACCATCTCTCGCAGTGAATGGAAATACGTGGCTGAGGTGGAAACCGATCTTGCCGGTGACCTGCCCATGATCCCATGCCTCTCCGATGAGATGGGGCAGGTCTTTCTCAACCTCCTGGTCAATTCCGCCCATGCCATTGCCACCCTGATAGGAAGTGACCCCGCCGGCGACAAGGGCCGCATCACCATTACCACCCGGGTGAGCGGCGATCAGGCGGAGATCCGCTTTACCGATACCGGCTGCGGCATTCCCAAGGATATTCTGAGCAAGGTCTTTGATCCTTTTTTCACCACCAAGGAAGTCGGCAAGGGCACGGGACAGGGGCTGGCCATTGCCCGTGACGTAATCGTCAACAAGCATGGCGGCAGTCTTGAAGTGGAGTCGGAGGAAGGGCAAGGGGCGACATTCATCATCCGCCTGCCGATCACATCGGCATAAAGCGGTGAGGAATCCGTTGGGGGACACAACATCTGATGTCTTGGCGGCTGAGTCACAGAAGCGCCAACTGGGAAATGAGCCGCCACTGCGTCGCCGCCAGAACGGTCTGCTGCTCGGGGGTGAGCTTGTTGCCAAGCCCGCTATCCACCAGGATATTCAACTCCGCTGTTCGGATCAGCAGCGGATCATTGACCAGCTCAATGGTGTTATCGGCGGCGGCCGGAAAGTGTTTCTGCCACAGAACCTTGGGCGCCGGGCCAAACATGGTTCCGCCATCCAGACGGAAATCACCGCCGCCAAGCCAGTAGATATCGGTCGCGCCGACACGCAAAGGGATTGGCGGAGAGATTGCGTCCATCTTTCTGCTGGCCGGAACGGTCCTGCTACCGGTACTTCCTCTCTTCGGGCGCGACCGCCGGTTCAGGCGCGGGAACAGGCTCCGGGCCGGTGATGGTAATCGGCAGACGGGGGGTTGCCGGGCTCACGGGATCCACAGGTACTGCGGGAGCCGCCACCGTTCCCGTTGGCTCGGCCACAGGTTCGGACGGAGGTACGGGCAACCGCGCCTCCACTCCAGAAGCAGGCGTTGGCTGCGAGGTTTGGGAGGCCTGAGGCAACCGGGGCGAGTCGGGAGCGACCACCGGCTGGGGTGGCGGTGATTCACCGCCGACTGATCCGGCAGCGGCTACCGGGGCGGGAGCAGATGGCCTAGCATGCAGAAAACGGACGGCATCACCGCAATAATCGGTAAAGACGCCATCCACACCAACCTTGAAATAGAAGAACTCCAGTAACGCCTCAAAACTAGGGGCATAGGATGGCAGCGATTCCTGTTCCCGGCGGAAGGTGTAGGCGTGAACCTCCATCCCCAGGCTGTGGGCGTCAGCCACCAGGGCCGGGAGGCGAAGATTACCGGCCCCATCCACGAGCATGGATTTGTCCATGCCAATGCCGGCAACCGAGGTCGACAAGGCGCGCAGACCCGATTTACTCAAGATCCAGTCATAATTATAATTGACCCACTCCCCCCATTCCAGGGATTTGGTCTCATGGCCGTTATTGTCATCAATGAGCTGAATCAGCTTCAGCTCCATCCCCAGGGCCGGAAACAGTTCATCATGGATGCGCTTGAGTTCGTCCGGATCAAAACACTGGAGATAGATTTTGTCCCCCTTGGCGCCATACCCGTACTGGCGCAGCATCCGCAAAACGGCCATGGAGATATCCTTGCCCTCCTTGCGATGCAGCCAGGGCTGCTTGATCTCGGGATAGATGCCGATGTCCCGGCGCGTGGTCTTTTCCAGGCCGCGGATCAACTCCAGCTCCTCCTGAAAGGTGGGGACCGTGAGTTGCAGCACTTTTCCGGAGTCGTCAGGGAAACGCCCCGCGCCATTGCCGCTATTGGAGTAAGGCTCTTTCAGGCGCAGTTGCTTGATCTCGGCCAGGGTAAAATCAAGGGCGTAAAATTTCCCGTCCGGACGGTTTCGGCCCGGAAACAGCTCGGCGACGTTGGTGACCCGGTCCAGGGTGGGATCATGGAGGACGATGATCTGATCATCTCTGGTCATGACCAGATCCTGCTCGATATAATCACTGCCCATGCCCACCGCCAAGGCCACGGAGGGCAGATTATGCTCCATCAGATACCCGGACGCGGCCCGGTGGGCAATCACGATTTTATCACCTGCCTGGGCAGAAAGGGTCATAACCGTCACCAGAAGAAAAGGCCATCCACATGATCTTAAAAGGAAAATTTTCCAATCCACCCTGTCCACCCCTTATCCGTAATTGATCACGGGGCGAAGCTACATCCTTCGGTGAACCCCGTATTGTAAGCGGTTGCAGGGTGCCGGAGATTTTCGCAAGCAGGATGGCGCGGCGTATAAGTCATACGTAAGCCAGCCTGATCGCGGAAAGATTCGGTACCCTGTGACCGCTTACCCTTATCCTGCCACTCTTTTCCCGGAGAAAGCAGACAGAAAAGCTTCCCCGCGCTGCAACACCCCCAATACTCACCCCACAATAGCATAGGGACGGCCATGATTCAACAGTTCCGAAATGGCCGCCGCCGGAACAGGTGGGCTGAACAGATAGCCCTGGATCTGAATCTCCTGACAATCCTGTTGCCGAAGAAACCGCAACTGCGCCTCGGTCTCAATCCCTTCCGCCACCAGCTTGAGGTCAAGGGCGCGGGCCAGGGAGATAATGGCAATGGCAATGGCCGAACTTTCCGCATTGTCCGGCAGATCCCGGATAAAGGAGCGATCTATCTTCAAGGTGTCGAGGGGCATCTTTCGCAGATATTGGAGCGAGGAATATCCGGTGCCGAAATCGTCCAACCCCAAACCCACCCCTATCCCTTTCAATTCCAGGAGTTGCTCAATCGCCACCTGTTCATTCCCCAAGACCCCGCTTTCCGTGATCTCCAGCTCAAGCAACGCCGGTGGCAACCCGGTTTCCTGGAGGATACCGGCAATATTCTCAACCAGATTTTCCTCCATGAACTGACGGGGAGAAAGATTCACTGAGACCGAAAAGCCCTTTTTCCGTTTGAGCCACCTTCGGGTATCCACACAGGCCTGACGCAGGACATGGGCGCCAATGGGAACAATCAGGCCGGTTTCTTCGGCCAGGGGAATAAAATCCAGGGGTGAAATCAATTGGCCATCCGCCTTTTGCCAGCGAACCAGGGCCTCGACGCCGACGATCTCGCCCGAAGAGGCCAACACCTTGGGTTGATAATAGACCAGGAATTCATCCCGCTCCAAGGCCTTGCGCAGGTTGTTTTCCAGAGAAAAACGACGAATAACCTGGGCGTTCATGTTCCCGGTAAAAAACTGGTATTTGTTTTTTCCCTCCTCCTTGGCCCGGTACATGGCCAGCTCGGCATTTTTCAGCAGGAACTCGGCATCCGAACCATCATCAGGGAAACAGGTAATGCCGATGCTCACCGTGATATAGGTTTCATAGGTCTGCATATTAAAAGGGGCGACAAGTTGCGCGAAAATCCTTTCCGCAACCTGCACCGCGTCGTTGGCATGATCACACTGTTCCAGCAGAACGGCAAAATCATCCCCACCCAGACGGGCCACGGTACAATCGGCATCCACACAGGATTTCAGACGCTCGGCCATCTGCTGCAACAGGAGATCGCCGGCCATATGCCCCAGACTGTCGTTGATGTGCCTGAAATTATCGAGATCGAGATAGAGTACCGCCACATATTTGCCAAAACGTTGGGCATGGCGTAATGCCACCTTCAAACGGTCAAGGAGCAGGTGGCGATTGGGCAGCAAGGTCAGGGCGTCATGGTAGGCCTGGAAATGAATCTGTTCCTTGTAGCCATGCAGTTCCGACAGGTCATGAAAGACCGCGACATGATGGGCCACCTGGCCGTACTCATCATGAATGGTGGTGATCGTCAGATGTTCCGGATAAATCTCGCCATTTTTGCGACGATTCCAGACATCCCCGTCCCATTTCCCCTTCGCCCGCAATGTTTCCCACATGGTCTCATAAAAGGCCGGATCATGACGATCGGATTTGAGGATACGGGGATTTTGACCTACCGCCTCCTCCTCGCTGTACCCGGTGATATCAGTAAAGGCATTATTAATGGACAGAATCGCACCGTCGGCATCGGTAATCACGATCCCCTCAATGCTGTTATCAAAAACCCGGGCGGACATGGCAAGCTGCTTTTCCCTCTGTTTGTACAGGGTGATATCCTGAATCGTGCCGAACAGTTGCACCGGATCGCCATCGGCGTTGCATTGCAGTTCGGCCTCAATGCCCACCTCCCGCAGCAGGGAGTCCTTGCCGACCACGCGGAACTGCAAGTTAAACGGCTCCTTGACCATCAGGGCGCGGCGGACGGTATCCTGAAACCTCTGCCGGTCCCCGGGATACACATACTCCAGAAAGGCCTCATACGAAGTCGGCTCCTGTCCGGAAGCCCAGTCAAAGAGCCGGCACACCTCTTCCGACCAGACCAAAAAATTATCCGCCACCCGCCACTGCCAGTATCCCAGCCGGGCTATCTGCTGCGCCTTGATCAGATTGGCCTCACTGTGACGCAAACGATCTTCCGCGCCCTGCTGCTCAATCAAAAGGGCCAGGGTGCCGGCCATGGTCTTCAAAAACGTCAAATCCGACTCCGTGCAGACATGCCCGGCCTTTCCGTAAAGCACCAACACCCCGAGCAGTTTCTGATAATGGACAATGGGAACGGCGTAATGACTCTGCTCTTCCGTTTCCTTGAGCCGATGCCGATACGTTACGGGCAGGACAGGGGCGCTGACAATCTCCTGATCTCGGGCCGCCGCGCCGCACAGACATTCACCCACCCGGACTGCCCGGCAGTGCTGCAGGACGGAGGCCGCCAGATTCTTCTGCACACGCAGGTGGAGAGTCTCGGGATGATCCCGGTCAACCAGAAAAATCGCGCCCCGCGGTTCAAAATGCAGCCATGGCAATCCGACGACACAATCCAGGGCCTCCGTCAGTTGCTCCTCCAAGGAGGCATCCTTAAACCCGATCCGCAGGAGATGCTCAATAATTTCCCCTTGTTGACGGCGCAGCCCCAGTTCCACCTGCGCCTGCTTGAAATCGGTTATATCGCGCCCAAGCACCACCAGACCCTTCCGGCTGCCATCCTCATGAAACAGCGGAATCTTGTGAACCTCAAAGACCTTTTCACCTCCCCCCGGTAGCGAGACCACTTCTTCCCCCTGAAGCGGCGCCCCGGCCTGCCAGGCTGCTTCATCACTTGCTTCACAGCCGAGAAAGGCCTCACGGTAAAAGGGGCTGAAGGACGCCAACTCGGAATCTTTTTTTCCGAAATAGTCGACACCCAGCAACTGAAACAATTCCAGATCCGCCTTATTGGCCTCCAGCCACCGGCCTTCTCCGTCCTTGAAACAGACGATATCCGGCATGGCGTCAAGCAGGGTATGCAGGAGCTGCTCTCCACTCAAGGAGAAACCGCGAGGTCGGGTTGAAGAGACTTGCAATGACATGTTCATATTTAGCCTGAAGTTAAAAGTTTCATCAATGCTTTGTCACCATGACAAAAGCAAATGCTTGCTGTTTATGCTATGGGGGTACCGGCATCCTCCTGCCCAACATGCGCCATTACCGGCGCGTTACCAGCAGCTTGAAAGCGTCGTGATGGGAGTAAAAATCTATCCAAACAGAATATGCGCAAGCTTGTCCGCATCAATCGGCTTGCTCAAACAATATTCGGCCCCGGCCTCGAGAATTTTTCGAACATTCAATTCAGAGGGATAGCCGGTCATGGCAATGACCCGGATAGCGGCTGTTGCCGGATCAGACTTCACTCGGCGACAGACATCCCAGCCATTCATCCCCGGCATCATAAGATCCAAGAGCACCACATCCGGGGCGAAGGAAAGCAGTTTGCTCCCGGCCTCGAAACCGTCACGGGCTGTTTCCACAACGAGCGGATGGGACATCTCCGGCAACAACTCAAGGAGATAGTCCATCACCTGGACATCGTCCTCGACAACAAGGACTCGCAGGGGGGCATCCTGCCGCTGCCCTCCGCGACTGCGAAATTGCTCCACATCCCGGAGGAGAAAGCGCCGATGACCGCCTGGGGTGGTCTCCGAGGGGAGCAGCCCCTTCTGCGCCCAGGTATAGTGGACCCCAAATTCAGG
>DNUE01000017.1:0-323 GCA_003508005.1 Desulfobulbaceae bacterium
GCATTATCACTGGCATTTTGAAATCGTTCCGAAATTGACCAGTATCGCGGGATTTGAGTGGGGGTCCGGTTTTTATATCAATCCGATGCCACCCGAGGATACCTGCCGGTACCTGAGGGAAGCACTGTAGGAGGTACCCGTGAGCAAAAAGCGCATACTTGTGGTTGATGACGAGGAAGGTATTCAGTTGCTGTACCGCGAGGAGTTCGAGGATGAAGGGTATGAGGTCGTTTCGGCTTATAACGGCGACGAGGCTTTGGCCGTCTTCGGGCAGGAAGCGCCTGATCTGGTTATTCTTGACATCAACATGCCCGGCATGAACG
>DNUE01000017.1:328-169153 GCA_003508005.1 Desulfobulbaceae bacterium
ATCCTCAGCTCCGCCTACCAGGAGTACAAGCAAGATATCGGCTCCTGGGCCTCGGAAGAGTATATTGTCAAATCCGCGAACCTGGAGGACCTGAAGGATGCGGTCCGCAAGCATTTGCAGTAGCCGGCGGTATTGAGGAGCATACTGAGGCGGCGACAGAGTGATCCGGGATGCTGTGCCCTGGAAGGAACCTCGCCGGTGTTCCCGGTCACGGCGGAGGAGAGCAGAGAAAGCCGTCTGCAGCAGTCTCGGTTCCAGTCATGAAAGATATCCAGAGTCTGCGCGACGACCGGCGGATCAATATCCGCAAGGTCGGGGTCAAGAAGATCTCCTATCCGGTTACGGTGTTGGACCGGGCCCGCCAGGTCCAGAAAACCGTCGCCACGGTCAACATGTACGTCAACCTGCCGNNCAAGGGGACGCACATGAGTCGCTTTATCGAGATTCTCAATCGGTTTCACGGGGAAATCAACCTCAGGAGCTTTCGCCTCATTTTGAAGGAAATGAAGGAGCATCTCGATGCCGAGGCCGCGCATATGGAGATAGAGTTCCCCTATTTCCTGCAGAAAGACAGCTCCCCCGCCTCTATCGGCACCGAGCGGTACGAGTGCCGGATGCATGGTTCCCTGAAAGAGGCTGATGACCTGGTGCTGGAGCTGTCCGTGCCGGTTTTTGCTCCTTCCCTGGCGGGAAGCCAGGGGGGGCTGCCCAGGTCTTCGGGTCGCTGGGGAACGGTCAGGGTCGCGGTTCGCTTCAATCATTTCATCTGGATCGAGGATTTGATCGCTTTGGTGGAGGAGGGGATAGGCGAGGGTGCCGGTCCGGCCGGCTCTGTTGAGTCGATAACCAGAAATCTGGGACGAATTTTTACCGGGCATTCGGCGATCTCCTGGTTCAGTATTGTTGTGGAAAACCTTGCGGAAGGCTATTCGACCTTTGCCACCCTGGAATCAGAGGACAGAGGACAGAGGACAGAAGACAGATGACAGATGACAGAGGACGGGGCTACGTTACAACAAACAGGGGGAGGAGCTGGACTTTTACCCCTTATGCCTTACGCCTTATGCCTTCAACCTTTAACCCCAAACCTTAAACCTAAACCTTGAATCGTAAACCGTGAACCGTAAATGAGTGAACTGCTTTTTGAAATCGGAACAGAGGAAATTCCGGCCGGATATATCCAGCCGGCCCTGAACGCCATGGCCAAGGCCGCCACGTCTCGTTTTGCGGACCTGGCCCTTGCCCACGGCCAGATAGAGACCTTGGGGACCCCGCGGCGACTGACCCTGGTGGTGTGCGACCTCCAGCAGCAGCAGGCGGATCTGGTCGTGGAGCACACCGGTCCGTCCCGGCAGGCAGGATTTGACGGAGAGGGCAACCCCTCAAAGGCTGCTCTTGGTTTTGCCCGATCCCGGGGGGTGGATGTGCAGGATCTCAAGGTCGTCGCCACCGCCAAGGGAGAGTATCTCATGGCCGTGGAGCATGTCAGGGGCCGCAGGGCCGCCGAGTTGCTGCCCGAGGTTCTGGCCGGCCTGGTTCGTGATATCCCTTTTCCCAAGTCCATGCGCTGGGGACAGGGCAGCATCACCTTTGCCCGGCCCATCCAGTGGCTGCTGGTGCTGCTCGATGGTCAGGCAGTCCCTTTGAGCATCGACAATATCAGCTCGGGTGCGACAACCTGGGGCCATCGCTTCATGGCTCCCCGGCCGCTGACGGTTTCCTGCCTTGCCGATTACCTGACGCAGTTGCGGGATAATTACGTGCTGGTTGACCAGGCAGAGCGGCGTGCGGCGGTGGTTGCCGAGGTGCAGCAGGCTGTGGCCAGGTGGGCTGGCGAGCCGGGGGCGACGCCCCTCCTGGATGAGGGCCTGGTCGACACGGTGACCAACCTGGTGGAGATCCCCTGGGGGGTATGCGGCAGCTTTGATACCAAGTTCCTTGAATTGCCCGGCGAGGTGCTGATCACCTCCATGCGGGAGCATCAGAAGTATTTTCCGGTAGCAGGCAGTGATGGCCGGCTCCTGCCCCGCTTTGTCGCGATCAACAATACCCGGATCGACGACCGTGACCTTGCGGTGAACGGGCATCAGAGGGTGCTGCGCGCCCGGCTTGAGGATGCGCTTTTCTTTTTTCGTGAGGACAAAAAGAGAAAACTTGCCGACCGGCGGGAGGGACTGGCAGGGATCGTCTTTCAGAACAAACTGGGCACTATGCTTGCCAAGAGCGAGCGGGTGGCAAGGCTGGCACGTCTGCTGGCCGAGCGGATCGCACCGGCCAGCGTTGCCTCTGTTACGAGGGCGGCGGAACTTGCCAAGTGCGACCTGCTTACCGCCATGGTCGGAGAGTTCCCCACCCTGCAGGGTATCATGGGCCGCCAGTACGCCCTGGCGGACGGTGAGCCTGTCGAAGTCGCGAACGCGATTTTCGAGCATTACAAGCCGGTCCGCGCCGGTGGCGAACTGCCGGAACAGATCGTCGGGGCTATCGTCGGCATGGCGGACCGCATCGACACCCTGGCCGGCTGCTTTGCCATTGGCGAGAAGCCCACCGGCACTACCGATCCCTTCGGACTCCGGCGCCAGGCTCTGGGTCTGCTCCATATTATCCTGGGACACAAGCTCCATCTTTCCCTGGCGGATCTGACCCGGGGAGCCCTCGCCGGCTACCAGGGGGACATCGACATGGTACCGGACGCTGCCGAGCAGATGCTGGAGTTTATCCGGCTGCGCTTTGAAAACGACCGGATTGCCGCCGGCCAGAGGCCCGAAGTGGTCGCTGCGGCTGTTGCTGCAGGATTTGATGATGCAGTCGACTGTCTCGCCCGCATCCTTGCCCTGGAGGCCATCCGCACCAGGGAGGAGTTTGCGGTGCTGGCCGGCTCCTTCAAGCGGATCAGAAATATCATCAAGGACAACAAGCAGATCGCTATTGACGAGAATTTGCTTGCTGGCGACGAAGAGAAAAACCTCTTCGTCACCCTGCGCAGTGTGCAGCGGCAGACCGAACCCCTGCTGCAGAACCTGCGGTATGAGGAAGCTCTGGCCGCAATGCTGCAGATGAAGGAACCGGTGGACCGGTTTTTTGACAAGGTCATGGTCATGACCGATGACCCTGCTGTACGGCAGAACAGGCTCAACCTGCTCACCGCTCTGGGCGAGGTAGTGCTGCAGGTCGGCGACATCTCGAGGATGCATCAGGGTCCGTTGGTGTAAGGCCTCTGCCGGCCAATATTCCGGTCCAGGTTCCTCGCTCTCAGGGGGCCGCCTGACCCTGCAAGACGCCTTTGTCCGCACCTTTGCCTGCCGCTGAGGTGGGCAGGATATTCCCTCTCTGGCTTCGTCGTTTTTTCATTATTGATAACCATCTGTATTCTTGAAAGAAAAGTATTGTCAACTCCAGGGCTTACTTGACGAAAGGAGGAACTGATGTTATTTATTACTGTTCAGCGCGAGAGTGGCGGAACTGGTAGACGCACTAGACTTAGGATCTAGCGCACTCCGTGCGTGGGGGTTCAACTCCCCCCTCTCGCACCAGTTCGGCGAAAAAGTGTTCTGAATTCTGTTGGATACACCCCTAGCATGACTGTTGCAAAATATGGCACAAGAGGACGCCCGCGGGCATAACGGAGAAGAGGAAGAATTCCATGGATGTTGTTGTTGAAAATGAAAATGAACTGACCAGAAAACTGTCCATCACCCTGCCGGAAGAGCAGGTCAGCAAAGAATTGGATAAGGCCTATGCCAAGTTGAACAAGGAGGTCAGTCTCAAGGGGTTTCGCCGCGGCAAGGTTCCGCTCACGGTTTTGAAGAAGAATTTCCGGGAAAAGGTGGAGGCCGAGGTCGGGGAACAGCTTGTCCAGGCTTCCTACTTTGATGCCATCGAGCAGGAGAAGATCGATGCGGTGGTGCATCCGATGATCAGGGAGCACGCCTTCCGGGAAGACGGCACCTTTGTCTATGTGGCCGAGGTGGACGTCAAGCCGGTGTTTGGGCTGAACCGCTACAAGGGCCTGGAGATCGAGAAGCCCGCCACCACGGTGACCGATGCCGAAGTGGAGGCGAGGATTGAGGCTTTGCGCCGGGAACACAGCGTGCTGCGGAGTGCGGACGATGATTACCTCATCGCCAGGGACGATATTGCGATTGTTGATTTTCAAGGGTTCCACGACGGCAAGGCCATGAAGGAGGTCCACAACGAGAATTATTCGGTTGATGTCGGTTCCGGAAGCCTGGGCGAGGAGTTTGAGCAAAAGCTCATCGGCCTGAAAAGGGGTGACAAGACCCTCTACGAGGTGGAGTTCCCCGCTGACTACCCCAATCCCGTTCTTGCCGGCAAGAAGGTGGAGTTCAAGGTGGACGTCAAGGGGGTCAGACAGCGCATCCGCCCAGAGGTGGACGATGAGTTCGCCAAGGATGTCAATGAGGAGTACCAAAGCGTGGCTGACCTGAAGGAAGGCATCAGCAAGCAGCTCCATGCGCAGAAGGAGGCCACCCTGGAAGGTGACCTGGACGACAGGATCATGAACAAGTTGATCGAGGAGAACAACTTTGCCATCCCCAAGCGCCTGGTGGCCTTCGAAATCGAGGAAATGATCAAGCAGACCGAGGGAAAACTGGAGCGCAGCGGTCTGACCCTGGAATCAGCAGGCCTGAACCGCGACGACCTGGTAAAAAAGAACGAGGAAGTGGCGGAAAAACGGGTCAGGGGTGATTTTATCCTGAAAAAGGTGGCGGAACTTGAGTCCATCAAGATCGAGGACGAGGATCTCGAGCGCGGCTACCAGCGCATCGCCAACCAGTACAACATGAGCGTGGCCGAGGTGAAGCAGTTCTTCAAGCGCCGGGAAGAGGTGCTGCCTTTTGTCAACGAGCTGCTCAACGAAAAGATTCTGCGCTTTCTGCGGGAAGCTGCCCAGATAAAGGAAGTGACCGCATAGACGGACGCCTTCGGCAGCCTCCCTGCTCCAGTACGCCCTGGACACGAGGAGCTGCCGCGTTTGGATTTCCTTGTTATTGGGTCCATTTTTTGCTATCATTTTATTAAAGATACCAATACCTCAGGTGGTGCGGGAGAATGCTTATGAACCTGATTCCCATGGTGATCGAACAGAGCCCCCGGGGTGAACGGGCCTTCGACATCTATTCTCGTCTGCTCAAGGAGCGGATCATCTTTCTCGGCACCGCCGTGACTGACGAAATTGCCAGCCTGATCATCGCCCAACTCCTGTTTCTGGAGGCCGATGATCCGGAAAAGGACATCACCTTTTATATCAATTCGCCGGGCGGTACGGTGACCGCCGGTTTGGCGATCTACGATACTATGCAGTACGTCCGCTGCAATGTCGCCACCCTGTGCATGGGGCAGGCCGCCTCCATGGGCGCGCTGCTGCTCGCAGCCGGCGCTCAGGGCAAGAGGTTCACCCTGCCGAATTCCCGGATCATGATCCACCAGCCCATGGGCGGCTTTCAGGGACAGGCAACGGACGTTGATATCCAGGCCCGGGAGATCCTCCGGATGCGCGAGGACTTGAACAAAATCCTGGCCAAGCACACCGGCAAGACGATCAAGAAGGTGCAGGCGGACACCGAGCGCGATTACTTTATGAACGCCGAGGAGGCCTGCAAGTACGGCATCGTCGATAAGGTTCTTTTCAGTCGCGCGAGAACGGATCAAGAGAAGGGCAAATGAAAGATGATTTTATCAACAACCAGATGATTTCCTGCTCCTGTTCCTTCTGCGGAAAGGGCCAGGAGGAAGTCAACAAGCTTGTTGCCGGCCCCAATGTCTATATCTGCGACGAGTGCATCGATCTGTGCAACGAAATCGTGCAGGACTCCGTGGAAGGGGTCAAGGATGGAGACGGCCGGCTCAATGTGCTCAAGCCCAAGGAGATCTTCGCCCACCTCAATGAATATATCATCGGCCAGGATTTTGCCAAAAAGGTCCTGGCTGTTGCGGTCCACAACCATTACAAGCGGATCGAGTCCCGGCCCACCGGGAAGGCGGATGAGGTTGAGCTGCAGAAAAGCAATATCATCCTGATCGGTCCCACCGGCAGCGGCAAGACCCTGATGGCCCAGACCCTGGCCAAAATCCTCAACGTGCCCTTTACTATTGCCGATGCCACAACGCTGACCGAGGCAGGCTACGTGGGCGAGGACGTGGAGAATATCCTGGTCAACCTGCTCCAGGCCGCGGACTATGATATCGAGCTGGCCGAGAAAGGGATCATCTACATCGATGAGATCGACAAGATCGCCCGCAAGGCGGACAGCCCATCGCTGACCCGGGATGTCTCCGGAGAAGGCGTGCAGCAGGCCCTGCTCAAGATCATCGAGGGGACCATGGCCTCGGTGCCGCCGAAAGGAGGCCGCAAGCATCCGCAGCAGGAGTTGGTGCGGATCAACACCACCAACATCCTGTTCATCTGCGGCGGCGCCTTTGTCGGCCTGGACACGGTGATCAAGAGGCGCTCCGGGAGCAAGTCCATCGGCTTCGGCGCCAAGGTGATCGAGGAAACCAAAAAGGAGTTCGGCGAGATCATTGAAGACATCCAGCCCGAGGACCTGCTCAAGTTCGGGCTGATTCCTGAACTGGTCGGCCGCCTGCCGGTGATCGCCACCATGACTGAACTCTCGGAGGAGGACTTGATCCGCATCCTCAAAGAGCCGCGAAACGCTCTGACCAAGCAGTACCAGAAACTGTTCGAGTTCGAGGGCATCACCCTGCGCTTTACCAGCGGAGCGCTGAAGGCCATCGCCGTCAAGGCCTTGCAGAGAAAGTCAGGTGCCCGCGGCCTGCGTTCCGTCATGGAAGAAGCCATGCTTGAGGTAATGTTCGAGCTGCCGTCAGAGACCAAGGTGACCGAATGCGTGGTCAACGAGCAGGTCATTACCAATGGCGAGTATCCGGTGGTTCTGTATGAAAATGCGGAAACCAAGAAAAGTGCCTGAGAAAGATATGAGTGAGTGTACATTGAGAAATTATCCGTTGATGCCCCTGCGGGATATCGTCATTTTTTCCGGGATGGTAGCCCCCCTGGTGGTGGGCAGGAAGAAGTCCATCAATGCGCTGGAATTCGCGATGGAGAATCGCTCCCTGATCTTTCTGGTCAGCCAGAAGGAGGTCACCGTCGAGGACCCCAAGCAGGAACACCTGTATACCACGGGCACGCTGGCTACGGTAATGCAGCTCCTGCGGCTGCCGGACGGCACCATCAAGGCGCTGGTGGAAGGCAAGCGCCGGGCAAGGATCACCCGCTTCCTCGAAGCGGAGCCATTTTACACCGTTGAGGTGGAAGATCTGCCGGACAGGGATACCGAGGGCCCGGAACTGGAGGCCTACGGGCGCGAACTGATGCGGGTGTTCGAGGAGTTTTCCCAGGTCAATAAAAAAATTCCCAGGGAGGTCCTGGCCTCCCTTGCCGGGATGGAAAATGTTTCCCGGCTTGCGGATACGATCGCCTCGCACCTCATCCTCAAGACCAGCCAGAAGCAGGAGATCCTGGAAACCGTTTCCCTGCCTGACCGGATCGCCTTCCTGCTGGAGGCGATTTACCGAGAGGTTGAGCTCTCCGAATTTGAAAAGACCATCCAGGCCAAGGTCAAGAAGAAGATGGCCGAAACCCAGCGCAACTACTACCTGGGGGAGAAGATCAAGGCCATCCAGGAGGAGATGGGCCACGGCGAGGGGTGCGATGACATCTGCGAACTGGAGGAGGCCATTGCCAAGAAAACCCTGCCGGACGTGGTCCGGGACAAGTTGACCAAGGAGTTGAAAAAGCTCCGGCAGATTCCGCCCATGTCCGCGGAAACCACCGTGGTCCGCAACTATATCGACGCGATCATCAGCCTGCCCTGGTCGAAAAAATGCGACTCCCGGATTGATATCCTCAAGGCCGAGCAGGTGCTGGACGAGGATCACTATGGCCTGAAAAAGCCCAAGGAGCGCATTCTGGAGTATTTGGCGGTGCAGGCCCAGGTGAAGAAGATCAAGGGGCCGATACTCTGTTTGGTGGGGCCTCCCGGCGTCGGCAAGACCTCCATCTGCAAGTCCATCGCCCGGGCCATGGACCGCAAGTTCATCAGGCTGTCCCTGGGCGGCGTCCGTGACGAGGCCGAAATCCGGGGCCACCGCCGCACCTATATCGGGGCCATGCCCGGCAAGATCATCCTCTCCATGCAGAAGGCGGAGGTGATCAACCCGGTCTTCTGCCTGGACGAGGTGGACAAGATGAGCACGGATTTTCGGGGGGATCCTTCCTCCGCCCTTCTCGAAGTTCTGGACCCGGAACAGAACTTCGCCTTCAACGACCACTATCTGGACCTGGATTATGACCTGTCCCAGGTTTTTTTCATCACCACCGCCAACAATCTGCACGGGATCCCGGTACCCCTGCAGGACCGGATGGAGATCATCAGGCTGAACGGGTACACCGAGGAGGAAAAGCTGCGGATTGCTGAGGGGTTCCTGGTACCCAAGCAGCTGGAGGCCAACGGCTTCAAGGCCGGGGACATTCATTTCACGGACGAGGCCCTGTTGGAGATGGTCCGACGCTACACCCGCGAGGCCGGTGTCCGCAGTCTGGAGCGTGCTATTGCCTCCATCTGCAGGAAAGTGGCCCGGGACCGCCTGAAAAAGAAGCATTTGGACAAGATCTATCGGATCACCAAGCAAGGGGTGGGCCGCTACCTCGGGGTGGCCAAGTATCGCTACGGCCTGGCGGAGGAGCAGGATGCCATCGGCCTGGCCACCGGCATGGCCTGGACCGAGGTGGGCGGAGAGCTGCTGCAGATCGAATCCACCCTGATGCCCGGATCCGGCAAGCTGACGGTCACCGGCAAACTGGGGGACGTCATGCAGGAATCGGCGCAAGCCGCCATGTCCTATGTTCGTTCGCGCGCAATGCGCCTGGGGCTGGAAACTGACTTTTACCAGAAGATCGACCTGCATATCCATGTCCCCGAGGGGGCCATTCCCAAGGATGGTCCTTCGGCGGGCATCACCATCGCCACCAGCATTGTTTCCGCCCTGCTGAAGATTCCGGTCAACCGGCAGTTGGCCATGACCGGGGAGATAACCCTGCGCGGCAGGGTGCTGCCCATCGGCGGCCTGACGGAAAAGCTTTTGGCGGCAAAAAGGGGAAATATCACCCAGGTACTGATCCCAAGGGAGAACGAACGGGACCTGAAGGAGGTGCCGCAGCGTATCCGCGCCAGCCTGACTGTGGACCTGGTGGATAACATGGACGAGGTGCTGCAGAAGGCGCTGCTGGTCAGGGAAGGGGAGGAACTGTTCAAGGACGTGCCGCTGGAATCCCTGTACAAGGATTTCACCATGTCGTCCCACAACGCACCGGCCCACTGACCGTTTGCCTAAGATGGCTGGGTGATGCGCCGGAAACGGGTGCGGCGCAAGGGATTCCCGCTTTTTTCCTTGACGGGGAAAGGTTATCCTGCTAAATACCTCACATCTTTGCGGGCGGATAGCTCAGCTGGGAGAGCATCGGCCTTACAAGCCGAGGGTCACAGGTTCGATCCCTGTTCCGCCCACCAATAAACTTAATTTCTGGGGTCGTAGTTCAGTTGGTTAGAACGCCGGCCTGTCACGCCGGAGGTCGCGAGTTCGAGTCTCGTCGGCCCCGCCAGAAAAAACAGGGACTTAGGCAACTTGTCTAAGTCCCTGTATTTGTTTTATGGGGTTTAATGGGGTTTTTTCCGGGGTTCCCTTCGGAATTGGTAACAACGTTAAACTCGTCCGAAGGCTGCCCAACCGATGAATATCTCTCTCGGTTGAGAATAAATGATCTGTCATCGGCAACCATTCAAATTCATATAGCGCGAGCGTATTTTGGTCAGAAGAAAAACTTCAACGGGATGCATTTCAGGACTCTTGGCCATTTTGTTGAACTAAAAAAATGGTGAAAAATTGTTGTGTTAATCGAAACCCTCTTGGCTTCCTGCTGTTGTTTGTAGAGCACCTCAAACCTTCGGAGTAAGCGCCTCTATCTATCAGCGGAAAAACGCATTGAAAAGCGGGATGAGAAGGGCTATAAATTCAAATTTGGAGAAAGCCGGCCACACCACGCTGGTTTCTTGTCAGCCCATCAAAAAGAGGGAAAAACCATGAAAACTTTTCTCATCCTTGCCTCTGCGTTTTTTTTTGGACTGATCCTGATCTCTTCGGCTCCGGCCGCCGACTGTAACGGCCCGTGGCAAAGAGGGCCTACCTGCAAGAAGTTGGGTTTGGATACGCACCAGGGCACCTGCCGGCCAGGCGATGTTTATGAGACCCTGTGTGACGACTCTCCCCAGGGATTCAGGACCTGTCAAGGACCCAGACGCTGTAACGGCGGCGGGGGAAGGGCCAACGATTGCCGCCTTTGGGATTTCGCCAACAACCAGCCCTGCCCTCCTGGTTATGTTAACGTGGACTGCAAGGGCTACTGCGAACCGGCCTCGCCTTAGGGAAATTAGACATTGTCAGCCTAGACGCTCCGGCGGGGAGAAACGTCTCCGGGAAAACCTTCCCCAGCTGATGTCCGCAAGGGTGCCGAGAAAAGGAATACTATCCGTATCATCGTGTTTCGCGCCTGTTAGGCATTCCTCCCGGAATCGAGCCGGCAGGTTTCCACATCCAGGGAGGCCAAGATACATACAACAGCATAAAGGAAACGCCGTCGTCGCCTCTGATTTCGACGATTCGCAGCAGGAGGGTCATAAACAGAACCGCCAAATTTCAGACCTTCCCGGATGACAGTACGTGAAGCAGGCGAACTACAGGCTGTACACCACCACCACCACCATTCAAGCGAATCATACGCAACAACAAGCCAGAAATCACATTGCGGGCAACGGGTATAAGTAAAATTGCATGTCGGTGATGTTGCCATGCAGTTGATGTATTTTCCGGATTTTCCATTAACACCTTAAATGATATGCATACCCTCATTATGTGTGGTTAAAATTTTCATGTGGTCCAGATGTTTGGTTCCAGGCGTTTGCTTATTGACTTACAAGTCCTTGTTTTCTATACTGCATTCCAAAGAAACCAAGTTCTTATCAATTAAATTACAGGAGGATTTTATGAAACAACTAAGTGTGGTGTTTGTATTGTTCGCGACCTTTATGTGTCTTTCAGCGGGGTTCGCTTGTGCACAATCATCCATGCTGGACCTGAAAGGAGAATGGAAAACCAATAGTTATGGTCACCACCATGAAAAAAGAGGGTTCTTTTCCAATTCAGAAGCCAATGGCAAATGGGTTGTTAAAGAACAGCAGGGGCGGTATTTTTCAGGCGAACGTACCTATGTCAAGAAACAGATCAGCAACCAAAACGTAACAGAAGGTTTTTCCGGTGTCATCTCTAGGGATGGCAAGCGCGTGTACTTGGTTGATCACGATGATGACTTCCTTATAGGAGACATCCTGTCCAACGATTCAATTGAACTCGTTATAATTACTGAACCAGAAAAAGGCATTGAAAATCATGATTCAAGCATTGGTCTAATCGAAATTGAAAGAATCAAATAGCGACTTCAGGATTTCTGCGAATTTTAATTTCAGAGCGGGGTTTTTTATGGGGTTTTTCCCCTGAAAACGGTTCGAAATGGTTTGTACCATGCTCATATGACGTTGAGGGGTACGCTTGGAGCAACCTGGTGCGCTGGAGGTCGAAGTCCGAGCATCTTCGGCCCGCCGGGCGCAGGACAAGAAGGGGGATTCAGAACAGCCTGCATTCCCCTTTCTCTTTTGAAAAAAAGGTTGAGAAACGCGGCTGAATGTGCTGAGCTTGAGGGAAAGCGTTTGAGGTTCAGTCGGAGGAACTCGTTTCAGGTCTGGAGAATGAGACTGTATCTGATAGCGGCCTGTCTTGCCGTAACACTGTTGACTCATCACAATTCCCTGCATGCGGCACCGGGCAAACCTGTTGCCGCAGTTACCACGGAATTGCTTGCAGCGGGATCGTCTCCCTACCGCAGCGCAAGCGATGATTCGCTCTCTGGCAGTAAATCTTCTTCAGGGAGCAGCAGATCTTCATCAGGATATAGTTCTTCAGAGAGTAATCTGTCCTCGAGAAGCAATACATCCTCAAGTTCTTCCACCTCATTTGGCGATGATTCAGGATCAAGAAACATTGGCAGTCAAACAACGGTCAAAGGAAGTTCGTCATCTCGTTCTTCATCTTCAAAACAAAGTAGTTCTTCTTCCGGGTATATTTCCATTCCCAATCTCGCGGGTTCTGAAGTTGTGACCAATATCCAGGAAAAGGATGACGGAACGGGCAGGCATGTCAAGTCTGTCCAGGTCATGGCCGGCGATTCGTTCACCTGCGTCCTGAACAAGGAGAAGCTTGCCGTCAGGCTCTACGGAATCGACGCGCCGGAAAAGGGGCAGGCGTTTTCGGAGAAAGCAGCGGATTCCCTCAGGCAGCTTCTCGAGGGGAAGAATGTCAGAATCAAAGTCGTCGAAAAAGAGGGGGAAGGGAAGGTTATCGCTCTTGTTTATGCTGACAAAACATATGTGAACGAAGCTCTGGTTAAAAATGGTTCTGCCTGGGTATCCCCCCGATCATGCAAACTTATTTTTTGTCAGGAGTGGCAACATTATCAACAGATAGTCAAGGCGTTGAAGCTTTCAATATGGCAGGAGCAGCAGCCTGTCCCCCCCTGGGAATATAAACCACAGTGAAAAACGGGCCGGTGAATAGCCCCGGTTCCAGGATTCCAGTGCGCAGTCGGCCTGCGCTGAACAATAACTCCAATGCACGGGATTCTTTCTGAAATCGGGATTTCCATCCTCTCGGCCACTGCGCTGGGCTTTCTCTTTCAGTTCTTTCGGCAGCCGGTCATCCTGGGATACCTTGTCGCCGGGGCTGTGATCGGACCGGAGATCGGGCTCAAACTCGTTTCCAATCCGGCAGGTATCGAGGTCATTTCGGAAATCGGCCTGATCCTGCTGCTCTTCATCATCGGCCTGGAACTGAATCCCGCCAAGCTGCTTTCGTCCGGCAGGCAGTTGTTCTATGCCGGGGTCGGCCAATTTCCCTTCACCGTCCTCCTCGGCATCGGATTCTTCATGCTGCTGGGCTACGGTCTGGGCAGCGGCCGCATCGATGCCCTCTATCTGGCCCTCTGCTGCGCCTTGAGCAGTACCGCCATCGTCGTCAAGCTCCTCTACGACAAGTTCGAACTGGACACCCTGCCCGGGCGCATCACCCTCGGGATTCTCATCTTTCAGGATCTGTGGGCGATTCTGGTCCTGGCGTTGCAGCCTCAATTCACCAACCCCCAGGTCCTCACAGTGGTCATGGCCCTGGGCAAGAGCGTGCTCCTTCTGGCCATGGGCTTTTTCCTCAGCAAGTACCTGCTCGGCTGGATTTTTCAAAAGATCTCGAAGACACCGGAGATGGTCGTGGCCATGTCCATTGCCTGGTGCGCATTGATGGCGGGGGTGGGGGACGGGATCGGCCTTTCCATGGAAATGGGGGCGCTGATTGCCGGGGTGGCTATTTCGACCTTTCCCTACTCCATCCATGTCACCGCGAAGGTGCTCCCCCTGCGCGATTTTTTTCTGACCCTCTTCTTCCTTTCCATCGGCATGAAGATCCCAGTTCCGGACACGGCCATGCTGCTGGTGGCGTTCGCTATCGTCCTCTTCGTCATTGCCTCCCGCTTTCTGACGATCTATCCGCTCCTCTCCCTAGCCGGAAGCGGACGGCGGACCAGTTTCATCGCCAGCCTCAACCTTTCGCAGATCAGCGAGTTCTCTCTGGTGGTGGCGGCCCTGGGCGTGCATTACGGGCACATCGAGGAGCGCCTGCTGTCGCTGATCATTTACGCCATGGCGGCGACATCGGTCCTCTCCTCCTATTTCATCAACGGCAACCATTGGGCATATCTGGTTTTCGACCGCATGCTCGAAAGAATGGGGTTCCCCTCGAAGGCCAAGGAGGTGAGCATGGGCGACGTTGCGGAGCATTACCCGATGGTGCTTCTCGGGTACCATAGGGGAGCCCAGGCTTTTATCGACCACATGGAGGATATGGACCCGGCTCTGCTGCAGAAGATCCTGGTGATCGATTTCAATCTTGAGGTCCTGAAGGAGCTCAAGGGCCGGAATATAAAGGGGGTTTTCGGCGATATCAGCAGCATGGACACCTTGGAGCACGCCCATGTCGCCTCGGCGACAATCATCCTCGCCACCATTCCCGATTCGCTTCTCAAGGGGACGAACAATCAGGCCATCGTCACGACATGTCGGGCCGTGGCGCCGAATGCCGTTATTGTCGCAACGGCCGATTCGGCGGAGAAGATTGAAGCCCTGAAAGCATGCGGGGCCAATGAAGTGCTCCTCCCCTATACCCTGATAGGGGATCACCTGGCGCGCTTCGTCGACGCGACGTATCGGAGCCTGGTCGTCGAAGAAATATCGCCGTAGGGGAAGGGGCCGATGGGGACGACAGCCAACCAATAAGGCGTTAGAAACTGCTGCCTTCCTGAAATCCCAGAGTAACAGGGAGCTGTTTGCCGATCCCGGCAGGTTTAGGAAAATTCAAGAGAACAAATGACAGGCCGGCCAAGGCCTGTCATTTTGCGGCTGTTATCGTCGGTGTCCGGATCGGATCGATATCGATCGTGTTGTTCCCGGGTGTGTGGGTTACGCTGCGCACTTCCCATCCAACACAACCTTTCACCCTCATCAGCTCAACTATTAGATCACTATATCTTTTTCCGTGCTGACGACTTTGATTTTCAGGGAGGTAAAGACCGAGATGACCGACGCGCCCATCCGGATTAGGAGGGAGTTGGTGATCAACCAGATGAAGGAAATCTGATCCTTCATCTCCTGGCAGGCGTTCACCCATAAGGTCCTGGCCTGCTGGTCATAGTCGTGCATGTCCAGGCAGTTCCAAATAAGAATAATTTTTTCCTGTTTCCTGGAGGCAAAGATCTGCCGCCATTTTTCCGTAGCGGTGATGGCGTCCTGATCACTGAACTTGCCGCTGAAGGTAAAGATCAGGCAGTCTTTCCCCGATTTGTTAATCCATTCGATGCTTGGGTTGTCCATGGCTTCCATGCCTCCATCTGTCCTGAATGCAATATAATGTGAAAGTTGATCAGAAATGTCATTAGTTAAAAATATATTGCACTATCGCAGTGCAGGCAAGGTGGAATAACAGTGAAGCCAGTGAGAATTGCTAGGACAAATGGCTATCGCAAGCCAGGGCGGCGTCTTCTCCGGGAAGTTTATGGTTGACGGTTCTTGTCCCCGGCATATATCATACGGCCATGTTGAATACCAGACACGAATATTCCGAAAGTCTGCTGGTCCACTTCCGGCGGGCCGAAGACCTGCGCGGCAAGGCCCTCGGCTACCAGTCCCTGGACCTGAATGCCAGGCAGCTCTCCGACCTTGAGCTGCTGCTCAACAGAGCGCTCTATCCGCTGACCGGCTATCTGGCCAGGGCGGATTATGAGAGCGTGGTGGAGCAAATGCGGCTGGGAGACGGCATTGTCTGGCCCCTTCCCATCTGTCTGGATGTGAAGGAAGATGTTGCCCGTTCCCTCCAGCCCGGCCAGAAGCTGGCCCTCAACGACCAGGAGGGTTTTCTCCTGGCGGTGATGACCGTGCAGGATATATGGCAGCCGGACAAACTCCGGGAAGCCCTGCACGTGTACGGGACAAAAGATCCGGTAATCCATCCCGGGGTCCAGCAGTTGCTGGAGCAGGTCCACGGCTGGTATCTGGGTGGGCCGGTGGAAGGGTTGAGTCTGCCGGTGCATTATGATTTCCGTGAGCTGCGCCTTTCCCCGTCGGAAACCCACCGGCGTTTTACCCAATACGGCTGGCGACGGGTGCTGGGCTTTCATACCGAGGAGTATCTGCACTGCGCGCACCGGGAAATGGTGCTGGCCGCAGCCCGGGATATCGGCGCCAGTATTTTCCTGCACCCGGTGGTGGGCATGGAGTCGCCTGGCAGCCTGGATCATTACACCCATGTGCGCTGTTACCAGGCCTTTGTCGACAAGTTTCCGAAAAACATGATCATGCTCGGCCTTACGCCGCTCGCCGAGCGCTGGGCCGGGCCCCGCGAGGCCCTCTGGCACGCGATTGTCCGCAAGAATTTCGGCTGCAGCCACTTTATGGTGGCTGATAACCACGGCGACCCCTTTGCCCGTACGGACCGGGAGCTGTTCTATCCCCGCAATGCCGCGCAGCATCTGGTGGCGGAACTCAGCCCGGAAACCGGCATCGAGATGGTGCCTCAGGAACGGATGGGATACCTGGAGGATAAGGCCCGTTACGTCTTTTTAAAAGATGTCGGCGAGGAGGCGGTGAAATCGATCTCTTCGATGGAACTGCGCCACCGGCTGGAATGGGACCTTGATATCCCCGTCTGGTTCTCCTATCCGGAAGTGGTCGCCGAACTCCGCAAATCGTTTCCACCCCGCTCCAGGCAGGGATTTACCATTTTTATGACCGGGCTTTCCGGATCCGGCAAATCGACCATCGCCAGGGTGTTGCTGGTCAAGTTCATGGAGATGCGCGACCGGCCGGTGACGCTTCTCGATGGCGACATCGTCCGCAAGAATCTTTCTTCGGAGCTGACCTACTCGCAGGAGCACCGCAATTTGAACGTGATCAGGATCGGCTTTGTGGCCAGCGAGATCACCAAGAACGGCGGCATTGCCTTGTGCGCCCCGATAGCCCCCTACGAGGAGTCCCGGCGGGCAAACCGCGAGTTGATCAGCCGCTACGGCGGCTATATCGAGGTGTATGTTGCCACCCCGCTGGAGGTTTGCGAGCAGCGGGACCGCAAGGGTCTGTACGCCAAGGCCCGGGCCGGCCGGATTAAGGGGGTGACCGGTGTCTCCGACCCCTATATCCCGCCGGCCAACCCGGAAATCACCATTGACACCACCCACATGACTCCGGCCGAGGCGGTCCAGGAAATCCTGCTCTATCTCGAGGAGCAGGGGTATCTTCGGTAGGAAGGTTCACCAAGTTTTTCTGGTTAAGAAAGTTCAGCAAAAATAATGGATCGGTAAAATTTTGCCATCGAGCCATTGCGAAGAGCGAGGCGTCGAGGGAATTGATCAGGGTTATCGGATGAGCGTGCTCAGTCAGGATTCCATATTTACGTCCATGCTTCAGGACGGGCCGTTCGCTGTCGGCGACCTGCCGCCGGTCAGTCATCCCTTCAGCCCGGAGGCCAAGGAATGGGTGCGCGGATTTTCGGGGAACCAGCTGCTCAAGACCAAGTACCGGGCAGTGCGCAACCAGATTTTCAATTTTCTGGATATCAGCGGTTTTGATGAGATCTTCAACCTGATCCACATGTCCGAGGCCAGGAAGACCTGCGCCGCGCGGGCGCATGCCTTGCTCGGGAACATGTTCGGCATCCAGGGCAGCGAGGCGGAGATCGGTCGTTACCTGAAGGAGTATGCCCGGACCGCCGACGATGTGATCAATTCCATTCGTTCCAAGGTGCTCGCGCCGTATGCCTCGCATATCGAGATGACCAACGAGATCGAGATCACCACTGATCCCGTGGACCTGCTCCTGATCATCTTCAATGAGCGCTTTCACAAAAAGGCGCGCTTTGAGGCCAAGCGGAAACTGCAGCTGTTCATCCTCGCCGGCTCCATCGATCAGCGGGAGAGGGAAACTGACATCGAAGTCAAGTTTTCCCGGTTTCTTGATTTTTTGAACGACTTTGTCTGGAGCCCGAGCCTGAAGATCGGCGATCTGAAAATCAGCTATTTGTACAGCCGGCACGAAGGAGATGATTTCAATTGCACCAGCGTGCAGGTGATTTCCCGGGAAGAGGGAGAGCGGGTCAGGCTGAAGCCGGGAGAAAAACTGACCCTGATCAAGCGCCGCCGGTTCCTGCAAAATGAAAGCGAGATTCCCATTTATGTCACTATCCGTAAGAAGCCTCCGGCGGCCAAGGTCCTGAAGCTGCTGCGCAAGAACGAGAAAAATCCAGCGACCGCGGTGGATGACGAGCTTGGTCTGATGGCCGTGCTCAACAGCGTGGGGGATGTGAAGCGGTTCATGAAGCACCTGACCCAGAGTGCGGTCCGTGCCAATTCCCTCATGTCCCTGGAGGATATCTCCGACACCCTAACCGGCGGCCGCTACAGCAGCACCGCAACCGGCAGCTCGGGCAAGACGCCCATGCTCAAGTTTTTTGCCCGGCTGGGCGGGATGCGGGTGGAGTTCATCATCCACACCAACCGCTCCTATCTGAACTATATCTACCAGCGGGACGTCTCGCACGACGAGTATGAGATCAAGCGGATCTTCGACACCGGAGTTGCCGAGTTCCTTTTCCCCAAGGATATCTACCGCCTGAACATGGACGAAATCCGCCAGCATCAGCTCCGCTGGTTCCGGAAGCGGATCGAAGAATATTAAGCGGCATCGAGGTTGCGAGGCAAGAAGATCAACTCCTCCGCCCTCCTCTTTCCAGGCATGCGGTTCAATTTTTTTGTTGTCGGCGAATATCTTGAGCAGGGGGAGCTCCGGATTCCCTATCGTCGGCCCAGCGCTCTTGCCAGGGGGCGGAATTGGAGGCTGTAGAGCATCTCCAGGTAGCGCCTGGTTTCCATGCGTTCCAGATTGGAGACATAGCGCCAGAAACCGTAGATACGGGCAAGGGTCATCATTCGCTCCGCATAGAGTTTCCATGTGTACCTGGCTTGGACCCGGTCAATCCCGCCTTGGGCAATCCGCCGCCAGTACAGGGGATCTTCCTTGCAGCGGCGGAAGAAATCGACCAGCTTGCTGCTGATGGTTGTTTCATAGTTTGGGTCGATATGAAAGCCGGATATTTCATTCTCAATGATTTCCATGGGCCCGCCGAAACAAGTGGCAAAGGTCGGCAAGCCGCTGCCCATGGCCTCGATGACGGTGAGGCCGAAGGCTTCGAACAGGGCAGGCTGCACAAAGACACCCTGTCGGTCGGCCACGCAGCGATAGATTTCGCCGGCCGTTTTTTTCGCCAGGTGCATGCCAAGCCAGCGAACCTGGCCGTCCAACCGGTATTCATCAAAAAGGCCGTGCATCAGGCGGATCTGGTCAATCTCCTCGGCATCCGCCGAGTGGTCGGGGTTGATGTGGCCGCCGATCACCAGCAGGTTGGCAAGTTCCCTCAGTTCTGGGTTCCGGCCGTAGAGTCGGACCAGGCCGGTAAGGTTTTTGATCCGGTCCAGACGGGCCATGGTCAGGATGAGAGGCCTGTCCTGCTCCACCAGCATACCCCGAGACTCCTCAGGCATGGGGGCACCGTAAATCAGTTCTTCAATCTTCGGCCGCAGTTCGTTGAAACGACGATCGGCCTCCTGCGCTGGAAAATAGATTTCCGGGTCAGCGCCCGGGGAGACGATGTTGAACTTGGGGTCATAGACATCGATCCCGTGGATAACGCGGTAGAGATTCGGCATGGTAAAGGTCATATAACTTTCATACTGGCCGGGGTTGTCCTCGGTGCCGGCGATTTCCTGGTAGGTGCTGGTGATGATGAAATCAGCACTGTTCATGGCGATGAGGTCTGCGGTGAACTGGCAGGAGAAGTGATATTGCGCCTCGTTCTGCTGCCAGTAGAGATCTGAATAGAGGTACTTTGCCTTTTCCAGGGCGTGGGCGATGTTGCACTGGGTGACCCCGAGCTTGTGGGAGATGAGACTTGCCACCAGGTTGCCGTCCGAATAGTTGCCGATGATCAGGTCCGGCCGGCCGTCAAGCTCGGCCACCAGCTTCTTGCCCGCGTCCTTGGCAAAGCGTTCAAGGTATGGCCATATTTCAAAACGGGAGATCCAGTGGGGGATGACCTCGCCCGATTCACCGTGGAAGGGGATCCGGAGGATGGTGCTGTTATGTGTTCCGTTGATCGTCTCCAGGCGTTGATGGCAGGTGGTGCCATCTGATTCGGGGATGAGCCTGGTAAGGACGATGATCCGCGGCTTGATCTCCAGCCCCTGATTATATATCCGCTGCTGCATTTCGTTTTCCAGTGCCCTGACCTGATCGAGTATGTACACTACCTGGCCGCCGGTGTCGGGACGGCCCAGGACATTGCCCTGGCCGAAAAAACCGTGCGGAGAGATGATCGCGATGGAAAAGATCATCGGGATTCGGGCGAGAAAAACCTCCAGGGTGCTGGGTGACGGTGCTTCCAGAATGTCCAGGAGGATACGCATGGACTCCTTGATAATGCGGACGGTCCTGCCCCAGCCCGGCTCAAAGCCTAATTCTCGAAGCTCCAGCCGGATCGACTGCCAGTCGGTGGTGTCGTCCAGACCGCTCAGCAGGGTCCATGCCTGCCTGAGTGCCTGTCGCAGTTCATCCGTGCTGTTGATCGCCTCGTTGAGCATCAGCTGCTGATTGCGATAGCGGTGCAGTTGCAGAAAACGGAGCAGGCGGTTGTCTTCGCGGCTCAATTCTTGAAAAAGGCCGCTTGACAGGCGGCGGTTGAGGAATTCGACGCCGCGGCCGATCGAGTGCTCCTCCTGCAGTTTAAAAAAATTGCGCAGAAAAGGGGCAAAATCGATTTCCAGAGGCCATTGGTCAGCACGGTCTCCCACTACATGGTTCTCCTTGAATTTGAGAAACCGCTCGGGGGGGATGACCTCCATGGACAGCGAAGCCAGGTGGATGCGCAGGTAGAGCCAGTGGGCCACTCTCCTGCGCAGGGCAAAATAGGCCCAGGGCTGCTGAATGGTTGCCTCCTGCGCCCATTCGACGAGGGTATTGAAGGGGCCTGCCCTGAGGGATTCCGCATTGTTTTCCCGGGTCACCCGGCTGAAAATGTCATAGATGCCGGTGCGCAGGAGAAGGGGCTGGTTGCTGTCGCAGAGAGCCTGCAGGAAGATGCGGGATTCCTCAGGGTGCAGCTTGAGGAACTGGTGCAAGCGATTTTCAAATTGCAGTTGCTTTGTTGGTGGCATGTCAGCTCCATTGCCCCCGGATAGCGGTATAGAAATTTCGTTCCGTGGTAATAGCCCCGCACCGGCCGATCACGGCGGAGGCAAAGTACTGGGCCCTCTCCATGGTCAACGGCAGAGGCCAGTCTTGTACCAGGCCAAGCAGCAGGATGGAGGAAAAGGCGTCGCCTGCGCCTACCGTGTCCACGACCGGACAGACCTTTTCCGGCACAACCGCATAATGACCTCCTTCTGCAGTCAGGGCCATTGCCCCTTTGTTTCCCAGGGTGATGAAGATCGCGCTCAGGTTGAAGCGTTCCAGCGCCCTTCCGCCACGCTCCGCAATGGTTCCCCCTCCTGGGAAGAGGGTGTTCAGTTCGTGCTCGTTGAGTTTGAGCCAGGTCGTCTCCTGCAGCAGGGAGAAGACAAGTTCTCTGCTCCACCACGGATCGCGCAGGTTGATATCGACAAAGATCGGGCAGGCAACCTGTTCCTTTATCCGGAAAAGGGTTTTTCTGGTTGTATCATTTCGCAAAGCCAGGGAACCGTGATAGAGGAAACAGGGGGTGCTCAGCTCTTCAGGCAGGCGGAAGACAATCCGGTCGTAGGCCTGGTCCGGCAGGACCGTAAACTGGGGTTCGCCTGCCTGCAGGGTTACGGTCACTTTCCCAGTGGGAAGGTCGGGATCGATCTGGAGCCCTGAGGTATCCATAGCCCCTTTTTCCATCATCTGTTTAATCTGTTCTCCCCGTGAGTCATTACCGACCCTGCTGAGGAAAAGGGGAGACAGGCCGAGGGCCTGCAGGTTCCAGGCGACGTTGAACGGCGCGCCACCGGCGATTTCTCGTCCGTCCGGGAAACAGTCATAGAGGACTTCACCGAAAATAATGGGCGCAAAGAGAGGCAATTTTTTTTTCTGTTGCATTGCTTTAGGGTAACAGAAAGTTCCCGCGGAAACAACCGCAATGCTTTTTTTCTCGCAACCCATTTGTTGATGATTTCTTTTGTATTATGAATATATATAGTTATTTCATGTTGTTGTTCATTGTTGACAAAGGGTGTCAATATAGTATCATGCATAATGATATGAAAAATGTTCATCAATTTTGCTTGTAATTAACATTATAAGATTTTAGATAAATAGATGTCGGGGCTCTATATTCAACTGTTCAGTATTCATGGTCTTGTTCGAGGGAAGGCTCCCGAGCTCGGCCGTGACGCTGATACAGGCGGCCAGGTCAAATATGTGCTGGAGTTGGCCGTTGAGCTGGCTAAGCGCGAGGAAGTCGCCAGGGTTGATCTGATGACCCGGTTGCTTGACGACAAGGCGGTGGGGAGCGATTATCTTGCCGATATCGAGCCTCTCAGCGACAAGGCGCGGATTATCCGTATTCAGTGCGGAGGGCGCAAGTACCTGCGTAAAGAGTTGCTCTGGCCCCATCTCGAAGAGTTCATTGACCGGACGATCAAGTTCATCAAAAAACAGCAATGGGTTCCGGATATCGTGCACGGCCATTATGCGGACGCAGGGTACGTGGCCATGGAATTGGGAATTGCCTTTGATATTCCCTTTGTTTTTACCGGTCACTCGCTGGGACGCAACAAAAAGGAAAAGCTCCTGGCAGACGGTTTGAGCGAGGAGCGGATCAACAGGCATTACGCGATGGACACCAGGATTCATGTGGAGGAGGAGATTATCCGCAACGCCGGGCTGATCGTCACCTCCACCCAGCAGGAGATCGACCGGCAGTACGGTCTCTATCCCAGTTACGAGCATTGTCGCTTCGCAGTTATCCCGCCGGGAATTGATCTGGAAACCTTTTATCCCTTCTACAACTACCGTCTTGACCCCGAGTTGATCAGTGAAGAGACCAAACAGACCCGGCTGGCTCTGATGGAGGAACTTCAGCGGTTCTGGACTGTGCCGGATAAGCCATTCATTCTTGCTCTGTGCCGGCCTGACCATCGGAAAAACATCACCGGCCTCCTTGAGGCCTACGGCACCAGTTCCGAGCTGAGAGCCATCGCCAATCTGGCGGTATTTGCCGGGATCCGGCAGAATATTGCATCTATGGAAGAGAACGAGCGGGAGGTCTTGACCGATATGCTTCTGCAGATGGACCGGCTCGACCTTTACGGTAAGCTGGCTATTCCGAAAAAACATGACTTTGCCACCGAGGTCCCGGAACTTTATCGCTTCTGCGCCGAAAAAGGCGGCGTCTTTGTCAATCCTGCCCTGATCGAGCCGTTTGGCCTGACACTGATCGAGGCCTCGGCCTGCGGTTTGCCCATCGTTGCCACCAATGACGGTGGGCCGGTGGACATCGTGGCCAACTGCGGCAGCGGCATCCTGGTTGACGCCCGTCGGCCAGAAGAGATCGGCACGGCCATCAAGTTGATCCTGGTGGACCGGGAAATGTGGGACCGTTTTTCCAATAACGGTGTCACCGGGGTTCGCAGCCATTACGCATGGCCGTCCCATTGCCGCAAATTCATGGAGTATGTCCGGGACGTCTTTCCGGGCGTCTTGCCCAGTACCATTCAGTTCGGGGCAGGAAAAGCTGGTGAGCGGCGGTGGGCTTTCGGCAAGCGGCTGACCGGGGCAAGCCAGTTGATGATTACCGATATCGATCACACCCTGGTGGGCGATTACGAAAGCCTGCAGCACCTTCTTGCGCTTCTTGACCGCTACCGTGAGAATACCGCCTGGGGAGTGGCGACCGGGCGCAGCCTGGAGCTGACCCTGGACGTCATGACCGAAAGCAATATTCCCCTGCCGGACATTCTTATTTGTTCGGTGGGCACGGAAATATATTATGGCTCTGATCTGCGCAGGGACAAGGGATGGCTGCAGCATATCTCCCACCGCTGGAAGCCTTCTGAGATTAAAGCGGTTCTGGGTGACTTGGATTTCCTTAGCTTTCAGGAGGCGGAAGGCCAGCGCAGCCATAAGATCAGTTACTATATGGAAAACAATCCGGATTGCCTGACCGAGGTGCACCAACGACTGCGGGAATCGCAGTTGCAGTGTCGGGTGATTTATTCCCATGGCCGTTTTCTCGATATCCTGCCACATCGCGCGTCCAAGGGGAGGGCAATCAAGTATTTGAAAAACAAATACGGTTTTCCTTCGACCAAAGTTATGGTTGCCGGGGATTCGGGCAATGACGAGGATATGCTCCGGGCCGGCAACAACGGTCTGGTGGTAAGGAACCACAGTCCGGAGCTGGATCATCTGCAAGGTCTGCCCAGGGTGTTCTTCAGTCAGTATGATTATGCGGCCGGCGTTATCGAAGGTCTGCTCTATTTCGGTTTCCTCCCTCCGCACGAGGCGGATTTTCTTTCTGCGCCGCCCCGCCTGTAAATACCAGTTGCGCTTATTCCCTGTATTGTATTATCGGTTCGTGGTCTTATGTTTGCCATTTGCTGCAAGTGCAAAAGGCGGTAGTGGGGGTGATTTTTCATGGCGACGAGGTTGCTTTTGATCCGCCATGCGGCGATTGACAGGGACATGGGACTGCTGCTGGTCGGTGCAACCGATGTCTCAGCAAGTCAGAAGGGATTGGATGATTTGCAGCGGCTGGCCCCTGTGCTGGCGGGTTTTAACCCGGAGTCTTGGCTCTGCAGTCCCCTGTTGCGAGCCCGGCAGAGCATGGCCCGGTTGGGAGAATTTTGCCAGACGGCACAAACGGCTGTTGTTGACGAACGACTGCGGGAAATTGACTTTGGCCGCTGGGAGATGAAGAGTTTTGCCGAGATTGCGGCGGTGGACCGGGAACTGATACCAGGCTGGACCGAGTACACTGACTTCGCCTTTCCGGACGGCGAGCCGGTGGCGTTATTCTGCGCACGGTTGGCCTCCGTCCTGGCTGATCTGCAGGTTGCGGTTCACAGGGAAATAGCCGTGGTCTCCCACGGTGGCGTCATCCGCACCCTCATTTGTCTTGCCTTGGGCCTGCCACCGAAGCATTACCTGCTTTTTGACGTGAAGCCGGGTAGCCTGGCGGTTCTTGACCTTCATCCTGAGGGGGCGGTCCTGGCCGGCTTAAATCTGTAATGGCGTCACAAAAATACTCTGCTGTTGCCTGCTACTATTTGCTGAATTTTCACCTTGCGATATGGCCAGGATTACCCTGATAACAGGCGGCAGCCGCAGCGGGAAATCCGCCTTTGCCCAGCGGCTGGCCGAGGAGGAGCCGGGATCGCGGCTGTTTCTCGCCACCAGCACGGTGACCGATCCCGAGATGGAACTGCGCATACGCCGCCATGTCCGAGACAGGCAAAAGGCAAACTGGACGACGGTGGAGGAGCCGCTTGACCTGGCCGGCCGGTTGCGGCAGGCGCACCGGTTCGACACGGTTCTCATCGACTGTCTGACCTTGTGGGTCAACAACCTGATGTTCGAGGCTGTCAGGAAAAACCTGACCTTGGACGAGGACCGGGTCAGGGAGGAAACGGAGCGGATGCTGACTGCTGCCCGGGCGCATCCCGGTGAGGTGATCGTGGTCACCAACGAGGTGGGCATGGGTATTGTGCCTGACAACGCGAACGCGCGGCTGTATCGTGACCTGATCGGCCGCTGCAGCCAGTGCGTAGGCCAGGCCGCAAACAGGGTATATCTGGTGAGCTGCGGCATTCCTTTGCAGATGAGATAGTTTAAGTTAATATAGATATTGGGTCAAGGTTATGCGTTATAAGGAAAGCAGGGAATCGGTCAATTACCTTGAAGCGACATTTCGTCAGATTTTTCCTCAGGACTACCCTGTCCGTGAACATGCCCGGGCCCGGCTGGAGAGTTTGACCATGCCGCACTGGGCGTTGGGCGACCTCATGGACATGGCTGTGGCCCTGGCGGGGATGACTAGGTCGCTTACCCCGCCGGTCGCTCGGAAAAAAATCGTGGTAATGGTCGGGGATCATGGAGTGACCGTCGAGGGGGTGTCAAAGTATCCTTCTGCGGTAACGGCCCAGATGGTGTACAATTTTGTGAACGGGGGGGCGGCCATCAATGCCTTGGCAAGGCAGGCCGGGGCCGAGGTGGTGGTCGCCGATATCGGGACCGAAGCCGATTTGGACGATCTCGCGAGGGCTGGCCGGATCATCACGAAAAAGATCGGGCCTGGGACGGCGAATATTGCCAGGGAACCGGCCATGACCAGGACCCACGCGGTGTTGGCGGTGGAGGCAGGCATCGAGATTGCCGAACAGCTTGGCCTGGGGACCGATGTCTTCGGAACCGGCGACATGGGGATCGGCAACACCACCCCCAGCACGGCTATCGCCGCAGTGCTCACCGGGCAGGAGGTAGCGACGCTTGCCGGCCGGGGCACCGGCCTGGATGATGCGCAGCTTGCACACAAGGTCAGGATCATCGAGCAGGCCATACAGGTCAACCGCCCGGACCCTAAGGATGCCATGGATGTGCTGGCCAAGGTCGGCGGCTTCGAGATCGGCGCCATCGCAGGGCTGATCATCGGCGCAGCCGTGCAGCGCAAGCCGGTGGTGGTGGACGGGTTCATTTCCACTGCCGGAGCTCTCATCGCCTACGGTCTGGAACCCTTTGTCCGCGATTACATCATCTGCTCCCACTGCAGCGCGGAACCGGGGCATCGCTTCATGCACGAACGGCTTCGGCTCAAACCGCTGCTGGATTTGAATATGCGGCTGGGCGAGGGCACCGGCGCGGCTTTGGCCATGAATCTGGTTGAGGCCGCGGCGGCGGTGCTCACCGAGGTTGCCACCTTTGAGGATGCCGGGATCAGCAAGGGATGATGGGTTGAACCCTCGGGGAAAGAATTGAATTCTGTCCCCGGCTAATTCGCGACAAAATAGGACTGAGCAATGCACTGGCTGAGAAACGGTGTCGCGGCCTTCCGGTTTCTGACAATCCTCCCTCTGCCGGGATCTTTCGGCAGCATCGGTGACGATCTGCGCGGCGCCCTGCCCTGGTTTCCCCTGGTCGGCCTGGTCTTGGGGGGTATCGCAGCCGCAGGCGCATGGTTTTTCTGGCTGATTTTGCCCATGCAGGTGGCAGCCGTGGCCCTGACCCTTTTCCTGCTCTCGTTTTCCGGGGCTATGCATCTGGATGGCCTGGCTGATACCGCCGACGGGTTTTTCAGCGCCCGGGGCAGGCGGGAGATGCTTTTCATCATGCGGGACAGCCGGATCGGGGTAATGGGGGTTGTGGCCCTGGTCATGGTTCTCCTGCTCAAGGCCGCCTGCCTGGGGAGCCTGTCCCCGCAAGCGGCGGTGCGGGCAGGGCTGCTGATCCCTTTGGCTGGCAGGTGCGCCCTGGTTTTGATGGTCGTTGTGTTGCCCTATGTCCGGCCAGAGGGCGGCCTTGCCACAACCCTGTATGCGGGGCGTTCCCTCCGCCTTGTCCCCCTGGCGCTGGCGGTCCTCGCCCTGGCCGGGTTCGGATTCATGGGCTTGCGGGGGGGAGCGGCCGTGACTGCGGCCATGCTGGCGGTGCTGTTTTTTTCCTGGTATTGCCGGCGCAAAATCGGCGGGGCCACGGGCGATACCCTGGGCGCCTCCTGCGAACTGGCGGAGACCGCGGTAGCGCTGTCCTTGGCGGGACAATAACGAAGTTGGCAGTTATCAGTTGGCAGTCGTCAGCTCAGAGCTTGCCGGTTGGTGGTCAAACTTGTTATCTGCAAGCTGATACCTGATACCTTAAAAAAAGCGGCCAGATCACTCCTCGATAGCTTGTTATTCTCCGCCACACTCCTCTTTTTTTTCGAAAAGCTGGCTGCGGCCGGCTTTTTCAATCAGGCATTCCAGTGTGCCCCGGTGCAGGATTATGTACAGCCGGCCGCCCACCTCGACCTGCTGGCTGTCGGTAACAACATTGGCTTCGGGAGGAGGGGTGCGGACAATGGAATAGCCGCGAGCCAGGGTGGCCAGTGGGCTGACGGCTTCCAGCAGGCCTGCGGCGCGCTGCAGGGCCTGCTGCGCGGAGTCCATCGTGCTTCTGCCTGCGGCCAGGAAACGGCGGTGCAGGTCGGTCAGCCGTTGTTCCTGCATCTGCAGCCTGGTCAGGGGGTTGGTTAAGTGCAGCCGTTGTTCAGCCCTTTCCAGGAGATGTCGGTTTGCCGCCAGCACCGCCTTGGCCGCCCGTTCCAGGTCGGTGGTCCGGTGATCAAGCTGCAGCAGCATACGGTCAAGGCAATGCTGCATGCTCGCCAAGCGGTGCGCCGAGGTGGCCGTCCTGTCTTCCAGGCGTTCCAGCAGCGAGCCCATCCTGCGCAGCAACCGGGCGCACAACTGGTCGATCCGGGCCCGCAGCACATGCCTGTCCGGCAGGAGCATCTGCGCAGCCGCGCTCGGGGTAGGGGCGCGGAGGTCCGCGACCAGGTCGGCGATGGTGAAATCTATCTCATGGCCGACGGCGCTGACCACCGGCAGGCCCGAGGTGGCAATGGCCCGGGCCACGCGCTCTTCGTTGAAGGCCCAGAGGTCTTCCAGGGAACCACCGCCCCGGCACAGGACAATGACCGTGGCCCGGACATGGGCGTTTATTGTGGCAAGGGCGTCGACGATTTCGCCGCCAGCCTGCCTGCCCTGGACCGCCACCGGGTAGATGGAGATGGGTACCTGGGGAAAGCGCTGGCGGGCGATCCGGAGGAAATCATGGACCGCAGCGCCGCTGGGCGAGGTGATCAGGGTGATATGTTCGGGGAAGGGGGGCAGCCCTTTCTTGCGTTCCTGGTCGAAAAGCCCTTCGGCGGCCAGCTTTTTTTTCAGTTTCTCAAATTCGAGCTGCAGGGTGCCGACGCCGTGAAAATCAATGGTATCGACAATCAGTTGATATTCGCCGCGGGGTTCGTAGACCGAAATACGGCCCCGACAGACAACGAACTTGCCGTCGGCCGGTGAATCGGACAGGTAGCGCTGCTGGATTTTGAAGAGGACCGCCTTGAGTTGGGCCTGCTCGTCTTTGAGGGTGAAGTAGAGGTGGCCGGAGAGAGGTTGGCGCAGGTTGGAGATTTCGCCGGCGACACTGACAAAAGGAAACTGGGTCTCCAGCAGGCCCCGGATGGAGGCGTTGAGTTCGGCCACGCTGAAAATTTTTGCGCTGTTCATGTTGTGCCTGTCTTCGACCCGGCGGCCGAGCACATAATTCATTAATGATTTTTTCTGGCAACGTTGTATAGTAAACGGTTTTGGAACGAGACCGCAACATAGAAGACCTCGCATAAAATAAAAACACTGAGCATCCGCCACTGTGATTTCAACAAGCGAAAAGGGATGCCGGCGTCAGTCTCACATTTTTTGGGAGGCTGACAATATCGTTATCAAGCAGCAGAGAGAAAATCATGAGTAAACAGAGCGCATTTACCCCGCAGCCCCTGCAGGAGGCACCCCTTCTCACCAACCCCGGCCTGCTGGATCAGCTTGGCCTGCCGCCCAAGGTTGTCCGGTTCCTGCGCAAGAACCAGCGGAAGGCCTGGATTGTCACCGGTTGCGCAGTGGTCCTGATCACTGCCGTCTCCCTGTACGGTTCCTATACAACCTATCGCGACGGTAAGGCGGCATCCGCCCTGACCGAGGCCATGAAGGCTGCGGACGAGACAAAGCCGGAGCTGCTCAAAAAGGTGGCGGATGACTACGGTTCGACTGCCGCCGGGATGTGGGCTAAGATAGAGATTGCCCAGCTGGCGCTTGCCCAGGGCGATGCCGACAAGGCGATCGCTGATCTGCAGGCCGTTCGGAAATCCACGGCCAAGGATAATCCCCTGATGCCTCTGCTTCTCTTCCAACTGGCGGGACTCCATGAAAACAAAAACGATCAGGAGCAGGCCCTCGCCCTGTACGTTGAATTGAGCAGGTTCGAGGGTTTTGAAGCCGTTGCCTATGAGGCATTGGGCCGTATCTATGAGCTGCAGAACAACAAAGACAAGGCCGTGGAGATGTATCAGAAATATCTTGCCACGGGCGGGGAGGAAGAAGCACCTCTTGGCGCGCCGCCGGCTGCCGATCCTGACCGGGAAATGATCCAGGCCAGGCTGAATGCCCTGCGGGAGTAATGATGGCGCCGCATCCTTCGTCATCCCCGCGCAGCGGGTGGATAACGCATTCCTCGCGATCTGCATTTCTTGCCTTTGGGGCTTGTTGCTTTGCCTTAGAGATTTTATTGCCAGCACAACGGAAATGAAGGTTATCAACTCCCCGGCGGAGATGACGGCCTGGGCAAGGACCGAGGCCGGTGTGGGCCGACGGATCTGCCTGGTGCCGACCATGGGCTGTTTTCATGAAGGGCACCTTCGCCTGATGCGTCTGGCGCGGGGCAGGGCAGAGATTGTTGTGGTCAGCCTTTTTGTCAACCCCCTGCAGTTCGGGCCCCGCGAGGATTTTGCCGCCTACCCTCGTGATTTTGCGAGGGACTCGCGCCTGGCTGCGGAAGAGGGGGTGGATGTGATTTTTTCCCCGAGTTCCGGAGAGATGTATCCTGCGGGTTTTCAGACCGTGGTCCGGGTCGGGTCGCTTACCCGCCATCTCTGCGGGGCAAGCCGGCCAGGTCACTTTGACGGGGTGGCGACCGTAGTGAACAAGCTGTTTGCCATCACCCGGGCGGATTGCGCGGTTTTCGGCGAGAAGGATTTTCAGCAGCTGGCCGTAATCCGCCGGATGGCGGCGGATCTGAACATGAATATCGAAATTATCGGTCATCCCATCGTTCGCGAGGCGGACGGGTTGGCCATGAGTTCGCGTAATCTCTACCTGGGGCCGGATGAACGGCCTGCGGCCCTTTCCCTGTATCAGTCCATTCAGCTGGCCAGGAAAGCGGCGGACCGGGGAGAGTTGAGGACAGAGGCCCTGGCCGGGCTGGTCAGGGAGCATATCGAGTCCTTTGCCGGCACGGAGATCGATTACGTCAGTTTTGTTGACGGGGGCACCCTTGAACCGGTGGCTGCAGTTGATGGGCAGACCCTGCTTGCCCTGGCGGTCAGGATCAACGGCAAAGTCCGTCTTATTGACAACGGCTTTATGCTGGGGGCGGACCGAGGCTGGTGAATCCGGCTCCTGTTCCGCGTTTATTTTTTTTGGCTGGCTGGCTGAATGCGGCCAAGGTGTATACAAGATGCAACGGATATTTTTGAAGGCGAAGATACATCGGGCCACGGTGACCGAGGCCGATCTCAACTATGAGGGAAGCATGACCATTGACCGGGACCTGATGGATGCCGCCGGCATTGCAGAGTTTGAGCAGGTAAAGGTCTACAATATCAGCAATGGCGAACGCTTTGAGACCTACGCCATTGAAGGAAAACGGGGTTCGGGCGTCATTGGTCTGAACGGGGCGGCCGCCCGCAAGGGGATGATCGGCGATGTGGTTATTATCGCTACCTATGCCCTCGTCGCGGACAGCGAAGCTGCAGGCCATGCTCCCACCATCCTTCTTGTTGACGCACAGAACAAAGTGAAAGAACTTCTGGAAAAATGAGGTCGGATTATGCCTGGTTTTGAGGTTTTTGGAGAAGAGGAGAAGCGCGAGGTCCTGGATGTCTTTGCTACCGGGGTTTTGTTCCGCTACGAGTTCGGCGCCCAGCGGGGGGACGTGTGGAAGGTCCGCCAGTTCGAGGAGGCCTTTGCCCGCTACACCGGCGCGGCATGCGCCCAGGCCGTCTCCTCCGGCACCGCGGCCCTGAAAGTGGCCCTGGCTGCGCTGGGCGTGGGTCCCGGCGATGAGGTCATCACCCAGGGGTTCACCTTTGTCGCTACCTGGGAGGCCATTTTCGATGTCGGAGCCATTCCGGTTTTTGCCGAGGTGGACGCCACCCTGAACATGGACCCGGCGGACCTGGAGAAAAAGATAAGCGAGCGCACCGCTGCAATTATTCCGGTGCACATGCTGGGCGCGCAGGCGCGGATTGCGGAGATCAAGGCCATTGCCGACCGGCACCGCATCCCGGTCATCGAGGACACCGCCCAGGCGGCCGGCGGCCGCCTGGGCGGCAGGCATCTGGGGACTTTCGGGGCCTGCGGCACCTTTTCCTTCGATTCAGTCAAGACTATGACCACCGGCGAAGGCGGGATGGTCATCACCGACGACCAGGAATTGTGGCGCAGTATGTCCGAATACCATGATCACGGCCACGACCACGTTGCGAATCCAGGCGGCAGGGGCGGCGAGGGCCGGCGGTTCATCGGGTTTAATTACCGGATGATGGAACTGCAGGGCGCCATCGGCCTGGCGCAGCTGGCCAAGCTGGACGGTATCGTGGCGGCCCAGCGGCAGAACAAGGCAATCCTCAAGGAGGCAGCGGCCGCCATTCCAGGGGCGACCTTCCGGGAGATCCTCGACGAGGCCGGTGATTCGGCCACCTTCCTCGCCTTCATGCTGCCGGACGCGGAGCGGGCCAGGCAGGTGAACCAGATCCTGCGCGACAACGGCGCCGGGGCCATCAACTTCGGCGATAATACCTGGCACTACTATCCGCGCTGGGAGCACCTTCTGGAGGCCAAGACTCCCTGCAAGGGAGGCTGGCCGTTTTCGGCGCACGGAAAACGGCGGGTGGTCTACGACCCTGCCTTCCTGCCGCAATCAGCGGAAATCATCAGCCGAACCCTGGTTTACCAGGTGCCGGTCAAGCTGGCCGAGGCACAGAAGAGCACCATGCTTGAGGCGTTGCGCAAAGCGGCCAGGGCCTAGTAAGTCGGCAGTCATCTGTTGTCAGCTGGCGGAGCGGGAGATCAAAGCATGGATGTTGCGGCAATATCGGGCGACGGGGCGCTGGCGGTGATGCCAAGTGTGGCCAGCTGCAGGCTGCGGTTGTTCTGGGGGGTGGACCTGAGAGAAAGACTTCTCGAGAAACAGAAGCAGCGGAGAGGATAGGGCCATGCCTCCATTGCGTGCCCGGTCAGAGGGAATGATATCCGGCATTGATCCGGACCGAGACGCCTGGGTTACCAATTTCTTTACCGAAAACCATCTTGCCTTCGAGGCGTTTCCCGACGTGGTGGCTTCGCCGGAACAGCTCAGCTTCATCGTGTATATGGAGGGGGAGCCCAATTATTATCCCTGTTCCGACGAGTTGTTCAACGCCATCATGGAAAAACAGGCCGATCCCCTCCTCAACCCGGCCTATATTCGAATCTGGGAGAGGATCGAGAGCTTGGTCCGTTCGGTGATCGATGACCCGTACCGGCAGCAGTACCTGATGAGCCTGCTGACCATCAAGTACACTCACGAAACCGCCTCCAGGGTCCTCCTTCCGTCCCGTCTGGAAAAAAGGCTGCTCCGGGTCTTTACCAACCTCAGCGAGATAGAGCGGCCTTTGGGCGCGCTGCGGGAGATGCAGAACCGGCGGGCGTTCCGGTTTCTGCAGTCGCCGCTCTATCACGAGACGATCAACAGCCACCAAGGGCTGGAGATTGCGAAAAGTACGACCCTGGACGAGATCAACCAGCAGATTCACCTGCTCCGCCTGCAGCGCATGCTGCTGCTCTCCACCATGACGTCAATCTGGGAGGATGACCAATCGCCGGACAGCGAGGCCGTGCGACAGTCGGTAGCGGGGACGATCGAAGGCGAAGGCTGGGGATGGTTCTGCATGTGGCTCCGCAGGGTCATGACCGGCAGGAACGTTCCTTATATCCTTTGGGTCGGCGGACGCTCCGGAGAGATCATTTTTGACCTCGCGCTCGTCAACATCCTCATCAACATGGGGGTCAAGGTTATCCTCGCCGTCAAACAGGCTTTTTTCTACGACAGCATTTCCTTTGCCGACCTCCTGGAGGACCCGATTCTTGATGAGCTTCTTGCCGGCGCGGACATCAATCCCGATCTGAACATGTCCAAAAAGGTTTTGCTCGGCAAGCTGCGCAGCGACCTCAAGCTCCTGGTCATTTCCGACGGAACCCTGGAACAGTTCAATCCGCTGCTGACCTCGGTGACCTTTGCCCGTGCCTTCAAGGAGGCCGACCTGATCATCAACCGCAGTCCGGACTGCGTGGAATGCATGAACAACCATTTCCGTTTCACCCGCGACCTGCTCAGCATCACCCGGGAGAAAACCGGGACGGTTCGGATGGAACTGCGCGAGCGTCACCCCAAAACGGTCCGCTTTCTGGAGCAGGATCTGCGCAGCAAGGCAGAAACCCTGATCTTCATGGTGAACATCGAGCGTCAGCGCGGCCGGAAAATCATGTTCTATTCCGCCATTGTCGGTTCCATCCCCGGCCAACTCGAGCAGGCCAAGAAGATCCTCAATGTCTTTGTGGCCCATCTGCGCTCCACCATGGATAATGTGGTGATCATCAATCCCGGGGAGCATTTCGAGGAGGGGATGGACGCCGACGATCTGATGTATATGTGGGAGATTTTCCAGCGCAGCGGCATGATCGATATCTGGCGCTTTCAGACTGTACAGGATATAGAAACGGCATACTCCCTCATGCAGGTGAAGGTGCCGCCGGAATGGACCGGCAAGGATGCCACCTATTCCACTGGCTGCACCAAGGAGATGGAGATCGCCATGGACATGCAGAAAAGGTATCCGGAAATGCAGATCATCGGTCCGCCCTGGGAGCGGTTCCTTCGCCGCAAGGAGTACGGGGTGGGCAAGTTCTACGACCGGGTCCTCACCTGAGCAAGAATCTTCACGGACTGATCCCGGTGCAGCGGTGTCGATTAGGGCGAAGGTAGATGTCGAAGCGGGTGGTGGCTCCGCCGTGACTGTGCGAGGGGGCCGGCCCCGGCAGGGAGGGGGCGCCTTTCGGCCGTTTCACCACCACCCGCCAGCCTGCCGCACGCAGGGCAGCTTCGAGCAGTTCCCCGTAGTCTCCTTCCTGGCCGACCAGCATCTGCAGTATCTGCAGCTCCTTTTTCACCTTGGCGCTCTTGGTCCGTTCCGGAAACATGGGATCCAGGTAGACGACATCAACCTGATGCCCTTCATGCGCTAGTTTTGCCAATACCTGCCGGCTGTCGGCGATGTTCAGGGTTATCCTGGCGGCGGCCTCCCTGGTTTCCGGATGCCGGAGCGCCCGGCGCAGGCCGTCTGCCAGGAGGACGCCGATGACCGGGTGACGCTCGACCAGCTGCACCGCGCCGCCGTGGCAGGCCAGGATAAAGGCATCCCGTCCCAGGCCGCCGGTCGCGTCGAGCAGGGTCATTGCTTTGCCTGTCTTGATGCCGACGGCCCTGAGCAGTGTTTCTTTGCCGCCATGCTGGCGGCGGTATCCGGCCGCGCCGGCAACAAATTCAGCCAGAACCGGGCCGGTCAGCTCTGGGTTGCCGGGGCAGAGCAGCTCCAGATGCCGCTCTGTGAGATGGAGGACAAGATCGGCCGCCTCGTGCCCGGCTCGAAGAGATAAACCAAGATATTTTGCGAGCCGGGCCGCCTGCTCCTGCAAAGCAGGGAGGCTGCAGGCGATGCTCACCCGAGGTATATTGGCGGCAAAGGTCTGCATGCGGTTATTCTGTGAAGGTTGATATTCCGGCAATGGCTGTCCAGTAGTGGATACCATCAAGCGCAAGCTGCCGACAAGGGAATATTGATGACCGTGCAAAAACTCAAAATACTGACCATCCGCCACCATGATTTCAACCAGTTGCGAGGCATGCCGGCGTCAGTTCCGCATTTTTTGCGGGACTGACAATGTTGCACCCCTGAAGCGATTGTTTGGCACGATGAGGAGAGAGGAACCATGAAAAAAGGTTTTTTTTGTTCGGTTTGTATCGTGTTTCTGATCCTTGCCGCTGACCGGGCGTTGGGCTGGGAGGGGGTTGTGGTCAAGGTCCTGGACGGGGACAGTCTCAGGGTGCAGCGGGAGGGGCGGCTGGTTGAGATTCGTCTCTACGGCATCGATGCCCCGGAATACCGGCAGGCTTACAGCAACAGGGCGAGACAGCGCACCAGGGAACTCCTGTACAGGCAGACGGTGGCGGTGGAGGAAAAGGATGTGGACCGCTACGGCAGGATTGTGGCCCTGGTCAGCTGTCAAGGGCTTTTGATCAACCGTGAGTTGGTCCGGTCCGGCCTGGCCTGGCATTATTCAAAATATTGCCGCAGCCAGCCGCTTTGCAGGGAACTTGCGGCCCTGGAGCAGGGGGCCAGAAGTGCCGGGATCGGACTCTGGGCAGACCCGGAGCCGGTTGCACCATGGGAGTGGAAACAGCGGCAAGGGTCCGGGTCAAGGGGCAAGACCGGCTGGTTCAGCCGGTTTCTGGACTGGTGGTAGCGAGGGCGATGCAGCCACCTGTATATGCCTTGCTGCTGCGGCTTTTGCAGCAGGGTATATGGGGCGCGTTTCCATGGGCGGTACCTCCAGGATGGGTCACGCGCAGAGTTGAGCAGATCCCATCTGATCCAGTCGGCAGCTATGTGGCAGGCCAGGCAGGGGGCAGCAACAGAGCAGCCTGGGAAGAACCTGGAAAGCCTTGCTGTCAGGCTGCGTTGACAGGGTGATCATCGGGTATGCTGCCGGACCAGCTGTTCAATATCATCCCGGCTAATGGTTTCCTTTTCCAGCAGGGCATTGGCCATGGCGTCGAGGATGGTCCGGTGCTCTATCAAGATATTTTTTGCCCGGTCATAGGCGGCGCTGACCAGCTTTTTGACTTCGGCGTCAATGATCTGGGCTGTCGCCTCGCTCATAATCTGGCCGGCCTGCCCCCGCATTGGGTCGGAGGGCCGGAAGGTTAGAGTGCCAACCACGTCGCTCATTCCCCATTCGCAGACCATCCGCCGGGCAATGTCCGAAACCCGTTCGATGTCGTTGCCGGCGCCGGTGGTGACTTCGTTGAAGACGATTTCTTCGGCCAGCCTCCCGCCCAGCAGGGTGCAGAGATTACTGGCGAGGAAGGTTTTGTCCTGGGAATATTTTTCTTCCTGCGGCAGCTGCATGGTCAGGCCCAGTGCCCTGCCTCGGGGGATGATGGTCACCTTGTGCACCGGGTCGGCGCCGGGCAGCATCCAGGCGACCAGGGCGTGGCCGGCCTCGTGAAAGGCGGTCACCCGTTTTTCCTTCTCAGTGATGATCAGGGAGCGGCGCTCCGCTCCCATCATCACCTTGTCTTTGGCCTGTTCCAGAATCGACATGGTGACGGTCGGCTTGCCAACCCTGGTGGCCAGCAGGGCTGCCTCGTTGACCACGCTGGCCAACTGCGCGCCGGAAAAACCGGGAGTGGCCTTGGCCATGGTTGACCAGTTTACATCCTCACCGGCCTTGATTTTTTTGGCATGTACCCGGAGAATTTTCTCCCGGCCGGCCATATCGGGCAGGGGCACGAGCACCTGCCGGTCGAAACGGCCCGGTCGCAGCAGGGCGGGATCAAGGATATCCTGCCGGTTGGTGGCCGCGATCACGATCACATGGTCATTGACCTCAAAGCCGTCCATCTCCACCAGCAGCTGGTTGAGGGTCTGTTCTCGCTCGTCGTTGCCACCGCCCCCGGAGGCGCTGCGGTGACGGCCTACCGCGTCAATCTCATCGATAAAAATAATACATGGAGCATTTTTTTTCCCCACCAGGAAGAGGTCCCGGACCCGGGAGGCACCGATGCCCACATACATTTCCACGAAGTTGGAGCCGCTGATGGAATAAAAGGGAACGCCGGCCTCTCCGGCAATGGCCTTGGCGAGGAGGGTTTTACCGGTGCCGGGCTCTCCGTAGAGCAGGACGCCGGCGGGGATTCGGGCCCCGGCCTCGGTGAATTTCTCGGGATTTTTGAGAAAGTCCACGATCTCCGACACTTCTTCCTTTGCCTCGTCGATGCCGGCCACATCATCGAAGGTGATCTCAGGATGCTGGGTATCCACCAGTTGGGCACGGCTCTTGCCGAAGGCCATGGCCTTGCCGCCGCCGCCGGCAGCACCGCTGCGCTGCATGAAAAAGAACCAGAAGATGATGAGGAGGACGAAGGGAATCCAGGAGAGAAAGGTCTGCATGAACCAGTGCGGTTTCTGTTCCTCTGTGACTTCGAGGTTTACCCCTGCTCCCAGCAATTGGTTGACCACTTCATTTTGAGGAGGGAGCACGGTTTTGAATCTCTTGTTCTCGGAGGTTACCCAAGTGATAGTGTTGTTTTTGATACGGACCGTGGAGAGGTGTCCTTCATTCAGCATAGTGAGGAATTCGTTGTAGCGCACGGAAGTGTAATCATCCGGAGACTTTTTGAGCTGGGTCAGGATCAAAAAACCAACAAGGGAGATGATCAACCAGATGGCAAGGTTTTTATAGAAATGATTCACGTCCTCCTCCAGGGGGGATTGAGTTGCCGGATGGACAGTATCTTGGCACGGATGTGCCGCTTGCCTATCAACCGGGAGAATTAAACATGATTGCGTTGAGATACCATAAATCGCGGGAAAGGTAAAGCTGGGGAAGGCAAAGGGGGCTCCCTTTCAGATTAAAGAAGGGAAACTTCCTGCAAAGGTTCGGCTCCGGAGCCGCCACTCCGGAGCCTGGACAAGCTGACTCGTTTGTTGGCATTATCTTGTTGAGCAGCTATCCACAAATGAGCACAAATCGTGCCAAATTGTATAATTGAATGCGGTTTTTTGCCTTTGTATTCAATAAGTAATTGATATTATATTATATAATTTATTTATTGGAAATATGGAATCGGTATGCGCCCATTTGGAAGCAGAGCGCTTCATTGGATCAAAATAATCCCAAAAAAATTTTATATGGCGTATTTTGATCCAAGGAAAAATGTTTGTGGCCATTTCCTTTGATGTGGGGTTATGGAGGAGAGCGGTCGTTAGTGACTGGGGTGGCTGTAAATTTAACATAATGAATTAATTGAAAAATTTATGGGAAATATCAATTTCCAGTTTTGAGGTTATTTTGGTTTTAGGGGAAGGGGAAAATAAAAAAGTGAGGTTTTTGAATTTTTTTTTATTTGTTTTTCTTGACAACGAAAATATTTTTTTGATAAATGAAAAACAATCACAGCAGATAAATTATAAATCAAAATTTATAACTCAATCGCCAAAAAGGAGGTAAGGGCAAAACGACGGACCGATGGTCATCCGCCATATGAAAATCGGTCAATAGATTTCGTACACATTGGAGGACAAGCAAATGGAAGGGATCGTGTTTCTCGTTTGTTGGCTAGGTGGTGCTGCTCTCCATACCCTGTTTGATCTCAAGGTCAAACCGGCTGTCCAGGCCGTCAGGGAAGAAAGCGATTATTCCTAGCGCACATTTCGAAATTGGTTAAACCAAACGGATTTTGGTATTCACTTTCTTGGTATCTAAGGAGGGTAGTCACATGGACAATATCTTAGCGAAAGTAATTCCCCAGGAAGGGGGGTTGGCAGGAACTTCTTCAGCAGGGTACAATGCGGCCATCGCATTATCCGGCCTTCTTGCCCTGGTGGGCATCGCCTTCGGCGTCCACACCTTTTTTGTCGGTCATGAACATGCGTACGGCGTGACCAGGGAAGTCCCCTGGGGGCTCCTGATCGCTGTCTATGTTTTTTTCGTCGTCTCCTCAACCGGCCTGTGTCTGGTTTCTTCCATCGGCCATGTGTTTAACGTGGAGGCCTTCAAACCGATAGCTAAGCGTTCGGTGTTTCTCGCAATTGTTACCATCGTCGCGGGTTTTGTCGTCATCGCTTTTGAGATTGAGATCCCCTGGCGGATGGCCATCTATAACGTCATCTCCCCAAACCCCACCTCGAATATCTGGTGGATGGGGACCCTGTACGGCGCCTATCTTTTTTTCATGCTGATCGAGTTCGCGCTACTGCAGATGGAGAAGCATAGGGAGGCCGGTATGTTTGGTCTCATGGGCGTGATCGCCGGTGTCGCCGCCCACTCAAATCTGGGTGCGGTATTCGGATTGCTGAATACCCGCGAATTCTGGCATGGTCCCTATATGCCCATCTACTTCATCGCCTCGGCGATGATGTCAGGCTGTGCCCTGGTTATCTTTTTTCACTGGCTTGCCTACAAGAGCAATGGCTGGCAGATGAGCAAGGAACTTGAGCGTTCGCTGCAGACCGTCGCCAAACTCGGCGCCCTGCTGTACGCGGTCATCTTGTTCTTTACCACCTGGAAGATCATCTCGGGGGTCACGGGCCAGCCTCCGGGAAAATACGAGGCCATGCAGGCCATCCTCACCGGTCCCTTTGCCGTGAATTTCTGGATTGGCGAGATTGCCATGGGCCTGATCATTCCCTTCGTCATCATCCTGGCCGTGCGCGCCCGGAATTTGACCGCGCTGTTCATCGCCTCTGCTTCCAGCATCATCGGCATCTTTATCATGCGCTATGACCTGGTGGTGGTCGGCATGTTGGTGCCGCACTTCCATAACCTGAATATCGTGGGTCAGCCACACCTGTTCCCCTATGCGCCCACACTGCATGAGTGGATGATAACTCTGGGCGGCGTCGGCCTCTGCGCGATGCTGTTCCTGATGGGCGAGCGGTTGTTCCGCGGCCATCTGTCCGAGAGTCATTAAGATGGATTCTACCCGGAGGGTTTTTTCCTCCGGGTTATCTTCCGCAACAGGAGAACAGGAATGGCCAGAAGGAAACCAGAAATAATGCCGATGCGGCCGGATGTTCCGGTATACCCGATAGGTGTTGCGGCAAGGCTGCTCGGGGTTCATCCCCGCACCTTGCGGATCTACGAGAATGAAGGGCTGATTCAGCCGACCCATGTCGGCGCCAGGAGATTGTTCTCGATGAACGATATCCAGTGGATCAAGTGCCTGCGCTCGTACATTCATGACGAGGGGATCAGTATCCCGGGCCTGAAAAAGTTGCTCAGCCTTGTCCCCTGCTGGGAGGTAGCCAGCTGTCCGCCGGAGGTGTACGAGCACTGCCGGGCAAGGGTTGACCGTGCAGCAGCGAAAACACTTCACATTGTGGGTGACGAAGCAGCGGCTCGCGAGGCCAAGGAAACCGACCGGGAAAAAAGAAAGACAGCAACGCAAAAAAAAAAGCAACAATTCTCTGGTTAGGGCGTTTAAGAAAGACCAGGGAGGCCGTAGCGCAGCAGGCAGTAGGCCAGTGATTATCTGGCCGCGAGAATGGCGGCGATCCGCCGTTTGAGTCTGCGGGCAAGCTCAGCTTGTCTTTGAGGGGCACTTGATAATTAAGGGGGGGAGACGGCTTCAGCCGACTCCCCCCCCCCTTTTTTTCGTATTGTTTTGTTCTTTTGTCAGTCCTGTCCCAGGTCGTCCATACAGGGCTGGTTCAGGTTGTATTTGCTGAGCTTGCGGCGCAGGGTATCCTTGGAAATGCCAAGCTCCTCGCAGGTGGCAGATTTCTTCCAGCTGTTTTTTTCCAGGGCGAGAAATATCGCCTGCTTTTCAATTTCATCCAGAGTCTGTGGGCGCACAGGGCAGGCTTCTGTTTCCGGTTCCGGAAGCTGGGGCACGGCGTTGAAGGGATCGGGAAGGTGCTGGGGCAGGATATAGCCACCGTCACAGAGAATGAAGGCGTACTCGATGATGTTTTTCAGTTCCCTGATGTTGCCGGGAAAATTATGGTTCATGAGGATGTTCAGGGCGGAGGTGGAAATGCCGACTATATCCTTTGCTTGCTGCGCACTTAACTCCATGATCAACTGGTCGACCAGTTGGGGGATGTCCTCCTTGCGTTCCCGCAGGGGGGGGAGATAAATCATCACTACATTGAGCCGGTAGTAAAGGTCTTCGCGGAATTTTCCCACCTGGACCAGGTTCTGCAAGTCACGGTTGGTGGCGGTGATGATCCTGACATCGGTCTTTGTCGGGGTGTTTGAGCCCAGCGGTTCATAGACTTTTTCCTGGAGAACTCGCAACAGCTTGACCTGGATGGACTGGGGGACGTCGCCGATCTCATCGAGGAAAAGGACGCCTCCTTCGGCGGCGGCAAAACGCCCTTCCTTGTCCTTGCGCGCATCAGTGAAGGCGCCTGCCTTGTAGCCGAAGAGTTCGGACTCCAGGAGCGTTTCCGGCAGGGCCCCGCAGTTCACGGCCACAAAGGGCATGTCCCTGCGGTCGCTGATATGGTGCAGAGCCCTGGCAACAAGTTCCTTCCCGGTACCGCTTTCGCCGCTGATGAGAACGGTGCTCGGGCTAGCGGCCACCTCCGGCAAGATGGCGAACAGGCGCTGCATTGCATTGCTGTTGGAGACCATCTGCGCAAAACTGAATTTTTTACTCAATTGGGTGCGCAGGGTGGCTAGGCCGGTAAGTTCGCGGAAGATTTCCACTCCGCCGATGATGTTGCCGTCCAGATCTGTCAGGGGCGAGGCGCTGATGCTGATGGGGATTTTTTCTCCGTCCCGGCTTTGGAGGGTAATGGACCTGTTGGCAACGGCCCGCCCAGTGTACAGGCTTTCGGCGATGGCGCAGTTTTTGCCGCAGATACTTGCGTGGAACACTTCGCTGCACCGCTTTCCGACTGCCTGGGCCGCCGGCCAACCGGTAATGACTTCGGCCGCCCTGTTGAACGAGGTGATGGTCCAGTTCCGGTCAATGGTGAAGACGCCATCGGCCATGCTGTTCAGGGTAAGTCGCTGGAGATGGGGCAGATCGGTGGAATCACTCAGGCTGAGGAGGGCGCCCTCGGTTGTGCGGCCGGGGCCAGGCAGAGGCAGGAGTGTTGCCACCATGGGTCTGGGATTGCCGCCCCAGGGGTCGCCAAGGAGAAGGGGGATATCGTTGATCACTTTGCCCTCGCACACCGGTTCGCGATGTGCGAGCAGGCGCGCAAAATCTTCCTGCTCAGGGAATACCTCGCTGATCAACCTGCCGGCCAGACGGTCCGCGGACTTGCCGGTCAGTTCCTCGGCCAGCCGGTTGGCAGCGACTATGCGCCAATTCTGGTCAAGGTGAAAGACAGCGGCCGGATAGGCCGGTATTGCGTCGGTAAGGTTAGAATTCATATCACCTGCCTGCATGGGAGCGTTATTGTCAGTGTATCCCCTTGAGGGGAACCGGTCAAGATGGGAGGCTATGGAAATGAAACCCCACGGAGCAGTTCGGGAAGGGGGCTTTTATTTCCGGCAGGCTTCGGCTCACGTTGCTGTTCCCGTCTGCAATGCGTCCGCGAAAAAAATGATCTGAAGTTCCGTTAAAATTGTGTCGTTGCGGAACCTTGGAAAATACTTCTATGCTTGCAATTTGCAGGCGTTTAAGGTAAAATATTTCCCTATATATTTGAATGAATGGTCATTCAGTGGCAGGAGGCCCGGTTCCGGGCACTCGGGTCACGGTCCGGTATACTTATTATTTTTTAATTTGGGAGAAAGGAATGAATATTCAGGAGTTGGAAAAGCTCCGGGACGAGGGCGCCGAGTCGGTTTCCTCCTTTGAGCGGAGAAGGTTTCTGCAGGCGGGGCTGGCAATCACTGGCGTATTTCTCGGCGGGACGGTGCTGTCGTTGGCCTCGACACGCAATGCCCATGGGATTATTACCACCATGCCCGAGGAATCCAAAAAATTCCCCTTCAGTCCGCACTATTCCATGGTCATCCGACAGAACAACTGCATCGGCTGCGAGCGGTGCAAGGAGGCCTGCGTGGCGACCAATCATGTGCCTTCTTATGGCTATCGGACAACCATCCTGGAAATTCAGCGTGAAATCGGGCCGAAGGAAACCGAGCGGATTTTTATGCCGGTGCTCTGCAATCAATGTAACCGGCCTCCCTGTGTCCGCGTCTGCCCCACCAAGGCAACCTACAAGGACAAGATCACCGGGATCGTGATGATGGATAACAAGAAGTGCATCGGCTGCAAGACCTGCATGACCGCTTGTCCGTATAATGCCCGCTATTTTAACGAAGAGACCCGGGCCATAGACAAATGCAACTTCTGCTTTGACACCCGCCTTTCCAAAGGCGAGAAGACTACGGCGTGCTCGACCGCCTGCCCTGCAGATGTTCGTGTCTTTGGCGACCTGAGTGACACCTCCAGCAGGGTGTACAAGCTGGTCCATAAACCGGACAAGCTGGTCTGGGTTCTGCGGCCTGAAGCAGGGGCCCTGCCCAATATATTTTACATGAACGACTAACCCCGTGTGAGGTGCAGATATGAAAATGAATACAAAAATTCTATGTGCCTTTGGGGCTGCGGCCTGCGTAGGTATGCTGTTTTCGGTTGTCGGCATGGCTGATCCGCCGGCAGGTGCATCTGCACCTGCCACGAAGGTTGAGGCCTACGACGAGGACACATACGGTCCAGAGAAAGATATTGTCTGGAACAAACCCGTACCCAGGGTGTTGTTCAGTCACAAGATACATACCATGGATGCCGGCCTGTCCTGCGATTCCTGCCATGACGACATTTTTACCATGGAGGCTGGGGCAGCTGAAAGCAAGGAAGACTTTACCATGGCGTCCTTTAAGGACGGCAACTACTGCGGTGCCTGCCATGACGGCAGCACCGCTTTTGATGCGAACAGCCCTGAAAAATGCGCTTCCTGTCATACTCCTCCCGGCACCATCGTTTTTACCAAGCCGGTCAAGGCCGTTGTCTTTGATCACAAAGAGCATGTAAATGACTTTGGTTTCAACTGCACCAGCTGTCATAGCGATCTCTTCAAAATGATCATTGGCGATGCCGAGAAAAATGAAAAGGAATTTATCATGGAAGCGCTGTATCAGAAGAAATACTGTGGCGCCTGCCATGACGGCGAGCAGGCCTTTGCCTCCAATACCCGTTGCAATACCTGTCATATCGGCGTTCTGGGCTTTGACCGCATGTTCGGCAATGCCAACGCCGAAAAGGAGAAGGGGCGCCATTAATTTCTTTGCCTCCGCTCCATTTGCATATGGGGCGCTGAACGAATAGTAAGGATGTCTGCGCCCTGATTTTCGAGGCGCTTCAGCACCATAATTCTCCGGCCGGAATTCCTTTTCGGCCGGAGAATTCAAATTCATTTCCCGCCTTGCCTTGTATCCTTATCGGCCCTTTCCTTTTCATGTAATGTGCAATCTATTGAGGGAAATTAACTTCTCTGCTGGAAGTTCATAGTTATTTCTGTTTTTGCACCGTTCGCTATTTTTCATTGAACCCTTTCCCTTCTTTTTGCCGTCCCACATACCCCATAACCTAAGATCCTGTCTCCCGCGCCTTTCAGTCGATGATTTCATGGTTTGAGTGCATGCTGCATTATCAGCTATTTTCCGAATAAGGAATCAAAATTCGTCATTTCGCCTTTGTTTGCTCATTAACAAAATGATTTTATTCGTAATTTAAAAAGCGCCAATTAGTGTCCATAGGGCTTTAACTCGGTCTTGTCTCAAAAAATATTTGAGAGGATGCAGGGAGGTGCTTTTTAAAAAATATAATAAAATAAGTTAATTAAGTTATTGAGGATCCTCATTTTGGACAGCTTGGGGAAGGATAATCGATAGGGCGCATTTTGATCCATTTAGTACGAGGCATAAAGACTTATTTTGCGCCATATTGATAAATTATCTATATACAATCATTGCCAGAAGAACATAGATATCGTTGTTGTTACATCTTATTTATCAAGGAATGTTGAGGGTTTGATGTTTTCTGTCTTTTTTTTTCCGTTAAAAAATCAGTATTGGCACGTGCCTTGCCAGATAAAGGGCAAACGAGACACGCTTCCCGAGTCAAGGCGAGTAAGGAGAGAGATCATGCAAACCAAACAACAGGGCATCATAAATCAAGCTAAGGTTGATATCGGACTTTCTCCCATGAATCGCGTGCTGGCTCAGCTTTCGAAAATGAGCGAACTCTTCTGGCTCTGCCTCTCTTTTTGCCTCTTTCTGATCATGGGGCCCTTTTCGATCATCGCCGTGGTGGGCGGGCTGTGGTCGCTGGCTAGTGATGAGAACCGGCAGAAGATGGTTGAGCCGGCAAGCTGCTAGGCTAACAAATTTAGAAGTTAATGATCTAACGGAATCAATAAGGAGGAAAGAAAATGGCAAACGGATTTTCACTCACAGCTACTGCCGAGCCTGAAGTAGCAACTTCAGGAACAAAGATCTTGACGGGGCTTTTTGCCCTGATGGCCCTCATCGGCCTGAGCGCAGGGCTTTACGCCTTCTACGAAGGGCATCATGTCATGTACAACAACACCCGGGAGGTGCCGTGGGGCGTGCTGATATCCTCCTATGCATTTTTCGCGATCACCTCCACCGGTCTGTGTCTGCTGGCCGCCATCAGCCATATCTTTGGCGGCAACAAGATGGCTCCGCTGGCCAACAGGATGGTCTGGCTATCCCTGATCACCATCATTGCCGGCTTCGCCATCATCGGGCTGGAATTGGAAAGTCCCTGGCGGATGGCCATTTATAATGTTATCTCGCCGAACCCCACATCTAACATCTGGTGGATGGGAACCCTGTATGGGATGGCAGTGGGCATGATGCTCGTGGAATTTTATCTGATCCTGACCAAGCAGTTCAAACTGGCCATTGTTTTGGGCGTAATCGGAGCCCTGGCGGAAGTCGCCGCGAACACCAACCTGGGTGCGGTATTTTCAACCCTGTCCGGTCGGCCGTTCTGGTACGGTTCCCAGTTGCCCATTTTCTTCCTGGGAAACGCCTTCCTCTGCGGTGCTGCTGCAGCCATCATGTTCACCCATTATGCCTATCTGATCCGTCGCCGGGCCATGGATAAGGACACCCTGGACGGCGTGCGGAGCGCGGGCAAGGTCATGACCCTGATGCTGGTGCTCATCTCAGTTGCCACCGCCTGGCGGGTTATCTCCTACTTCGTCGGCGGCGCGGAAGAAGGCCGGATGGCGGCTGAAGCCCTGGTCAGCGGTCCCCTGGCCACCAACTTCTGGATCTTTGAGATTGCGGTCGGCCTCTTGGTGCCCATGGTCCTGATGGTCTTCACCCGGATGGAAAGCGTGCCAGCCATGTCCGCAGCTGCCTTGATGACCTTGGTCGGCCTCTTCGCTCGGTCTTACAACACGGTTGTTGCCGGTCAGATCATCCCGGTGTTCCCCAACACGCTCAATGCCCCCGCAACCCTCAGCTATAGCCCCTCTGTTTCGGAAATGCTCCTGGTGATGGCCGGCATCGGTATCGTCGGCGCGACATTCCTCCTGGGCGAACGGTTCTTTGGCAAGGCCTATGCCCTGCACAACGAGCACTGAGAGGCAGGAGGCCAGCGATGAATAGCGCGGGAGGAGCTTCGTTCCTCCCGCAACCTGAGACGAAAGAGGTACGAGAGATGGTTAACGAAAAAAAAGCAATCTTCACCATCGGTGTGGCTGCCCAGATGCTCGAAGTCCATCCACGGACCCTTCGGATCTACGAGCAGGAAGAGTTGATCCGCCCCATGCGCAAGGGAAAATGGCGCTACTATACCCTTAACGATGTGAAATGGGTGGAATGCCTGCGGAAAATGATCCATGAACAAGGAATCTCCATCGCGGCGATCAAGAAGCTTCTGCAGTATACGCCATGCTGGAACATTGCTGACTGTCCGTTCGAAAAGCGCAAGGAGTGCACGGCCTTCATGGCCAACGGACTGGTACCGCGCCGGTTGGATGAGGTCATCCCCCAGCGAATCAGGAGGATGGACCTGAACGTCGCCTGAGAGAATATCGTTTACAAGGTGAGCTTACGGAGAGAGCCGGCCCCATCGGGTGCCGGCCCTCTCCGTTTTTTTTGAATTCCAACCAATGTATTAACGCTTTTAATGCAATTGTTATGTGCCCTTTTTCTTTTTATATATATCATACTCTGAGTATAGCTTATCTACGCATTCAGGACATATACTGTGGCTAAAATCAACTTCAGAGCGTTCTTTAATGTATGATTCAATCTGGTTCCAATACCCTTTATCATCTCTAATCTTCTTGCATGATGCACATATTGGTAACAATCCAGTTAGGGTTTTGACCTCCGACAGAGTAGTCTCCAACTGTTCAATAGTATTTTCGAGTTCTTTCTTTAGACGTTCGCTTTCAATGTTTATTGAAGTCAATCTGCTGTTTAACATATTTTGTTTGCGTAAAATGTAAAATGATGCAGCAGTTGCACAGACGGTACTAAAAATAATAGTAACAATGTGTGATTGCCAAACAGTGATATCCGGATAAACAACCTGCTTAAGTGCCTCATACATTGTCATACCAATTAACATGAGGAACGCAATCAAAAGTAATTGACGTATTATCTTCTTTTTGTCCGAGTTATTTTGCCTGGATGCCATATCCGTTCTTCCTATTATTCAGCCGAACATATCCGGAGTGTAATTGTGTGCACATAACAGCATCCTTGATTGAACCAGGATTTGCCATGGACCTGCCCCGAGAGTAATCGCGGAGGCCAAGCTCTTTGACAAGATTGCTGATATTGAACCAGCGGAAGAGGAGGAGGGTGATTGCCATGGTACGGCAAGTCCAGTTGTCCTGGAGCTTTTTCGCAAACCGAGCCTGAAGAGTTCGAGCGGCCCGGCACCGAAGAGGGGCTACTTTCCGCCCCCCCCCCGAACTAGCGCAGGGGGCAGCGAACAGAAGCCGGATGAACTCTGGCTATCCCCCGGCCTTCTTGAAAAAGGCGGAAAAGCGGATAAGAGAAAAACGGGTGATGGGACATTGCCTTAGCGGCTCAACCCCTTATCCTTCTTCGGCAAACTTTAGCCAGCGGGTCAGGGTGGTCAGGAGCCCTGGCCGGCGGTTTTGTCGCCGGTTGAGTTGATGATGATCATGAACATGTTGTCCTCCTTGAAGAAGATCTGCTGCAGATCATAATTCAGGTTAGGCACCAGTTCCAGGACCACTCTGACGTTATCGGGATTGCTGTACTTGCCCACCTTGATGGATTTGATAAAGCGGCCCTTGGCGGCGACAAGGTCCTTCAACTCAGGACCGGCGGCAGTGTCTTTGAAGAAGCAGACAACCCGCGGGGTATCCTCCTCGATGCCAAAGACCACTGGCGGGTTGAAGGTGTTGAGCTTGAAACTGATGGTCTCGCCTTGATTGGCATCCTTGTCAAATTCGATGGAATAGAGTACTGGAGCCATATCGCTCTCTTTTGCGGCTGGTTGGGGGCCGATTTCGGACAGCGGCTGGATGACGGTTCCTTCTTCCTTGGGCAGTTCGGCTCCTGCATCCGGCTTGGCAATGGCAGCCACGGCCGGAACGGCGGTCTTGTCCTTGGGGGCTGGCGTAGTTGCCGTGGCGGGAGAGGGCTCAGGCGCGGGCGCAATCTCCTTTTTCGCTCCGGATTCCTTGGTCTCGTCGCGTGGCGCGGGCGCTGGTTTGCCGGTGTCAGTGTTTTTTTCCGCAACCGGGGCGACCGCAGCCATGGCCGGTTTGTCGCCCAGGGCAAAGATGCTGATAACCAGCGTATTGCTCTCGGCGTTGAAATCCTGCTTGAAATCAATGGGCTGCTCTGTTGCCACGTCCAGCACCACCCGGGTTTTTGCCTTATCCCCGCGGTGTTCGGCGGCCCTGATCCCCTTGATGAACTTGCCCGCTGCGGGCACGGTTGTCTTTAACCCTTTGGCCAGGGCCGTGTCCGGAAAATCAAACACAGCCCGCGGCGGATTCTTCAGGGCAAAGGACTTGGGCAGGGTGGCGCTGTTCAGCTTGAAGGTGACCCGGTCTACATTGCTGCCGGTCGCGTCAAATTCGATCTTTTCAATGAGCGGACTGGCGGCTGCAGAAGACAGGAAGGCGGTGCACAGGAAGACCGCAAGCAGGCTGCAGAACACAAAATAATGTCTAATCATCTGATTTCTCGTGGTTTTCAGGGAAGGTAGTTTGTCTTGACCTAAGTCTATAAATTGCCAGAATCGCAAAAAGTGCGATTCCGCCGCCGGCAAGTTACGTAATTGTTGCAAGCACAGCGGCGGATGGTCAGGGGTGTCACTTATTGCGACCTTGTCATAAATTAACTTATATTATTTTGAATCCATTTGAAATGTCAACTTTTTTTCAGTAAAAGGGCCGAAGCGAAAGAACCAGGCATCCATTATGCATCATGATATTGATCTGAATCAAATCCTGCCGTTTGTCAGGAAACCGGCCCGGTATGTAGGCGGAGAACACAATTCTGCCGGAAAAAACTGGGACCGGGCCGAGGTCCGTTTTGCCCTTGTCTTTCCTGACCTGTACGAGATCGGCATGGCCCATCAGGGCCTGCAGATTCTCCACCATATACTCAACAGCAAAGAGCATCTGCTGGCCGAGCGCTGCTACGTGCCTGACCTGGACATGGAGCAGCAGTTGCGGCGGCACCGGCAGCCCCTTTTTTCGCTTGAGTCCCGCCGGCCGTTGGCTGAATTTGACGTCCTCGGCATTACCCTGCCCTATGAACTCTGCTACACCAATATTCTGACCGTGCTGGACCTGGCCGCCATACCTTTCCGGGCAGGGCAGAGGGACCGGGAGCCGCTGGTCATCGGCGGCGGCTCCTGCGCCATGAACCCGGAACCGGTGGCCGATTTTTTCGACGCCATCGTGCTGGGGGACGGCGAAGAGGCCATTCTGGAGATAGCGGCGGTTGTCTGCGCGGCAAAGAAGGCTTGCTTGCCACGGCCGGAGCTTCTTGCCCGGCTGGCGGCGCTGGACGGGGTGTATGTGCCGTCATTTTTTGTACCGCAGTACACCGATGGGGAATTTACCGGCATGCAGGCCCTTGATCCTGGCCGGCCATCGGTCCGGCGCCGGGTGCTCCGGGAATTGCCTGCGGCTGAATCCCTGGGCAAGCCGTTGGTCCCGGTAGTCAGGCCCGTGCATGACCGGCTGGGGGTGGAAATCGCTAGGGGGTGCACCCGCGGCTGCCGTTTCTGCCAGGCCGGGATGATCTATCGGCCGGTTCGTGAGCGGTCGATTGCGGAGGTCATGGCCGTGGCCGAGCAGGGGACCCTTGCCAGCGGTTTCGAGGAAATGGCCCTGTTGTCGCTTTCCACCGGGGATTATTCCTGCCTGTCCGAGTTGATGACCGCCCTGATGAACCGGTTCGCCCATTCCCATGTCTCCGTGTCCATGCCCTCCATGCGGGTGGGCACCCTGACTCCGGGGATCATGGACCAGATCCGGCGGGTGCGCAAGACCGGTTTTACCGTTGCTCCGGAGGCAGGCACGGACCGGTTGCGGCAGGTGATCAACAAGGGCATCAGCGAGGCGGACCTGCTCTCGACCTGCCGCAACGCCTTCAGCATGGGCTGGAAATTGATCAAGTTTTATTTCATGATCGGCCTGCCCACCGAAACCTGGGAGGATGTGGAGGCGATTATTGATCTTGCCGCTAAGGCGAGGCGTGAGGCAGGTCCGGCCGCCGGCAGGGTTCAGATCAACGTCAGCGTCGGCACTTTTGTCCCGAAACCCCATACCCCGTTTCAGTGGGAGCGCCAGTTGAGCCTGGCAGAAGCCCGTGAGCGGATAGGTCGTCTCAAGGAAATGCTGCCGCGCCGTGGTTTTAACCTCAAATGGCAGGACCCCGAGCAGAGCGTGATGGAAGGGGTGTTCTCCCGCGGTGATCGTCGTCTGGCAAACCTGATCGAGTCCGCCTGGATGGCGGGTGTCCGCCTGGATGGCTGGTCGGAGCACTTCCGGCTGGAGGCCTGGCGGGACGCGGCCAGAGCCTGCGATGTCGATATCGACGCCATGCTGCATCCCAGGGATCCGAGCAAACCTCTGCCCTGGGACCATCTGGCCAGCGGCGTGGACCGCGAATTTCTGATAAAGGAGCGTGCCAGGGCCCTGATCCGGGAGTATACCCCGGACTGCCGCACCAGCGGCTGCCAGCAGTGCGGTCTCTGCGACTTTAAAACCATCAGACCGGTGCTCCATTGCAGCGGCCAACCTGCTGCGGCAGAAGTTCGGGAGATACCGGAAAACGAAGCCGCTGAGGTGGGGGGGCCGCCTGTAGTCTACCGGGTGCACTACACCCGTCTGGACGACAGCAGGTTTTACAGTCATCTTGAGACATTGCAGCTCATTTTCCGGGCCCTGCGCCGCGCCCGGGTTTCGGTTCTTCATTCTCGTGGTTATCATCCGACCCCCAGGGTTTCTTTCAGCGCTGCACTTCCTGTGGGCATGGAGAGCGAGACGGAGTATTTCGACATGAAGGTGGCTCTGCCGCTGAATGATACCGAGAAATTGGCTGTTGACCTTGGCAGAGAGCTTGCGCCGGGGATGCGGGTCACCGGTGTAGAAATTGCTCCCGCCCGTGAGCCGGAAGCATACCTAACATCCTTTAAGGTGACGGCTGACACCCAGCTTCAGGACGATGTGGCAACCCGTATTGCGGATTTTCTTGCCCGGGACACTTTCATGATCGAACAGATCCGTAAAAATAAACGGCGATCGCTTGATATCCGGCCCTTGGTCAAATCTTTGCATTTTGAGAAGCGAACTATTTGCTTTGAGCTTGTCGCTTATCAGGCCCGCCCAGGGGTCAGCCCAAGAGAAATCCTGCAGGAAGTCATCGGCCTGTCTGAAAGGGAGACGCTGTTGGCCAGGATGAAAAAAACAAAGAGCATTGCATTTGGCGCAAATACTTGAGAAGCCCTCACGGGATATGGTATAGATATGAATTTTATTTATTTTTAAATTATTATTTGGTTCTTTGGATAGGGTCAGGGAAATCAGGCCCTGCTTTACGAAAGAAGCCGGCGTGCTTGAGGCGGCAATGACAAGGGGATTTTTATAGTCCGCTTCTTCATGCGGGCTGCCAAAGTCAGATCTTCAGGATTCCAGGATTATTAAGTTAAACCGAACTGAGGGTTGTTCGGGATGAATAAGGGCTGCTGTATTTCAAATTTTTTCCCTTTATGAAGGAGCGAGTATGAGCAAGAAAATTGTATTACGCGACGACGAGATGCCTACCAGTTGGTATAATGTGGTTCCTGATATTCCAAACGGATTGCGGCCTCCCCTTGATCCCGCCACCATGCAGCCCATTGCTCCCGAGAAGCTGGCGGCTATTTTTCCCATGGGGCTCCTGGAACAGGAAATGAGCCCGGACCGTTTTATCCCGATTCCTGAAGAGGTCTTGGAAATTTATCGCATCTGGCGGCCATCCCCCCTGGTCAGGGCCACTAGCCTGGAGCGAGCTCTCGGAACCAAGGCAAAAATATTCTTTAAGAATGAAAGTGTCTCCCCTGTGGGCAGCCATAAGCCGAACAGTGCGGTCGCTCAGGCCTTTTACAACAAACGCGAGGGAATCAAGCGCCTAACGACCGAAACCGGCGCCGGTCAGTGGGGCAGCGCCCTGGCCATGGCAACCTGCATGTTCGGGCTGAAGTGCAAGGTCTACATGGTGCGGGTGTCGTATAATCAGAAACCCTACCGCAAATCGATCATGCAGACCTTCGGTGCGGAGATCGTCGCCAGTCCGAGTCCCTATACCAATTACGGCCGTTCGGTGCTGGAAAAGAATCCGGACAGCAACGGAGCTCTCGGCATTGCCATCAGCGAAGCCCTCGAAGATGCAGTGACCAGCGAAAACACCAATTATGCCCTTGGCTCTGTTCTGAATCATGTAATCCTGCATCAGACCATTGTCGGCCTGGAGGCAAAAAAACAGATGGAAAAAGCCGGGGAATATCCTGATGTGGTCATAGGCTGCTGCGGCGGCGGCTCAAATTACGCCGGACTTGCTGTGCCCTTTGTTCCCGACCGGCTTGCGGGCAAAAAAGTCCGCTTTGTCGGGGTCGAACCCGCTTCCTGCCCGACAATGACCGCCGGCAAGCTCGCCTATGACTCCGGCGACACGGCCGGCATGACGCCGCTGCTGTATATGCATACCCTGGGCCATGATTTCATGCCTCCCGGCATTCACGCCGGTGGCCTCCGTTATCACGGCATGGCGCCCATTGTCTCGGCGCTGATCCGGGAAAAGATTATTGAGCCGATCAATGTGCACCAGATGGAATGCTTTGAAGCCGGCGTCCTGTTTGCCAGGACCGAAGGTATTATTCCCGCTCCCGAAACCTGTCATGCCATTCGCGCGGCTATTATCGAGGCAACAAGAGACCTGAACGAGCCGAAGACGATTCTTTTCAACTTCTCCGGTCACGGATTGGTTGATATGGCTGCCTACGACAGCTACTTCGCCGGAGAACTGCACAACTATTCTCTGCCGAAAGAGCAGATTGCCGCATCCTTGGCCAATCTCCCGCGGGTCGAATAACGACCCGTTCCGAGCGGAGAAGTGAAAAGAGGTTTCCCGCCGGTTGGCGCAACCATATTTCTCTTGCTCGTTTTTCTGATTTTTGACCGGCAGTCCGTTTTCGCGGACTGCCGGTCTTTTTCCGACCTCATCCATAACGGCGGCTACGGAGTAACCGACAGGGACGGGCGGCTGTTGTCCTCCTGCAATGCAGACAAGCCCTTTGTCCCGGCGAGCATCCTCAAGATCGCCACCGCCCTGATTGCCATGCAGGTCCTTGGCCCGGACTACCACTTCCAGAGCGAATGGTACCTGGACGCCGAGGAGAATCTGTATCTCCGTGGCAACGGTGATCCTTTCCTGGTGGCCGAGGAGATCGTCCTGATCCTGGGACGGTTGGAGAACCTGGGAGTAAGGAGGATCAACGATATCTTTATCGACAACAGCAGTTATGATCTGGAAGGCCAGGTTCCCGGCCGCGGAACAAGTGACAATCCCTATGATGCACCGATCAGCGCCACTGCGGTGAACTTCAACACCGTCGCCATCCGCGTGGGGCCTGGTCAGGAGGTGCGTTCCGCCGAGGTGCAGACCCCGACCCTGCCGCTCATGCGGGAGCTGGCCGGGGGGTTGAAGCCCGGGGAGTACCGCCTGAACATCTGCCGGGACAGGTGCCAACCCGAGGCGCGTAGCGCAAGGCATGTCGCGGAACTGCTCCGCGCCCTGCAGCGGGAAAGGGGGATTGCCAGCAACGGGGGCGATGGCATCAGAGCGGTGCCGGCGGGAGCCGTGCTGGTCTACACCCACCCCAACACCAGGGAACTGAACGAGGTGCTGATCGCCTTTCTTGAACACTCGAATAATTTCGTCGCGAATCAGGTCTTCCTGGCCTGCGGCGCTGCCAGGTACGGCTATCCCGCTACCTGGGCCAAGGCCAGACGGGTAGCGGCGGAAACCCTGACGGAACTGCTGGGACCGGAGACCGTCGGTCAGGTGCGGATGGTGGAGGGATCCGGCCTGGCCCGGGAGAACCGGGTCACCGCCCGGGCCATGTTGAAGCTGCTCCAGGTTTTTGCACCCCATGCCGGCCTCCTGCGGGAGCAGGATGGGATCCGCCTGAAGTCAGGGAGCATGGCCGGGGTCCATAATTATGCCGGATATCTCCCGGGCGGCAGACCGTTCGCCATCCTGGAGAACCAGCCGGCCAACACCCGAGACCGGCTGCTTGAAAGGCTGCAAACGATGTTTCCGGAAGAAGGGCCATGACTGTGGACAGACTGCGCAGATCATTGGTTTTGCTGGCGCTGTTTTTTCTTGCGGCCTGCGGGCCGGGGGATTCACCTGAGGAGCAGGTCAGGCAGTATGTCGCTGCCGCCGAGGCAGCGGTGGAGGCAAGGAACCTGGGCGGTTTGAAGGAACTGATCACGGAACAGTATCAGGACGAACAGGGCCGGACCCGGCGCGACATCGTGGCCATTGCCGCCAGGTATCTTTATGCGAACAAGAACATCCATGTCCTGACCCGGATCGAGGGGTTGGCAGTTTCTGCGCCGGGACAGGCACGACTAACGGTTTATGCCGCCCTGACCGGGCAGAACGTCTCTGACCTGGATGCCTTGCTGAACATGCAGGCCGACCTCTACCGCTTTGATCTGGAGCTGGTCCGGATGGATGGGGAGTGGCAGTTGCTCCGGGCCGAATGGCGACCGGCCAGGGGAGAGGATTTTTTCTAAGCGGCAGGAGTCAGAGGGTCTCCTGGAGGGCCTGGGCGGAATGGTTAAGATACCGGACCACAAACTGCCGGATCTCTTCCGCTCCGAGAAAGACGCCGGCGAGGAGGTCGTCACCGGCCTTGAGGGCGGGGATCATCCTGATGCCGCTGTGCCAGGCATGCAGAGGGTTGAGGACCACATCGATTTCCTTCACCTTCAGCGCTGGAAATTCCAGCCGTAGCCTGCTCAATTCCCTTTTGACAAGCATGCACCGGGGGCAGAGAGAGGACTTGTAGAAAATTATGGACGTCGAATAAGGGGTCATTTCCGGCCACTGTCGGCAAGGAATAAGATGAGTGAGTGCGGAACGCTCCGCTCCACTCTTGCCATCGCATCGTACTATACCTGCGCGGAATGGGTGAAGCGACAAAATTCAGTTTCTGGACGGAAAGGCATTAATGATGTAAAATAAAAAAGTAATCAAGGATTCGGAGCCATTGCGAGCCACTTCATTGGAATAATCGGGAGGAAAGAGAGGTTCATCATGCAGAGGAATAAAGGAGGGCGGAGGACAGGAACGGTTTTCACGTGCATGGCCATGCTGGGAGCGGTCTTCCTGACGGGTTTATGCATGGCCGGACCAGCTGCGCAGCTGCTCGGCGCTGAGGAGGCCAAAGTCCCGACGATGATGGAACAGGCAAAGATGCAACCGGGAATGACCGATGCCAATGCCCCGCCGGTAGAGCATCCGATGATGAATCCGGCCCAATATACGGACAAGGGGAAGTGCCCAAACTGCGGGATGGTACTCAATATGTGGGCCCGGACCCGCTATCACTTTCTGCTTGGGGGGAAGGAACAGGAAACCTGCTCCATCCATTGCCTGGCTGAGCGGGCCGTGCGGGAAAGCGCCGAACCAGTTGACGTCAAGGTGGCGCTTTATCTCGAGCCCGAGAAAATGATTCCTGCCGTTCAGGCAGTCTATGTGGTTGGTTCGACTGCGCCGGGGACCATGACCGGGGTATCCAAGCTGGCCTTTGCCGAGCGGGCAGCAGCGGAAAAGTTCGCCGGCCAGTACGGCGGAGTGGTTACGGGTTACGACCTTGCCTACCAGCAGGCAGTTGCGCAACTGGACAAGGACCGGGGCGGTATCGATGCTAAGAGAAAGAAGAGCGGCAAGATCGTCGAACCCACTCCGAGTGATTTATGTGTGGTGTGCGGCATGAGGCCTGCCGCATATCCCAACAACCGCGCCCAGATTATGACCGCGGATAACAAGACCCTGCACTTCTGCTCCGGCCAGTGTCTGGTTAATTTTCTGGCCGAGCCGGCAAAATATGTGGAGGCAGAGGTCAAACCCATGTTCGTGTGGGCCAGCGTCTATCCCGAGGCCATGTATGATTACGCCGGCGGGCTCCTTTACGTCGTTGGTTCCAAGGCCATGGGGCCAATGGGGCCGGAACCTTTTGCCTTCCGCACCCTGAAGCAGGCTTCCGAATTCACGGACAAGAATGGTGGGACCATCGTCCTCTTCGAGAAGCTGAATCCTGGTATAGTCAGATAATAATACGGACTCATTTCCTTCAGGCCTGAGCTGATCCTGGCCTGGTGCCCGGGCCGGATCAGCTGCACGACGCCAGACTCCCATGAAGCAGGCCGGGGAGAAAGCAGCTGCCCTGTATTGACATTGACTTACAGGGTAAAAGCTACTAAACCAAAAAAAGCCGCTATTGCCGGCATGTTATGAATGCGAACGCCACGATTACGCTAGTCACCTCCTCCAGGTTCGGCGATCACGATATCAGGGGGGAGGAACACCCCGAAGTCGCGGCGCGGCTGCAGTGTATCAGCGACCAGCTGCAGGCAGGAAACCTGGCGCCGCTGCTCCGCTATGTCGAACCGACCGAAGCGGGTCGGCAGTGGCTGCTGACTTTTCACAACGATAGCTGGCTGTTCCGTTTCGAGGAGGAGGTGCTTTCCGGCCGCTCTTTCATCGGCCACCAGGACAACCAGGTCTGCTATGAAACCTTTGCCGTTGCCCAGCTTGCCGCCGGCGCCGCCATCAATGGCGTCGACCTGGTGGAAGGGGGTTCCGGCGGACCTGTTTTTTGCGCGGTACGGCCGCCCGGTCATCATGCCGAGCCCAACCTGCCCCTGGGCTTCTGCTTCCTCAACAACTGCGTGATCGCCGCCCGCTACTGGCAAAAGCAGCACAACCGCCGCCGGCTCTGCGTCCTTGATTTTGACGCCCACCATGGCAACGGGATACAGACCGCATTTGAGGAGGATCGGGAGGTTCTCTATATTTCCATCCACGAACATCCCAGCTTCAGCTTCCCTGGTACTGGTTTTGCGGAGGAAACCTGCGGAGGAAGGGACGAAGGGGGGCTTCTCAATGTTCCTCTGCAGCCTGGCGCCGGCGACGAGCAGGTTATTGCCGCCCTTGACGGAAAAGTGGCTGAACGGCTGGCCGGATTCCGACCCGAAGCCCTGATCATCGCGGCGGGTTTTGACGGTCACCGGGAGGATGACATGTCCGGGCTCAACTATTCGACCGCCCTTTATCAGATGCTTGGTGAACGCATCGGCGGCTGGGCGAGGGAGCATGCCGGCGGCAGGGTTCTGTCCATCCTGGAAGGGGGCTATCACCTGCCGTCATTGGCAGCCAGCGTGGAGGCGTACCTGACCGGTTTGCATTCAGTTTTGGCGGAGAAGAACTAATTTTGTCAGTCCCGCAAAAAGTGCGGGACTGACGACAACAACCATTGTAACTTGTTGAAATCTCAGTGGCGGATGCACAGTGTTATGATTTTTTGCGAGGTTATCAATTTTCGATTCAGAGGTGGTTTATGTATGTCAGCTACTATATGACTTCGTCGCCTATGACCGTTGGGCCTGAGTTGGGCATTATGGAGGCAAAGGCCATCCTCGACAGCCATAAATTCCGGCATCTGCCGGTGGTGGATGGTGAGGGGAGGCTGCTCGGCATGGTGACCGACAGGGATATCCGTTCCGCTTTTCCCTCGACCATGACTTCTTCTGAGGATCGCGATATAGTTCTGCACACAGTGCGGCTGACCCCGGTGGGCGAAATCATGTCCGCCAACAACGTGGTGCTGACCACCACCTCCACCCTGGACGATGCCCTCCTCCTTTTTGAAAAGAAAAAAGTCGGCGCACTGCCGGTTCTGGACGAAGCGGGGCGGGTAATCGGCATCCTTTCCTCCAATGATCTGCTCAAGGCTTGGCGCAGCCTCTTCGGTCTGGGGGAAAAGGGTTCGGTCCTGCTGTCCATCAAGGTTGATGCGGAACCGCATTCTCTGTGCCGGCTGGTCCAGGTTCTCGAAGAACTCAACGTTCCCTTCACCCGGTTAATCAGATCCGACGGCACTGACCTGCAGCCGCCCATGATCTATCTGCGGATCAATACCTACAACATCAGATCCGTCCACAAGGCAATCGAAATGGCCGGGTTTACGGTGTTTCAGCCGACCCCGCTATCCATCGGACACAAGTAACAGGAGATAGGCGTTATGCTGGAAAAACTCTTTGCCCCCACCTCCGTCGCGGTTGTCGGGGCTTCCAGGACCCCGGGCAAGGTTGGCCATGATATCCTGGCCAACCTGGTTGCCGGCGGGTTCGCCGGCGAGATCATTCCGGTCAATCCAGCCGGCGGCACCATGTTCGGGCACCAGGTCGTGGAGAAACTCTCTGATTACCGCGGGACCATCGATCAGGTCATCATCGTTGTCCCGAACCGGTATGTGCTGGATGTGGCCAGGGATGCCGTGGCCCGGAAGGCGGGCGCCATCATTGTCATATCCGCCGGCTTCCGGGAGACCGGGGAGGAGGGCAGCGTGCTCCAGTATCAGCTGGCGGATATCTGCCGTCGGGGCGGGGCCAGACTGCTCGGGCCAAATTGCCTGGGCCTGATCAACACCGAGACGAAGTTGAACAGCTCTTTTGCCGGCGGGATGCCCGAGTCCGGGTCCATCGCGGTCTTTTCCCAATCCGGCGCTCTCTGTACGGCCATGCTCGATCTGGCCAAAAACAGGCACATCGGGCTGTCCAAACTCATTTCAATGGGCAACAAGGCCGATCTCTCCGAAATAGATATGCTGATGGCTCTGGCCCGTGACGATCAGACCCGCGTTATTGTCGGCTATCTCGAGGATATCAACGCCGGAGATGAATTTATCAAGGCCGCGGAAGACGCGAGCAACAGGAAACCGGTCATCATCCTCAAGTCAGGAACAACACCGGCCGGTCAGAAGGCGGCAGCCAGCCATACCGGCGTGCTGTCCGGGGCGGATACGGCCTATGGTGCGGCATTCAAGCGCACCGGGGTCTGCCGCGCCGATACGTTTGATGCGCTTTTTGATTACGCGACAGCCTTCAACATGCAGCCCCTGCCGAAGGGCGATCGGATCCTAATTATCACCAACGCCGGGGGTCCGGGGACCATGGCCGCGGATGCCGTGGAAAAACTGGGCATGCGGGTGACTGCTCTCGACCGCAATGTGTCGACGGCCCTCCGGTCACATTTGCCGGCGGCTGCCAGCATCGCCAATCCCATCGATGTGCTGGGCGATGCAGGTCCGGATCGGTATGTTGCGGCGTTGCAGGCTGCCCAGGCCGATGACCAGATCGATGCCATTCTTGTTCTTCTCACTCCTCAGGCCATGACCAAGCCCAGGGAAACGGCCCTTGCCATCATCGAGCACATGAACGGCTCCAAACCGGTCCTGGCCTCGTTCATGGGCGGCAAGGATGTGATGCCCGGCCGCCAGGAACTTGCTGCCGGAGGGCTTCCGGATTATGAGTCGCCGGAACGGGCAGTTGCGGTTCTGAAGGCCATGCGGGACTATGCTGTCTGGCGGGACCGGCCTCCGCGCATGGTGACCCGTTTCCCGGTCAACCGCCGCCGGGTCGAACGGATCATTTCCAGGCGGCAGCGGACAGGAAGGCTGCAGTTGGGAGAAGTCAGGGCCAAGAATATACTCAAGGCATATGGGTTCAATATTCTTGAGGGAAGATTGGCGACTACCCCTGCGGAAGCGGTTGAAATTGCCAAGTTCATCGGTTTCCCTGTGGCGATGAAGGTCGTGTCGCCGAACATAATTCACAAGACGGACCTCGGCGGCGTTCGGCTCGATGTGGCCTCAAGCCAGGAGGTGGAGGACGCCTACGATCTGATGATGCTCCGCATCTGGAAGCAGGTACCGGGTGCCTTGCTCGAGGGGGTATACGTAGAAAAAATGGCCGATCCGGGCCTGGAGGTCATCGTCGGCATGACCAGGGACCCCCAGTTCGGGCCCATGCTGATGTTCGGCCTGGGAGGTATTTTCGTGGAGGTCCTGAAGGATGTCACCTTTCATCTTGCGCCTATAACTGAGGGGGAAGCTATCCAGATGCTGAAGTCGACCCGCTCCTACGAAATGCTCAAGGGAAAACGTGGCCACAAGGAGGTGGACATAACGGCTATTGCTGTGGCTCTGCAGCGGATTAGTCAATTGACCACGGATTTCCCTCAGATAACGGAACTGGATATCAACCCGATGATTGTGGGAGAGATTGGTACCGAGCCGGTGGTGGCGGATGCCCGTATGACACTGTCCGCTCTCGACCCGATGAAATAAGATTACCGGTCAAAGGATGTGCGCCATGGAATCAGACGTCAAGTGGATGGAAAATTACGCCGACATGATTGCAACGCCCGAACAGGCCTTGGCTCATGTTAGGCCCGGCCAGAGGGTCTTTATCGGAACCGGGTGCGGCGAGCCAGTGGAGCTGGTCGAGGCCTTAACGCGCCGGGCGGGGGAGCTGGCTGATGTCGAGATCATCCAGCTTTTCACCAAAGGCGATGCCCCTTATGCCGAAAAGAAGCTCGCTGAATGCTTTACCGTCAACAGCTTCTTCATCGGCAGCAATGTCAGGAGACTCATCCAGGAAGGGCTCGGGGTTTATACTCCTATCCTGATGTCCGATATTCCACGGCTTTTTCACAGCGGCCGCATCCCGATCGATGTGGCCCTCATCCAGGTGACCCCGCCTGATGCGCGGGGCAAGGTCAGCCTGGGAATTTCCGTGGATATCGTCAAAAGCGCAGCAGAAAACGCCTCACTGGTGATTGCCCAGGTGAACCCCCGGATGCCCTATGTCCATGGCGACAGCCTGCTTGACATTTATGATCTCGATATTCTGGTGCCGCTGGAGACGGAGCTTATGGAGCGAAGTTCCGGGCCGGTCCATGCGATTGCCGAAAAAATTGGTGTGCATGTCGCCGGCCTGATACCCGACGGCGCGACCGTCGAGTTCGGGATTGGCCGTATCGAGGACCTTGGTCGTCTTCCCCAGTCCATGCAGGCCTTTCTCCATGACAAAAAAGACCTCGGGATCCATACCGAAATGCTGACGGACGACATTGTCGATCTAATCGAGTCCGGCGCTGTCACGGGGAGCCTCAAAACAATGGACCGGGGGAAAATAACAGCCAGCTTCTGCATGGGGAGCAGGATGCTGTATGAGTTTGTCAATGATAACCCCCTGTTTTGTTTCCGGCCGACCGAGTACGTGAACGACTCGAACATCATCGGCAAGCAGAATAAAATGGTTTCCATCAATATGGCCCAGGAAATCGACCTGACCGGCCAGGTCTGTTCGGATTCGGTCGGCGGCAAGTTCTTTTCAGGCATAGGCGGGCAGGTTGATTTCAACCGCGGCGCGAGCAGATCGTGTGGAGGCCGGGCCATTATTATTATGCCGTCCACCAATGCAAGCGGTACGGAATCGAGGATAGGTTGCTTTTTGAAGCCCGGTTCCGGTGTCGTTATTTCCAGGGGGACGGTTCATTATGTCGTCACCGAGTACGGGGTGGCCTATCTCCACGGCAAATCCATCCAGGAGCGGGTGATGGCGCTCATTTCGATCTCCCATCCTAATTTCCGTGACCAGCTGCTGAAGGAGGCGGTGGAAGCCAAGTACATCCGTCCGGAGATGGCGGGGCTGGGAGGCAGGTTCGTCGTTCCGGGGGAAGAGGCCATGAAGACCACGTATCTGCTTGATGACGGCACCCTGGTCAGCTTCCGGTCGATACGGCCGACCGATGAACCCAACATGCGCGATCTGTTGTACAATTTGTCCCAGGAAACGGTCTATTACAGGTTCATGAGCCAGCAGAAACGCTTCAGTACCCGCCAGATACATGATTTTGTCTATATAGATCACCGGCGGGACGTGGCGGTTGTCGGTACGGTTCCCGAGGCGAGTGGCGAGGATATTATCGCCGTCGGCAGATATTATCTCAACGAAAAGACCAACAAGGCGGAAGTGGCATTCATCGTGCGCGATGACTGGCAAAATAAAGGCATTGGCAAGTTTCTGTTCAAGCACCTGATTTCAATAGCACGGCGCAACGGGATTTCAGGCTTTACTGCCGAAGTCATGCGCGATAACCGGAGGATGCAGAATATTTTCAATATCTCCGGCTACAAGGTGACAAGCTTCCTGGAAGAAGGCGTTTACAGCTACGTCATCGATTTCTAACCCGGTTTCGACGTACTGCCTTTGCGGGGATGGCTGGCGTGGACGTGTTGCATCAGGCAACACCCCGCCTCCCGCCGCAGTAGCAATCAGCATGAAAAACGATCCGAGCACCATGCATTCAAGCCGGGCCAGGAAATGACGACCATGGGAATCACCCGCCATTTCCCCCTGGTTCAATAAAAAAGGACGAAACTAGAGTTTATGCGAGGAATGGGGCAGCAAGTATTTCGACTGTTCATCGGTGCGGCTGTTTGATACAATAAAATGGGTTGCGGTTCAGTATCCATCACATCCTGAAAATTGAGCAAAGGAGGCACGGTATGGCAGAAAGCGTCTACAAGATCATTGAACTTGTCGGCACCAGCAAGAAATCCTGGGAGGATGCGGCACGGAATGCGGTTGAATCGGCGGGCAAGAACCTCAAGAATTTGCGGATTGCCGAAATCGTGAAGCTTGATATGCAGATTGACGAAGGCAAGGTCGTAAGCTATCGAGCTCGGGTCAATGTCTCCTTTAAATACGAAGCTCCGAAAAAGAAATAAGGCCGAAAGCGCAAAGCAAGCAATCCGAACCCTCTCCCCTGTTTTCGGGGGAGAGGGCGGCAACGCTTCGCACTTCTTTTTTACCGACTGCTGACCGCCAAAAGGGGTTATCGCTCCAGGGCCTGGAATTTTTTCATGAACCTGCGGTCAATAGAGTCTTTCAGGAAAAAGGCCAGGCGACCGTTGAACAGCAGCCTTTTCTTGCGGAAAATCCCGGTGCCGTCGCCGAGGTTGAAGATCAGCAGATACTCCCCTCCCGGATCAAACTCCCGCATTTCCTTCCCCTCCAGGGCAGCCATCAAGTTGTGCAGCAGGACCGGGTTTTCCCGCACGGCATAGACACCGACCTTGTCCAGAGGACTGTCCTGAAAATAGATGCAGTCGCCGCCGCCGAAAACGTTTGGATAGTCAATGCTCTGAAGATAACGGTTGACCACCAGACCCCCTTCGGGACCGATGGCCATGCCTGACTTCCTGAATACGTGGGAAGGCCGTACGCCGACCGCGACGAAGATGACATCCAGTCCGTAGATCTGGCGCGAATCTATTTCGATTCTGTCTTTTTCAATCTTCGATACCGAGCAGTGCTCGATAATCTGGATCTTCCTCCTGTTCAGGGAATTGATGGCTAAGCTGCGGACCCCGTCCGGAAATCCTTTCATGATGGAGGTTCGGGCGAATATTGTGATGGTGACTGGCTGCAATCCGTTTTTCTGGGCAAGGCCCCAAATGTTGCCCGCGATCTCCACCGCGGAGGGCCCGCCACCCACGATGCCCACGTTCAGGGGTTTGCCCGCGCCCAGGCGGAGGATCAGTTGCTGGGCCTCCTGCAGCCGTTCTATCGGCTTGACCGGAAAGATGGTTTCACTCTTCTCGACGGGGATGTGCCCGGACACGTTGCTGCCGATATTGAACGAAACAACGTCATAGGCCACGGCCGCCCCTGATTCCAGAATCACCCGGTTGGCCGCCGGTTCCACCCGGGCCACTTTGTCGAGGATAAAGGCGCATCCCTGCTTCTCCACCACCTGCCGGGTGGCGAAGCGTATCTCCTCGGGCTGGTAGGTCTGGCCAAGCATGCCGGGCCCCATTCCGGAATAGTAATGGTGGGGGGAGGGCTGAATCACCGTCACCAGATGTCCCAAATCCCTGAACTTGCGGAGGCTGGCCAGGACCATCATGTGGGCGTGGCCACCGCCGGCCAACAGCAGTTTTTTTGCCATTACCATAACCTCCCCTGCAGGCGTTATCAGATCTGGTTGAAGAGTTCCCCCAATTGCTTCAGGTGCTCTTGTTCCTCCCGGGCAATCTGACGCAGGATTCGCTGGCCATCAGGGTCGGTCCGGCTGTCGGCTGCCCGTTGGTAGAGGTCCAGTGCCTGGGCTTCGATAGCCATGGCCAGGCTGATGACATCGGCCGGCTGATCCAGGTTGGCGCCGGCGCGTTCGATATATTGCTCAGTGCTCAGGCCCCCTTCCATGGCCGGCCCGGCAACCTTCTGGTCAAACTGGGCTGCCTTGACGCTGGTCCCTGTTATTCGGCGGTATTCCTCCAGGATCCGGTTCTGGTGGATGACTTCGATGGCTGCAAGTTTGCGGAACAGCTCTGCGACGGGTTTCCCTTTCGCCAGGGGGAGCATCCGGAGGTAGAATTCATGGAGCCCTTTCTCCAGGGAATAGGCTACTACGAGGATCTCCTCTGCGGATTCATGGCCGCTGAACAGGGTCAGCCCCTGATCCTCTGGGCCGACCGCAGCATTGCCCTGCCAGGCCTTGAAACCGCCGCTCAGGTTGAAGACCTTTTGAAAATTGTTGCCGGCGAGCATCTGCGCGGCAACCCGGCTGCGGCCGCCGATGGCGCAATAGACAATGGTCTGCTTATCCTTGTCTATCTCATCCATTCTGCCCTGCAGTTCCGGCAGTGGGATCAGCTTGGCCCCCGCAATATGGCCGGTTTCGTATTCTGCCGGCTGGCGCACGTCCAGCACGGTGACCGAATCCGCCGGCTGCTGCTCAATGAATTGCTTGGCCTGCAGGGCGTCCAGGGAGTCGACCGGCGTAAAAAACTGTTTCCATCCCATGGTTCGAATCCTTGCTTGTTATTGTTGTATCGATTGCAGCCAGAGATGGATGTCCGCCGTATCCTGGCTTGACAGCTTTTCCGGGGGATAGGCCGGCATGCTCGGCGATTCCGGGCTTCGCACAATGGCGAGAAAGCTGCGGAAGCCGAGATCGGTTCCAGCGAGTTCCGCCGCTTTGCCGTCGCTGCCGCCTTCCCCGTGACAGCCGTTGCACCGGTGCAGGCTGTACCAGCGTTCCCCGTCTGCCGCATTCGGCCGGGGAGAATCCGAGCAGGCATGGAAGCATAAGGAAAGGATGGTCGCCGCCAGCAGGGATAACACAGGCCTGGACAGGATCAATCTTCGTGGCGGATAATTCTGGTGCGGTTCTTGAGGTGTCAAGTTCATCGTACTGTTACGCAAGGAGGTGCTGCAGGGCGCCCTTGAGTTCCGGATGCGCAAAGGTGTAGCCTGCGTTAAGGATTTTTTCCGGGACCACCCGCTGCGAGCCGAGCAGGACGTCGGCAAACTCGCCGAGGGCGACCTTGAGCAGCGGGGCCGGGACGGCCAGAAAGGCTGGGCGCCGCAGGATATTGGCCAAGGTGGTTGTAAATTCCCTGTTGGACACAGCCTGCGGTGCGGTAGCGTTGACCGGGCCGCGTACAGTGCTTTCTGCCGCGGCATGGAGAAGGATGCCGACCAAGTCGTCAATATGAATCCAGGACATGAACTGACTGCCGTTGCCGATGCGGCCGCCCAAACCGAGCCTGAATGGCAGGAGCATCCTCGGCAACGCGCCGCCGTCGCTGCCCAGCACCAAGCCGATCCGGACCGAAATCACCCGGGTGCCCAGTTTCTCTGCCTGCCTGGCCTCCTCTTCCCAGGCCTGACAGACCTGCGCCAGGAAACCAGCGCCTGGCGGGGATGTTTCCACTAAGGTTTCAGCACCGCGGGCGCCGTAATAGCCGATGGCTGAAGCGCAGACCAGGACCGCCGGCGGCCGGTCGAGTCCGGCCAGGCCAGCAATCAGGTTACGGGTGCCCAGCAGGCGGCTGTCCAAAATTTGTTGTTTCCTGGCAGCGTTCCAACGGCCGCTGAACACTGATTCCCCGGCCAAGTGAAAAACCGCCTCCACCCCATCAAGAACGCTTCTCTCTGGAGGTGTTCTTATATCCCACTGGCAGGGGGTGACATTGCCGAGGAGCTGTTTGATTTTTTGAACACTCCGGCCGGCAACCACGGGCTGTTCAAGGCGACGGACCAGATGTCGGCCGACAAAGCCGGTCCCGCCGGTGACAAGGCAATGCATCAGTTCCTCATTCCGTTTTGTTCCGCGTTGATCTTTGGGATGACATGAAAACAAGGCAAATACTATATTATCGTATTGGCGGAATTTGTCCAAAACTGTTTTTGCAGGCGGCAGTTCTTTCGCGGCAGGGGGGATGGACTCAATTACTCCACCCGCAGGCAGAAGTTTTCAACCTCCTGCCATTTTTGCTGCAGTCTCTTTGCTGAAACAGGAACGGCGGTGCCGAGTTCCGGCGCAAAAACAGAAACCCGAAGCTCCTCCACCAGCTCCCGGTATTCGGCCAGACTGCGGCAGCATTCCGCCGGCAGGTTGATATTCTCCTGGAACCGGTTCAGCCGGTTGAGGGCCCGGGCAATCTGCTCAGCCTTTTTGCTGTCCTTGCCTGGCGCATGCGCTGCGCGCTCAATGCGGATGGCCAGGGCCTTGAGGTAGCGCTCGGTGTGCGCGAGATCAGTGAACTGCCTGGTCAAAAGAAAGTGCGGGGGCAGCAGCTCCTGGAGCAGGCCCTGCATTTCGATGCGCAGTAGTTCGGGGAGGTTGGTGCCCTTTTCCTGTCTCCCCGGCAAGAGACGGCTTTGGACTTCCCGGCGCAGGGCGAGCAGCCGGAGCAGCGAGTCGAGCATCTGCCTGCCGGTGCGGGAAACGCCCTGGGCCTGGGCTGTGGCCGCTGTTACCTCGAATTCCAGGGAAGAGGGCAGGGATCCCCGGTGTGTGGCAAAGAGGTGGTCGAGGAGAAAGGCCAACAGGTGCTCCCGCAGTTCCGCTGCGGCCAGTCCCGTGCCCAGGGCCAGCCAGGAGGCGGAGTGGCTGGCGAGGGCCGCCTTGCATTCTGCAGACAAAACCTTCACTTCCTTGGGGAAGCGGAGGGTGTGGAGAAAGCGCAGGCCGGTTCGGTTGCGCCGGCAACTTTCCACCCGGTCGTCAATATAGCGCAGCTCTACCCTGCGCCTCAGTTCGTCGACGAAAAGGGCAGGGTAGAGAATCCCGGCTGTGAGATGGTTCCCATGAAGCGGGATGGGTTCCGGAGGGGTGGCGAAATCCCAGGTTTCAATTATCCGTGCGGCCGGGGAAGGCGTTGCTGTTTTCCGAACCGAGGCTGCAGGGCCTCCTTCCTTCCCGTGCACCGCATCCACCAGATCCTGAAACGAGCGGCTGGTGACCACTGTTTTGCCATCTTCGCCAGTGAGACAGTAGCGCATTTTCAGGTGGACCGGCAGTTTGTCGGGTTGCCAGTCCGTCCGTTCGATTTTCATCTGGAAACTTTTGAACACAGCCTGTTCCAGTGCTGCATAGAGGGAACCCTGGTGCAGTGCAAGCCCATCCATGATCCGGCTTGCCGCTTCCGGCAGAGGTACCAGGCGGCGGCGAAGGGCCTTGGGCAGGGACTTGAGCAGGCTCGCAATTTTTTCCTCGAGCAGCCCGGGCACCAGCCATTCAAAGAGGTTAGGCTGTAAAGTATCCACCAAGGCCAGGGGGACAAAGACGGTCACCCCGTCCGCCTCACTGCCCGGTTCGAAGAGGTAGGCCAGCGGGAGAGAATGGGGGCCGGCCTGCAGGTATTCGGGGAAACGATACAGCTCATCGCTGTCCGGCACCGACTGGCAGATATCCTCCATCCGCATCCGCAAAAACCGTTCGCCGTGGCGTCTGCGGATCTCCCGGTTCAGGGTGTGACGGTCAAAAACCTGGCCGAGCCGCTCGTCGTAAAAGCGATACAGGGCATGGTCATCAACCAGAATGTCGCGTCGGCGGGTTTTGGCCTCCATCTCCTGGTATTGTTTGATGAGGGCAAGGTTGTGCAGGAGAAAGGGGCAACGGCCGCCCAGTTCCCCTTGGACCAGGGCCTGGCGGATAAAGATCGTTCTGGCCTCAACCGCGGCCGACTCGCTGACCCGGCCGAAGTTGACCCTTCGGCCGGCAATGATGACCAGGCCGAACAGGGTCACCTTTTCCAGGGCGGTGACCTGGCCGGCCTTTTTTTCCCAGTGTGGGTCGGACCAATTGCGCCGGCACAGACTGCCGCCGATCTCTTCCAGCCAGCGGCAATTGATGCTCGCCGCGTTCATGGCATAGAGCCGGCCGGTTTCCATGAAGGAGGCGCAGACCAGCCACTGGCCGCCATGGTTGAAGAGGGCGGAGCCGGGAAAGAGCATTACCTCCCGACCGCCGCTGATCTGGTAGAGGTTCTTTTCTTTTTTCTGGCCGATGTTGCGCAGGAAGCCGCTGAGCAGGGCCTGGTGGATGGCGGCAAAGGATGCCGGCTCGGCGCTGTCGTGAAAGCTCTGGTGGTGGCGGGTCAGCTCATTGATCTGCTCATGGATGTCCAGCCATTCGCGCATGCGCTGCCAGGAGAGAAAGTGGCTGGCACAGAATTTGCGCAGCCTGTTTTTGGTTACTTTGCCCGCCGTTGCCTGAAAGGCTTCCCAGATATTGACGAGCGACAGGAAATCCGAGTGCTGATCGGCAAAGCGGCGGTGCGCGGCGTCCGCCTTTTCTTCCCTGTCGGCGGGGCGGATCCTGGGATCCTGGATCGAGAGGCCGGCGGCGATGATCTTTATTTCGCGCACGGCACCGCGCTGTGCAGCCTCGACCATGATCCGGGCAATGCAGGGGTCCAGGGGCAGGCCGGCCATGATCCGGCCCCGGTGCGTCAGCTGGTTCGATTCGGTGATCGCTCCAAGTTCCTGCAGGAGCCGGTAGCCGTCACGGAGCGCATGGGAAGAGGGAGGATCGAGGAAGGGAAAATCCCGGGGATCGCCGAGCTTCAGGCTGATCATCTGCAGGATGACTTCCGCCAGGTTGGCGCGCTGGATTTCCGGCTGGGTGAATTGCGGCCGGTTTTGATAGTCCTCCTCGCTGTACAGGCGCAGGCAAAAACCTGGGCCGGTGCGGCCGCAACGGCCGGTTCGCTGGTCGCAGCTCGCCCGCGAGATCCGGCAAACCGGAAGGCTGGTGGTACCGGCCCGGGGATTGTAGCGCGAGATCCTGGCCAGCCCGGTGTCAATGACGAAGCGGATTCCCGGCACCGTCAGAGAGGTTTCAGCGATGTTGGTGGCCACAATGACCTTGCGCAGCCGGGAGGGCCGGAAAATTTTGCGCTGGTCCGCTGCGTGCAGACGGCCAAACAGGGGAAGGACAATGGTGCTGTCGGCAAATTTTGCCTGTAAGAGCTCCGTGCAGTCCAGAATGTCCCGTTCCGTGGGCAAGAAGATGAGCATGTCGCCGACGGGGTGCTGCTCGGCAAGCAGGGCCGCCTCGCGCGCTGCCTGCTCGACATGGGACGTCTCCTCTTCGTCTTTGCTTCCGGGGAGTGGCTGATAGGCAACGGTGACCGGATAGGTACGGCCGGAGACATTGATGATCGGCGCTGAATCGAAGTGGGCGCTGAATTTATCAGTGTCCAGAGTGGCTGAGGAGATGAGCAGCTTGAGGTCAGGGCGTCGGGCGAGCAGGGTTTTGAGATAACCGAGAAGAAAGTCGATGTTCAGGCTCCGTTCATGGGCCTCATCGATGATCAGGGTGTCGTAGCGGCGAAGCAGATGGTCCTGTCGGGTTTCCGCCAGCAGCACCCCGTCGGTCATGAACTTGATCAGGGTATCGGCGGTGGTCTGGTCACGGAACCTGATCTTGTAGCCGACCCTGCCGGGCGCCTGCATCTCGGCCGCCACCCTTTCCGCCACAGAGACCGCGGCGATCCGCCGGGGCTGGGTGCAGCCGATGATGCCGGTCCGTCCCCGGCCGGCCGCAATGCACATTTTGGGCAGCTGGGTGGTCTTGCCCGATCCCGTGTCACCGGCAATCACCAGCACCTGCTGGTTGCCGATGGCGGCGACGATGTCGTCCCGCCTCGCAGCAATAGGCAGGTGATCCAGAGTTGAGAGGTCCATGGACTGTTGTTGTATCCGGGGGATTGAGAAAAAATTCCAGGGCATCCCTTGCTGATTGTCCCGTCACCTGCTATGTATACAGGAAATCGCTTGCGAACTCATTGAAAACCCATTTATTGCAGGAGAAAGATGACAAGGATAAGAAAGGCCGTTATTCCGGTGGCTGGCCTGGGTACCCGTTTTCTTCCCGCCACCAAGGCCATCCCCAAGGAAATGCTGACCATTGTCGACCGGCCCACCATCCAGTATATTGTCGAGGAGGCGGTGGCCTCGGGCATCGACCAGATCATCCTCATCACCAGCCAGGGCAAGTCGGCCATCGAGAACCATTTTGACTATGATTTCCAGCTCGATACCGTGCTCAAGGAGAAGAATAAGGTCCTGCTCCAGGAGGAGCTGAACATTATTTCCAACCTGATCGATATCGTTTCTGTCCGCCAGAAGAAGCCCCTCGGCCTGGGGCACGCCATCTGGATGGCCCGGGATGTAATCGGCAATGAACCGTTCATGGTTTTGCTCGGTGACGATCTGGTTCGGAGCAGGGTGCCCTGCTGCAAGCAGATGATCGACCTGTTCGATAACGTTCAGGAGTCGATTGTCGCGGTGCAGCGGGTTCCCATGGACCAGGTTCACCAGTACGGTATCGTCGAGGGCGTGCCCACGGAGAGAAAAGGGGCGTTCAAGGTCACCAGCATGGTGGAAAAGCCGGCTCCCGGAACCTCTCTTTCGGACATGGCCATCATCGGCCGCTACCTCTTGATGCCCGACATTTTTGACTATCTCGGGAAAGCCACCCCCGGCCACGGCGGCGAAATCCAGCTGACCGACTCCCTTGTTGAACTTGCCCGCCGGCGCGGCATGTATGCCTACGAGTTTGAAGGCAAACGCTATGACGCCGGCGATAAGCTCGGCTATCTCAAGGCGGTTGTCGATTTTGCCATCACCCATCCGACACTGGGCAAGGCATTCAAGGATTATATCCGCCATGCCTCGGAAGAGCAGCTCTGACAGTCCGTTCTGATTTTTTTTCGGAGAGTATCTCGTTCTGCAGATTCAGAAAGGTGACGAGCGGCCATGACCTGCTATGAAATCGCTGTCGCCGCCCCCCTGCGCAAGACCCTGACGTATGCCCGGCCCTTTTCTCTTCCAGCGCAAGAGACCATCGACCCGGGCCGGCGGGTCCTTGTCCCTCTGGGCCGGCGCGTGGTCACCGGCTATGTCCTGACGGTTATCGATGAGGCGGGAACTGGCGGAAACGGGATCGAAATCAAGCCCATAACCGAGCTGCTGGATCAGGGACCGCTTTTTCTCCCGGCCATGATTCCATTTTTCCGCTGGATCGCCGAGTATTACCACCATCCCTTGGGCGAGGTGATCAGAACCGCCCTGCCTGGAGGCTTGACTGGGGGCAGCGGCAGGAAGGTCCTTCTTGACCCGGCTTTCCGCGATCAGCTTGCTGCCTCGCTCCAGACCGCCGAGGGGTTGCCCTCCGGCTGGGGCCAGCGTTTACTGCAAAGCGGTGAACTGGCGCCGGGTACGGTTGCCGGGCTTCGGCGGGATCCGGCGGTCCGCTCTCTCCTCGCCAGGTGGGAGAAGCTGGGATGGATCAGGATCGAGGAGGAGGTCCACGCGGTCTCTGTCCGGCAGAAGATGCAGAGGGTGATCTCTCTTGCGCCCGAAACGGCAGCCAGGATCAGGCAGGAACTGCGAAAGGAAGACGGGGACATGACGGCCTGCCTGGCGCTGCTTTTTCCTGAGCTGAAAACGTCGGCGCGGAAAACCCTGGCCCTTATCTGTGAGTTCGGGGTGGCGGCGGCTGCTCCGCCGGTATTGCAACCGGCGATCACCCGGCAATATTCGGGGGCCGGCAATGGTCTGCGGGAGTTGGCGGCCGCGGGGATAATCCGTTGTTTTGAAAAGCAGGCGTACCGGGACCCTTTCGGCGGGCCGCCAAGTTTTTTGCCAAAGCCCCTTCAATTGACTCCGGATCAGCAGGAGGTCCTCCAGCAACTGCTTCCCGCCATTGGTACGCCATCGTTTCGGACCTTTCTCCTGCACGGGGTGACCGGCTGCGGCAAGACCGAGGTGTATTTGCGGGCAACGGAGGCGGTCCTGACTTCCGGGCTCAGTGTCCTGGTCCTGGTCCCGGAAATCGCTCTGGCCTCCCAGCTGGAGGCCCAGTTTTATTCCCGGTTCGGAGGGCAGGTGGCGGTGCTGCACAGCGGCCTGTCCGAAGGCGAGCGCCATGACCAGTGGCAGCGGATCCTTTCCGGCCAGGCCAGGGTGGTCATTGGGGCCAGGTCAGCGGTGTTTGCGCCTCTTCACTCCCTCGGCCTGGTTATCGTCGACGAGGAGCATGAACCGGCCTACAAGCAGGAGGACGGACTGCGCTACAACGGCCGCGACCTGGCCGTGCTGCGCGCAAGTTTTTCCTCCTGTCCGGTCATCCTGGGGTCTGCCACTCCCTCGGTCATCAGCTATCATCATGCCCTGACCGGCAAGTATACCCTGCTCAGCATGCCGCGGCGCATCGAGGGACAGAGCCTGCCCCGGGTTGAAGTGGTCAATCTGGCCCTGAGCCGGACCTCGCGGCCGGATCTCTTTTTTTCCGATCCGCTGATCCGGGCCCTGAAGGAAAATATGGAGAAGCGGCGGCAAAGCCTTTTGTTCGTCAATCGCCGAGGATTTGCCAGCTTCATGCTCTGTCGGGACTGCGGCCACATCGTCCAGTGCCGGCATTGCCAGGTGTCGCTGACCCTGCATCGGCGCGAGCAGCGATTGGTCTGTCATTACTGCGGCTACAGCCTGACCACCCGAATCGTGTGCCCGGCCTGCACTTCACCCAAAATGGATGGGCTTGGCCTTGGCTCCGAGAGGATCGAGGATGAAGTGCGCCAGCTCATCCCCCATGCCCGGGTGGCCAGATTGGACAGCGATGCCGCCACCAGCAGGAAGCAATATCTGGCAACGCTCCGGGCCGTTCGGGAGGGGGATGTCGATATCCTGGTGGGCACCCAGATGATCGCCAAGGGGCTTCATTTCCCGAATATTACCTTGGTGGGTGTTGTCTGGGCCGACAGCGGCCTGGGGATGCCTGATTTCAGGGCAGCCGAGCGGACCTTTCAGCTGCTGGCGCAGGTCACCGGCCGGGCAGGTCGCGGAGAGCACCCGGGCAAAGTCATCATTCAGACTTACCAGCCCCATCATTATTCAGTCCTTTGCGCCCAGCAGCATGATTATCCGGCATTGTACAACAAGGAACTGTCCCTGCGCCGGGATCTTCGTTATCCGCCCTTTTCACGGCTGGTCAACATCCGAATCAGCGGCCGCGATGAGGCAAAGGTGAAGGACAGCGCCGGCAGGGTCGGCCATTTTCTCCGTAGCGCCTTGGCCCGTCGCCGTCGTGACGCAGCGGTGGAAATACTCGGCCCGGCACCGGCACCGCTGGCCAGAATCAAGGACAAAAGCAGGTGGCAGGTGCTCTTGAAGAGCAGCAGACTGGCCCTGCTTCATGAGCTGTGCGAGCAGCTGCTGGAGGATTCCGCACGAATCTGCGGCCGGGGCATCAGCCTGGCAATCGATGTCGATCCCGAGAACATGATGTGAGTGTGGTTGCAGCACCGATGATGATCCTGGATAAGGCGTCAAGGGAAATACTCAACGGAAAGCAAAAATGCACCGGGCAAAAAGCGGGCGTGATCAGATAGGGATACGGTGCATTGCACCGGCGAACGATGCTTCGCCGCAGAGCACCGGGAAGTTGTGGCAACGTCGTCGGGGAGGGGCAGGGAAAAAAACAGGGTTAAAAAGACATGTCCCGGCAGGCTAGGAGGGGGGCGCCTGCCGGGACACTTGGGGGAGACTTGTTTGTTGTTTTCTTCCGTCGCTACGGTTTCTGTGGACCGCCTGGTGCGGGAGCAGGACCAGTTCCGGGTCCAGGCCCCGGCCCGGGTCCCGGTCCAAATCCGGGGCAACCGCCAAAGCCAAGACCTCTCAGGCCCGGCAGGTCCAGGCCGCTTTCCGCGGCTTTTGCATGCAGCTGTTCCCGCAGGTCAAATATTTCGCCGGTGAGTTGGGCAATGCGTTTGGCGTCAGGGTTCTCGCTGTTCATCAGGGCCTCCTGCTCAGCCCTTTTAATCGCCATTTCCTTGCGAAGTGCAACGGTTTCGCTCAGAAATTTATCTCTGGCTGCAATGGTTTTGTCATCCAGCTGACGCGCTTGATAACAGGAGCCTGGGCCATAGTCGTCAGAAGCGGTGCCCCAGCCAGGGCCTCCTCTCCAGGGGCGGGCATCGGCAGCCTGCATGCCGGCGAGGACAAGCGCCCCGACCAAGACCGCGCCCAGGATGATTTGTTTGTTCAATGTGATTTTTGTCATAATTGGATCTCCTCGGGTTGAGTGAATGTTTGCCTGTACCCTCTTTATAGCGAAGAATGTGCCAGTTTTCTTATTTTTATCTATGTTACTGATTTTCCTATAAAAAAAAATTTGTCGGCGCTGGGAGGGAAAATTACCGGCCCCAGCCGGGAGACCAGGTGAGTAATAAGTATTCGCAGACCGGCTGGAAGTTGGATACTTTTTACCCAGTTTATTCCCCCAGGACAGGAGGACGTGCTGCGGGTATATATGCAAGTTCTTGAAATACGCTTTTGAGTTGGCTGTAGGTGTGTTTATTGCAAGGCCTCTCCCGGTAAGTGACAATGCGATACTTTCCTCGACCCAGAATATTTTACGTCTCTCCCTGGCTGCTTGCCGCGGCAACGGCCCTGCTTGTCCTGATCGTGGTAACCTTTACCCTGAACAATATCCGGCGGGAAAAGCAGCTGATGACCCAAGCCATGCTGCAGAAAGCAGATACCCTGATGCGTATCGTGCACTCCGGCGCCAAATCCGCATATCTCTTTGATCTCGGCAAGGGCATCTGGCGGACTGACCCCTGGCACGAGTATGTCCAGCGGGTGATCAACCACGTTGCCGAGGAGCCGGATGTGCTGATCATTGCCGTGGTGGATGAGACGGGAACTATTATTGTGCATAATAAAGCCGAATTTCTCGGAGACAGGATGAGTATCACTCTTCCTGCCGCAACCGCGGACATGGAACCAGAACCGAGCACCGGCTACCGGATATCCAGCAATCCTGGAACGGGCAGGCAGTTTGAGGCGGTCCGGTCCTTTTTCCCGTATCGGCCGCTGGCCAGGCCCCGTGGCCCGGGGAACAGGAGACCTGACCAGCGACAACGGGAGGGGATGATGTTTCATCCGCCAAACCTGCAGGAGGAATTTATCCCCGGAGGTGACGACCGCCACAGCTATTACATTGTGGTCGGACTGGATATGAGGAACTTTGATCAGGCCCTCCGCCGGCTCAAGCTGCAGGCACTTATCCTCTCTCTGGCCATGCTGCTGGTGGGCATCGGTGGATGGCTTTCTCTTGCCGCCGTGCAGGGTTTTCGGGTCTCCCAGCGGACCCTGGCCGAGATCAAGGCGTTTACCGCGCTGCTCGTGGCCAAGCTGCCGGTGGGCATCATCGCCACCGATCGCGGCGGGCGGATCACCACCTTGAACAGTGCGGCCGAAGAAATGACCGGCATCACCGGCCGGGCTGCTTCCGGCAGGGTCCCTGGTGAGGTCCTGCCCCCTGATTTTTCCGGGTTCTTTGCCCGCAGCGGGAACGGGCAGGGGAATGCAGGGTCCACGGCGGGCAGGGAGAGGGAAATGGTTGTCAGCGTGGCCGGCCGCCAGCAGTATTTGTTCTGTCACTGTATAGATGTCCTGGACAATCAGGGCGAGTATCAGGGGCAGGTGCTGCTGATCTCCAATCTCACCCAGCTCAAGGGGTTGGAGAAAGAGATGCGGGAAAACGAACGCCTGGCGGCCGTAGGGAGGATGGCAGCCGGCGTTGCCCATGAGGTCCGCAATCCCTTGAGTTCGATCAAGGGGCTGGCCCTGCTGCTCAAGGGCAAGTTTGCACCAGAGAGCCGGGAGAGCGAGACGGCAAACCTGCTTATCCAGGAGGTGGAGCGGATGAACCGGACCGTCTCTGAGTTGCTCAGCTTTGCGCGGCCTGCCCCATTGCACGTGCAGGAGGTGCTGTTGAGGGAGCTGCTGGCGGATACTCTGCGTCTCATCGCTTCGGATACGGAAAACAGCGGTATCGTTACCAGGCTGCAGCTGGCCGATGACCTTCTGCCCGTTGCCGGGGATCCCGACCGGTTGAACCAGGTCTTTCTCAATCTGCTGCTCAACGCGGTGCAGTCCATGGAGCGGGGCGGCGAGCTGAAGGTTTTCGCGCAGAACAACGGGGAGAAAGGGACTGTGGTGATTTCCATCCAGGACAGTGGAAGCGGCATTGCCAAGGAGAATCTCTCCCAGCTCTTCTATCCCTATTTTACGACCAAGACCGGCGGCACCGGGATAGGGCTGGCCATCTCCCAGAAAATCATCAGCGACCACAAAGGGTCCATCAGAATCGACAGCGTTCCTGGGCAGGGGACAACGGTAACCGTGGAGTTGCCTGCCTTTCAGGGTGAGGGGACGGCTGATCCCGCTTAAGAGGGATTGCCGGCGGCCAGTTCCAGGAAATTCTGGTTTAGAAATTCACATTCCCTGGGCGTGAGGTCAAACCGCAGTTCTGCCTCGTTGATGATCTCCTTTCGAGCTTTTTTCGGATGTTCCCTGACGGTTTCGCCTATCCAGCAAACGGCTTTTTTCAGATTTGCCGACATGCCGGGAACGGATTGGGTGTCGCCCATGGCTGCCTCACTTCTGCGTTTGGAATTGTTGTAGTTCATGTCCTGTTTCTATAAGTTATCCCGTTTCGGGTGCTTTTCCCCCGGCGATCTCATTAGCGGCATGCGAGGATCCGCCTTTGCCCTTTTCCGGCACACGGGACATTGTCGCCGCCGGCTGTTTCAATTTTCCGGTCAAGGCCGAGTATCTGCGCTGCGGCTCAGCTGGGCCGGGGAGTATCGCAGAGCGTCAAGGAGGCCATTGCCCCTTGGTTACTCTCAAACGGCCGGTCCGGTTCCGCTCCGGTCGGGGGCTGCTCAGCGGGGCAGGTGAATAGCCGTGTCCGGCGGCAGGTCCGGGTTTTGCCGATACAGAATGACCGTCTTGCCGATCAGCTGGACCAGGTGGGCGCCTGCCCGGACCGCGAGTTGCTGCGCTGCCTCGTCCTTTGGAACAGGACAGTTCTGGCCCAGCCTGACCTTGATCAGTTCATGGGCCTGCAGACCGTCTGTACAGGACTGGATAAGGTTGTTTGAAAGCCCCTCCCGGCCGACAATGACGCTAGGTTCAAGGTGGTGACCCAGGCCGCGGAGAAATTTTTTCTGCCTGCCGGTCAGTGGCGCGGGTTCTTTTGTCTTGTTCATCGCTTAACTGAAAAGGTTGGTGAAAATTTCGTAGCCGCCGACCCAGGTGCCGATGGCCGAACCGAATCCCGAGAGGAGGAAAACGAGAAAGATGCGCAACAGTTTATTCTGCCACCAGCCGGCGACGGAGGCCATGTCGCTGCTGACGTTTTCAAACTCCCTGACCACGGGCGGCCTGCTCATTACCTGGACAAAGGCAGCCACATAGCCGGCCCCGATCAGCGGCGACAGACTGGTAATGGGCGCTGCGGCAAAAACGGAGGCGATGGTGGCGGGGTGGGCCCAGGCCAGCATGGCCCCTATCGCCGCGGGAATCCCGTTTGCGAGAAACCAGTAGCCCACGAGGCCGCCGGCGGCGCCGGCTCCCTTCTGGATACCGATCAGGGAAATGGAAAGAATGATCAGCGCCGGCAACGACCAGCCGGCAATCTTCCAGGCCCTGCTCACCGGGGGGATGGTGTCGATTTCCGTCATTATTGCGCTGTGGTCCTCGGTAATCACCCTGCGGATACCCTCCAGGTGTCCGGCGCCGACCACCGCAACGAGCCGGCGGCCGGGAGCGGCCTTGATCTTTTCGGCCATGTAGATATCGCGCTCATCGATGAGCGCCTTTTTCGCCTCGGGCATGACCGCACCGATCTCGTTGATCAGCTCGGAAAGCACATCCTGCCGGCGCAGTTCAGCCAGTTTCTGTTCGTCAAGCTTGGTGTCATCAAAGAGACTGGTGAACAGGGTTGCCAGCAGGGAGCATTTTTTCCACAGGGAGGTGGCGTGCCAGGCCCTGCGCAGAGTAACCCTGACATCGCGGTCACAGAGCACGGTCCTGATCTGTCGTTTTTCAGCCTCCTGCGCCGCGGTCAGCAATTCGGTCCCTGGCATGACCCCCAGCTGCCCCCCCAGTTTTTTCTGGTAGGAAGCGAGGATCAGGTTGATCAGGAGGGTTGCGAGCTGTTTGCTGCGGATTATTTGCTTGAGATCGAGGCCCTCCCAGTGCTGCTTTCTTGACAGCGCCTGGAAGCGTTTGTCATCAAGCTCGATGCAGACGGTGTCAGGTTGCTCTTCTTCGATCACCTCCCGGACCAGGTCCGTGGATTGCCTGGATATATGGGCGGTGCCGACCAGCAGAACAGTTTTGTCCGGCAGGTGGATGACCGCGACATCGTCAGGGTAGTCGCGGTGCGGAAAGGGTATTTTGTGCATGCTTGTTGTGCCGGATAGCGACAGGGTTTTCATTGTGTGCATCGAATGTAGTTATGATCCCCTCTGGAGTAAAGGACGATCTGGCATGAAATACGTATTTTTGTCTCTGGTCAATGTGGAACCCCGGCGCCGGGTGAAGAGAAAGGAGCATTTATTCGGCAGTCGCTGGACAAGGGGAAACTCACTTTTTCTCCGGCAGGAGCTGGAGTTTGCCGGAGAAAAAAATGAGGAGGATTACGGGAAGAACGTCAGCAGCGGGGGGCGGGCTTGAGTCACGCCTTTTTCACGACCAGTTTCGTGCCGATGGAGAGATTGTTCGACTTCAGGTTGTTCCACTGCCGGATCTGCTTGAGGGAGATGCGGTACTTCTGCGCGATGGACCAGAGTGTATCGCCAGCCTTGACGAGGTAATAATTGACCTGGTTATCGTCCTTCGAGGCGTTGGTTGCGCGTTTTTTTGCATCAGCCTTGACGGATGCGTCGGTGACATTTTTGCCGGTTTCAACCATGGCGGTAGCCGTGGAAACGTCGGGCTTTTCCTGGGCCGCAATCGCCGGTTGCGCAGGCTTGTCAAGGAAGAGGGCGAGTTGCTGGCCTTCGCTGATTTTGTTGATGTTTTGCAGATTGTTCCACTGCATGAGCATTCCGGCGGTCACGCCATAGAGATCGGCAATTCGGGACAGGGTTTCCCCTTTTTTGACCTTATGGAACCGCATGTCGCCATCAAACTCGGCCAGCGCGACTTTCCCAGGTTTTTCGCCATCCTTGAGGAGGGCATACTTGGTCGTCTGGTAGGGAATGCGGAGCCGCTGTCCGGTAGCCAGCTTGGCGTTGTGCAGGTTGTTGGCCTTGAGCAGGGCGGTTTTGCTCAGGTTGTACATCCGGCAGATGGCGGTCAAGGTATCACCTTTTTTTACGACATGGGTTTTGTAATCAATGCTGGCCACCGGCTGCAGCCGCGATAGATTGCTGGCGACCTTCTCATAGCTGCCTGCAGGGATCCGCAATTCATAGGAATGTTTTCCCGGCGGGGTAAGATTCTTCAGCAGTTCATTATTCAGGTCCCTGATCTTGTCGATATCCTGACCGCTGGCCGTGGCCACGGCATTGAGATCGGTCATGGCCGGAACCTTGATGAGATCAAACCGGGCCGGTTCCTCATAGCTGATCCCGGAGAAGCCGTATTGTTCCGGGTTTTTTGCGATAATGATCGCGGCAATGAGTTTGGGTACGTAGCGTTTGGTCTCCAGGCTCAGATAGTCTTTGCTGGCGAGGTGCCAGAAATCATTGGTATTGTATTTTTCGACGCCCCGGCCGATTTTCCCTTCACCGGCATTGTATGCGGCAACCGCCAGATACCAGGAGCCAAATTCTCTGTAGAGGAAAGTGAGATATTTGATGGCCGCAAGGGTGGCTTTTTCCGGCTCACGCCGCTCATCGACCCAGGAATCGATGCGCAGGCCGTAATTTTTTCCAGTACCGGGGATAAATTGCCACAGGCCCACCGCCTTGGCTTTGGAAATGGCCGTCGGGTTATAGCCGGATTCGATCATGGCCAGGTATGCCAGGTCCTCCGGCAGTCCGGCTTCCTTGAGGTTGGCCTTGATGAAGGACAGGTACCTGGTGGAGCGGGCCAGCCAGCGTTCATAGAAGCAGCGTTGCCTGGTCTGGAACAGGTTGATATAAAACTCAACCTGTTTGTTCATGGTGATGGGAAAGTCGTAGGTAACTTCCTCGGACTTGGCAATTTCTGGCAGTGACTGGGCAGCATTCTCTTCCCAGCCGCCAATCTTGCCCAGTTCCGAGAGCTCTTCCTCAAGGCCCGCCTCGGGCTCATTCTCCGTGTACTTGATGACCACCTGGCCGTTGTCAAAGTTGACGTTGGCATAGAGGTCACTTTCCTGGGAGACGTAGGTTGGTTGAGGGGCCTCGGCGCAACCGGAAAGCGTTGAAATTGCAAAGGCTGCAAGCAACAGAATCGTAATCAGGGGTATGCTCTGTTTCATGTCGTGGATGTCAGTCTCTTGCATTGATTATTGATTTGATAAGCAAAAAAACAAAAAAATAAAATGAGGAGCCCTGAGGGCCCCTTTTTGCGCACATCTAAAAAAAACTATCATTAATTCTGGATTTTTTACAAGAAAAAACGTAAAGATTCAATTTATTGAACTAAATTATATTTTTTGAACCCGGGGCAACTCCTGTTTCATTCCCCTTTTTTCGCTGGGATCTGATGTGGCGAATATTTAAACAATTGGTTGTTTTTCTGTTCCTCCTTGCCTTTCTTGCCGCAGGGTCGGCTGCGGGGGTACTTTACTGGCTGGTGGCAGTGGAGCCGGGGAAGGAGATCGAGCAGGCGAATATCGAGAAGATCCTGGGGCGCGAAAGCCCTGTGTTCTACCGGGACGGAAAGGAAAAGATCGGGGTGTTGTTCCAGGAGGCGCATCGCCAGTATCTTCCCTATGATCAGATACCCAAGGCATTTATCAACGCCCTGGTGGCGGCTGAGGATGATCAGTATTTCCAGCATTACGGAATCGATATCCTGGGCATAGCCAGGGCGATGCTGGCCAATTTCAGGGCGGGACGGGTCGTGCAGGGGGGGAGCACCATCACCCAGCAGACCGCGAAAAACCTGTTCAAGAGGGAGTCGCGTACCTATCAGGCCAAGCTCAAGGAAATGCTCTATGCCCTGCGACTGGAATATCATTATTCCAAAGAGAAGATTCTGGAATTTTATGCCAATCAGTTTTTTGTCAGCGGCAACGGACATGGACTGGGGATCGCCGCCCGTTATTATTTTGACAAGGAAGTGGCTGAGTTGACCACTCTGGAGAGCGCCTTTATCGCCGGCAGCGTCAAGCGTCCAAATTATTATAATCCCTTTACCAAGACCGATGAAGATGCAGAGGCACGGGCAAGAACACGGGCAAAGGAGCGAACAGCGTACGTGCTCGGCAAAATGAAGCAGCACGGTTTTATTAACGTTGCGGAGTATAGTCAGGCTATCGGCAGCGAAATAGAGTTCAAGCGGGGCAGGATGTCCTTTGCCCTGAACACGGTTATGGATTTGGTCAAGGATGGCCTGGCCGCGCCGGAAGTGACGAATGCCCTGGATGCCCATGGCATCAGCAACATCTCCACCTCGGGAATCAGGGTCATCACCACGGTGGACAAGGAACTGCAGGAGAGGACCCTGTTTACCCTTCGCCGGGAATTGTCCCGACTCGATATCCTCCTGCGCGGCTATGACCGGGACGAGGTGCAGCAGGAATACGCAGGCGTGAACTATTCCGGAGACACGCTGGTGACGCCCGGTTCCTTTCTGTTCGGGCGAATAGGGAATATTGCCACAGACGGGCAGGGCGGTCCCCTGATCAGTGTCGATTTTACCGGCTATATGCTGCCTACCGGGGTTATCGTTTGGGAAGGGTTGCAGGATGCCCTCGCCTCGCTCGTCAAGAATAAGAAAAACCGCTGGAGCGAGGCGGGACGAAAGGATCTGCCAATGCTACTGGGCGAATTGAAGCAGGGTGACATGGTCTATGTCAGTGTTCGCCCTGGAGAGGTGAACGGTATGCCGATTCTTGCCCTGGAGCGTTACTCCGAGCTGCAGGGCGCTGCGCTGGTGATGAAGCGGGGGGCGATCATGGCCATGGCCGGGGGCATCGAGAACCGCTATTTCAACCGGGCCGTGGCCGCCCGCCGCCCCATGGGTTCAACCTTCAAGCCGTTTCTTTTTGCGGCGGCCCTGCAGCTTGGCTGGAGCGCGACGGACATGCTCAGCAACCGCCGTGACGTATTTGTTTTTCATGACCGGCCTTATTTTCCCCGTCCCGATCATATCAGCCCCCATGCGGAGGTGTCGTTGAGCTGGGCCGGTGTCACATCGGAAAACCTGGCCGCGGTGTGGCTGCTCTATCACCTTGCCGATCATCTGACCCCGCCCCGCCTGCAGGAGGTGGCCGCGTACCTGGATTTGGCCCCGCGAACAGGGAAAGAACCGGAGAGCAGCGCCCAGTTCAAGCGCCGCATCCGCGATGGCTACGGGATCATCGTCAACCAGGATTCCCTGCAGTTGGCCGCCTATGACCGGGCAATCAGGAATCTGGAGCCTGATTTCCTCTTTGACGACCGCGCGGCAGAATTAGCGCGGTTGAAACAGCTTCCGTACGGTCTGCATTTTGACCGCTACGCCAGGGATCTCCGTGTCAGCATGGAGGCGGAAGAAAAAGGGATGAGCATGAGGGAGGCGCGGGAACTGGAAATCCGCCAGGGCCTTCTCGCCAGGAGTTTTCTCGCCCTGCAGCCGAGCATGGAGGCCCTGGAACAGTACAGGCTCCATCTCCAGATCACCCAAGCGCCGGCCGGTGAAGCAGACCCCCTGGCCCAGTTGGACAGCGCAAGCGGCAATCTGAATACCATGGGCAGCTTCTGGGAGGATGAAAGCGGACAGGTTATTTATTCTCTGCGATCATCACCCCAGAACGGGCACTACCTTTCGGAAAGCGAACTGCGTTCCCGTCTGGAAATGCTGGACAGCACAACGGCCGAGGAGTTCTGGCAGGGGGTGCTGGTGGAAGGAGTCTTGAGCAGCTATGCCATCAGGCAGGTCAAGGCGCAGATGGCCAGAGAGGGCAAGGATCTTTCCGCCGCCGACCCCTATTCGATGGAGGTGCTGGGCAGCATCCGGGATTACCGGCTCCTGGTGGGGCTGCAGTACCTCATTGCCATGGCGAGGAAGGCGGGCGTCACCTCAAAGCTGGAACCGGTGCTTTCGTTTCCTCTGGGCTCCAATGTTATTTCGCTGATTGATGCGGTTCGGATGTACGAGACCATTGTCACCGGAGTCAGTTATGCCGGTCATCTCGAACCCGCGGCGGATGACGATGAGGGGGGTGCCGGGGAAGGGCTGGCCATTATCGATCGTCTCGAAACAGAGGAGGGCGAGATAATCTATTCGCGCGAGGAGGTCAGCAGAAAGGTGGTAGATGCCCTTGATGCCGCATCCATAGCCCATATTCTGCAGAATACCGTGCAGTACGGCACCGGCAGGTATGCCCGGGACAACGTCCGGATGTCAAGCGCGGACCCGGAACGGCAGAAACTCTTGGCAACCCTCAATCTGCCGCTACCCCTTCTGGGCAAGACCGGAACGGCCAACGATTTCAGGAACGCCGCCTTTTTCGGGTATGTGCCGGTCCTTACGGACGGCGAGACAGCCATGGATCTGACGGGCGGCTATACGGTGGGTGTGTATGTAGGGTTTGATGACAATCGGCCCATGGAAAAGGGCTCCACCCGGATTGCCGGCTCTGCCGGAGCCCTGCCGACCTGGAGCGGTTTAGCCTCGAGCATCCTGAACCTGGAGGGGATTGGTGACCAGGTCGATACGGTCGATCTGAGTTTCGGCGGGCTGCCCCTTCGCTTTCCGGAAGTCGGCCAGGTCTTTGTGCCCGTCGATCCTGAGCGGGGGGGCACCGTGCATTCCGGGCGAGAACTGTTGCGCGCCAGCACTGCACCCGGATTTCCCGCCATCCTAGCCTATGGTCGCCTGAACCAGAACGGAACCTTTGAACCGGACCGTTTTTTCCGGCCGTTTTGGAAAAACGAGCCATGACGATGCCGCAACGGGGCATCAACAGTACTTTTCTTTCATTATTTCTCGCGCCATTGGAAATCCGGACTGTCCTTACCTGCCGTTCGGCATAGCCGCTTTTCAATCAATCCAGGGATTCGCCGGACGAACGGATTGATGGGGCGCAAGGGGCTCTTTCCCCGGCACTGTCCCGCTACGGAAGGCGGCAGGATGGGGAACATGGATGTTTTTCCGGAAAAACGATTGTCCCTGCGCTCTTTTTCTGATACTTTCTTCCCCTATAATTGATGTCTCTGGACAACGGCATCAACAGTGATTAACCGCCAGGTCCCGGCTGCAGCATGAAGGAGCCGAACCTGTGTCCTCTTTTCCCGTACCGGACCATAGTATAATGTGCTCATTTATTCGCCGAACCTCATCCATCCTCCTGCTGGCAGGACTTGTTGCCGCCTCGCTTGCCGGCTGTTCAACCATCCAGCATCGAGCGGAGCCTTATCCCCCGGAGAGGGGGAAACCGCCCAAGGAGGTAGTGAAGATGCCGCCGCAGGTACCTACTCCCGGCGTGTCCGCTCAGCAATCGGGGATAACGCTTCCTCCTCCGTCGGCGGCATTCCTGCCTCTCCTCTCCCAGGTGGATGACCGCATGGCCGCCTATGAGGAAAAACGCCATGCCTTGGAGGTATTCAGCGCCAAGGCCGGCAAGACTGCCCGGGCTCCGGAACTCGACGAGAAAATTGCCACCTGTCAGGATCTACTTCAGGGTATACTTGCCCGTTATGATCAGTTGCATGCACAGCTGGTCGGAATGGACCCCGGTCAGAGTCCTTACCCCGTCGCGACGGAAAAACTGCAGAAAATAGGCAACGAGGATATCAGCTTTCTCGAGGGGGAGTGTCAACAACTCATAGCCGACGGTCAGCAGGCAGAAGCTTTGCTGGCCGACAACGCCGCCAGGGTTCTTGCTGATAACGAAAATGCGATAGCCACCGCCATGGCGGCCAATGACTATCCGCAGGTGATTAGCCTCTATGAGCAGCTTCTCACCGGAGAACGCCTGAAGCCGTCATTTGAGAGCATTTACAGCTATGGCCAGGCCCTGCTCCGTACGGGCAGGGATCACGACGCCGGCCAGGTCTTCAGGGGCCTGCTTCAGGACGTGCAGCAGCAGAATCAGGCGGGAAGGGAGTTTCAGCTCATGCAGCTGGTTGCCGATATCCAGTTCGGGCTCGAGGACTACAGCAGCGCATTTGCCGGGTATGTGAATATCATCAACAGGTATGCAGGGTTTGGCGAAAACATCGAGTGGGCCAGAAAACAGCAGACGGTCATCAGTGCCAGGAATCAGCTGGGCGCCGAGGTCAAAAGCTTTGCTCAGCTCATGCGCGCCCACCTCGGTTTCTTCCAGCCCCGTGACGGTTTCAACGTTGTCCTGCTGGCGGAGCAGTTCCTGGTGAACTATCCAGAATCCAGCGTGACCCCCACGGTCAACCGAATTCTCTTCGAGGCGCGTGATAGTGCGGAGGCGTGGTATGCAAGCCGCCTCCAGCAGATAGGACAGCTGAAGGAAGAGAAAAGATATGCCGAATCCCTGAAGATGATCCAGGAACTGCCCCTCCAGGAAATGCCTCCGGACAAAAGGGCACGGATTCAGGCACTGGTCGATGAGATGACTTCGGCCCAGACCAAGGAGGCGGAGATACAGCATGTCGCCGAAGAGGCGAATTTGCAACAAGCTTGGTCCAAAGGACAGAATCATCTTCAAATGAAGGAGTATGATCTGGCCATCGCCGTATTTTCCGGCATGCTGAATACCTCTTACGCAGATCGGGCCAAGGGCGAGATCAAAACGGCTGCCAATCTGGCCGCTCAGGAGGGCCGGCAGAGGGCGGCGGAGCTTTTTGTCCAGGCCGGTTCGGCAAAGGACCAATCCGCCCGGGTCGCGCTGCTTCTTCAATCCAGACAGCTTCTTCAGAATATCCTGGACAAGTACCCCCAGTCTGACCTGGTGGAGAAAGTCAGAAAAAATCTGGAGAGGATTGAACAGGACCTCAGGGGCATCGATCCGGCCCTTTTGACTATGCCGCCCCCTCCGTCCGCTCGACAGGGGAGTGGTGGCCCGCCTCTATCATCCGTTCATGACGGCAATCCGGTGAACGAGGGAGAATTCGAGGCGCTGCCTGCGGCGAGCGGTTTAACCACAGCGCAATCCGGCGCAGATATCCTTCAGGGAGCCGTCAGGCAGGAGTAACGGATATGAACAAGAACACTTTTCTCTTTCTGCTGTTTGTTGCCGCTTTGCTTGGTTCAACATGGGGGGCTGTCGTCAACCGGCAGAAGATCGACCTGGAACAGCAGCTCATGGATGTACGGGCCGAGTTGCAGAAGCTCAGCCAACAGCCTGGTCAGGAGCCTCAGCGTGGACCGGATCAGTCCGCGGGTATCCAGGAGATTCCGGCGCAACAAGAGGAGCCGTTCAACTCGGGCCAAGCATCGGAGGTCCCGGATCAGGGAAATTCGGCAGGAGCTTTGCAGAAATCCGCAGGCGAAGGGGGTGTGGGGCACGAGGGGACTGCTTTGCCGGGGAACATCCCTATTGCCGGCCTGCCCGTGGAGGGTCTGCAGCAACGCCTGGATGAAGTCAATGCCCAACTGCTCGGTCTTGAGAAAATTATTGATGAAAAAAACGCTGCCTTGCAGGACATTGCTGCGGAAAAAGAACGGCAGCGGATCAATTTGGATGTGCTGCTCGCCAAAATTGTCGACCTGCAGCATGCGTTGCAGACAATTCAGGAGGACAACCGTGAACTGGTCAAGCAACTTGCAACCAGGAACGAACTGGTCGATCTTCGGGAAAATATGCCGCCTGACAAAAAATGAGCGAAAATGTTGTTACGCAGCATGGCTTCCAGGAAAGAGAAAACCAAAAAATTATGCACTCTCTTTCTTTTTCGGGTACTCCGAGATTATCCTTAATTACTGACCTTTCAATATTTTTTATTGTCTTGCGCATTACGGCGCAAGTCTTTTTTCGATCATAAACCATGCGGGCCGGTTCATTTTTTTCAACTTTTTTTGCGAAAGAGAAACCAATATGATATAATATTATTAATAAGGTTTTTTTAAAACGAGTTGAACTTGAAATTTGGTAAGGAGAAGAAGATGAAGAGACATTTTACAATTTTTCTCATGTTGTTGTTTGTTGGTTTGGTGGTCAGCTGCGCGCCCAAGATCCAGCAAAGTTTTGTCAGCAATAACCTTGCCGGATTGCTCAACAGTGGCTACAAGCAGAAAGTTGACAACTTTTTGATTATTTTTGACGGATCCTCCTCCATGTGGGAGAAATACAACGGCACCAAGAAATTTTATCAGGCCAGAAATGTCATTCACGGTATCAATCAATCCATCGATGGCTTGAAGCTGCAGGGCGGTCTGCACGTTATCGGCGACACCAAGGCCACCAAGGGGACCCTGGTCAACGACAGCCTGATCTACGGCATGACGAACTATTCCCAGGCGGAATATGCCAAGGCGGTTAATTCAGTCGAAATCAATGGGCTGACGCCTATTAGCATTCCGTTGGTGAAGAGCATCGACACCTTGAAGAATGCCAGCGGCAAAACCGCGGTCATCGTGGTCAGCGATGGTGTTCAGGTTTCCTCTGACAAGGTAACCCCCCAGGAGGCGGCAGCGAAGTTGAAGGCCGCATACGGCGACCGGGTGTGCATCTACACCATCCTTGTCGGTGATGACCCAGTCGGCAAGAGCACCATGCAGGCCGTTGCCGATGCCGGTGGCTGTGGTTTCGCCACCACTGAGGCCGCCGTTGCCAGCACCGAGGGGATGAATGATTTCGTGCAGAAGGTTTTCTTTGAGAAGGCCGTGGCGCAAAAACCGGTCTCCTTTAATCTCTACGTGAAGTTTGACTTTGACAAGGATACCATCCGTCCCCAGGAACAGGACAATATTGACGAGGTGGGCAGCTTCCTGGCCATGCATCCGGAGATCAAGCTGACCCTGGAGGGCCATACCTGCAACATGGGCTCGGAGGCATACAACATGGGCCTCTCGAAGCGCCGCGCCGAAAGCGTCAAGCGGTACATGGTCAACAAATTCAAGATTGATCCATCCCGGCTGAGCACGGTGGGTTACGCCTTCTCCCGGCCCCTGGAGTCCAATGCGACCAAGGCGGGACGGGAGGCCAACCGCCGGGTGATGGGAACCATTAACCATTAATCTTCCTCCGGCCGCAACCGTGTTCCCTTCCGGGGACCGGGTGGGGTAGAGTTTGGTATTGCACCGCAGCGGGTTCTCAGCAACCCGCTGCGGTTTTTTTTCTTTCCTGATGAGCGCTTTTTTCCGGTGACTGCGGCGGAATGTCTTGCGTTTGATCCTAAAGACCTACAGATGAGGGCGCAGGGACACCAGGGTGGCGCCCCAGGAGCCCGCATCCTCCCCGGCAAGGCGGTAGGCAGCAACAAAGTCCAGCCGGTTCAGGATGGCGTGGACGGTACGGCGCAGAGTGCCTGTTCCCTTGCCGTGAATGATTCGTACCTGGAAGATGCCGGCCTTGCGGCATTCATCCAGGTAGTCGGGCACGAGCAGTTCGATGTCGGCGGGACGGAAGGCGTGGAGGTCCAGGTTGCCGTCAATGGGCAGGGGGATCGGGTCGTTATCGTTCATGCCGGCGGATGATGCTGAAGGCTATGGCGGCGGCCCGGACGGCTGCGCCGGGGCTGCCCAGTTTGCTTTTGACCTCTGCCAGTCCCTGCAGCATTTCATGCCGCTCATTGTCCTCTCGGAGCATTCGTCCGAGACGGTCCGCAATTGCATTTGGGGTTACCTCGTTCTGCAGCAGTTCCGGGATGATTTCGCGACCCGCGATCAGGTTGACCAGGGAAAACCAGGGGAGCTTGACCAGCAGACGGCCGAGCCGGTATGTGGGGGTGGTGACGCGGTAAGCGGCCACGGTCGGCACGCCAAGGATGGCCAACTCCAGGGTAACAGTGCCGGAAGCGGCGACCGCCGCGTCGCAGGCAGCCATCAGGTCATAGCGGTTATCGGCAAGCACCCGGATGTCCAGACGGTCCCGGTACGCGGCAATGCCGTTATCGAGCAGCAGCTGCGGCGATACCGTGGGGGCCTGGGGAACCAGAAAAACCCATTTTGCGGGCAGGTTTTGCGCCAGGTGCTCGGCCGCGGCCAGAAAATCAGGGAGAAGGGCGACTACTTCCTTCCGGCGGCTGCCCGGCAGCAGGCCGACCACCGTGCTGCCGGGAGCGATATGTTGCGCCCTCCGGTATTCCTCACCGGTGGCGCTGGTTTTCACCGTGTCCAGGAGCGGGTGGCCGACAAAATCCACCGCATAGCCCCGCTCCCGGTAAAACTCCTCTTCAAAGGGCAGGATGACCGCGATCCGTTCCGCCAGCCTCCCGATCTTCTTCATCCGGCCGCTGCGCCAGGCCCAGACCTGGGGGCTGATGTAGTAGAAAACCGGAATGCCCAGCTTTCTGGCTCGGGCAGCAAGCATGAGGTTGAAATCGGGAAAATCGATAAGGATCAGCAGGGCTGGCCTGCGCATCCGCATGGCCCTGAACAGAGTACGCCGCGCGCTGAGTATGTCGCCCAGGTGGCTGAACACCTCCTGGATGCCCACCACGGACAGCCGGGCCGCGTCGCAGAGCAGTTCTGCCCCGGCTCGAGCCAGCTCAGGCCCGCCCATGCCGAAGAACCGCAGACCGCTCTCCCGGTCCCGCAGAGCGCGGACCAGATTCGCCCCGTGCAAATCGCCGGAGGCCTCGCCAGTGACGATCATGATCTCGCTGTTCATCGATGCCGGCCGAGAGGAAGCCACGGGGCAGGGTAATAGAGGGGTTACGGCAGCCGGGAAGCCGAATGGTGCATGCCGGCTGCGAGCAACTCCTCCACCCGTGCCCGGTTCTCGTTGATCTGGTTCACCACCAGCAGGGCCACATCCAGAGCCCGCCTGCCTTCATGGCCGGAAACCTGGGGCTTGGCCCGGTTGCGGACATTGGCAATGAAGTCCTGGAGTTCCAGTTCCAGGGTGTCCTGCTCGGCAAATCCCTGCTTGTGGATCTGCGGGACCGGCGTCGCCTGCCCCGCCTCCTTTTTCAGGGAAACGGACATAACCTCCTTTTTGCTGAAATCCACGGATAGATAGGTGCCGGGCTGAAAGATGCGCATCCGCCTGATGTTCTCCAGGGAGATCCTGCTGACGGTGACATTGGCCGTGCAACCGTTGGCAAAAATGAGCCGGGCATTGGCGATATCCGTCAGCTCGGTGACCACCGGCGCCCCCACGGTGTGGATGGTCTGCAGCGGGGAATTGACAATGGAGAGGATGATGTCGATGTCGTGGATCATCAGGTCAAGGACCACATCCACATCGGTGCCCCGGTTTTTGAAGACGCTGATTCGATGGGCCTCGATGAACAGGGGATAGGTCAGCAGCGGTTTCATGGCCAGGACCGCGGGATTGAATCGCTCCAGGTGGCCCACCTGCAGGATGCGGCCCGAGTTCTCGGCCATGGCAATGAGGTCGTCGGCCTCTTCCAGGGTGGAGGTGAAGGGTTTTTCCACCAGGATGTCGACCTTCTGCTCCAGGCAGGCCACCGCAACCTTATGGTGCTGGACAGTGGGCACGACAATGGAAACCGCATCCACCTCGCTCAGCAGCTCGTCATATTCACCAAAAAATCTTGTAGCGCATTCCCGGGCCACGGCTTGCGCTCTCTTTGCATCAATATCGGAGACGCCGACCAGCTTCACCCCGTTCATCGCCGCGTATTTTTGGGCGTGAAAACGGCCGAGATACCCGACCCCTATGACTCCGACCCTGATTTTTTTCACGTATTCTCCCTGCAGCAGGACATATTCAGTTGCGAAGCGCCTGCCGCGACCGGAGCGGATATCGCCGGCCGCAGCTGAGTAATGGTTCTGCCTTTGCCGGGCAATAAATGGCCGGTTCGGTCAGGACCGACACCTTGCATGGCACAGTTGACTAGCTATCTAATATAAGTTTTAAGCGGCGTCCAGTATCCTTTCTCATCATGGATTGTTTTGCACTGCCCGCGAGCATTTCCCCGGATACCTGCTCCTGCTCAGATACCCAGGTAAACCCGCTGCACATCGACGTTCGCCAGCAGGGCGTCGGCCTGATCCGCGATGACAATCCGGCCGTTTTCCAGAACATAGCCCCGGTTCGCGGCCTTCAGGGACAGGCTGGCCTTCTGTTCCACCAGCAGGATGGTGGTGTTGTGCTCCCGGTTGATCCGCCTGATGATCGCAAATATCTGCCGGGTCAGCATTGGCGCAAGGCCCATGGAAGGCTCATCGAGGAGGAGGAGATCGGGTTTTGCCATCAGCGCCCGAGAGATCGCCAGCATTTGCTGCTCGCCGCCGGAGAGGTTGCCGCCCAGCTGGTGTCTGCGCTCGTGCAGGACGGGAAACAGGGAGAAGACAAAGTCAAGGTCCTTCCTGATCCCCTGGCGATCACGGCGGAGAAAGCCTCCCAGATCGAGATTTTCGCGTACGGTCAGACCCGGAAAGATATGCCGTCCTTCCGGGACCTGGCACAGCCCGAGCCGGACAATCTGTTCGGGCGGAAGAGTATGGATGGGCCTGCCCTTGAATAAAATGCTCCCCCGCCGGAGCGGCACAATGCCGCTGATGGCCATAAGGGTAGTGGACTTGCCCGCGCCGTTTGCCCCGATCAGGGTGATAATCTCACCTTCATCCACCTGCAGGGTGACCCCGTGCAGGACCTGGATATTGCCGTAGCCGGCGCTGACCTCATGCAGTTCAAGCAGGGCCAAAGGACTCCTCCTCGCCAAGGTAGGCCTTGATAACCTCCGGGTTGCGGCGCACTTCCGCGGGAGTTCCTTCGGCGATCTTCCGGCCGTAGTCCATGACAAAGATATGGTCGGACAGGCTCATGACCAGCTTCATGTCGTGTTCGATGAGCAGGATGGTGAGCCCCTCATCACGCAGCCGGCAGATCAGCTCATCCAGCTCCCTGGTTTCCTGAGGGTTCATGCCTGCCGCCGGTTCGTCCAGCAGCAGGATCAGGGGTTCGGTGGCCAGGGCCCTGGCGATCTCCAGCCGCCGCTGTGCTCCGTAGGGAAGGTTGCCGGCGAACTCGTTCAACTGGCCGGCCAGGCCGATTTTTTCCAGGATCCGGGAGCTGATCCGGACCGTATCCTTTTCCTCCCTGCGGGCCGCCGGGCCGCGGAGGATCGCCCCGAGTACCCCTGCCCTGGTCCGGCAGTGGCGGCCGATCATCACGTTTTCCAGCACGGTCATGCGCGGAAACAGGCGGATATTCTGAAAGGTCCGCGCCAATCCCTGTTCGGTGATTTTGTCAGGTCTCAGGCCGTTGAGACGCCTCGTCGCGCCGTCAGGGCGAAAGAGCTGCAGCTCTCCCCTGGTGGGCAGGTACATGCCGGTGAGGCAGTTGAAAAAGGTGGTCTTGCCAGCGCCATTCGGCCCGATCAGAGCGGCGATTTCGCCCTGCCGGAGGCGCAGGCAGAACCCGTCCAGTGCCCTTATTCCGCCGAAGTCCATGGTCAGATTCATGACCTCAAGCACCGGCCTGTCAGATGTCGATTGTCCTTCCTGTCTATTCATCAGGAATGTTCTTCCCGGCCGGAACATAGGTCCGGCGCACCCTACTGACCAGTCCCTGGGGCCGGAACACCATCATCGCCACCAGTACCGCGCCGAAGGCCAGCATGCGGTAATCGGCCAGGGGACGGAGGTATTCGGGCAGCAGGATAAGAAGGAGGGCGGCCAGGACCACGCCGATGATGGAGCCCATACCGCCTAGGACCACGATGCAGAGGATAATGGCCGACTCGAGAAAGGTGAAGCTGGCTGGGTTGACGAAGGTGGTCTTCGCGGCGAAGATGACGCCTGCCATCCCGGCCCAGGTTGCGCCAAGGGCAAAGGCGGTGAGCTTGGTCCGGGTTTTGTCGATGCCCATGGCCTGGCAGGCGATTTCGTCCTCACGCAGGGCGAACCAGGCCCTGCCGATCCGTGAATTCTGCAGGCGGTTGACCACGAAGACGGTGAAGAGTACCAGGCCGAGCATCAGGTAATAGAGGTAGATGATGGCCCCCTCCAGGGTCAGGTCCAGGCCGAAGAAGCCGGGCCGGGGGATATTGGCGATGCCGCTCGGCCCTTTTGAAAAGGCGTTCCAGTTTTCCAGGATCAGGCGGATAATCTCGCCGAATCCGAGGGTGACGATGGCCAGATAGTCGCCGCGCAGGCGCAGCACCGGAAAGCCGAGAATGACACCGAAAAATGCCGCCAGCAGGGCGCTGATGGGCAGCGCCGACCAGAAACCGATGCCGAAATGGAGGTTGAGCAGGGCATAGGAATAGGCCCCAACCGCATAAAAGGCCACGTAGCCCAGATCGAGCAGACCGGCCACCCCTACCACAATGTTGAGTCCCAGGCCCAGCATCACATAGATCAGGGCGGTGATCATGATGTTGGTCTGGTAGGTGGAGAAGAGCAGAGGAAAAGTGATGGCAGCGGCGGTGAGGGCGGCCAGCAGGGACAGGCGGATTTTCCGGGTCGCCCAGAGTCGGCCGAACAGGCTTTGTTCGCTTGACAGGTCATTTTGGCTCTTCCGGGCAAGATGTGCCTTCCGGTACTGACGGTACAGGCTGCCGCCAAGGGAGAGCAGGAAGGCCGCCAGGGCGACATAGATAATGGCGTGCCAGCGCCAGGTGACGGTCTGTTCCACGGGATTGATTTTCACTGCCAGGAAAGGGAGAGCGAGGAAGGCAAACCAGAGGGCGGTCAGCAGCGCGCTGCCGATGTCCCGACCGTTCAATCTCATAGTGCGCCTGGCCATACCCCCCTCTATACCTTTTCAGGAGCGGCTTTGCCCAGCAGGCCGGCCGGCCGGAAGATCAGGATCAGCACCAGCAGGGAAAAGGCGAATACATCCTCGTAGTCGCTTGACACGTACCCGGTGGCGAAGCTTTCGGTGAGGCCGAGAATGAAGCCGCCGAGCACCGCGCCGGGGATGGAGCCGATGCCGCCGAGCACCGCGGCGGTAAAAGCCTTGATCCCGGCAATGAAGCCGATGAAGCAGTTGATCTGGCCGATGTGCGAGGCGATCAGCAGCCCGCCTACTGCGGCCAGGGCCGAGCCAACGACAAAGGTGGCGGAAATGACCCGGTTGACGCTGATGCCCACCAGCATGGCCATGGTCCGGTCCTGAGCAGTCGCGCGCATGGCCTTGCCGGTCCGGGTGAACTTGATGAACAGGGAGAGGAGGGCCATGATCACCGCGGTGGTCAGGAGGATGACCAGGTCCGAGGAGCCGATTACCCCGGCATAGGGCGCAAGGAACGCGAACTCGGGGATCAGGGCGGGGAAGGGGAGGAAATCAGGGGTTTGGGCAAGCAGGACGTAATTCTGCAGGAAGATAGACATGCCGATGGCGGAGATAAGAGGAGAAAGGCGGGGGGCATGCCGCAGCGGCCGGTAGGCAAGTTTTTCGATGGTGTAGCCGTACGCGCTCGCCCAGATGACAGCAGCCGCCAGGGAAAGGAACAGCAGGGCAGGCAGGGGCAGGCTGAAAAACGAGAGGATCGTGGCTGCGGCCAGGGCGGTGAATGCGCCGATCATGTAGATTTCGCCATGGGCGAAGTTGATCAGGCCGATGATCCCGTAGACCATGGTGTAGCCGAGGGCGATCAGGGCATAGATGGAGCCGCGGGTCAGGCCGCTGAAAAAAAGCTCGATGAAATAATCCATTGCTTCCTGGATGCTGGGTCAGGAGGAGCGGCCATGCCCCGCGGATCTCGCCTTGCGCGCTCAGGGCTGCTTGATCGGGACGTAACGTCCATTCTCTACCCTGAACATGGACAGGGTCGTCCCGGTGGCATCGCCGTTGCGGTCGAAATGAAAGGCACCGAAGGGGGTCTCCACGTCCTCGGTATGCAACACCCCGGCCATTGCTTCGGCATCTGTCCCTCCCGCCTTGGCCAGGGCGTTGGTCAGAACCAGGGCCGCTGCATAGGCATTGTCGAAGAAGGCGCCGGGCTCGGTGCCGTACTCCTGGCGGTGCGCCTCGCGGGCTGATCTGCCCAGGGAGTTGGCGCTGACATCCACCGGGCCGGTGGCATAGACCCCTTCCGCAAAAGCGCCGGCGACCTTGATGAAGGTGTCATCCTTGACTCCGTCGTCGGAAACAAAAGCAGTTCCCATTTTCTTTTTGCGCATCTGGGTGACGATCTTCGAGGCTTCGGGATGGTAGCCGCCATAGATCACCGCATCCGCCCCGGAACGCTTGATCTTCTGCACAACGGCGGAGTAGTCAACCGCTCCCGGGGTCACTCCTTCGTAGAGCACAAGTTCCACGGTCTTATTTTCCTCGACAAAGGTCTTGGCGAATTCCGCAAGGCCCTTGCCGTAATCCCCCTTGTCATGGATGACCGCGATCTTTTTGGCGCGAAGTTCCCTGACCGTGAAATCAACGATGGTCCGGGCCTGGATATTGTCGGCAAAAATGGTCCGATAGAAGTTTGGGTAATCCCCGTTCAAGGTCAGGTCGGCATTGGTTGCGGAGGGGGAGATTACGATGACGCCGGCATCTCTGTAGATGGGCAGCGCGGCCTTGGTCGCGCCGGAGCAGATATGGCCGATCACAACCCTGGCACCCATGGAGATGAGCTTGGTCGCGATGTTGGTGGCGATTTCCGGCTTGCAGACGTCATCTTCGATCAGCAGCTCCACCTGCCGGCCGTTGATGCCGCCCCGGGCGTTGATCCCCTTGACCACCAGTTCCGTGGCCCTGACCGTAGGCAGCCCGTATGAGGCGAGATCCCCGCTGTGGGCGCCGGCGATCCCGATTTTGATGGTATCGGCTGCCCGCAGGGGAGTGGGGAAAACGATGACTAAAGCAAAAGCCAAGTAGAGTGCAAATCTGCAGAAGGTCATGGGCCTCCCCCGGGGCTGGTTGCTGAATAATTCCGGTTTTTCGTATATGGTCTCTTTCTTACCCAATTCCTGTATTTTTGCACTGCAAAAATGAAACCTACCCATACGGTCCAATCACTGACCATCCGCCACGGTGATTTCAATATTGTCCTTAGCTGGCCGGCGGCAAAATCAAGTTATGGCGATTTCGAAGAACCGCATGGCCCGAGAAATGATAATTTCCGGTGCGGGGCAAAGAAGATAGTCCCCTTTCCATGGCAAAACTGGTAAGGTTCCTGCTTCTGCGCAGGAGAAAGATTTCTCTGGTCCGTTGAATAAAGGAGCGATGGTGTTGCATGATATATTCTATCTGGTTTGCTGAACTATGAACCGCGATTTTCTCTATGCGCTTGGCCGCCCCCTGTCACCTTTGTACAGCCTGTTGATGGGCTGGCGGGCGTCACTATACCGGACCGGCTTGCTGCCATCCGTCCGTCTGCAAATACCGGTGATCAGTGTCGGCAATCTGACCATGGGCGGTACCGGCAAAACGCCGCTCGTGCAATATATCGCCCGCATGCTGCAGCGCCAGGGCCGACGCCCGGCCATTGTCAGCAGGGGGTATGGCGGGACCGCCAGGGGCCAATGCAACCTTGTTTCCGCCGGCGACTCGCCCCTGATGCCAGCCATGGAGGCCGGCGACGAACCACGCCTCCTGGCCGAGAACCTCCCCGGCGTTCCTGTCCTGACCGGCCGAGCCAGAAAATTTCCGGCCCGCCGCGCCGTGGAACTTGGGGCCGATGTTCTTCTCCTGGATGACGGGTTTCAGCACCTGGCACTGAAGCGCGACATCAACCTGGTCCTGTTCCACGCAGACACCCTGGCGGGAAACAGCCGGGTTTTTCCGGGGGGAGATCTGCGTGAACCGGCGGCGGCGTTGAGCCGGGCTGATGCCTTCATCCTTACCGGCACCTGTGATCGGAACCGGGAGCGTGCCGATCGGTTCGCCGTGCTTCTGGCGATGCGTTTCCCCGGACGCCCTATATTCCGGGCCGGTTATGAACCTGTCTCCATTCTAACGTACGAGGATGGCATAGGCACCGCCTGTGCGTTCGAGGCGATGCGGGCAATCCCGTTGTTTGCGTTTGCCGGCATAGCGCGACCGGAAACCTTTACCCGGACCCTGCATGAGTTGAATCTCGACATTGTCGATTATCAGTTCCTGCCTGACCACGCTGCGTACCGGCAGCCGCTGCTGGCCGAGATTTTCGACCAGGCCCGCCAGAAGGGTGCCGCTGCCTGTATTACGACGGAGAAGGATATGGTCAAGGTGCGGGGCCTCAACTGGTCCATGCCTGTCCATTCGCTGCAAATGGAGGCGAGGCTCGGCGAGGATTTTCAAGATTTTCTCATCACCAGGCTGAAGTCATTGCCGGCGGCAGGCGGGAGTTATCAGTAGCTTGTCAGCTATTTGCATTTGCACGTAATTGGTGGAGGGTGTGTTAAAAAAACAACACCTGTGGCCTGTCAGAGAAAAGTGTGTATTTTTTGCAACGCATCCGGCTGCTGTGAAGTCTTGCGCAAATTTACTTTTTTTCTATACCCTTTTGAAATAATTCATTTTTAAAAACAACCGGGTATTTTGGCAGACAGCAATCCGCCTGGCTTGTATTTTGCATAAAACATGCACGAATACCCTCCCGATAGGTCAGGGCACGCAAAGCGAAATTGTTAAGGACATAATGGAACCGTATCAATATACACTCAAGCGACCGGTCAGCTGCTGCGGCATCGGTCTGCACGCCGGCAGGACGGTCAACCTGACCATCAAGCCGGCCCAGGCTAATACGGGCATCCGATTTGTCCGCTCCGACGTGGCGACAAACCAGACCATACCCGCCCACATGAAGCAGGTTGTGGACACCCGGCTTGCCACCACCCTTGGCAACGGCAGCACCCGGGTTGCGACAACCGAGCATCTGCTGGCTGCGCTTCACGGTTCGGGTATCGACAACGCCGAGATCGAGCTTGATTCCTACGAGGTGCCGATCATGGATGGCAGCGCCGCTCCCTTCATCCGTCTGCTTGCGCATGGCGGCCGCAGGAAGCAGCGGGCGTTGCGTCGGGTCCTGCGGATCACCAAGCCGGTCAGCTTTGCGGACGGTGACAAAACCATCCGGATCGAGCCCTACGAAGGGTTCAAGGTGACCGGGCGGATCGATTTCGCAGACGGCGTGATCGGTAATCAGGTTTTCAGCATTGATGTGACCGAGGAGCGGTTCCGCAAGGAGATAGCCCGGGCCAGGACCTTCGGCTTTGTCGAGCAGGTCGAGAACCTTTGGGCCAACGGGCTTGCGCTAGGCGGCACGCTGGAGAGCGTCATCGCCATTCACTGGGACCGGCGCACGATCCTCAACGAGGACGGTCTGCGCTTCGATGATGAGTTTGTCCGGCACAAGGTGCTGGATCTGATCGGTGACCTTGCCCTGCTCGGCAACCCGATCTTTGGTCATGTCATTGCCGACCGGGCTGGCCACAGTACGCATCTCGGACTGATGCAGGCCATTGTCGACAACCCGGACTGCTGGGAATACGTCGAATTTCATAAAAACGGCGGGTCGGTCTTGAAGCAGGTGGTGGTTGGCACAATGAACGCAGGCGACCGGCTCAATGAGTTGCTGGCACCGTCGATCCCCGTGGCTGCAGTGCAGCAGACCTGCATCGCCTGATCTGTCCCGGATAAAAAAATATATCCCGCTGGCTGCGAGGCCAGTGGGTTTTTTTTTGCCTTTTTCCGTTGCCCGCTGGTAATATTGTTTCAGAATTGATAAGGATCCGGCCTCACCCGGTCCTGCAACTTTGTGGCGCTCTTTGGGCGCTTGAATGTGCAGGGTCGCTGCGAAGAAGGCAGGGTCCGCCTCCCGGGCGGGCAAACTGAACAACGTGGGACGAGGAATTGCTCTTCGTGCGTCTTTCCTTGTTGCCCGATCTGGAGTATACCAGATAAAAGCAACGGCAACGCTGAGCGCAACCTCCCTTTTTGCAATCGGAGTTATCATGGATACATCGCACAATATCGGTTTTATCGGGGGCGGCCAGATGGCCGAGGCCCTGATCCGCGGCATCCTCAACGCCGGGTTGGCCAGGCCGGATCGGCTCATGGTGGTGGAACCGGACACGGCCCGGCAGGAGTATCTGCGGCAGGTCTATTCGCTGCAGACTGTCCGGGAAAGCGCAACCTTGGCATCGGGAAGCCGGATTCTGGTCCTGGCCGTGAAGCCGCAGGTCATGGGCAAGGTGCTGGCGGAGTACCGGGGTCAGATCACCGGCCAGCACCTGGTCATTTCCATTGCCGCCGGCATTACCATCAGGTCGCTGGCCGCCGGGCTCGGCGATGAGGTCAGGATTATCCGGGTCATGCCCAATACGCCGGCCCTGGTCCTTGCCGGGGCCTCTGCCCTCGCTCCGAACAGCAGGGCGACCGATGAGGACCTGGCCTTGGCAAAACAGATATTTTCCGCCATCGGCACCTGTGTCGAGGTGAGCGAACCTCTGCTCGACGCTGTTACCGGTCTTTCAGGCAGCGGCCCCGGTTATGTCTTTGCCTTTATCGAAGCCCTGATTGATGGCGGGGTTCTCGCCGGTCTGCCCCGCCCGGTAGCCCAGCAGCTGGTTCTGCAGACAGTGCTGGGCTCGGCAAAGCTTGCCCTGGAGACCGGAGAGGATCCGGCGGTGCTGCGGGGGCGGGTGACCTCGCCGGGTGGCACCACAATTACCGGCCTGCAGGTCCTGGAAGAATCCGGTTTCCGCGGTGCGGTGATGACCGCGGTGCAGGCCGCCGCCGAGCGTTCCAGGGAATTGGGGCAGTGACATGCGGCTGGTCGGAATCATTACCAGGCTCGATTCGCCCCGGGTGCAGCTGGTTGGCAGCGAGGTTGCCGCCTGGTTCGGCAGTCAGGGAATAGAGGCCCGGCTGGACAGCATCGAGCCGGGCATGGACCTTCTGGTCGTGCTGGGTGGTGACGGCACCCTGCTGCATGTTGCTGACCAGGCCAGCCGCCATGACATCCCGGTCCTCGGGATCAACCTCGGCAACCTTGGCTTCCTCACCGAGGTGGCCGAGGACGAGATGTACCAGGCACTGGGGGAGGTCATTGCCGGGCGCGGCATCATCGAACGGCGGATGATGCTCAAGGTCAGTCTGGTTCGCGAAGAAATGGGCCTCGATCAAGAGTCCTGCTTCTGTCTCAACGAGGTGGCGATCGTCAAGGGGAACGTGGACAAGGTGATCCGCCTCTGCTCGTGGGCGGACGAAGAGTACATCACCACCTACAAGGCGGACGGCCTGATCATCTCAACCCCCACCGGCTCCACGGCCTACAACCTGTCCGCAGGAGGTCCCATCGTGCATCGGGAACTGCATGCCATCCTGGTGACCCCGATCTGTCCGTTCATGCTGGAAAGCCGGCCTGTTCTCCTCGCGCCCGGCACCAGGATCACAACCCACCTGGCCGGTCCGGCCGGCGATGTCAAGGTAATGGTGGACGGACGCTTTACCTGGGAAATGAAGATGGACGACTGCCTGATGGTTGAAGCGGCGGCCAAGCCCCTGCAGCTTTTCAGTTCACCGCACAAGGGCTATTTCACCATCCTGCGCAATAAGCTGAACTGGGGAGGCCGGTATTCTGGCTATCCCCTGCCGCGGACGGCTGCCATCCGAATTGCGAAAGATCGTGCCAAATAGCGATTCCATGGGGCACCTGCACCCCCTGTCTCTCTGGACCGGGAAGAGGCCCTGCCCGAGGATGGTTCCGACATCCGGCAGATTTGGGAGGTGCGGACGCCGTTTTGCATCGCCTTGCGGGGAGCATTGCCGATGACCGGAAAGCCTTCCTATGAAGATCTGGAGCACAAAATCAGAGTGCTCGAGCAGGAATTGCTCGAATGCAGGCAGGCGGGTCTGGTATTGCTTGAAGACTTTACGAAATTTCGCGGCCTCGTCGAGGGGTTGAACGAAGTCCTGTATCGCATGTCACTGCCTGATGGAATCTACGAGTACATCAGCCCGGCGGCGAAAGATGTTCTTGGCTACGGCGCTGAGGAAATCCTGGCAAGACCGTTCCTGGTCAAACAAGCAATTCACCCTGATTTCCATGATTTTTTCAGGAAAACGATGGAGAGCATCCTCAAAGGGGATGTCCCTCCCTCCTTGGAATACAAGATTATCGATTCCGCGGGGAAAGAGAGGTGGATACTCCAGTCGAACAGGGGGATCTTCGACGATCAGGGCAATATTATTGCGATAGAGGGACTTTGCCGGGACATCACCAGGTCCAGGAAGGTCGAGGATGACCTGCGGGACAGCCGGCAGAAATTCCAGGGCCTGGTCGAAACCCTGTATGACTGGGTCTGGGAGGTGGATTCCCAAGGGCGCTATACCTACGTCAGTCCACAGGTCATAAACATCCTCGGCTATGAACCGCAGGAAATCCTCGGCAAAACAGTCTATGATCTGATGCCCCCGGGCGAGTCAAAGCTCGTTGCTGAAAAAATGGCCGCCTTGATCAGGGAGGGAAAACCGATTATTGCCCTGGAAAATATCAATCTGCATAAAGACGGACGGCTGGTTGTCCTGGAAACGAACGGCCGCCCCTATTTTGACGCTGATGGAAATCTTCAGGGATATCGCGGCACCGATCGGGACATCACCGACCGCAAGAGGGAGGAGGATGTACGGGAGAAGCTGATTGCAGAACTTCGGCAGGCCCTGGCGAAAGTCAGGACCTTGAGCGGCATGCTGCCGATATGCGCCGCCTGCAAAAAAATTCGTGACGACCAGGGGTACTGGAATCAGATTGAATCCTATATTGAAACACACTCAGATGCCGAATTCAGCCACGGGCTTTGCCCGGAGTGTGCCAAGAGATTGTATCCAGAATTTCTCCCGAAAAAGTAGAGGGAACGCTCCTCAGGAAAGAGTGCTTCCGTGCTCGCGCCGTCTTGGCGCAGTCCCTGAATGGCCTTCCATCGCTCAATCCGCCGCAGGCTCCCCACGCGTTGCTCGAACCCGGCAAGAGCCTCTGCTATGCCGCCTTCTTGCGCTGCAGGTTGTATTTCTTCATCTTGTACTGCAGGAGGCTCTTGGTGATCCCCAGTTGCTCGGCCGCCCTGGCCTGGACGTAATTGGCCTCTTCCAGGGCCTGGCGGACGAGTTTCTCCTCGATGCCGTTGAGAACATCGGCCAGGGGCAGATTGTTGGGGATGAACTGGTTGAGATCAAGGGTGGAACTCCATTCGTGCCCATCGGAGAGATCGGCGGAATCGGGCTGGACATCCTCCGGCTCGATGCGGCCGTTGTTGCAGAGGATGGCGGCCCGCTCGATGGTATTTTCCAATTCACGGACATTTCCCTCCCAGGGCAGGCTGACCAGCAGCCGCAATGCTTCCGGCGAGATTTCCAGACTTTTCCCGAGCTGATTCCTGTTCTTTTCAAGGAAAAAGGTAACCAAAAGGGGGATGTCATCGACCCGCTCACGCAGGGGGGGCAGATGGATATGGATCACGTTGAGTCGGTAGTAGAGGTCTTCCCGGAAGGTGCCCTTCTCGACTTCATCGCGCAGGTCCTTGTTGGTGGCGGCCAGGATGCGGACATCCACCTGGATGGGCTGGTTGCCGCCGACGCGTTCAAAGCTCCGTTCCTGGAGCACCCGCAGCAGCTTGGCCTGCAAGGAATGGGGCATTTCGCCGATCTCGTCGAGAAAGAGGGTGCCGTTGTTGGCCAACTCGAACCGTCCCTTGCGCATGGCAATGGCATCGGTGAATGCCCCCTTTTCATGGCCGAACAGTTCGCTTTCCAGGAGGGCGGCGGACAGAGCAGCGCAGTTGACGGAGATGAAGGGGGCGTCCTTGCGGGGACTCAGATTGTGAATGGCGCGGGCAACGAGCTCCTTGCCGGTGCCTGACTCGCCGGTGATCAGTACCGAGGAGGGGGTGGGCGCGACTTTTTCGATGAGCTGGTAGACCGACCGCATCCGGTCGTTCTTGCCGATCATCCCGCTGAAGCCTGAACGGGGATTGACCTCATCGCGCAGCCGCTTGATTTCCCGGACGAGGCCATAGTGCTCAATCGCCTTTTCCGCGGTGGCCAGCAGGGCCTCGTTGGAAAAAGGCTTGGCAAGATAGGTGAAGGCGCCCAGGCGCATGGCCTCCACGGCTTTTTCCACCTGGGCGTAGGCGGTGATGAGAATCACCGGCAATTGACGGTCCAGCTTCTTGATATTGGTCAGAAACTCGATGCCGTCCATTCCCGGCATCTTCATGTCGGAAATCACCAGGTCCAGGTCAGTGCTCTGGACAATGGGCAGGCCTTCGCCGCCACTGTTGGCGGTGAATACCTCGTACCCTTCTTCCTTCAGGATCTCCGCCAGCACTACCCGGTAGTTGGGCTCATCGTCGACAACTAAGATTGAATGCATAGTGCTCCCTGTTGTTTTCGTGGTTCAGTTGCAGAAAGGGCGGCGAGACGAATCGTCGGCACCATCAATCTGCTATCCTGCAGTGCCGCCGGTGCGTATTTTTTCTGCACCGAAGGCACGCAGGGCTATGCGCTCCGCCAGGGCGGCAAGAATGGTGTCCGGGGGACAGAATCCGCTGCTGCCTCCCGCCATGACAGACATATTCTTGTTCTTCCCATGATAATCGCTGCCGCCGGTTACAACAAGGTTATATTTTCTGGCAAGGGTGCGCAATCGTCTCTGGAGCTCTGCAGGGTGGGACGGATATTGGACTTCCAGGCCGTCCAGGCCACGTTCCACCAGTTCCGGGATGAGCAGGGGCAGGAACTTGAGATCCGGATCCAACTGGCCTGGATGGGCAAGGACAGCGAGTCCGCCTGCCCGGTGGATCATGTCGATGCTTTCCGCGGCGCTGTAGGTAAAGCGGCTGAACCAGGCAGGAGCGCCCCGGCGGAGAAACTGGTGAAAGGCCTGGCCCAGGGACTCAACGATCCCCTTGTTGAGCAGCAGCCTGGCAATATGCGGCCGCCCGGTCTGGCCGCAGCAGGAAATGGTCCGCAGCTCTTCCACATGCACGTCCAGGCCCATCTGCCGCATTTTGGCGATTATTTTTTCATTGCGTTCCTGCCTGCTTCGCTGCAGCGGTGCAAGCCATTGCCGCAGCTCGTTGCTGGTATGGTCAATGCCGTAGCCCAGGATATGGAGGCAGAGTTTGCGATGGGTGGAGCTTACCTCCAGGCCGGGAATAACCGCAAGGCCAAAATTGCAGCCGTGCGCCAGGATTTCCGCAATGCCCTCCACGGTGTCGTGGTCGGTGAGGGCGATGCCGGCGAGTTTGTTTCCAGCGGCGATTTCCACCAGTTCCAGAGGGGTGGCGGAACCGTCGGAGTAGAGGGAATGCAGATGAAGATCAACGCACATTTCAGTTCATCAAGTTTGTCAGGTCTGTCGAGTGTGTCAAGTTCAACAAGTGGTGTTGGGGTTCGCTGCGCTCAACCCCAACCTACGGGATAGCTGCGAAAGACGCCTTAGTGCCTTCCCCTTCGGCACCTTTCCATCAGCCAACTCTACCTGCGAGTCAGCCCGCGTGCAACGACTTTAGATACAGATAAGAATGAGACTCCTTGTTAATTGTCTGTTCTGTCTTACGGTATATGCACATCACAATAGAACGAGGAGTTGACGGCATGGACAATATGCGCCTGGAAGAACATCGCATCGAGCAGGAACCCTATTATCTCCCCCAGGGCCAGGAGGTAGCTCTGGCCGAGGCTGCCTACAACTCGGGCCTGCCGCTCCTGCTTAAAGGTCCTACCGGCTGCGGCAAGACCAGGTTCATGCAGTACCTGGCCTGGAAGCTAGGGCGGCCGCTGATCACCGTCTCCTGTCATGATGACCTGTCCACCTCGGACCTGGTCGGCCGCTACCTGATCAAGGGGGGGGAGGCGGTCTGGACCGACGGCCCGCTGACCCTTGCGGTCCGGGCCGGGGCTGTCTGCTACCTTGACGAGATTGTCGAGGCCCGTAAGGATACCACGGTGGTCATCCACCCCCTGGCCGATGACCGGAGGGAACTGCCCATTGAAAAGAGGGGCGAGCTGCTGTTGGCTCCGCCGCAGTTCATGCTCGCCGTGTCCTATAATCCTGGCTACCAGAGCGTGCTCAAGGATCTGAAACCTTCAACCAGGCAACGTTTTGTGGCCCTCTCTTTTGCCTATCCCGACCCCGAGCGGGAGGCGGAGATCGTGGCCCGGGAAGGGGGGGTAACCGGCGACCTTGCCCGCTCCTTGGTCAAGCTGGGGACGATGACCCGGGGTCTCAAGGATTCCGGGCTGCCGGAAGGGGCCAGTACCCGGCTGCTGATCCAGGCGGGCAAGCTGATGGGCCGGGGCATCGATGTCCGGCCGGCCTGTCATCATGCGATAGCCGAGCCCCTGACCGACGATCCCGAACTGCTGCAGGCCATTGACGAGATGGTCAGTTCCGTCTTTTGAGACCGATGGATGCCGATCTTCTGAAGGAAACCTTTTTATCTCTGGTCGCCCCCGACCTGCCCAACGACTGGGACGTGGAAGAGGCGGTGGAGAACATGGCCGGCCTTGATGAGCACCGTTGCCACTCCATCATGAACCAGGTGCCGGTGATCTGGCCGGTCAGCCATTCCCTGTGCTTCGATTACCTGAAGGCGGCGGCCGGAGCCCTTGCCTGCATCGAACCGGCCGCACTGCCGATCTGGGTCAATCGGACCCTGGACCAGTACGAAAAAAACGGTCTTCGCTCCGCCCGGCGCTTCATGGCCGATGTGGAAAAGAACTTTCTCTGCCCGCTGCGGGGAGAATCAGGCCTTCGCTTTGCCGAGGCTGCGGGCAGGCTGCTGCCGTACCTGCGCGGCCTGAGCGGCAGAAAGCTCGAGCTGGCCGCCGCTCCAGCCGTATACACGGACACCGTCACCATCTTTGTGCCGCCGGAAATCACTCTGTTTCAGGAAGAAGCGGACAACTTTTTTCTGTACAAGCTGATCATCACGTATCAGTGGGCCTTCATCGTCCAGTCGACCCTGACGGTGTCGCCGTCCCCGGAAAATGGAAAATGCGGAGAACGGGCTGGCGATGAACTTTGGCTGCAGGGCTTCCTGCGTTCCTTTTCCTGTCCCGAACTGGCGCAGGATCTCTATCATCTCCTGGAAACCGCCCGCATCACGAGATATCTGGAAGAGGAGTTGCCGGGCCTGATGCGGCACAAACGTGAACTGGCAGCCCTTCTGGAGCCGGTCCCGAGGTCTGGAGCCGGGAAACCCTCGATATTGGCGGCCCTTCGGGACCTCCTGCTCCAAAGGGAAGAGGGAATAACCTCATCGCCCGACCTCATGCAGTCCTGCCGATCGATCGTGAGCGGCTGCCGGTCGGCCCGCTCAGCCCATGATTCCATCCGGGCGACCATGGCTTTGTACCCCCTGGTGCAGGACGTTGAACCGGAATATATCCCTCTTGAGCCTCTCCTTTATCAGGGCGGCCTGCGCCTGGACGCGGTCCGGGTGGCGCGGCAGGCACTGCTGGCCGAACTGGAGGAACGTTTTGTTGACGTCCTGGCCACGCGCCTTCTGAACTTGCCCGGCCAAAGTGGCCGCCCGGCAGAGCCAATGTTCCGCCGCGAGGAGCAGGACGCTTCCTCCCCCCCGGAATCCGGAATCGCCCTGATTGTTGCGGGCGGCAGGGACCAGGCAACAGAGACAGCGGCACGGACCCTGCTGCTCACGGTTAACAATAAGGAGATCGAAGTCGGAGAGGAACTAAACAACCTGGCCTCCGACATCATCAGCGAGCTGGGCTATCTGCCGGCGCAGTATGTAACCAGCGCGGCAGGCCGGGCAGGCCGGGGATATGCCCCTTTGCGGGGAACCGATGAGGCCGGTGGGATGGAGGAACTGACCGCGCCGGTCACCTATGACGAGTGGGACTATCGCCGGGCTGATTTCCGCAAGAACTGGGTCAGCCTCCAGGAAAAGGACCTGCCGCTGCTCCATTCCTCCTTTGTCCAGGAGACACTGTCCAGGTATCACGGCCAGATCGTGCGGCTGCACCGCCAGTTTGAGATGCTGCGCCAGGCTGAACGGTTTGTCCGGCGCCAGAAGGAAGGGGAGGATATCGATCTGGATGCAGTGGTCGAATCCCTTGCCGACTCCCGGGCAGGGTTGGCCGGGAGCGACCGGCTTTTTGTCCGCCTGCAGCGCGACCGGCGCGACATTGCGGTGCTGTTTTTGATCGATATGTCGAATTCCACCCAGGGTTGGGTCGGCCTGACGATCAAGGAGTCGCTGGTCCTGCTCTGCGAGGCCTTGGCCGTGGTGGGTGACCGCTATGGTATTTACGGGTTTTCCGGGATGCGGCGGCTGCGCAGCGAATTTTTCCATATCAAGGGCCTGGGCGAACCGTATGACGATGCAGTGCGCCAGCGCATCGGCAGCATCGCCCCCCGGGAATACACCCGAATGGGACCGGCGCTTCGGCATGCGACCGCACTGCTGCGCCGGGTCGAGGCAAGAACGAGGCTGCTGATCACCCTATCAGACGGCAAGCCCGAAGATTATGACGACTACAAGGGAGAATATGCCATCGAGGATACGCGGCACGCCCTGCTGGAGGCTAGGGCCGCCTCCATCCATCCCTTCTGCATCACCATTGACCGGCAGGCGCATGATTACATGGATCATATGTACGGAGCGAAAAATTATATCATGATCGATGATGTCCGCAAGCTGCCAAGAAGGATGCCGGAGCTGTACCGGGCGCTGACCAGATAATCAGAAGACTGACGACAGATAACGGACGGCAGTTTCCGCACAAGCCTCTTGTGGAACACCTGCTCGATCCGACGCACTCGATAAACTCGATGAACGGGAAAGGTGATCATCATGAACGCAACGCTGATTCAATGCCCCGGCTGCGGGGTCAGGAACCGCATCCCCCCTGATAAGCTGCATCTGCGGCCGAAATGCGGCCGCTGCGGACGGAGTCTTGCCGGCGAAGGCACCGGGACGGTCATGGAGCTGAATGACCAGGGGTTCGACCGGGTGGTCAGCGAATCAGCCCTCCTGGTTTTGGTCGATTTCTATTCTCCCGCCTGCGGGCCCTGCCGCATGCTGGCGCCGGTCATCGACACCATCGCCCGCAATTTTTCCGGTCGCCTCCTGGTGGCAAAGCTGGACACCAGCCGGCACCAGATGGCGGCCTCGCGTTTTCAGATCCGCGGTGTCCCCACCCTCCTGCTGTTTAAAAACGGCCGTGTGGTGGATCAGATCGTCGGTGCAGCGTCGCAAGACGAGATAGAACAGCATATCCGGGCCCTGCTCTGAGGCAATCCGGTCTGAATCTGGCTGGGGGAGCGTGCAGGGGCTGGGAATATTGCTTTATTCAGCGAAACTGCTGATTTTCTACGGAAAAGATGGTATGTAGTGCTGGTCAGCACTCTGACGGGCGGCGTTGTCCGGACTGGCCGACAGTCCCGGAAATTACCCTGCACAGCCAACTTTCCAACAGGAACTCCTTCATGCCGGAACACAGCTATTTGATGGAAAATGACGAGGAAGCCTATCGTCTTGATAGCAAGATCGATGCCGAGCGGATTAGGCAGCAGGCGGCCTGGGCCGGGCTCAGGCCGGGGATGAGGGTTGCCGACCTTGGTTGCGGGCCGGGTACGATTACCGCCATCCTGCATGAGATGGTGCAGCCCGGCGGCTGCGTCGTCGGCGTGGACGGGTCAGCAGAGCGGCTCGATTATGCCCGCAGGAAGTATGGGGCTGGAGGTATCGAGTACCGAACCGCAAACCTGACCTGCCCCCTGGACGATCTGGGCCGGTTCGATTTCATCTGGGTCCGCTTTGTCCTCGAATATTCCCTCGCAGGCAGTTTCGACATGGTGCGCAACTTTGCCCGGTCCCTGAAACCAGGGGGCATCCTCTGCCTGATCGATCTCGATCACAACCCCATCATCTTTTATGGTGCCTCGGACCGGCTGGACCTGACCTTGAGAAAGGTCATGCAGGAACTGGAGGAGAAGTATGATTTCGACCCCTATGTCGGCAGAAAGCTGTACTCCTTTCTCTACGATCTGGGTTTCAGCGATATCGATGTGCGGGTGGAGAACCACCGGGTCACCTTCGGCCGGGTTCAGGAAGCCGAGGTGTTCAACATGATGAAGAAGGTCGAGGTGGTGCCAAGGAAAATGAACTTTGTCTTTGCGGAATATCCCGGCGGTCATGACGAATTTTACCGGGAGGCTGAGGCATTTTTTTCCCATCCCCGCCGCTTCGCCTATACGCCGCTCATTCTCTGCCGCGGTGTCAAACCCTGAATTTTCCTCCACGTCATTCACCTTTGGGGCCGACAGCGCATTCCACGGAACGCAGGCAACGCATCGATTCCGATACCGATGCCGATTACGACTACGATGTTGTCAACTATCGGGGGTTCGCTCCGCTCGGCCATCCCGCGGTATTTCGTTATCATTCCCCCTGGATATTGGCGAGGAGGAGCGAACCCCTTGATTCAGCAGGTATCGTATAATTAAAACTTGTAGGACGCCGACAGGGCCAGCAGATGGCTGGCTGCGTCGGTAAACTCGCCGTTCAGGGTGCTGTTCACCACGGTCCGGCTCTCTTTCTTGTCATAGAGATAGGACATACCCATAGACCATTTCTCGTCGACATTGTAGCGGAAGCCGAAGGAGATGAACCAGGCGTCGGAATCCGGCAGGTCAAAGGAGATATTGGCATCCTTGATGGGGTTGCCGTCGATTCCCCCGCCAACCATTAATGCCAGTTGTTCGCTCCACTGGAAGGTGTAGCCGAGGCGGTAGGCATCCACATCGTCCCAGTCCTTGGCGATGGGCCGGTCAAATGCCGCGATCAGCACCGGGTGGCCCAGGCTGCGCGGATAGCTGAAATCCAGGGTTTCATAGTCTGACCAGAAGGTTCGGTCATAGGCAAATTCAACCGTGGACCGATCAAAGGTGTAGGAGGCGGCCAGGGTGAGGACCGCCGGCAGGGGAACGGAGACCGAGCCCGGTCCCTGATAGAAGCCGGCCGGCAGGATGCCGTTGTAAAAGCTGCTGGAGGCAAACAGGGTCCCATCGCCATCCATGTCCAGATCGACCTTGGAACGGTAGGTGAGGGCAAGGTTCAGCTGGTCGGTGGGCCGTACGGAGAAGGCCAGATTGTAGCCGAATTCCGTGGTGTCGCCATCCATGTCCCTGCTGATAAAGGTATATTCCGGACCGGCCGGCGTGACTGCGGCGACGATCGTGCCGTCGCTCTTGACTGTGGCCTCGCTGTAGACAAGGCGGGCACCGACGGCGGCGGAAAACCATTTGCAGAACTTGTAGGAAACCGTGGGGTTGGCCTCGACGACGGTCATGCTGAATTCATTGGCAAAGGTCCGGGCAAAGGTGTCATCCCAGCGTTTTGACAGGCCTGCGGGTACGGTCAGAGAGAAACCGAAACGGAAATTGTTGTACTCCGGCGAGACCACGTGGATGTTTGGAACCAGGAAATTCTCCTCTTCCGAGTCACTGTCCAGGGTCGGGCTGCGGAAATCGTCGTAGCTGACGCTGGTCAGGTGGATATAGGTGAGCCCGCCCTCGAAGTGCGTCCCGGGACTCATCCAGGACATGTTGGCCGGGTTGAAGTAGGCGGCATCCGCATACAGGGCGTGCGCAATATACGCGTTGCTGAGCGCCGTCGAGTTGAGCGACTGCTCCGGAATGCGGTAGCCGGAAGCAAATGCGGTTGATGCATACCCTGCAACGGCGGCTACTACCAATAGTTTAATCGTGTTTCGCATCTGATGTCCCCCCTCTTGTTGTCATTTGTTCGGATTCGGTTTCTTTGGGTTGTTCGGTTTGCGGTTGATCAAGTACCTCCCTGATCTTGTTAGCCAGGAAAAGGGGCAGGAGTGGTTTGTTGAGCAGGATATAGCCATCCTGCAGTACACCGTGCTGGGCGATCACGTTCTCCGTATAGCCGGACATCAGCATGGACTTGATGCCCGGTCGCTCTTTGCTGATGGCATCCACCAGCTGCCGGCCGTTCATGCCGGGCATGATCACATCGCACAGGACCAGGTCAATGCGCTGCCCGGTGGACCTGCTCAGATCCATGGCCTCGGCCCCGCAGGAGGCAGCGAGGACAGTATAGCCCAGTGGCTGAAGGGTGTCGAGGATCATGGCGCGGATTGATTCGTCGTCATCAACAACCAGGATGCTCTCGGTACCGCTGGCCATGCTGATGTTCTCCCGCCGTTCCCGCTCGTCAATCACGTCGCTGACAATGGGGAGGTAGATCTTGAAACAGGTGCCATGGTCCAGTTCGCTGTACACGTGGATGTAGCCGTTGTGCTGCTTGACAATGCCATAGGCAGTTGACAGACCGAGCCCAGTCCCCTTGCCGGGCCCTTTGGTGGTGAAGAAAGGCTCGAATATCTTTTCTCGGAGGTCCGGACTCATCCCCTTGCCGGTGTCGGTCACGCTGAGCATGGAGTAGTGGCCGGCCTTCAAGTATTCCCGCTTGGCCGCATATCGTTCGTCGATGTAGATGTCGCCGGTTTCGATGGTCAGCCTGCCTCCGTTCGGCATGGCGTCCCGCGCGTTGATCACCAGGTTCATCAGTACCTGGCCGATCTGGCTGGCATCAGCCATGATGTTGCCGATGTTTGGGGACAGGAACGTCTTCATGATTATATCTTCGCCGATCAGGCGGGACAGCATCTTGGTCATGTCCTCGACAATGATGTTCAGGTTGGTCACCTTCATCTCCATGACCTGCTTGCGGCTGAAGGCCAGCAACTGCTGGGTGAGGTTGGACGCCTTGATGCCGGCATGGTGGATGGAGTCGGCCATTTTCCAGAGGGGACCATCCGGCGGCAGCTTCAGGGCGAGGATCTGGCTGTAACCCAGGATGGTGGTCAGCATGTTGTTGAAATCATGGGCCACTCCGCCGGCAAGATTGCCCACCGCCTCCATTTTCCGGATTTGCCGGATATGGGATTCGAGTTTGACGTTGTGGATGCGCGAGCCGATCTGCAGCGCGATGCCCATCAGGAGATTCACGTCCCGTTGCAGGAGAGGACGCTTGTTGCTGATTTTGTCCACGGCAAGGATGCCCAGGGATTCCTTTTCGTAGATGATCGGGCAGCAGATCAGGGATTTGACCCCCATTTGCTGAGCGAATTCATAGCTGTGCGGCGAAAGGCTGTTCTTGATTTCCGAGATGTCATTGATCAACTGCGGTTTCTGCTCCCGGAAGCAGACGGCGAAGATGCCTTTTGATTCGGGCCGGTCCAGCTGAAAGGTGACTTTTTCGAGCATTCCCACCTGCTCGTCGGTGTAACCCGAGCCGGCCTGGAACAAGAGCTGCGATCGGTCAGGGGTGGCTAACATGACCAGGACCCGATCATAATGCAGACGTTTGTGCATGGTCTTGATCAGCTCGGAGAAGATGCCCTCTATCTCGGACTCCTTGGCCAGGGTCTGCCCTATCTCGTTGATCAAAAGTGAGTTCTCGTAGTTGATTTCCACCTGCTCCATGAGATCGTCCGAAGAGGTTCTGAGCTCGTCGATTATATTCAGCAGGTGGCTGACCTCCCTGGATTTCAGGATCCAGTTGAAGAGCAGGACAAGAGTGGCCGACAGGGCATAGAGCGCGACAAAGCTTTTCAGGGGCGTCATCGCAGGGAATATATTTTCAATGAAAAGCGGGACGAATGTGCAGGTCAGGACCAGCAGGGAGATGGTCACGTTCCGGAAAAATTTAAGGGTGGTGACCGGCGATTCCTGCCAGCTGACAATATAGCGGCAGCATTTTCCCCCATCGAACAGGCATTCCGGGTGTTCAATCACCGGAGGCTTGAGGTTGTAGACCAGGGAAACCGCTTCCCAGTATCCCATCCTGTTAAGGCACTGGTACGGTTCTTCCCGGGTACCCTCCAGGGGAGTGACGGTGATCTCCACCTTGTTGTCTCCGAGCCGTTTTGCCTCGTAATGGGAGGATTTCGATATCTTGTTGGCGTAGGTGCCGAGCAACTCGTAGTACTTGGCCGGACCGATGAGGCCCAGCACGGAACGCCGCAAAGTGCCCATGGCTCCAGGAGACGAGGCGAACCTGCCCGCCTCCCGGGCAAGGTTGATGTTGCCGGTCAGTTCAACAAGTTTTTCATAAAAGCGGTTGATCTGCCGCTGGGAAAAAAGGTGCCCCTCGTCCGTTACCTGGTAGGGCTTCATCTCGGCATACTCCAGCAGCATGGCAAGATCGACCTGCGGGTATTTCTGGCGAACAAGCTTGAGATAAATGTCAATGCCCCTGCTGCCGTACAGAGGCCTGTTGTCGTCGTATTGTTCGCTCATGGATGGTTATGCATTGCAAGGGTCAGGATACATGCTGAATTTTTTTGTCCCGGGGAGTGGTCAATGACCTCATGAACATCAGGAAGGGGCTGATATACTCAAGGTTGAGGACCGCCAGTGCATAGATCTTGGCATAAGGTATTTTCTGTGCGTCGGCAAAGGTCCGGGGAGACAGGAGGACCGGAATATCCTTGTGTTCATAGTGGCCGGCAAGGCTGGCGAGGACCGTTAATACAATATTCTTGTCCAGCTGTTCAGGCTCAAGGACGATGATCTGGATGCAGTTGGTCAGGTCGGACATGTTCATGCCCAGGTCAGAGCGGTTGACGATGCAGAGGGCAATCAGTTCTTCGTCGTTCTTCAGGGAAAACAGTTCCCTGGACCGCTGGAAGCCGGCCGTTCGGTATTCGCTATTGGTGAGTTGGTCCTGCTGTTCGGCGTTCCTGCCGAGATCAAGGCATTCGAGCATGAGGCCGCCTGAATTAGCCCTGTACCAGTGCCGCACTATATCCAGGTCCTCGGGACAGGTCCTTTCCAGTGTCCATCCCGGCGAAAAGGGCACCGTCTCCGTTTCGGGCTCGAAATGAAAATAGGCGAAGTCATCCTGGGAGCATTTCTGCTTGTCCTCCAGTGCCCTGACCGCACCTCCGAAGACCCGTTCGGCGAACTTGTTGTTGGGTCTGAAATAGCAGGCGATATACTTCATCTTTGCCGAGGGCAGGGTATGGCATTCGTTGATATATTGCAGGATGTGCTCCATCACCACCAGGCCGGCCTTGTGCTTGGTCGACTTCAGGGCTGCATGATGGTGCATGAGCCAGGTGTTGCGGTAGTAGCGGAACATGGAGACGTGGCCGTAGATCTGTCCCTTGTCCTGGTAAATGACATGCCGGGCGATTTCCGGGGTCTCGTTGTACAGCTTTCGGTAGAGGTTCTGGAACCGTTCCTTCTGTTCCCGGATATGGATATATTTGTCCGGATAAATAAATCCGGTCTCGAAAAAGAAGTCCCAGAGGGCATCCAGATCCACGTTGGTCGTGCTGATGAAGGAATGCCTGTTTTTTGCCTGGTGCAGGAAGTAGGAAAGGCGGACATGATCGGCCATGTTCATATCCAGAATGGCCACCCCGCATTTGATATGCTCTTCCGTAGACTGCCGGTAGACGACCTGCGCCTTGCACCGGACACTGAAGCCGTGAATGAATTCTATTTCCAGCGCGGGAATGATCATCCCGGGCATGAGGACCGAATGATCCTCGTCTTCCGCCACCGCAAAGCCGGTTCCGGAAATGTCGAGGAGCGAAAGGTTGCATCGCTGCCTGGTCAATGGATGCCGGAAGAGGATATTGGGCAGGGGGTTGAGGACCAGCCGTTCGCTCCTGACTTCCTTGGGTCTGAACACCTGGATGTTGCTCCTGGCGGGTTTCAGGATAAGCATATTTTTGTTGGATGAGGCATGCTGGCGGACAACCTCGCAGGTTCCGGAATAGATGAAATCAGTCCCATTGCGAAGAACAACGTTGACCGGATTGCTCTCTGCAAAAATAATATCATGGACTTCGGAATCAGGGAGAAAGCTGAGGCCAAAGGACTGGGCACTGAAGCTTGTCAGATTTGCCTCGGTCATTTTGCCGTCCTGGAAGACCTGCGCAGCAATGCCGGTGCAGTCGTACCTCTTGACCTCCCTGAATTTCATTTCCAGGGAGGTCTCCGGCAGTTCCAGGTACACGCCATGATCATCGAGTTCGATCAGCTTCGCCACAACCTGGATCTGATGGAGTCCGTCATTGAAGGTGAAGTAGATGAAATTGAACTGTTTCAGCTGGGGCAAACCCAGGAAATGATCGGACCAGAGACAGCGCAAATAGTCATCGTTGCAAATCTGCGGCCTTGCCTGAATGGTTATCACATGGTTGTATTTGTTGTGCCGGAAATGGACGGTAATAAACCCGTCCCGGAAGTTGATGCGGTTGAGGAGGTTGATCAGGTTGGGGCGGAATATCTTTTTGGGTTTTTGTTCAATATCTTCAACGGGAACTCCATTGGCGGGCTGGGACTGGGACGTGGAGGCACCTGTTTTCATGGCAGCTTCGATGAATGAATTGATTCGCGGGCGAGTTATTTACATAATAAAATCAGATAGTTTTGTGTTAGGGGCCTGCCCGCCTGATGCCGAAAACAAGGCCATGTTCTTTTCAACGAATTCAATTAGTTATATCACTGAATTAAAAATATTGTAAAAGGAAAATATCGAATGTGCGGCGAAGATGCACAGGTATAGGTGCGGAGCAGTGTCCTTGGTACCACTGAGAAGTACCAGGAGCGCATGGATCTGTCAGGGTAATTTATCTAATATTGTCAGTAAATTCAATAGAATGGAACATCAGATCGCTCCGGATGGGTTTGCAGGGCAGCAAGCCGTCCAGGGAAGCATGCTGCTATTCATTTTTTTTCAGGCGGATTCTGATATCTATATCCTGCATCGCATCGGTCTGCTTGAGCGTCTGGATAAAGCCACCGACCATTCCGGCCAGGGCCTCCTGAATAAAGCCCTTCAGCGGAACCTTCCTGTTGTTGACGTACATGACAGTCTGCGTTTCCCGGTCGCCGGCAAGAAATTTGCCCACGATAAATTCGGCGACCTCGTCGGCCTGGTCCGGGCTAAAAATATTCTCGCCGGAAACCGGCTGGTCTGTGATAACCCCGATGACCCCGCTGACCTCGCTTCGGAGCAGTTTGTCCGGGTTTTGCGCAACTTCTATCTTGGCAATGTGGTGCTCATTCTTGAATCCCTCGCCGATGACGATGTCGCAGTCAGAGAAATAGCGGAAGGCGAGGTCCACAAGCTTCAGCTCTGGATTGTCGCGGATGATGACCATCTGGTCAGGGGCGAGGAGGGCCACGGTTTGGCCCCCGGCCTCCCGGTAGGCAGCGGTGTCCGTTCCCGGCTGATCAAAGGGGATGTCCCGGTGATGGGTGGACTTGATGGCCGCCACCCGCAATCCTTTGGCCCGGAGGCGCGCAATGACCTCGCGGACGATGGTAGTCTTGCCCGAATTCTGCCATCCGATAAAGCTTACGATAGGAATCATGATGCCCCCCCCAAAGAGCGGCCGGGGCGAACCTCCGGCCTGCTGCGGTTATTGTGCAGTGTGCAAATTTTGTTTCTATACCATACTCTTGCTCAACTGGCAAAAAGTGAAATCGTTGACCTTCCAACACGGTCATTTTGTATTTTGCCAATCCGTGCGAACAGGAACGCTGGGCCGGCCTAAATTACTGATTGGTCGGCGCTGCGCGTCATTTTCCAGAAGGGGCAAGGACCGGAAATAGCATTTCCGCATAATTTTGCTTTCAAGGATCGGGCGCAGCATATATTCTGTCTGAAACACTGAATGATCGCCCTGATCCGGCGAACGAGCGTAAGATGAACCGAAAGAATTGAGATTGGCGGATATGAACAATCCTGTTGTACTGCAGCAGCAGACGCACATTTTGACCGAGAAAGGATATGAAGAGTCCCGTGAATGGGTTGCCGTCGAGCAGCCCTACCGGGTTGCCCTCAACGATCGGGAGATCGGCGCGTCCATGGTGCTTGCCACCGGGCTGGAGGAGTTCGGCGCCGGGTTTCTCTTCGGGCAGGGTTATATCGATCACCCCGGCCAGGTCCGCGAGGTGCTGGTCTGCCCGGAGGGGCGTATTGAGGTCCATGCCGATGTGGAGGAGGATTTTGCCCCCCGGGAGGTCATCATCACCTCCGGCTGCGGCGGCACCGGCAAAATCTCGCGCGAGATGCTTGAAGGTAAAATCGATCCTCTGCAGGAATATTCCCTGAGGTTCGCCGAGGCAGGCGAGTTCATCCGCCAGGCCCTCCTGGCTTCGGACCTGGGGCAGAAGACCCACTGCGTGCACGGCTGCGGCCTCTGGGCGGAAGGAAGGATGCAGGTCTTTTTCGAGGATATCGGCCGCCACAACGCCGTGGACAAGGTCATCGGCGCCATCCTTTTGGGCAGGGCCCCGGCCAACGGTGCAGTCTACACCACCGGTCGCCTCACCTCGGACATGGTCCTCAAATGCGCCCGCATCGGCATCCCTATCGTCATGTCCCGCACCTCCGCCTCCTCGCTGGCTTTGGCCATTGCCCGCCAGGCCGGACTGACCTTGATCTGCTATGCCCGCCCCGGCCGGCTTAACATCTACAACGCCCCCGAGCGGGTGCGGTGGGACAATCCCCCTGTTGCAGCATAGGCCAGTTGGCAACGGCGCAAGCGGGCTCAAATTATTTTGCTGGCTGAATGAGTGTTGTCGTGATGGCCTTCGGGTGATGCAAGGGGAAGATCGAGGTCGATTTTTGCCTCAATTTGTGTCTGAAGGCCTGGATCTGGTACAATGACCTGCAGGCAGCAGCCAATTCATGCCGAAAAGGGAGGCCGGCCTTGAAGCAGACCATCACCAGCGAAAAGGTGCCCATCAAGCTCTGGCTCGATGACATCGAAGAAGGGGCCATGGGCCAGGCCAGGAACCTGGCCAACCTGCCCTTTGTTTTCAAGCATGTGGCCATCATGCCGGATGCCCATTTTGGCTACGGCATGCCCATCGGCGGGGTCATGGCCACCGAGGGGGTGATCATCCCCAACGCGGTGGGGGTGGATATCGGCTGCGGCATGTGCGCGCTCAGGACCTCGCTTGCCGAACTCGGATCGGACAAGCTCAAGGAGATCATGGCCGGCATCCGGAGCAAAGTACCCCTGGGTTTCAAGCACCACCAGCATGCCCAGGACCGGGCCCTGATGCCCGCGGTACCCGATGGGCATGCTCTGACCGATCTGCCGGTGGTGGCCGGCGAATACCGCAATGCCCTGACCCAGCTGGGGACCTTGGGCGGCGGCAATCATTTCATCGAGATCCAGAAAGGGAGCGACGGCTTCATCTGGATCATGGTCCACTCGGGGAGCCGCAATCTCGGGTATCAGGTGGCGAATTTCTACAACCGGCTGGCCATTGATCTCAATGCCCGGTCGGGCTCGACCATTCCCAAAAACTGGCAGCTGGCCTTTCTGCCTCTCTCATCGGAGGCCGGCAGAAGGTACCAGTTGGAAATGCGGTACTGCGTCGATTTTGCATTGGCCAACCGCAGGCTGATGATGGAGCGCATCCAGGAGGTGTTTATCACCGCGGCCGCGCCGGTCACCTTTTCCTCGTTCATCAATATCGCCCACAATTACGCGGCTATGGAGACCCACTTCCACCGTGGCGTGATCGTCCACCGCAAGGGGGCGACCAGTGCCCGGGAGGGAGAACTGGGGATCATTCCCGGTTCCCAGGGTACGCCCAGTTATATTGTCCGGGGCCGGGGCAACCCGGAGAGCTTCGCTTCCTGCTCGCACGGTGCCGGCAGGAAAATGGGGCGCAAGGAGGCCCAGCGCCGGCTCGACCTTGCGGAAGAAGCAGGCAGGCTGGACCGGCAGGGGATCCTCCATTCCATCCGCGGCAGGAAGGACCTGGACGAGGCCGCCGGGGCCTACAAGGATGTTGACCGGGTCGTGGAAAACCAGATCGATCTGGTGGAGGTGGTGGTGGCCCTGCGGCCGCTGGCGGTGATCAAGGGATAGTATGTACTCATTGACGAGCAGCGGCGGCAAGATCCTGATTAAGCGCATCAGGGCAACGCGCGGAGGTCTACGGCAGTGAAGGCAGCGGCAAGGGGAGTACAGGTGGCCGACAGGCAGATAGCCGCCTTTTCCAGCTGGCTGGAGGTTGAGAAGGGGTATTCACCTCATACCGTGCAGGGGTACCGGCACGATGTCGCGGAATTTTTCGGTTATCTCGCAGGCCGGGGGGCCGGGGATGCGGTGACGCCCGACAACGTCAGGAGCTTCGTGGCCTCCCTTTATTCAGTGAACAGCAGCACGACCGTGGGGCGCAAGTTGTCCGCCCTGCGGACCTTTTTTCGTTATCTCTGCCGGCAGGGGATTCTGCAGACAGACCCCCTGGTCGGCATCGCCAATCCCAAGACCGCCAGGAATATCCCGGTCTTCCTCACCGTGGACGAGGTGTTCGCCTTGCTGGAGGAGCCAGGCCAGCGGGATCCTTTTGCCCGGCGCGACTCGGCAATGCTGGAGCTGATCTATTCCTCCGGCATGCGGGTTTCCGAACTGGTCAGTCGGGACATGAATCATCTTGATTTTGCCTCGGGAATGGTTAGGGTAACCGGCAAAGGCAACAAGGAGAGGCTGGTTCCCTTCGGCACGGCAGCGGCCGAGGCTCTCCGGCGTTATTTCCCGGAGCGGCAGCAGCTTCTCGGGTCGAGGATAGCCCGGGGGCAGCCGGCAGACAGTCAGGCCCTCTTTCTGAACAGCAGGGGGGGCCGGATTACCGCCCGCAGCGTGGAACGGCTGATCCAGATGTATGGCGCGCGCGCGGGTATCACCGAAACCGTGACTCCCCATGCCCTGCGTCATTCTTTTGCCACCCATCTTTTGGAAATGGGCGCGGACCTGCGTACGGTGCAGGAGCTTCTTGGCCATGTCAGCTTGTCGACGACCCAGAAGTACACGCATCTGAACCTGGATCACCTGAGCCGGGTCTATGACCAGGCGCATCCGCTGGCCAAAAGAAAGGAGTGTTCATGACCGGATTTGCCGATAATGAGGTATTCCTGGAGAAGAGCGAGAAAAATATGAAAACAAGGTCAACGACGATCCTGGCCGTCCGCCACCAGGATTCGGTGGTGGTTGCCGGCGACGGCCAGGTTACCATGGGAAATACGGTGGTCAAACACAAGGCCGCCAAGGTGCGGCGGCTCTATCACGGCAAGGTGATCACCGGCTTTGCCGGGGCCACGGCCGATGCCTTTACCCTGTACGACAAGCTGGAGCAGAAGCTGGAGCAGTACAACGGCAACCTGCTGCGCTCCGCCGTGGAACTGGCCAAGGACTGGCGCACCGACCGGATCCTGCGGCGGCTGGATGCGCTCCTGGTAGCAGTGGATGAAAAGCATTCCCTGCTCCTGTCCGGCACCGGCGATGTCATCGAGTCCGATGACGGCATCCTGGCCATCGGCTCCGGAGGTCCCTATGCGCAAGCCGCGGCCAGCGCCCTGATCCAGCATTCCAGTCTCGATGCCGAGGGCATTGCCCGTGCCGCTATGGAGATAGCTGCCTCCATCTGCGTGTACACCAACCACAACATCGTCTTAGAGAAGATATGAATCCACTTAATTCCCAGATCCCGCGCGAAACGGTGCGGGAGCTTGACCTCTACATCATTGGCCAGAAGGATGCCAAGCGCTCGGTGGCCATTGCCCTGCGCAACCGNNCCAAGAATATCATCATGATCGGGCCCACCGGGGTAGGCAAGACCGAGATCGCCCGCCGGCTGGCCCATCTGGCCAATTCGCCTTTTCTCAAGGTCGAAGCATCCAAGTTCACCGAGGTCGGCTATGTGGGGAGGGACGTGGAATCGATGATCCGGGACCTGACCGTGCTGGCCATCAACATGGTGCGCAAGGAGGAGCAGGAACTGGTCCGGGAAAAGGCCGAAGGCCAAGCCGAGGAAAAAATTCTCGACCTTCTGCTGCCGACTGCTAACCAGCACCCCCCCGGGACTACCACGGTCCAGGATGCCAAGGTCATCAACCTCCCCTACGGCGAGGACCTGCGCGGCCCTTCTGCCTCCGCCCACGATCGATCGCCGCTTTCCACCAGGGAGCGGTTTCGGCAGATGCTCCGGGAAGGGAAGCTGAACGAGCGGACGGTGGAGCTGGCCATGCCGGAACAGGGGGGCATGCCGATGGTGGAAGTGTTTTCCGCCTCGGGTATGGAGGATATGCAGTCATCGCTGCAGGATGCGTTCAGCAAGTTTTTCCCGCGCAAGAAGAAAAAACGAAAAGTTCGGGTAGCCGAGGCCTTTGAACAGCTGAAGAAGGAGGAGGCAGAGCTGCTCGTCGATATGGAGAAGGTCACCGAAAAGGCGATCCGCCGCACCGAGCAGACCGGGATCATCTTCCTGGACGAGATCGACAAGATCACCTCCCGGGGCGGCACAACAGGCGGCCCGGACGTGTCAAGGGAGGGGGTGCAGCGGGACCTGCTCCCCATTGTCGAAGGGACCACGGTGAGCACCAAGTACGGGCATGTCCGCACGGACCATATCCTGTTCATTGCCAGCGGCGCTTTTCACATGAGCAAGCCCTCGGACCTGGTGCCGGAGTTGCAAGGCCGCTTTCCGATCCGGGTGGAACTGCACGCCCTGGGCGAGGAGGAGTTTTTCCGGATCCTGACCGAGCCGCAGAATGCCCTGGTCAAGCAGTACGTGGCCTTGCTGGCCACCGAGGGGGTTGAGCTGGTCTTCGAGGATGAGGCCATCCGGGAGATGGCCAGGATCGCGGTGGCCGTCAACCGGATGACCGAGAACATCGGGGCGAGACGGCTGCACACGGTCATGGAGCGGCTCCTGGACGAGGTTTCCTTTGCTGCCCCGGAGATGGAGGAAAAGCTGTTTGTGATCACCGCCGACTATGTGAAGAAGCAGCTGGCCGATATCTCGGCCAACGAAGATTTGAGCCGGTTTATTTTGTGATGCCAGCGATGAAATTCAGGATTGAGCCGGATATGCGGTACTGCCCGCAGTGCCGGGATGAATACCGGCCCGGGGTGGCCGTCTGCGCGACCTGCGGGGTCGAACTGCTCAGCGGCGTGCAGATGCAGGAACTGTTGGACCGGAAAAACAGCCGGTTGGCAGGCCGTGCCATGGCCATCACCCCGGAGGACGAGCTGGTCGATATCATCAAGGGCAGGATCATCAATGTCAAGAGCGTCCAGGCTCTGCTCGGCCGCGAGGGAATTCCTTCCCTCATCGCCGGGGACAACTCGGGCTGCGGCAGGGGATGCTCCGGCATAGATGTGCGCCTGCAGGTCAGGACCTCCGATCTTCCCGAGGTCATGGCGGTGCTGGCCAGGGAGCATGTACAGACAACCGGGCTGACCGATCATGACACCAGCTATGTGGATGCGGTGTATGATCCCGAGGCCGGGGTTGCGATCTGTCCGGCCTGCGGCTGCTCTTTCTCCACCGAGGGCAAGACCTGCCCTGACTGCGGGCTCTGTTTTTAATTCCCTTTCTCTTCCCCGGGCAAAACCTCCTGCAGTGGAAGGCGCTTCTTGGGGCTTCTGTATCGCGGGGAGGTCCTGCCCCTGCTTAGTGGACGGTATTCTTGTTGTAGCCGCCGAAGGCCTTCTGGCGGGATGAGAGAATCTCAGGGTCCTTCCTGCGGATGATCAGCGAGGAGTAGCCCAGGGTCTCCTCCACCTGGCGGAAGAATTCGCTCGAAGGCTTGATCTTCAGGTCCTTAAGGATCTCCACGTCCACCTCGCCGCGACCGTCAAAGTGGAGGGTCAGGCGCACCGGGCAGGTTCCGTGGTGCTGATAGAACATCTCCTTGAGCTGCTCCAGGTGCTGCCGTGACGTCTGCTGCGCCCTGATCCGGATGATCACGTCCTGGGTGAATTTGACCAGGGCTACGGGCAGGAGTTCGATGGACTCGGCAATAACCTTGGGCCCGCGCTCCCCCTGCTGCACCTGGCCCAGGACCACCACCGGTTCCTCCCTGCCGAGCAGGTGCCCGCATTCGGCAAAGACGTTGGGGAAGACGACGATCTCAACGCTGGCCGTCATGTCCTCGAGTAGGGCAAAGGCCATTCGTTCCCCTTTTTTCGATTTGTGTTCCCGGAAGCTCTGGATCAGGCCGCCGATCCGCACCGGCTGACCATCAAGCCACTTGGGCAGATTTTCGATCTCCGTGTCGGTCACCCGCTTCAGGTCGCTGACCACCCCTTCCAGAGGATGGCCGGTCAGGAAGAAACCGATGGCCTCCTTTTCAAAGGCGAGTTTTTTCAGCTCCGGCCATTCAGGGACATCCGGCAGTGCGGCCCCGGAGACCGCGGCGCCGGCTTTGGCTCCGCCGAGGCCGAACAGGTTCATCTGGCCGCTTTGCCTGTCGCGCTGGACCGCCTTGGCCTGCTCCATGGCCTGATCGAGTCCTGCGAGAAGCTGGGCCCGATTGCCGTGCAGCGAGTCATAGGCCCCGGCCTTGATCAGGCTCTCGATGACCTTGCGGTTGACCCGGCTTGAATCGATCCGGCTGCAGAAATCATTAAGGGAGGTATAGGGGCCGTGCGCATCCCGCTCCTCGATGATCGAGACCAGCGCTGCGCTGCCGACGTTCTTCACGGCGGCCAGGCCGAAGCGGATCCGGTCGTTGATGACGGTGAAGTCCTGGAAGGACTCATTGATGTCCGGGGGCAGCACTGCGATCTTGTGCTGGCGGCACTCGTTGATGTACCTGACCACCTTGTCGGTGTTGTCCATGTCGCAGGAGAGCAGGGCCGCCATGTACTGCGCCGGATAGTGGGCCTTGAGATAGGCGGTCTGAAAGGCGATGAGGGCATAGGCCGCGCTGTGGGACTTGTTGAAGCCGTAGCCGGCGAATTTGGCCATCAGGTCAAAGATATGGGTTGCCTTTTTCTCGGGGATGTTGTTCTTCAGGGCGCCGGCCATGAATTTTGCCCGTTCTTTCTCCATGTCCGCCGGAATCTTCTTGCCCATGGCCCGGCGGAGGATGTCCGCATCGCCCAGGCTGTAGCCGGCCAGGATGCTGGCGATCTTCATCACCTGCTCCTGGTAGACGATCACTCCGTAGGTTTCTTCCAGGACCTCCTTGAGTTGGGGCAGGGGGTATTCGGGCAGCTGGCGGCCGTGCTTGGTCTCGACAAAGGTGTTGACCATGCCGCTTTCCATCGGTCCGGGCCGGTAGAGGGCGACCAGGGCGATGAGATCGGTGAACTGCTCCGGTTTCATCTTTTTCAGGAGGTCACGCATGCCCTCGCTCTCCACCTGGAACACCCCCAGGCTGTCGGCCCGGCAGAGCAGGGCGTACGTCATCGCGTCGTCCAGGGGGATGGTGCTCAGGTCCACCTCGATGCCCAGGTCCTTGCGGATGAGCTTCAGGGCGCGGTCGATGACGGTCAGCGTTTTGAGGCCGAGAAAGTCGAACTTGATCAGCCCGGTCATCTCGGTGTATTTCATGTCGTACTGGGTGAGGATTTCCTTGTTCTGGCCGATGCAGACGGGCAGATAGTCCGTTATCGGTCCCGGCGAGATCACAACCCCGGCGGCATGGGTGGTCTTGTGGCGGGTGAGGCCCTCCAGGGTCCTGCCGATCTCCAGCAGCTGCTTGATATCCTCTTCCTGAATGGCCTCGCGTAAGCGGGGCTCCTTGTCGATGGCCTGGTCCAGGGTGATTTTCAGCTCGTCGGGGATCAGCTTGGCGATGCGGTCCACCTTGGGCAGGGGGATTTCCAGCACCCGGCCGACATCGCGGATGACCGCCCTGGCTTTCATGGTCCCGTAGGCGACGATCTGGGCGACATGCTCTTCTCCGCCGTACCTCTGGCGGACGTAGTTGAGCACCTCGTCGCGCCGGTCCTTGCAGAAATCGACGTCAAAGTCGGGCAGGGAAATGCGCTCGACATTGAGAAAACGCTCAAACAGCAGGCCGTAGGGAATGGGGTCGATGTCGGTAATCTGCATGCAGTAGGCCGCCAGGCTGCCCGCCCCTGAGCCTCGGCCCGGGCCTACAGGGATATCATGCTCCTTGGCCCAGTTGATGAAATCAGCGACGATCAGGAAGTAGCCGGCAAAACCCATCTTCTGGATGACGTCGATCTCCATGGCCAGCTGGCTGCGGTAGGTTTTTGCGGTCTCCGCGGTCAGCGTCCCCATTTTCTGCATGTTGGCGAAGCGCCGGGCCAGCCCATCCTCGCAGGTCTTGGCAAAAATCGATTCAAGAGTTTCGCCGTCCGGCACCGGGAAGATGGGGAAATAGTGCTTGCCGAAGTCGAGCTCCAGGTTGCAGCGCTGCGCCACCTCCAGGGTGTTGGCCAGGGCCTCGGGACAGTCGCTGAACTGGGCGGCCATCTCCTCAGGGGATTTGAAATAGAGCTGGTCCGTGGAAAAACGGAACCGTTTGGGGTCGGACAGGGTCCTGCCGGTCTGGAGGCAGAGCAGGACCTCATGGGCATGGGCTTCGTGCTTGTGCAGGTAGTGGCAGTCATTGGTGGCCACCACCTTTATTCCCAGTTCCCGCCCAAGCTCGCGCAGCCCCAGGTTGGCGCGGTGCTGTTCCTCAATGCCGTTCTCCTGCAGCTCGAAATAGAACCGGTCGCCGAACAGGGACTGCAGTTCCAGGGCCCGCTTGCGCGCACCCTCCCGGTCGTTGTGGGTGAGCCGCCAGGCGATCTCGCCGTGCAGGCAGGCGCTTAAGGCGATCAGCCCCTCATGATGCGCCTGCAGGAGTTCGTTGTCGATGCGCGGCTTGTAGTAAAACCCCTCGGTCTGCGCGCTGGAGGCCAGCTTCAACAGGTTGCGGTAGCCCGCCGCATCCATGGCCAGCAGCACCAGATGGAAGTTGTGGCCGGCATTCTGGTCCTTGTCGAACCTGCTCTGTTCGGCGACGTAAAACTCGCAGCCGATGATCGGCTTTATCTTGGCCTTTCTGGCCTTGGTATAGAATTCAAGGGCCCCGAACATGGCGCCGTGATCGGTGAGGGACACGGCGGGCATGTTGAACTCCTGGCAGCGCCTGATCAGGTCATCTATCCTGATTGCGCCGTCCAGCATGGAGTACTGGGAATGGACATGAAGATGGATAAAGGGTGCCGACGGCACTTCAGGGATTGTTGCTGCGCTCATAGTGCCCTACGAAGAGAGTAATCAGGTTGAAGTTGCAGGGGAGGGCCGCGGTGCGCCCTGCTCCCGTAATCAGCGGGACAGCCCCTGGGTTCCTTCCAGAAGGGCCTCGGAAAAATCGGCCCCTTCCAGTTTCGCCCCGGTCAGGTCGGCCTTGATCAGGTTGGCTCCCTTGAAATTGGCATTCTGCAGATTGCTGCCGCGCAGGTCGGCGCCGGGGAGATTGGCAAAGGACAGGTCAGCGCCCGCAAGGTTTGCCCCCTGCAGGTCTGCCCGCCGGAGGTTGGCCATGCCGAGGTCGGCGCCGCTCAGGTCTGCCCCCTGCAGCTTTGCCCCCACCAGGTCCGCCTTTTTCAGGTTGCTGCCGGCGAGGTTGCAGCCGGGGCAATCCTTGGCCATCCATTTGACCGTGGCCATCAGTTCGCCCGGCGAGGCGGGAGGCACGTATTGCCGGAGTCCTCCCTCGGCAGCCTTTTTTTCCGGAGACATATCCGCTGCCGGCTCTTCAGCCGTTTCCGCAACCGGTGCCGCGGCAGGCTGCTGGTTCCGGACAGCGCTGCGGTAGCTTTTCTTCCCGGCCTTCTTGGTTTCATGGTACTGCTTTTTAGGATCGCCCTGGAGGAGATCGGCGGAAAAGGCCAGCACCCCGGACTCGCTTCCCATGTAGTACTTATGGCCGTCACCATAAACCGGGAAGCAGCGCAGGTCGCCGTACCACCACCACTGCATCTTCATGCAGAGTTCGCCGGAATCGCTTACGTCCCACTTGCCCTTATCCTTGTTGTTAAAGATATCCAGGCCAAAGAGCGCACCCGACGGCGCGAAGTAGTAATAGCTGTCCTCTTGGAAGGAATGGACGAAGAGGGTGTTCCCCTCAACCAGCTTGAGTACTTCGGCAGCAACCAGCAGCTTGGCGTTTTTTTGCTCCTCGATCTGTTTGACGGTGGTTGGGCCGCAGCCGGAGCCAACAAGAGCGCCAAGAAGAAAGACCGCCAAGGCCAGGGGATGAAAAGCTTTTTGCGAACGAGTGAAAATCATATATGAAAAGAGAGCGTTGAATCGTTGTTGGAGGGGCGTTGGTTTGTGTTCATACTATCACTTCCGCCGCTTCTTGCATCACATTTTTTTGGCCCGGAAACGCACGGGAATCCTTAGCTCTTTTCAGGGCGCCCTGCTGAAGCAAGGGGGAATTGAGGCGAAAAAAGTCTCATCTCGGCGATCGCCTGCAGGGACTGCCATAGGTCCTTTTCGCTGTGGGGTTCCAGGGTGAAGAGAAGGGAAAGCTGCTGCTGCCTGAGAAAGGCAAACAGCTCCTGAAAGGGGAAACACCCCTGGCCGATGGCAATATGCTCGTCGCGTTCTCCATTGTTGTCGTGGAGGTGCAGATGCCGGAGCCATGGCAGGAGCGTGTCCAAAAAGACCTGCCAGGTGGAATGGGCATAGGCGGTCAGGTGGCCGACGTCCAGGCAGAAACCTATGTCCCGGCCGGCCAGTTCCGTCAGGAGGGCGCGATGGATCTCCGGCGTGCGTTCATAGGTGTTTTCCAGCATGACCGGGGTGTTGCTCATTGCCGCCAGGTCCAGGAGCTCGTTCCAGGTCTCCAGCGAATGGCGGAGCCAGTCGTCGAACTTGTAGGAGCCTTTGCGGTCGTCATACCCCAGGTGGCAGACAATGGCGCGGGCCTGGAACACGCCGGCCAGCTCAAAGGCGCGGCGCAGCTTGTCCCTGGTGATCTCTCTGATCCGGCGGTCGGCGGCGCCGGGAGCAAGATCGGAAAAGGGGGCGTGCAGGGTGCATGCCAGACCGTGCTCGTGCAGCTGGTCGGCAACGGCCTGAAATTCATCGCGGCGGGCGGTCCACAGGCAGTCGCCCTCCAGGCCGATCTCGGGACGCAGGCGGTGGGCGAGAAAAAGGGGCAGCAGTCCCTGCCGCAGCTGCTCGAAGGGGGCGTTGATAAAGCACTGGCTGGTAATGTCGGCAAACTGGCCGCTGGCAGCCTGGTGCCCGGAGATCCGGCCTGTGTGGTTTGACCCGGTCATGCCAGGCACTGCCAGACAGGGTCGTCAGCCGCCGTGCTGAAAAACGCCTGCAGCGACCTGGCCAGGTACCAGGGGTCCGTGGCCCCGGCCAACTCCCGGATGGAGTGCATGGCCAGGGTCGGAGCGCCGATATCGATGGTGGTGACTCCCAGTTCCGCCGCGGTGATGGGGCCGAGGGTAGAACCGCAGGCCAGGTCGCTGCGCATGACAAATTCCTGGACGGGGATGCCGGCCCGTTCGGCAAGGAGGCGGAAAAAGGCGCCGGAGCGGCTGGAGGTGGCGTAACGCTGCCCTGCATTGTACTTGATCGCCGGGCCGCCGTTCATCCGGGGCAAGTGTCCCTTGTCGTGGCGGTCCGGGAAGTTGGGATGCACGGCATGGGCATTGTCCGCCGAGATGAAGAGCGACTTGTGCAAACAACGCTGCCGGGTGGAAACATCGGGGATGAGCCGTTCCAGGACGGACTGGAGAAACCGGCCCTGGGCGCCGCAGGTTGACATGCTGCCCACCTCCTCGTGGTCGTTGAGCACCACAAGGCAGTTTTGCCGGCTGTCCGCTTCGATCAGCCCGCGGATCAGGGCGAAGCAGGAGAGCAGGTTGTCCAGGCGGCCGCCGCTGATGAATTCCTTGTTCACCCCGAGAAGGGCTGGTTGCTGGCAATCGTAGAGCACCAGCTCGTGGTCCAGGATCTTGGCCTGCCGCGCCTCGGGATGTTCGCGGAGCAGCTCGGCCGCCAGGATGGCGGCAAAATCAGCCTCCTGGTCAGGGCCGGTCTGCATGATGATCGGTACCAGGTCGGTCTGCTTGTTGACCGGCTTCTGGTCGTTGGCTTCCCGGTTGAGGTGAATGGCCAGGCTGGGGATAACGGCAACGGGTCGTTTGAAGTCCAGCAGCGTGGTGCGGACCGCGCCCTCCTGGTCCTGCCAGAGCACCCGGCCGGCGATGGAGAGGTCCCGGTCGAACCAGGGCGCCAGCAGGGCGCCGCCATAGGTTTCCACGCCCAGTTGCAGCAGGGAGTGGTTGATCTGCGCCGGAGCGGGCTTGATTTTCAGGCAGGGGCTGTCCGTATGCGCGCCGGCCATTCGCAGCCCGGTTTCGGCGAGGAGGGAATCGGCCAGGCCCACGGCGATCAGGCTGGAATCGTTGCGGCGGAGAAAGAAGCGGCCGGGCGGAAGCAGTCCCCAGTCGTCCTGTTCGCGGATTTCGGCAAACCCGTGCGCATCCAGCAGATTTCTGAGATTGCGAACCGCATGAAAGGGGGTCGGCGATGCGCCGAGAAAGTCGAGCAGTGTTGAGGTGAACCGCAGCTGGTCCATGTATTTTTCTCCATAATGGGCCATGACCAGGTTGGGCAACGCGGGGGGGCGTTGGCCGGACCTTATTGATAAAATTTCCTGTCAGCTTACTTTTTTCCCGGACCTTTGTAAAGAAGTGACCTTGCCGCCGGGTTGGGGATAACATGTTCTCCGGGGCGGAACCTTCCCTCCGCACCCCGCTGGTAAACAAAGGCAGACGCAGCGTTCAACAGGAACAAGCAACCATTTCAGAACATGAAAATCAAAATTGGGTTCGCCTTCCTTGTGCATTGCCTGTTGATTTTGCTATACTGACAAATATTGCGTTTACTGGCGGATGCTGCCCGCCTGAAGGGTGCGGCGCAGGTGTTCAGGACAAGCCTCTGGCCTCCTTGGCCGCTCCTGTTCGCCGCCGGTCTGCGTCTCTGTGCCGGTGAACGTTGCATATTGACAGGAATGGGACATCAGTCCGAAATACTCGTGCCGTTGCTGAGGGACATGCAAGACAAGAGAAAAATTTCAAGGTTCTATTTTGATCAGAACGATTATGCCCTCTTGAATATCGTCAATGACGTTCTCAACAGGGATGAATCGCACAAGCTGGTCAAGAACCTTCTCACGCCCTATCTCCATCCGCACGGCATCAAGGAGATGGCCGCCAGCATGGGGCTGCGGATCGCTTACGCGGTCATCCATCTCCTCGGTTCTCTGGAAGCGGGGATGGCCGCCGACCGGCTGAACGCCCTCCGTTCCCTGCGGGACGAGGTGCTCTTCAGTTCGCAGGGCATGTTGCGGATCAATACCGCCCGGGTTCTCCTGGAAATCATGAAGGAGCTCATCCGCTCCCAGGGCGATTACCTGCGGCAGCTGCAGCTCGCTCGAGATTTCCGCTTTGCGACTTACGGCAAGCCCCGTTTTATCCGCGCTCAGCTTGACAAGTACCACCTGGTCGAGATGCCTGAGGCATGGAACCAGGTCGCCTTTGACGATCATGTCCATGACGCCAACACCGAGGGGCGGAAGTCACCGACCCATCTGATCATGGATGCCTGGATCAAGGGCATCCGGCTTCTCACCGTCGTCTACTACAACTTTATCGATGTCGATGTGGCGACTGAGTTGCTGGAGTCCGCAGAAATCATGGGCATCAAGGTCAGGATCGGCATTGAATTTTCCGCACGATACCGCGGCCGCTACATCAAGTTTGTCTGGACCATCCGAGGGTTTGCCGACAAACAGGATTTTCTCGACTTTATCGCGCATGGTCCGGCGAAAGAATTTTTTGACGAAGGGCGGAAGGTATCCGAATACCAGCAGCGCTACGTCATCGAAGTGGTGAAGGAGTTCAACAGCAAACACCTGCCGCTGATCAACGAGGTGTACGGCATCCAACTCGCCCCAATTCTCCTGGACGAATTCATCGCCTTTGTCGGCACCGGCCAGCCTTCCCTTCTGCACCTTGCCAAGTATATCTTCAGCAGGATGCTGCCGGCCATGGCCAGGGCGGTGGAGGAACTGCGCGAGAAATGGCCGCGGTGTGACCAGGAAGAACGCATGCGCATCACCCATGCCGTCGAGATGATGAATACCCTGGATGTGGATGCCATTATCGAAAGTTTCCTGAAACCGGCAAAAAATCCAATCCTGTACAATCCCTACATTCCCCAGTCGGGACCGGAGGTCCCCGATCTGCTCCTCCTGTCACCGGAGGCCCTTCTGGACGGGCTGGTGAATATCTATTCCGGCTCCCGGGTGACCCTCAATCTGTGCAGGCTCAGCCCTGCCGATGTGCTGGAGCTTCTCTATGATTGCCGGGGGAAAATCACCCATCTGGAGATCTTCAACCTGAAGGATTACGCCCTCGGCAATGCCGTCAACAATGCGGAAATCAATACCCTGCAGCTGGCAATCAATCAGGGCAACATCGTGAAGCTGAAAAGGGTCATCCAGAAAATCATCCTCGATTTTACCGAATCTGCCGAAATCAGCGCCGAGAACAGGGATATCCAGGAGAAGCTCGTCAAAATACTTTATAATATACCGGAATTGCAATCTTTTTATAAAAACTCCCCCCTCAAGTCAAGGATCGGCAGCGATTCCACCGGGACATCCCGGCATCGCTACGGCATGGGGCTGGTGATGAAGGAGACATTGCCGCGCCGGGCCTGGAAAAAACTCGAAAGGGGCAACCGGAAATCATTCTCGAATATCCCGGTCTGCCTGACCGCGTTTCTGCAGATAACCTGTATTCCCAGGGGTCAGCATTTCCTGTCTTCGGACCACAAGCGCATCCCCTGGTTCCTCAGCCGGCCCGTCCATGAGGGGTGCAGAAAGGCAAGCCTGTTGCCGCATCTCAACCTGGAGTACGAGCGCCGCCGGGAATGGGTGATCCAGTCCTACTCCATCCTTTTCGAGCCCAACGGGAATATGGCGACCCTCGGTTGGAAGCAGACGGAAGTGGACAACGGCCTGTCCCTGGAAAGCAGGGACAACTTGACCAGGAGGCGGAAAATACCGTTCAGCTATCTCAACAGTTATCTGAAGAACGAGCTGAAAATCCTTGTCGGCTTCATTCCGGCATTTTTGACTTTTTATCTGACCAAGGACTGGTGGCTGCTCGCGTACGGCGGAGCGTTTATCTGGTTCGGGATCACCGGGCTCAGGAATATCATTCAATCGGTGCTCGGCGCCGGCGGGCTCGTCCGTTCCCCCCTGCTGAAATGGAAGGAGTATGTCAGTTGGGACAGGCTGGCCGATTCCCTGCTCTACACCGGCTTTTCTGTCCCGCTGCTCGATTTCCTGGTGAAGACCCTGCTTCTGGACCGGATGCTGGGCATTACTACCGCGACCAATACGGTTGCCCTCTATTCGGTCATGGCGGTGGCCAACGGGGTCTACATATCCGGGCACAATATGTTCCGGGGCATGCCCAGAGGCGCAGTATACGGAAATTTCTTCCGCAGTATCCTCTCCATCCCCCTGGCCATCCTTCTGAATGGGTTGATCGGCCTGATGCTCGGCTCCGCCGGGGTGACGGCCGTGCAGGAGGTGCTGCAGAAGTGGGCGGCGGTCATCTCCAAGCTCGCCTCGGACTGCGTCGCCGGGTTCATTGAGGGGCTTGTCGACCGCTTCAACAATATCCGCTTCCGGACCATGGACTATTCGGCAAAGATCGCCCAGGTGTTCGACAGCTTTGCCACGCTGGAAACCCTTTTCCCGGAGGCCGACGTCCTGCAGATGCTGGAGGACCCCAATACGTTCATGCAGGCCGTGAATGAAAGGAATCCCGATCTGGGCAAAATCATCATCATCAACGCCCTTGATCTGCTCTACATCTGGATGTACCAGCCCCGCTCCACCAGCACCCTGGCTGCGATCATGAAGTCGATGTCCCCGGAGGAACGGCGAATCCTGGTTTCATCGCAGTTGATCCTGAAGCAGGAAAAAGAAATAAGCCAACTGTTCGTGGATGGTGTGCTCGGCAGGAAGTTCGGACGGGCGCTTTCCTTCTACCTCGATCGCTCGCAGGAATACCTGCATTCTCTCCAGGAAATGCTGCTCAGATGCGCGCCGCAGGAGGAAGCAGGACAAGTCCGGGAGGAAGAAAAACCTGCCTTGCAAGGGCGCCAAAAGGATTAGGTTGGCAGGCAAAAGGAAGGGGCAGTGATTCCGACAGCAAAGGTGTTGTGCACCAGGGCGGGAATTTTTCTTGCAGGTTTGCGGGAGCGAATGGCTTCACGGAACATCGCTGCTGATGATATCTCTCCTCCCTTGACAGTGATGGCACCTCTTGGTATCTAATGAAGAGATGCCTCTGATCATGAACGTTTTTTCCGCCCGGTAACCAGTATGAGATTTTTGATCACCGCTGCCATTCTGGCATTGACACTTCTTGCCCAGCCAGCTTTTGCCCAGGACGAGGTGCTGCGTACCGTGGAAGAGGCGGTCAGCCAATACAAGAACGGCGACTTTGCCGGCGCTGCGAGCAATCTCGACTATGCCTCGCAACTGATCCGGCAGAAGAAAAGCGAGCAGATGAAGAGTCTGCTCCCCGAGCCGCTTGCCGGTTGGCTGGCAGAGCCTGCCAGCGCCCAGGCCTTGGGCACTGCGGTGTTCGGTGGCGGCATTACGGTCAGCCGGAGCTACAGCAAGCCGCCTTCATCGCTCTCCATTGATATTGTTTCCGATTCGCCGCTCCTCCAGTCCCTGGTGATGATGCTCAACAACCCCATGTTCGTCGGGGCCAGCGGCGGCAAACTGGAGGCGGTCAAGGGCCAGCGGGCGATTGTCAAGTTCAACGAAGGCACCCGCAGCGGTGACCTGAATATCGTGGTCGACAACCGTTTCATGATTACGGTCAAGGGCCAGAAGATAGCGAGAGAGGACCTGCTGGCCTATGCCGGCCAGATCGACTTTACGGAGCTTGCCAAAAAATAGCGGGCCGGCGGGGCCGGCGCAGAGCGCGAAAAACATTGTCCCGGGGAGGGCTTGCCGGTTTTTCCCGTGGATCAAGGAAACCCCTGTTACACCGGTTAAGAATTGGCCTTCTTCCCGTAGCAGGGGTTTTTTGCTGGAGAACGACGATGAGCAGTGAAGATAGAGAGAAAAGCGCGAGCCGTCTGGGGCAGGTCAGCGAGGAAGCGATTTTTAAGGTGACCAAGGAGATCGTGGTCAAATTCATTGAAGTCGGCCGGCTGACCCCTGCCAATTTTGCCGAAACCTATGCACGGGTCTTTGAGACGGTCCGCAGGTCGGTGCGGCCCGAGTGATACCCCCCACAGCCCCTGATCCCGCCCTGAACCGGGTGCCGGGGCAGGTGCGCCACATCCATGTCATGGGCATCTGCGGCACCGGCATGGCCGCTCTGGCCGGCATGCTCAAAGAACGCGGCTACCATGTCACCGGCTCCGACCGGAACGTCTACCCCCCCATGTCCGATTTCCTTGCCGCCTCAGGCATCCAGGTGCAGGATGGGTATCGGCCGGAAAACCTCAGCCCCCGCCCTGACCTGGTGGTGGTGGGCAATGTGATCCGGGCGGTCAACCCGGAGGCTGTCCGCCTGGCCGAGCTGCTCATCCCCTATGTGTCCATGCCCCAGGCCCTGGGCCATTTCTTTCTGCGGGACCACCTCTCCCTGGTCGTCGCCGGCACCCACGGCAAGACCACCACCTCGTCGCTCCTGGCCAGCGCCCTGTACCACACCGGCAATGCTCCCGGCTTCATGATCGGCGGCATTGTCCAGGAGTTCCAGCGCAATTTTGCCCTGGGCGAGGGAAGGTTTTTCGTGGTCGAGGGCGACGAATATGACACGGCATTTTTTGACAAGGGCTCGAAGTTTCTGCACTATCGTCCTGATTTTGCCATTATCACCTCCATCGAATTCGATCATGCGGATATCTTTGCCGACCTGGAGGTGATCAAGATGGCCTTCAGCCGCTTTGCCGCGCTGGTTCCGCCGCACGGGGCGATCATCGCCTGCGGCGACGACCCGGTGGTGCGGGAGATAGTCGGCCAGGTCTCCTGCCCGGTGGTCTGGTACGGCACCGGCGGGGATTGCCGGTGGCGGGTCAGTGCTTTCCGGTCGCAGGGGTTGAACTCATCCTTTACCGTCCATGCCGGCGGCAGCTTGTTCGGCGACTTTGCCCTGCCCCTGCCGGGTCTGCACAACGCCCTGAACGCCACGGCGGTTATCGCTCTTCTGCACACCCTCGGCCTCGACCAGGCAACGATCGGCCGGGGATTGGCGTCCTTCCAGGGGGTCAAGCGGCGGCAGCAGGTCCGCGGGGAGGTGAACGGCATCACGGTGGTCGATGATTTCGCCCACCATCCCACGGCGGTGCGGGAGACGGTCAGGGCACTGAAGGCGGCCTGGCCGGAGAGGAGACTGGTGGTGGTGTTCGAGCCCCGGACCAATTCCAGCCGGCGTGCCGTATTTCAGGAGCAGTACGCCGGCGCCTTCCCCGAGGGTGAATTGATCGTGGTCCGGGAGCATGACCCCCTGGACAGTGTCCCGCCGGAGCAGCAGTTTTCCTCGGCCCGGCTGGTCCGGGACCTGCGGGCAAGGGGCAGGGATGCCCATTATTTCCCGGGCACGGACGAAATCCTGGATTTCCTTGTTGGAAGCACCAGGCCCGGTGATGTGGTGGCCATCCTGTCCAACGGCGGGTTTGACAATATCCACGAGCGCCTCCTTGCCAGACTGGCTTGAGATGCCCTTCAGGAATGGGGAGGAGTGTGCGGCCCTCACCGGCACAGTGGATAAAATAAAAAGCCGGGGGAGGAGGAATCAAATGATTTTTTGGATTTCTTCCTTCAATTCGCTTGTGATCCGGGCGGAGTTGAACTGGGGATCGGGGTTTCGGCAGTTCTGTTCCAGGGTAGAAGCGATGGCGGCCAGCTCTCTCAGTCCCAGGTTGAGCAGCGCGCCCTTGAGGGCATGGCAGGAACGGGTCTGATTTTCCTGCGGCCCGGTTTCCAGCGCCTGCTCCAGGTTGTGCAGCAGGGCTTGCAGCGATTCGAGGAACCGGGGCAGAAGGGTATCGATCTTTTCCTCGGGGAGCAGGTAGGCCGAACGCAGGTGGGTCCTGATTAGCCGATGGTATTCCAGCCGTTGGTGTGTCACGGTTTTCCCTCTCCTGACCGTAGGCGAAAATCACGAGAGTATGTTATATTGGAATCCGTGAATTTGTCAATTCTGCACTCCCTTGAACAGCTGACCCTGAACAGGATCAGGGGCGACCGGTTGCTAGGGCCGGGTGACTCGGTGCTTGTGGTCGGGGTGTCCGGCGGACCGGATTCCGTGGCCCTGCTCCACGTGCTGGCCGGGTTGCGGCGCGAACTCGGGATTTCCCTGGTTGCCGTCCATGTGGTGCATGGGCTGCGCCCGCTGGAGTCGGAGGCAGAGGTCAACCTTGTCAGGGCCCTGGCACAGCAGGTCGGGACGGGTTGCGAGATTGTCTCCGTCCCGGTGCGGGAGCATGCCCGGGCAAGCAAGTTATCCCTTGAGCACGCCGCCCGGGAGCTGCGCTACGAAGCCCTGCGCAGGGTGGCGGCCGCATGCGGCGCCGGGGTCATCGCCGTGGCGCATACCGCTGATGATCAGGTCGAAGAGATCCTCATCCGTCTGCTGCGCGGAGGCGGCCGGATGGCCCTGTCCGGCATGCGGACGCGGCGGGCTGATCTCATCCGGCCGTTTCTGCATATTGAAAAAACACGCATCCTCGAGTACCTGCGGGATAAATCGATCCGCTACAGTGACGATTCGACGAACGCGGATTTGCGCTATCTCCGCAACCGGGTCCGGCACCGGCTGCTGCCCTATCTGGAGGAGCATTTCGACAGAGGGGTGCGCCAGGCCCTGCGCAAGACCGCTGACTGCCTTGCCGAAGATGAATCGCTGCTGGCGGCGCTGACCGACCAGGCGATTCCGGAGGTGGTTTCGCAGTCTGGCCCCGGTGAAAAGGGAGCCCCGATCCGGCTCGAGCTGAAGCGGGCGGCCCTGGTCGGCAAGCCCATGGCCCTGCAGCGGCGGATCATCGAGAAACTGCTGTGGCAGGTCGGCGGCAGGGCCTCCTACCCCCATATCCTCAAGGTCCTCGATGCCGCCAGGAACGGAAAAACCGGCAGTGAACTGCACCTGAGCGGAGGACTTCGGCTTGGCGTGCAGCGGGAATATCTTGAGCTTCTGTTTCCGGAGGGCCCCGGACCGTGGCGCGGTAGGCTCTATCCCGGGAAGGGACGAGAATGAAGAATGAGCGTTGAAGGAGGGAGTATGAAGCAGCTTGTGCAGAAACTATTCGTTTGCCTGCTCCTTGGTTTCCTGTACTCTGGCACGGCCTGGGCCATGGATTTCGCCCGGATGAGCAACGAGGAACTGGCCGACCTGCGGGGGGCGATCCTGAACGCCCCGGAGCCGGAACAGCTGGCCTTCCGGCAGGAGTGGGAAAAGCGGCTCGCAGCCATGTCCGAGGAGGAAAAGAAACTCTACGCTCCACCGCAGGAACCACAGCCAGGGGATGAGGAGAAGCAGAAAAAGCCCTATATCCAGGGGCGGGGCTATGACAGCCAGGGGACCGGCATAATTATTTACGGTGGAGAAGGATCACCCGGCCAGAGCGGAGGGAAAAAGACAGGCAAATAGAGTTGTGGCGTCCTGCGACCCCGTCCCTCTTCCCGGCTTGATTCTTGCCCTGCCCCTTAGAAGACAGTTGACGAAAATCCGGGTTCGTGGTTAATGATGCACTCGAATCAGGGCGGGACTCCGGTCAGCGCAGTCCAGGCGTCCGACTCCTTGCGCGGCGGGGGAGGTTTTTCTGCCTTGGCAAATTGATCGTCTGTCCATCGGCAAGTGGGGCTGTAGCTCAGCTGGGAGAGCGACGCGTTCGCAATGCGTAGGTCAGGGGTTCGATCCCCCTCAGCTCCACCAAGGCAACATTCAGTATCGTCCGATACTGTCCAAAAAGGCCCGAAATTCGGGCCTTTTTCTTTTTCTATTGTCCAATGTTGTACAATGAGATAGAGTGAAATCCGAAAGTTTTGGGGGTTGTTTTGATGAAAACGACCCCCACGAAAAAATGACGACCCCCAAAAGTGAGGAATCGTTATGCCTAAACGGATTGTACCGCTCACAGACACTTTAATCAGGAAGACCAAGCCGGCCGACAAGCCGTTCAAGCTCTTCGACGGCGGAGGCCTTTTTCTTCTGGTCACTCCTACCGGCGGCAAGCTCTGGAATCTCAAGTACCGCTTTGAAGGCAAGGAAAATAGAATTGCCCTTGGCGCGTATCCGGCGGTATCGCTTGCGGAAGCCAGACAAAAACGAGACCAGGCCAAGGCATTGCTAGCCAAGGGGATATGCCCCGGCGACACGAGAAAAGCGCAAAAGGCCTCGAACGCCCAGGAACAAGACACCTTCGAGTTGATCGCCAGGGAGTGGCACGCAAAGTTCACGCCATCATGGGCAGCCAGCCATGCCGACAAGATACTCCGTCGCTTTGAACTGTATGTCTTTCCCTGGCTGGGCGGCCGGCCGGTCAAAGCCATCACCGCCCCGGAACTGCTCGGGGTGCTGCGGCGAATCGAGGGCAAGGGCACCCTCGATACCGCCCACCGGACCAAGCAGACCTGCGGCCAGGTCTTCCGCTATGCTGTAGCCACCGGTCGGGCTGAACGCGATCCGTCCGGCGATCTGCGCGGCGCCCTCCCGCCGACCAACGGCAGGCACATGGCCACCATCACCGACCCCAAGGAAATTACCGGCCTGCTCCGCGCCATAAGGGATTACCGAGGCAGCATTGTTACCCGCTGCGCCCTGCGCCTTGCCCCGCTGGTCTTTGTCCGGCCGGGCGAGCTGCGGCATGCGGAATGGCGGGAGATAAATTTTGAGACGTCAGAATGGCGCATACCTGCCGAAAAAATGAAAGCGGGCGTCCTGCATATCGTGCCCCTGTCCCGGCAGGCCCTTGCCGTCCTGCACGAAATTTATCCCCTTACCGGGCATGGCCGGTATGTCTTCCCGAGTCCCCGGACAGACGAGCGGCCCATGAGCAACAACGCCGTCCTCGCCGCCCTGCGGCGCATGGGATACGCCAGAGATGAGATGAGCGGCCACGGCTTTCGGAGCATGGCCAGCACCCTGCTGAACGAGCAGGGCTGGAACCGGGACGCCATCGAGCGCCAGCTCGCCCACGCCGAACGAAACAGCGTGCGGGCCTCGTACAACTATGCCGAATACCTGCCGGAGCGCCGGAAGATGATGCAGGCCTGGGCGGATTACCTGGATCACCTGGTAGCGAGCGAGGAGAACAAAATTCTGCCGTTCAGGTCTGTGAGGTAAGTCTGGCGCCCTCCAATTGAAGCGTCGGGAGTTCTGTGCTGGAAATTTCAAAAGTAGTGTTCTCGGTATCGACTGCTATTTCTCTCTGTTTCTCGGCAGAACAGTCTGATTCGGTCTTGATGCCCCTTCGGCATTCATTTGATCACAAGTAATCACTGTAAAAAGCAATAAATAGAGCATGTGCTCTATTTATTTGTATTTTTATCTATCTGTAATTTCGTTTTTTTATAAAAAAGTGAAAGCGCTTTAAATTATATGATGCGTTGTTGAACAGAGTGAGGTATTAAGGATCAAAGATTCCGTTTGATTGACGGGGTCAAAGGCTTCTTAGAGAGACTTTGGATACAATCCGCAGGTGCACTGTCCTGCCCTCGGATGGTGAAAAGATCGCCGGCCCCTCGGACAGGAGGCTAAGGCAAACGATTCGTACTCGGCGTTACCCCGCTTGAGCGAACGTTCATGACACGATCTGTTGCGGGTACATTCGGCACAGGTCCTCCCTCTAGGGCCATGATACCTGAAACGAGGGGCCAGAGGCTGGTCACCTGCCTATAGGAACAAAAGGCAGAGCTAACGCAGCGACCATCAGCGACGTGACCTTGCGGTGGAAGCGAAAAACGAAGTGCTTGTCACCTGCCACATGGAGGCAGAGCCAATAGTTTTACCCGTTTTTGTTGTGACACGGGACGGGCATCCGAAAAAGTCTCACTCAGGCAAAGCCGTCATGTTGCAGCCTGGACTGCAAGCGCCCTTAGTGCGCCTTGTATTTCGAGGTCTGCGGCACAGTGTCGAAGTGTGTCCTGAGAAGACTTACCCAATACATAGGGCAGTCTACCTGTAGAGGTAGAGCTGTTGCCCTCCCTCAGTCGTTAGATTCTATATCGCGAATTTCCTGGCCTGCGACTCAACATATTATTCGACACCCTGTCAATCGAATATGCCGCTATCGACGTGATCATCGGTATCGGCACGGAATCTCCAATTCAATACAACAAGGAGATACCCGATATGGAACACATCACTTCAAAGATCACCCTGCCGGAAACCGGCTTTCTCCGGTTGCCGAGCATCATCGGCGATCGGAAAAGCGATCCGCCGATCCCGGCGATAATTCCGGTCTCCAGGAGTACATGGCTAGCCGGGGTAAAATCAGGCCGTTTTCCAAAATCTATAAAGTTAGGACCCCGCATCACGGTCTGGCGGGTGGAGGATATCCGTAGCCTGATCCATGAAAGCCAGGTCAGTGGTTGAGGAGTGTCCATATGGAATGGGTCAAGATCCGGTGCGATATCCTCGATCACCGGAAAATCAAACTCCTTCGCAAGAGACCAGGGGGCAATGACCTGGCCCTGATCTGGATGCTGCTGATCATCGAGACCGGCAAATGCAACAGGGGCGGCTACCTCATGGTCACCGATAACCACCCTTACACCGCGGAAACCCTGAGTCTGGTCCTGGGCTATTCTCTGGCCAAGGTGAAAACCGCCCTGAGCGCTTATGCCGAACTTGAGATGATCGAGTATCGAGACGGGGTGATCTATATCAAAAACTGGCCAAAGTACCAGAGCGAGGACAAGCTTGCGGCCAAGCGGGAGAAGGATCGGATCCGGCAGCAGAACCACCGGGCCAATGAGCCCGGCAAAGTAAAAACATCCCCTCTCCCTGATTCGATGTCACGTGACAGTCACGATATGTCACGTGACAGTCACGCCGATATGTCACGTGACGTCACGCAGGAGAACAGACAACAGAACAGAGAAGAGAACAGATATATAAAAACAACAACAGACAACATCCGGTTGTTGTTGTGCGATACACCGCTGGAAAAAATCTCCGACGGGGAGCTGGACGGTCTTGTGCAGCGTCACGGCATGGAACGTCTCCTGGAGGCCGCCGACATCGCCGCCGAGACCTGGAGAAGGACGTCGATGGAAGTGCACAACCCGGGCGGTTATCTCCAGTCCCTGTGCACCGCTCTCGTCGTGCCGGATTGGTATGTGCCTCACTCCGAACGAACCAGATCACCTCCCCCGGACAGCCAGGCGGAGGCAGACCAGTGTGAAACCGATGGGCTGGAAGAGGCCGAGGACACGGCCAGAGATGCCGTATGGGCATCGCTGCCCGGCACCCAACAGGAGGAGTACGTTGCCATGGTTAACGCGAATCGACCAAAGGGGATCGACTACAGCCAGAACACTTTGCTGATGTTGGCCAAAGGACGCGCCTGGGATGAATCACGGTCCGGCGGTGATGGGTGATCTGCTGCGCAGCCATCGCGGATGGACGCGCAGAAAAGCAGGGGAAATCCGTACGGGATCCGCCCGGCACGGATTTGAGGACCGCTGCGCGGTGCGGAAATTGAGGATATTTGCCTTGTCGCCGGGATGAACCACAGGCTGCGCAGTCATCGAAACACCGGGCATGCCTGCCGCCCACCGCAATTTCCGCGCTATGTCAGCACCGGCCGACATAGCGCGGAAACAGAACCATGGCTGCTTTGGCGCAACACGTGCGCCAAAGCGAGGAGGAAAGGGTTATGAACAGGGATAGAGAGACATTTGACGCGCAGGTGGAGGTCGAACGCATCCGTGCCCGCCGGGCAGAGGCGCGGCGCAGGCTCTATCGCCGGAGTCGCCTGGACAGGTACCGGGCTGAGCTGGTGGCCATGAGACGGGCCGGCGCTTCCTGCGCCGACCTGGTTGAGTGGCTGCGGATCAAACACCGCTGCCGGATCAACCGCAGTTCCGTGGACCGGTACCTGAGAAAACTGCCTGAGCTGGCAATGACCGCTCCTACGGAACAAACCTGATGAAACAGGAAAAAGATGCCAAAATTTCGATCAGCAAGTGCCCAAGCGGATCATGCCGTCTCCCGGAAGCTTGCCCTGGGCAAGGGCCGGCATGACCACCGGAACGACGGCCGGATCCACAGCGTCGGCACGGCCCGAGGATATGCGCAGGCCCTCAAGGGTTTTGCCGAGTACTTGCAGAGCAACCGCCTGGGCGATCTGGGCACGGCAACCAGCAAGGAGGCCGATCAGTATCTGGCCGACCGGTCGGTGCTGGTCGGCCAGAAAACCCTCGATCTGGACCGCCAGGCGCTCCAGATGCATCTGGGGGTGCAGCTTGAGGTGGTCAGGAGCGAACGGGAGACAGTCCTTTCCACCCGGAGCTATACCGCGGCCCAGGTAGAACGGATCGCCGCGGCCCAGAGCGAACACAACAGCCTGGCCACCCGCATCGCCCATGATGCAGGTCTGCGGGCGCATGAGTTGCTGACCCTGCGGCCAGCTGGAGAACGGCCGCCATCGACCCACCGGCAGTGGAGCGAGGCGCGCTTCACCGGCCGCGTCGGCGCAACATACACGGTAGAAGGCAAGGGCGGCCTGGTTCGGGAAGTCAAGCTGTCACAGGATCTGGCAAATCGTCTGGAGGAGAAACGGCTTGCCGAACCCAGGCAGGTGACCGACCGGGGGATACACTACACCCAGCACTACAATCTCGGAGGAGGACGGGCATGGAGTCAAAGTTTTTCAGCATCGAGCAGGCGCGCTCTTGGCTTCTCAAACGGCGCCCATGGTCTGCGGCACAGTTATGTCCAGGAGCGGATGGACGAACTGCAGGGCAACGGCATGGGCTACGACCAGGCCAGGGGAACGGTTGCCCAGGAAGTGGGCCACTTTGCGAAGGACACCACGGACGCCTATCTCCGATAACGCGGACACGCTGTCTTGTCGCGGCGTTGATTATCATAGGTCTTGTCTGGTTGAGCGGGTGGGTTATACCGACCATGGGTCTCTTCCGCATGGCGTTGTACGACTCAGAATTTCCCGAGAACGGTTACTCCCTCGTTTATTACCGGGCAGGAAAGGTGGTCAACGCCACCGCGCTCGCCATGCTGAAAACAGACTGGGGGATTGTCTGGCAGGTTTGGCCGTTTATTGAATTGAGTTTCTTGATTGGCATGACCGCCGGTTACCCTCTGGGTGAGGTGGCCAGGAGGAAATATGCCATTGATCGGGCATCGAGGGAGGCCCTTCTCCAGGGCGAAGCTTTGCTGGACGAGGCTGACAGGAAGCTTCTCTGTGTTGAAAATACTCTGCGCGAGGCATATGCGCAGGAGGCCAAGGTGAAAAGAATGCAGGAGAAACTCTCGGTTGAACAGCATGAAGTCTACGCCATGCAAATGACTGCCCAAACGCAGATGATGGAAGTCGCCGGGCTGAAGAAAGGGGTTGATTACCTGAAGAATGAACTGGCCAAGGCCGAGGCGAAAATCCAGAAACTGAAAAGGCGAGGTCCCCCGAAGCCAAAGCCTGTTGACTTCGGCCCCAGGGCAGGTTAAAATTAAATTATTAAGAGCGTACCGTGACGCTTAGTCGGATGACACACGGATCGGCCCGCAGATCCGGCCTTAATGGCAAATCTGCCTGTGTTCTATCCTGGACCGGTACGGATGCAGCCGGAGGATAGCAGCGGTGAACAGTCCCACGCTGAAAGCAAAGGGGGCGAATCGGGAAGGTGACTTCTCGCGGTGGTACCGTAAGACCATCGGCCACGGCGGCACAGACCGACCGTTTGGGCAATCTAACGCGACGCGAATCCGGGCTTCATCCGCCCACCCTCACAACTCCCCAGTAGCATGGCAAGGTAAAGCCAGCAAGGCCAGGCCATGCGGGTGCTCGCAAGCTCGCAGCCTTGCTCTCTTTCCCTTTCCATGCTGCACCTTCAGATGGCGAAGGCGAAAAGGCGTTTGCCTCCGGCGGGGCTTGGGCTCAAAGGCTTTTCATATCTGAGATGATCCTTTGATCTCTCGACGGTAGAGATGAAGGCTCCGGTGAGGAGGGCACCTTTTTGAAATCCACTTGCATTATTCTTCCAGGTCTTATTTTAGGATAATGCTGCAAGATAAAATAACGGCGAGTTGTATTTGAGGTTCGGATGTCGATCAGAATGAACGTACGTGCAGACATCCAGGAAGGTAGGCTATGAAGGAAAACAGAAAACAACGGCTCACGGATTTGGGAGCGGAAGTGCTGGCGGATGCCCTGCTGGAACTGGCCGGCCAGGATGATGCGGCAGATGATCTGGTGGAACGGATCATCGCCTCGCCGAAGGAAAACATCCATCGCTTCAAGGCAAAATTGGCCGCTTTCAAAAGGTCCCGGCGTTTTGTCAGCTGGGGAGAATCTGCCGGGTTTGCCCGCGATCTGGCAACATTGCTTCAGGACCTACGGGCCGGTGTGGCTGATCCCCAAAAAGGCGCTGAGCTTGTCGCGGCATTTTACGAAACCGACAAAGGAGTGTTTGACCACTGCGACGACTCCAGCGGCCACGTCGGCGACGTGTACCGCTACAACGCCAAGGAATTGTTCGTCGGCTACGCGCAGCGTTGCCCGGACAAAGAGTGGCTGGCGGATCTCGTCTTCAAGCTGAACCGTGACGATGACTACGGCGTGCGCGACAGGCTCATCGATTGCGCGGCGGAATACCTGCCGAAGGAGAACATCCGCGCCCTGATCAGCAGAATTCAGAACGCTGCCGATAAGGAAAAGGACAAGTATGGAAAGCGGCACTGGCTCCACCTGATAGAGACCCTGGCCCGGCAGATCGGGGATGCACAACTTTTTGCGGAGGCCCGGCTTGCCTCGTGGGGAAAGTTGTCGTCCTCCGCCTGCATGGACATCGCCCAGGTGTATCTGGAAAGCGGGGATGTGCAGGCTGCCTTGTCATGGGTCAAGAAGATTTCCTCGGACGAAACCTATGAGGCTGATAAGCGGGACCGGCTGCTGTTCGCCATCCATGATCGACTCGGGGAAACGGAGAAACGAGCAGAGGTTGCCTGGAGGATCTTCCGGCGGCGCCGGAGCAAGGATTCCCTTGAGGAACTGCTGGCCGTGATCGGCGAGGAGCACCGCGAGGCGGCCACGACCGGAGAAATGGAGTCGATCTTTGGCGACAACAGGCTGACGTTCTCGGATGTCACCTTTCTGCTGGAGTTGGAGCGCCTGGATCAGGCGGAAAATTACCTGCTCGACCGGGCGGGCCAGCTCAACGGCGATTTCTATGGCAGCCTGCTCCCCTTGGCCGAAACTTTTGAGAATGTCGATCGCCACCTGGCAGCAAGCGTCGTGTACCGCCCTCTGCTTGATTCCATCCTGCGGCATGGCCGGACAAAAGCGTACCCGCATGGGGTCCGCTATCTCCAGAAGCTGGACAGGCTGGCAAGGCACGTGTCTGACTGGCGCGGCCAACTGAACCATGACGCCTACCTGCTGCAGCTTCGCCAAAGCCACGGACGAAAGATCAGCTTCTGGTCTCAATACGGAAAGTAACCTGTATCCGGAGAAGTACGAGCAGAGCAGGAATGAAGAGGTTATTCTCAAAAATCGTATTGAGAAGTTGAAAAACGATTACAAATCAACATTTCGGAAGAAAAACACTTACTGTCCGCCTCACGGTGTGGTCATTTCTAAAGAAAATATCGGTGTAATTTCAGGCAGCTGAAGATCGAGGAGAAAAGATTCCGGGTAGATTGCTGCTCGCCATTTCTTCCAAGTTCATGAATGTCTACGAAAAATTTGGTGAGGAAATGTACCAGAGCCATCTGGCGTATGAGCTGGAAAGTATAAAAATGAGGGGTTACGGGATGAGTATAAATGAATTAGTTCTGAAGGCACTTGTCTTCGCCCTTGTGCAAGATGCAAATTAACTCATTGAAAGTAAAAAATAATTTGGTGAAATTTCTTTGGAGTGATATCATGTACGTAATTTTGCTAACAGTCTGTAAATAAATCCTTTTTTGCAAGTGTATTATTCATATAATAAATGATGGCCACCAACAGCAATCTCACCAAATTCGGCTTTGCTTTTCCTTTTGGCAGTCCCCATGTCTCGCGAACCATAATGCTCAGTGAATTGAGTGCGTTGCTTGAATATGTCAACCCTGTTGATGCCTCACGCGCAACGTATATTCGGGCGATCGTAGAAGAAAACTGCCTTGCCAAGAGAACGGACAAGAACCGCATTATATCCAAGCGATATCTTCTTGAGCTGTATTCGCTGGACCCAAATGTTCTTCTTTTTCGGGCTCTTCTTTATTTCTGGCGCCGCGATTCTGTTAGCCGCCCCTTAATTGCCCTGCTTTGTGCCTACGCCAGGGATCCTCTTCTCAGGGCAAGTGCAAAGTATGTCCTCCCGTTGCCGGAGGGCAGTTCCGTGACGCGTCAGACAATGGAAGGATTTCTTGAAAATCTTGAACCAGGCAGATACAGCCCCGGCAAACTTGCTTCCAACGCCAAGAATCTTAATTCAAGCTGGACGCAGACGGGGCATCTTGCCGGCCGCACTATGAAGACTCGCGCCAGGGCCGTTCCTACCGCAGGCAGCCTTTCTTATGCCTTGCTCCTGAGTTATCTGACCGGTGCCCGTGGTCGCGCGCTGTTCTCTTCAGAATATGTAAAACTGCTTGATTGCTCCTATGAAAAGGCTGTTGAACTGGCCGAAGAGGCTTCGCGAAAAGGGTGGATCGTGTTCAAGCGGGTTGGCGATGTCATAGAGGTGCTTTTTCCAAACCTGATCAATGAACAACAACTGGAGTGGCTTCGTGAGCAGAATTAAGCGTCTGATACAGTCGTACGGCAAATATATTGCGGTTCCATGGCGCGATGACGCGGCCCCGCCGCAACGGGTCGTTTTCTGCGTTTATAATGAGAACGAGGAGCGATGGTTGCGGGCCAAGGTGGAGGAGTTTGAAATTGCCACAAGGCAGGCTGGACATGGATGGGCCATCTTTGATCTGACCGACACATTCGCAACTTGGCTTGGCTCGCAGCGCTATGCCAGGAGCTATTTTCAGAAACCGAATCTGCTCTCCAACTTGTTTCCGAAGTACAACGTCTACATTATTGAACAATTCAAGAACTTCCTCGACGCTAGCGAGGTTGGTCCAAACTCTGTCGTTGCCCTCAAAGGGGTTGGCTCGCTGTTTGGCTTCTTGAAGGTGAAAGAGGTGGTCGATGAGCTCGCTCCGATGGTCAAGGGGCGGCTGCTGGTTTTCTTTCCGGGCAGTTACGAAAACAACAACTACAGGTTGCTGGACGGTTATGACGGGTGGAATTATCTTGCCGTGCCGATCACAGCGGACAAGGAATTCTGAGTAAGGGTTGATAATGAAAAATCGTGACATCTATCAGAAGGATCCGTCCACCCGCAAATTGGTCAATGAAGGTGTGGCGAGCGTCAACGACGAAATGACCAGCCAGGCGCTGGCCGTGCTCCGCTATGAGTTGGAGACCTTCGTCTGCGACGGCCAATACGACAAAGGGATGTCGCACATCCTCGACACGTACTTGAAAAACATCGACCATGCCCAGCAGCCGGCCGTCTGGGTCAGCGGTTTTTATGGTTCTGGCAAGTCGCACCTGGTCAAGATGCTGCGCGCCCTCTGGGTGGATTCCGTATTTGAAGATGGGGCCACCGCAAGGGGCATTGCCAACCTGCCTCAGAACATCAGGGACAACCTCAAGGAACTCAGTACCCAGGCTAAGCGTCATGGCGGCCTGCACGCCGCATCCGGCACCCTGGGAGCCGCGGCGAGCGGCAGTGTCCGCCTGGCGCTGCTGCGGATCATCTTCAAGTCGGCCGGATTGCCAGAGCAGTATCCCGTGGCTCGATTCGTCATGTGGCTTCGGCATGAGGGCATTTATGAGCAGGTCCGTAGTCATGTCGAACAGGATGGCTTTGATTGGAATGAGGAACTCGACAACTTTCATGTTGCCGAGGGGCTTTATCGATCGCTGTGCGAGGTGAAGCCCAAGATCTTTTCACCCAATCTGAGCGCGGCGGAAATATTGCCCCAGCTGTACCCGCACGCTGATGACGTTGCCAACGAGGATATGCTCAAGGCTATCCGGCAAGCACTCACCAAGGAGGGAAAATTCCCCCTCACCCTCATCGTGTTGGATGAGGTGCAGCAGTTCATTGGTGAAAGTTCCGATCGTTCCATTGCCGTCCAGGAGATGGTCGAGGCAATCACCAAGAACATAGGCGGGAAGCTGATGTTCATCGGTACCGGTCAGACGGCGGTTACCGGCACCGCCAATCTCGCGCGCCTCCAAGGGCGGTTCACCATCCGCGTGGAACTCTCCGATGCCGACGTCGATGCCGTCATTCGCCAGGTCATCCTGGCGAAGAAGCCAGACGCCAAAGCCCCTATCGAGCAGATCATGCAAACCAATCTGGGCGAGATCTCAAGGCATCTGGCGGGCACGACCATCGGCCACAGGCAGGACGACATCCTGTATTTCCCGCAGGACTATCCGATTCTGCCGGTGCGCCGCCGCTTCTGGGAGAGCACCCTCCGGGTATTGGATCAGACAGGTACTGACAGCCAGCTCCGTAACCAGCTCAGCATGATCCACAAAGTTATTCAAACCAACCTGGGCGAGCCTTTGGGGCACATGGTTCCCGCCGATTATCTCTACTTCGACTCTGCCGACAAGTTGCTGCAATCGCGCATCCTGCCGCGCAAGGTCCACGAAAAGACGATGAGCTGGAGCAAAGGTTCGGAAGAAGAGCGGCTCATGGCCCGCGCCTGCGGCCTTGTTTTCCTGATCAACAAGCTCGGCAGCCAAAACAATGAAATCGGCATCCGGGCCACCATTGACACCCTGGCGGACCTGTTGGTCGAGAACCTTTCCCAGGGCAGCAGCAGCCTGCGCAGCAAACTGCCCGGTCTGCTCGACAAGTGCGAACTGTTGATGAAGGTCGGTGATGAATACCGCATCCAGACTGAAGAAAGCGCCGCCTGGAGCGATGAGTTCCTGAGCCAGCGTTCCGCATTAGGGAGCGAAGCACACCGCATCGAGGCAGAACGCGACGACCGTATCCGCAAGAAGTTTGGCGAGTTGGTGCGCAAGCTCTCGCTGACCCAGGGCAGCTCAAAGGTCACCCGTGACATCTCTCCGGTTTTTGACGCCCAGCTTCCCGCCGATGCCAATCAGCGTATTTGCGTCTGGGTGCGCGACGGTTGGAGCATCGATGAAAACTCGGTGCGCGCCGATGCCCGTCAGGCTGGGAACCAGTCGCCCACCGTTTTTGTGTTCATACCCAAGCGCTCGGCGGACGACCTCCGCCATCACCTCATCGATTACAAGGCCGCCAGCGCAACTCTGGACAAGCGCGGCGTCCCCAACACGCCGGAAGGCACCGAGGCCCGGGCGGCCATGGAAACCACCAAGCAGACCGCTGAAGGAAAGATTCGTGAACTGCTTGAAGAGGCTTTCTCGGGAGCCCGCGTCTTTCAGGGGGGTGGCAATGAAATCCCGGGCAACGATCTGCAGGAGATGGTGCTGGAGGCCTCCGGCAACGCGCTGCAACGGCTCTACCCGCAGTTCCATACCGCCGACCATGTGGGCTGGTCCAAGGTCTATGAGAAAGCTCAGAAAGGTGCGCCAGATGCGCTGAAAGCGGTGGGGGATGAAGGAGAGCCCGCCAAGAACCCGGTGTGCAAGGCCATTCTCGGGTTCATCGCCGGAGGCAAAAAAGGAGCGGACATCCGTTCCCAGTTCGAGTCCTCGCCCTACGGGTGGTCTCGTGACGCAGTGGATGGCGGCCTGCAAGTGCTACTGGTTGCCGGGCTCATCCGGGCCCAGGACGAACGCGGGCAAGCCCTCGACCCGAAGGAACTGGAACGCAAGAACATCGGCAAGGTGATGTTCAAGGTGGAATCCGCTACCGTCACCACCGCGCAACGCATCCAGATCCGCAAGCTTCTGCAGAAGGTCGGTCTCTCGGCCAAGCAGGGAGAGGAATTGGCCTACGTGCCGCAGTTCCTGCAGAAAATGTTAGAACTCGCCAACCAGGCTGGCGGCGAGGCCCCGAAACCAGCACGGCCCGATACCGCCTTCCTCGACGAAATTCGCCTGACGGCGGGCAATGAGCAACTGCTTTCCGTTTACAACCAACGGGACGAGCTGGGAAGCAGCATTGACAACTGGACCGGTCTCGCCGAACGTATCGCCAAGCGTTGGCCGAACTGGGCCGTTCTGAAGCGCCTGATGGCCCACGCCTCTGGACTCCGGGACGCTGAGGTGATTCTTGCTCAGGTGAAGACCATCGAGCAGCAGCGTCAGCTTCTTGAGGACCCCGACCTTGTCGCGCCACTGATCGCCAATCTGACGCAACTGCTGCGCGATGAGTTGAACAGGCTCGATGATGAATATGAATTCCGTCATGAGCAAGGTTTAAAGCGCTTGGCGGAGGACAGCAGCTGGCAGCAACTGGAGCCGGAGCAGCGCTATCAACTCATGTCCGCCCAGTTCCTGCACGAATCGGCCCGGCCCAAAGTCGAGGTACAGAGTACCAGCGATGTACTGACCACTCTCGACAAATGTGCCCTGTCGATGTTCGCCGACCGTGTGGCGGCCATGCCCGCCCGCTTCGACAGCGTCGCCAGTAGTGCCGCCGAACTGTGCGTACCCCAGGCTCAGTTCATTCAGGTGCCGCGCCGTACGCTGAAGACCAACGAGGAGATTGATGCCTGGGTCATTGAGGTGAAACAACAACTCAAGGCTGCCCTGCAAAACGGGCCGATAGTGATCCGATAAGCAGCCTTCTGGGGAAATAACGCATGCAGCCGCTGGACAAAACATTAAGAAACCGACTCGAACGCACCATCAAGGATGCGCGTGACATCGCCGAGGGCGCCGCCCGAGCTGCGCTGGAACAGCTTGGTATTGGCGAAGCCGCACCTTTTGCTCATCTGAGCGAACAGGACCGGGAACTGCGCCGCAAGCTGCGGGTGCATGGCCGTCAGCTGGGCGATACCCTCAATGGCGGCAAAATCCAGACCATGGAACGCCTGATCGAAGAAGTCGCCTACGAGCACTGGCATCGCATGCTGTTTGCCCGCTTCCTGGCCGAGAACAACCTGCTGATGTATCCGGACCCGGACGATCCGGTGGCGGTCACTTTAGAGGAGTGTGAAGACCTTGCCGCCGATGAAGGCTCGGCCAACGGTTGGGAGCTCGCGGCCCGTTTTGCCGCCCGCATGCTGCCGCAGATCTTCCGGCTCGATTCCCCGGTCTTTCAACTGGTGTTGCCGCCAGAACACCAGCAAAAGCTGGAGCGCCTGGTGGCCGATCTGCCGTTGGAAGTCTTCATCGCCTCCGACAGCCTTGGATGGGTCTACCAATTCTGGCAGGCCAAGAAGAAGGACGAGGTCAACGCCTCCGAGGTCAAGATCGGCGCACGGGAGCTGCCTGCCGTGACTCAGCTTTTCACCGAGCCCTATATGGTGGCATTCCTTCTCGATAATTCCATCGGGGCATGGTGGGCAGCGCGGAGGCTGAAAGAAGGGGATTTTAAGAATGCCAAGAACGAAGAAGACCTGCGCAGAAAAGCGTCACTTCCCGGCATGCCTCTCAACTACCTGCGTTTTGTAAGACAAGAAAACAGGGGTTGGACTCCTGCTGCAGGCATCTATGAAGGGTGGCCTAGAAGACTTGATGAGTTCAAAATGCTCGACCCTTGCTGCGGGTCCGGGCACTTTCTGGTCGAAGCCTTTCAGATGCTGACTGCAATTCGAAAGGAAAACGAGAAATTGTCGGTCCAGGAGGCGGTGGATGCCGTGCTCCGCGACAATCTATATGGCCTGGAGATCGATAGGCGATGTACTGAAATCGCAGCATTTAACCTCGGTCTCACGGCATGGCGGCTCACCGGCTATCGCCGACTACCGACACCCCATATTGCCTGTACCGGTCTCTCTGTCGGTAGCGCGCGGGAAAAATGGATGGGAATTCTTGCTGGGCAGGCCGTCCTCACCAACTTGCGATTTTACTTCGGTCAGCTTTACGACCTCTTCAGTAAAGCGCCCACCTTGGGAAGCCTTATAAACCCCCACCGGTTTCTGGGAAGTGGCCTGCTGGACGACAAAGGGATGGAGAGTCTGCATAATGCCCTGACCACAGCTCTAGCTGGGGAAGAAAAATCTGTGACAGAACGTTCCGAAATCGGCATAACCGCCCAAGGTGTGGCAAAGGCCGCAGAGCTCCTGTCCGGCCTTTACACCCTTGTAGCGACCAATGTTCCCTACCTCGGACGTGGAAAACAGGACGAGGTGCTCAAAGAGCATCTTGAAACCCATTACCCGTTGGGCAAGGCCGACCTGGCTACCGCCTTTGTCTTGCGCTGCCTGGAATTCTGCGAGAAGGGCGGCTCCACAGCGCTGGTGACCCCCCAAAGCTGGCTCTTTTTGACAACATACAACAAGTTGCGACAACTGTTGCTTGAGAATCGATCTTGGAATGTAATGGCGAGATTGGGACCAGGTGCTTTCGAGACTATTTCTGGGCATGTTGTTAATGTTGCATTACCCATAATATCAGCGCTCCCTCCCGTTAACGATAATACGTTTGCTGGTATTGACGTGTCAGCGGCAAAAGTGCCAGATGAAAAGGGAGAGATGCTACGAGGGGGAAAAGCCGGAAAGATTGCACTCTTGATGCAGGTCGAACAACTGAAAAATCCTGATGCTGTGCTGGTGATGGAGGAAACGTCCAATTTGCCTCTTTTAAGTACCTTTGCAGAAGGTCTTGTCGGAATGCAGTCTAGTGACGATCCAATGTTTATGACTGCGTATTGGGAGCATGGAGTCATAAACAAAGAAACCTGGGAGTTTTTGCAAGCTACTCCGGATTCTTTTACTGAGTTTGATGGCCAGTCGTGGCTAGTGAGGTGGGAGCAGGGAAGAGGGTTCCTTCATTCAATATCAACAGCATATCCGAATAAAGGTTTAAAAGCAGTAGGAAAGTCAGGAATCGCTATTCATAGAATGGGACAGCTTTTCGCCTACCATTACAGCAAAGAACGATTCCATCAAAATGTAGCAGTTATAGTCCCATTCAACATAGCCCACCTTCCCGCTATCTGGTGTTTCTGCTCTTCGTCAAAATATAAGGATGCAGTGAGGCAAATTGACCAAAGCCTGAAAATCACCAATGCAACCTTAGTGAAAGTCCCTTTTGACCTCGTTTACTGGCAGAAAGTTGCTAAGGAAAAATACCCGAATGGCTTACCAGAACCAGAAAGCGAGGACCCTACCCAATGGCTTTTTCACGGTCGACCTGAGCATTCTACCAATTCCCTTCAAGTTGCAGTCGCCAGGCTTTTGGGCTATCGCTGGCCCCCAGAGTTGGATAAGAAAATACACCTCAGTCAAAGGGCAAGCGAACTCGTTAAACGATGTGATGAATTATTGAATCTTGCCGACAAGGATGGCATCGTTTGCATCCCGCCCGTGCGTGGGGAAGCATCGGCCGCCGACCGCTTGCTAAACTTGCTAGCCGAGGCCTACGGTAAAGATTGGAATACCGATGTGCTTAATACCCTGTTGAAAAATGTCGGCTTTGTCGGCAAGGGGCTGGAGACCTGGCTTCGCGATGGTTTTTTTGCCCAACACTGCGATTTGTTCCAGCAGCGCCCCTTTATCTGGCAGATATGGGACGGCCTACCAGATGGTTTTTCCGCTCTCATAAACTACCACAAGCTAGACCGCAAAAACTTGGAGACCTTAATTTTCACTTACCTGGGCGATTGGATAAAGCGGCAAAAGGACGACATCGCCAGCGGGGTAGATGGTTCCAAGGAACGTCGTGATGCCGCCGAGGCCCTCAAGAAACGTCTGGAGTTGATCCTCGAAGGAGAATCACCATACGATATATTCGTGCGCTGGAAGCCTCTTCATAAACAGCCCATCGGCTGGGAACCGGACCTGAACGACGGAGTACGTTTGAACATCCGTCCATTCTTAACTGTTCCCGACGTAAATACGAAAGGTGCGGGAGTCCTGCGCGTGAAACCAAAAATCAAGTGGACGAAGGACCGAGGCAAGGAACCAAAACGTCCTATCCGTGAATATCCCTGGTTCTGGGGGTGGGACGGCAACGTCGATTTTACAGGCGGACCGGAGTTCACAGGTGAGCGGTTCAACGACTGTCACTATACCTTGGATTTTAAACGCCGGGCGCGCCAACACACGGTTTAGGCTAAAGGAGCATTCCCATGGGCATAAATGTCGGTATTATCGATCAGCGGGTGAGAAAGCTGGCTGAGAATCTTGCAGAAGAGTTTGAGACACGTTTGAATATCAAGAACGATGCGGTCAAACAGCGTTCCACGGCTTTTGTGTTCCTGGCCGTCAAAACGGTTCTAGACCTGCCCGACGAGGAGGCCTTGGATTGCCTGACCGAAGGCGGCAATGACTTCGGCGTTGATGCAGTGCATATTGGCGATGTTGAGGACAGCGAGTTCACGGTCACGTTGTTTCAGGGGAAATACAAGCAGGACCTGGCAGGCACCGCGAACTTTCCTCAGGGCGGAGTGGAAAAGGTTATTCAGGCAATAAAATACCTCTTTGACCCAGATGCGGTAATCACAACAAATAGGCAGCTCACAGCACGTGTCGAGGAGATTCGTTCGCTGGTGCGTGATGGCCACATACCACGTGTTCGTGTTGTGCTATGCAACAATGGCCTCAAATGGCCGGATACATCCCAGCAACTTATTGACACTGCAGGACTCCCCGCTGACCAAGTAGGATGGGAGCATGTCAATCATGACGATATCGTTCGCTTGATGCAGGCAGCAAAACAGGTGGACGATACATTAAGATTAGCAGGCAAAGCCATTGTCGAGGATTTGGACTATTGCCGCGTTCTAATAGGTAAAATCCCTGTACGAGAGATTGAGGTTCTGTTTAATCGCCATGGAGATCTTCTCCTGGAACGAAATGTCCGTCGTTTCCTTGGATTGCAAGGAAACCGGGTGAACCAGGGAATCGACCATACCCTCAGAACCGAGGCTGAACGAGAAAATTTCTATTTCTACAATAACGGTATTACATTGCTCTGCCGAAAATTCACCTATAATGCGCTGCAGGGTGAAAACTTCCAGGTGCGCGCCGAAGGTCTCCAGATCATCAACGGAGGGCAAACCTGTAAGACGATCCAAGCGACTCTGGCGGCACTCGCCGGTGCGGATGCTGGATTGGAGAGGGCCTTTGTTCTCGTCCGCCTTTACCAATTGCCAAGCGATTCGGCCGATCTTGTTCGCAGTATCACCTATGCGACCAACAGCCAAAACCCGGTGGACCTCCGTGACTTGCGATCGAATGATCCAAAACAAAAAAGTCTGGAAACATCAATCCGGGATCTTGGCTTTACCTACCACCGTCATCGTAGTGAAGCTTCGCTCAAGCCAATTGACATCAGTAGTGCAGTTGCGGCAGAAGCTGTATTGTCTGTGTGGAGAGAACGGCCACATCAGGGGAAATTCTATGGTCGAGAACATTTTGGCAAGCTTTACGATATTATTTTCAGCGATGAACTGAACGCCACACAAGTTGTGATTGCCACGTTGCTGTTCCGATTCGCTGAAAATAAGCGGCGACGTCCTCCTGAGAATTCCCCTGATTTTATTGCCTATGCATCATGTTTCCTTGCGATGTTGATGGGAAAATATCTTCTGACTGACCTTGGCATAACTCTTGCCCAACTTGATCACCGCAAGTTTGATGAGGCCAAGTCCAAACTTGATCAGAACGAAGAAGATTATTTTTCTCGTGCGCTTACCGCTATAGACGTGGCAGTAAAAAGATTATATTGCGATCAAACGCCATCTCTGCAGCGATTGGCTGCGACATTTCGGCGTGGTGATCTTTTGGAGGAATTGGCTCGAGGTAATCGGGCACATGATTAAATCCGTAAATAACTACCCGGTCTCCTAGCTCTTCGACATCGAAGCGAGTGTTGTATACGCGATTCCCCGTTATCAGCGGGAGTACAACTGGGGTAAAAGCCAATGGGAAAACCTGTTTGACGATATCCTGGAAAATGATCCCGGCTACTTTGGCTCAATTATTTGCATCAATCAATCGGAAGATGCTTTGTCCGTGCAGAAGTTGGAACTAGTGGACGGGACATGCCGCTATACATTCATTGCCTATCCCTCAGCACCTCTTATCCCGCGCTGAGAATTGGTGATAATCAGATCCTCCTCTCGCCTGGACAGCGCATCGAGTTGCTCGAAGAAATCCGGGGCGACCTGGCGGCCTTTCTGCGGGAAATCGAACCGGAGCTGACCCCGCAATCGCTCGATAGTTTAGGTGTACGAGGCGTAAGAGGAGCAGCGGTGGTGCAAACCATAAAGTCGGTTTACGGGATTACAGAAGGATAAGCTGATGCCTTTGCATGGAAAAGAGACGATAGGTTCTTCGCTGATCAGGTCAATTCAGGCTGCCGCCATGTTTAACCCAGAGGTACAGGTAGCGCCGGCATGTATTCTTTGGCCCGACAGTGACCGGCAGTGGGAACCCGTTATTCAGGTTCTTCAAGTCGAAATGCCCGAGTTGTTTGTCTTTGGTGAATATGTTCCGGAAAAGCAAACCGGACCAGCAATTTGGTTGCGTTGCATCCTCGCTGGCAGGATCGAAGATGTTGCATTGCCCCAGGGTCGAATACCGATATTCTACCTGCCAGGTGTCAGTCGCCAGGACTTGCGAGCTGTGGAAAGCTGTCCGGGCCATTTAAAGCCGCTTGCTGAACTTCAGTACCGGGGCGTTATTTGGTCTCAGATCAACGCCAAGGACTGGACCATTTTGGCCTTCCTGAAATCGGATCAAGGTGGGCTTGGCCTGGATATTGCCCAGAGCAGCGATGCCAAAAATGCCATGCAGCTCGCCCTCGGTCGGTTAATCGATGAGGAACTGGCGCTGCTAAAAGGAAAGCGGCTGGATACCGACTACTTCAATACGTTGCTCACCGGCGGCGACCCCATCCGCGATTTATTGCAGTGGCTGGACCAGGGTGATGCCTTCCGGGCCGGCCGTGGCGAGAACGAGTGGAAGGCCTTTATTGAGGTCTGCAAATCCCAGCTCGCCTTTAATCCCCAAAACGAGGGTATTCTGTCCGGCGCCGCGAAACTGGCAGTGCACGAAGGCCCTTGGCAAGCTGTTTGGGCGCGTTTCTGCGAGGCACCCAAGCGCTATCCGAATATTCCCGCCCTGATTCGCAAGTGCCGGGCCCCGAGCGACACCCTTTTCTGGCACATGGGGAACGGCGCATTCGATGGCTGGCCCCAGTGGAACGAGGATCAGGAGAAGGGGCTGCATCGCGAACTGATCGCGCTTTCCAAAGTGCCGCCGCACGAGGCCAGGGTTAAGCTGAAAGAGCTGGAGAAGAGGCATGCCGGCCGGCGTTCGCTCGTCTGGGCTGAATTGGGGGAGTCTCCTCTGGCGTTCGCGGTGGAGCATCTGGCCGCCATCGCCGAGTTGACCACAAATGCTCTTGCTGCAGGAACTGTTGATGATCTTGCGTCGGGATACAGTACCTATGGTTGGAAAATTGACGACGGAGTGCTCAACGCCCTCGCTTTTGTCGGAAAGCCGTCGGATCTGGAGGCTGTCGCCACCGCCATTCGCTCGACCTACCTGCCTTGGGCCGAAGAGTCCGCCCGATACTTGCAAAGAGTGGCTGAGCAAAATTCCTATCCTGGCGGCACAATCGCTTCGAAAAAAAATGAACCGTATGAAAAGGGCGAGTGCCTTCTTTTTGTCGATGGACTTCGTTTCGATCTCGGCAAACGCTTGGCCGAGATGCTGATCAAGGCTGATTATTTTGTGACCGAGCGGTCGTTATGGATGCCGCTGCCCAGCGTTACAGCCACCGGCAAGCCGGCGGCGGCACCACTGCTGGATACCTGCAAGACAGCAGAAGAAACCGCAGGCTATAATTTTGAACCCATAACCGCCTATCTTTTTCGTAAAACCTTGGAGGAAAAAGGCTGGAAGATTCTTGAGCGTTCAGGCAACGGCGATGGCCAGGGGAATGCATGGTGCGAATTCGGCGATATCGATCACGAGGGCCATGACCGTGGTTGGAAGATCGCGAAACATCTTGATGGATTATTAGCTGAAATTTGTGACCGGATTAAATCGCTCCTGGCGGCGGGCTGGAGCAGTGTTCGGGTTGTGACCGATCACGGCTGGTTGCTCATGCCGGGTGGTTTGCCTAAAATTGAACTGCCGGCCTTTTTGGTGGACAGCAAATGGGGTCGGTGCGCATTACTGAAATCGGGGGCTGAGTCAAAGGATCGGCTCTATCCATGGTACTGGAACCCAGATCAGTATGTTGCGTTAGCCGATGGTATAAGTTGCTATAAAGCAGGCGAAGAGTATGCCCACGGAGGCCTGAGCCTGCAGGAATGTCTCACGCTTCAGTTGAGTGTGCGGTCAGGGGCGTCGACAACATTATCAGATTCTGCAGAAATCACCGATGTCGTTTGGAAGGGGCTGCGGTGCACGGTGGCCGTGGACGGCAACTTCACCAGATTGTCTCTTGATGTTCGCACTCAGGCGGGTAATGCAGCCTCCAGCGTAGTGGTTGGCATTAAGCCTCTGAAAGATAATGGTACGGCGTCCGTGGTTGTAGAAAACGAGGAAATGGAGGGCCGTGATGCTGCCGTGGTCTTGCTTGACTCGCACGGCGCACTCGTAGCGGAAACTGCCACTGTTATTGGCGGAGGTAACGATGATTGAATTGGATCATGTCGACAAATTGGCGGCCTCAGCGCTTGAAGGGTATCTTGTCCGGAAGGATCTGGTCCGGACGTTCAGCCGTCAATTTCCGGTTCCGACATACGTGGTTGAGTTTTTACTTGGGCGGTACTGCGCGAGTACCAGTCAGGACGAAATTGATGAGGGGCTGGAGATTGTTCAGCGGCAGCTCGCGGACCGCACTGTGAAGGCTGGTGAAGAAGAACTGTTTAAATCTCGAGCCCGGGAAAAGGGCCAGGTCAAGATTATCGACCTGATCACCGCGCGTTTGGATGCAAAAACTGATTCCTATCTGGCGACCATCCCAAGCCTTCGCCTGCAGGACGCTCGAATTGAGGCGGAACTGGTGAGCCGGCATGAACGGATGCTTACCGGCGGCTTCTATGCCGAAATAACCCTCGCCTATGATTCGGTGATTGCCCAGGAAAAGAACGGAAGGCCCTTCGGAGTAGACGCGTTACGCGAGATTCAGCTCTCGAAAAGGGATGTTCTCGATATTCTCGCCGACGCCCGTCTCAGATTTACCACGGAGGAATGGAAGCAACTGCTTCTCCGCTCCATTGGCATTGAACCGGCAGGGCTTTCCGAACGTCAGAAGAATGCCTTTCTGCTCCGAATGGTGCCGTTTGTCGAGAGGAACTTCAATCTTGTTGAGCTCGGCCCGCGAGGAACAGGCAAAAGCCATCTATTTCAGCAAGTCTCGCCCTATGCGCATCTGATTTCAGGCGGGAAGGCTACCGTGGCTCGAATGTTTGTCAACAATTCGACCGGGCAGCGGGGGCTTGTCTGTCAGTACGATGTTGTTTGCTTCGACGAAGTCTCGGGGATCTCTTTTGATCAAAAAGATGGCGTCAACATCATGAAAGGTTACATGGAGTCCGGAGAGTTCAGCCGCGGCAAGGAGAGCATTCGTGCTGACGGCTGCATAGTCCTTGTCGGCAACTTTGACGTTGATGTTGAACATCAGCAGCGTATAGGGCATTTGTTCGGGCCGATGCCGCCCGAGATGCGTGATGACACGGCATTTATGGATCGAATTCATTCCTACCTTCCCGGCTGGGATATACCTAAAATAAGCAAGGAGCTGCTGACTAATCATTTTGGTCTGGTCAGTGACTTCCTGTCTGAGTGCTGGACGCATTTGCGCAACCAGAGCAGGGTAAGTCAACTCCAGGGCCGCGTCTATTTTGGCGGTGCTCTTTCTGGAAGGGATACGAATGCTGTGAATAAGACCGTCAGCGGCCTGTTGAAGCTTCTTTACCCAAAAGGTGAGACGGAGATCCCAGAGGATGAACTTGAATGGGCCGTGCGTATTGCAATGGAAGCGAGACGGCGGGTTAAGGAGCAGCAGAAAAGAATCGGTGCGGCTGAGTTTCGGAATACCCACTTCAGCTACGTCATAGGTACTGATGGCGTTGAGAAATTTGTTTCCACCCCAGAACTGCATAGTGAAAACAGCATCGGCAGTGATCCGCTTGAGCCGGGACAGGTCTGGACCATTAGCCCGGGCGGGCTGGATGAAAATCCCGGCTTGTATCGGATCGAGGTCAATGAGGGTCCGGGTTCTGGGGTCAAAATTCTTAATAAGCCGATTCCGCCTACATTCAGGGAGAGCATGGGGTACGCGGAGCAGAACCTTTATGCACGGTCAATGCAACTCGTAGGAGACAAAGATCCGCGCCACCATGAGTTCTCTGTCCAGCTGCGGGCATTTGATGCGTCGAAATCGGGGGCAAAGCTTGGAATGGCGGCATTGATATCGCTGTGTACCGCATTGCTGAAAAAAAGTGTTAAGGGTGGACTTATTATTGTCGGGGAAATAAACCTCGGAGGTTCTGTAGAACCGATTCATAATCCGGTCACCATCGCCGAAATAGCAGTGGAAAAGGGAGCCGTAGCCCTATTGGTGCCTGTTTCTTGCCGCAAGCAGCTTATTGATCTTTCAGACGATATGGCGACAAAAATAGATATACAGTTTTATTCTGACACAAGAGATGCTCTTCTGAAGGCTGTTGTAGAATAGTATATTTTTGTTTACAAAATGTATAATAATACAAAATGGATGAGCACAAGAGTGTGCTCTTTTAATACGCCATCAGAGGTTGGTTCAAACAATATTGATAGATTGACAATAGATAAAATAAGGTAACTCTACAAATCTAAACGAAAAACTGATGGTATTTTAAAAAAATAATGTCGTATGGCGCATTTGTTGATATTGGTGGATTTGATGGCTTGCTTCATATTTCAAAGATTAGTAAATTATTTGTAAAAAATATCAATGATTTAATTTCTAAATCTCAAAAAATATCTGTTAGAATTATTCGTATAAATAAAGTTAAGAATGGTGAATTTCGTATTTCATTGTCAATGCTTTAGGGATTATACGTAATTAATTTGCATGCCCATGGAGGGTATCTTTAGGGCTGGGAAACGATCATGGTCGATAAAATTTTGGGGGCTTTTTTGGGGGCTTTCGCATTTTATCGATTTTAATAAGTTCTGTGATTTTAGTATGTTGCATATTCAGTTCGATTGACCTCAGCCCACCAAGGAATCATCCGGTATCGTCCGATACTGTCCTGAAAGGCCTGAACTTTCGGGCCTTTTTTTCCTGGTTACCACCGGGAGGGAATCTCTGCCTCCTCAAGTACCGATTCAAAGGGAAGGAAAAGACACTCCGCGGTTTCTCGCTCATAGAGTCTCCGTTGTAGCCAACGGAAATGACAGCATCCAGATTGCGCCCCTATCTGGAAGCGAGCATAACATCCTCGCCAAAAATATTCCGGCTTCTGTCCGACAGCGTCTCCTCGCCCGGAGAGACAAGCGGCTGTTCAGTGAGTTGCTACATTATTATGCCATGGAACGGAGGAATCCATTTAGTCCTGATTAGGTTCGGTAGCCCTGCATTTGGGATAATTCGAGCATCCCCAGAACTTCTGGCCAATGTTTTTACCTCGCTTTGCTTCTCGCAAAACCATCATTTCGCCACATTGAGGACAACGCCGTTCCGAGACGGCTGGTTCATGGATTTCTATCGGCTTGGCCGGAGAATCCTTCCGTACTATGTCAATCAAGGCAGCAAGCTGATTCCCCTCAATCAGGTCGATGGGCTTGCTAGCAGCGAAGTTACGTGCCTCCTGGGTAAAGATGCCCGAGGTAATGACAATCCCGCCAGTCGCATGTTCCGCAGCCATAACCCCGTACAATTCACGCACAACCTGTACCCCTACTTTCATGGTACGCCACTGTTTGCACTGGACCAGGAAGCGATTGCCGTCTTTCTTCAATCGCAGATCAATTCCACCATCCGGACCCGGATCGGTGTTTTCCAAAACCGTGTAACCTTGCCGTCTATACGCCTCTCCGACTAACTGCTCAAAATCCCTCCATGAAAGGGAACGGATTGAATCCAAGTCCTTCTGGCTGTCTACGAGTTTTTTCTTCCTCTTCTCCTCATACAGCGAGAATGGCGCAGGCAACAGGAAAAAAAGTGCGGCGAGCGGGGCAAATTGTGGGCCTATCTTCCCGATACTCTTCAGCAAGATACTCTCGGTCGGGATGGAAGGAATGATGTATTTAAGGGTAATGTAGGCTATAGCGGCGAGAAGGACAGACACCCACCATGGGAGCACGAAAAGGATGTCGAGTATGCTTTCTTTGCGACGGGACATTGTTTTTTACCTCAAATCATCCAGAAATCTCAGGCAAATCCCGCCTCGGCCCCTCATTTTCACTCTTCACTCTTTGTCATAATCCCACTCAGGGCGAGATTGATGTAATTGTTGGAACGGCCGATTTTCTGTTTCTGCAGGAAGCCGCCGGCAGTCAGGGCATCCAGGTATCTGGTGGCGGTCAGTCGGGTAACACCAAGGTCGCGTTCGATGAATTCGATCTTGGTATAGGGATGGGTGAAGCCTCGAAGCCTACCCGGAGCACCTGCCGGTAGCGCAGCACTTCCTTGGCCGACGGATTGGCAACGTTTTCGGGAAATGCATCGTCCTTGAACAGTTCGTCGTGGGTCGTCACGATGTTCTCGATGGCCGAACTGTCCTTGGCCTCCTGCATGCCCAGGGTATTGATCAGGATGCCTTGGTTGGGGATGGAAGCGGCCACCCCCTTGAGTTCGGCAAGCTTGCGGCTGGCCTTGGGCAGTTGCTTCAGGATGGCGGCTGTTTCGAACCGTTCGGACGGCAAAAGGTGTAATGGCGGGATTTCAGTCATGGCCATACCTTGTTTGGGCAGCGGACGTGTATAGAAAAGTAGGTTTTTCTATACATATTGATCGACTGATGTATCCAATACGGCAGGGCGCTATGCACAACGATTTTCATTTTCCTTACCCAACCCGGTCCGCTCAACCTGGCGCAAATTGTGAGATCATCTTGTCAAACTCAGCCTTCACCCTGGCCTCGAAGTCGGTTTCGATCCGATAGACCTCGGAGAATTCAGCAAATGCCCAGCGCCATGTCTACCCAGATTGTTGACGCCCGGCATCCAGTAGGTTTCCATGGGGCTCTTCTTTTCCTTGGCATCCTCTCGGAGGTTTTCCTCGATTTCGAGAAGGCGGGCGGTTTCCGGCGGACCTGCCAGTCATTGGAATTGGGCAGCTTCCGCCATGTGTCAACGTGCTGGCGGAGTTCATTGATGATGGAGGTCGGGTCGTACTGTTGGGCCTGGGAGGTCAGTTCGTGGACGGCAAAGAGATCCTGCTGGATGGCCTTGCCTTTGCGTTTCCTTGGCTGCGGAATCGGCGTGATGAACCTGGCCGGTCGGCGGCTTTCGATGATCTGCTGGGTTGGCTGGCCTTCTCCATCCAGTTCCCAGTACCGCACTGGGGAGGCGTAGGGGGAGTTGAGGATGGGTTGTGAGAAAAACCGGTTATCCATTCTCTGTTACATCCCGAAAAAGAAGAAACAGGGTAATTTCGGCAGTAAGCATTTCACCCAATGTGCATTTGGTCATAATCTATCGACTTATTCATCTGATGATATTACGTTTTTTTATCCTACTGCGTGGCCAACATGGAGTCAAATGCGAACTTGTTTTCTTCGCCTTGAAGGGATAGAAAATTGATGAGAATGGAGAAATCATGAGCGAAGAACCCAAGGAAAATCACGGTCTGCTGGACGAAGACCCCGCCCTTGACTTTGTCCTGTACGAGGAGATGGTGAAGGATGAACAGCAAAGACGTGGAAAGGGCTCAGGTGGGTGCCTGTCGCTCATTTTGCTTATGAGTATTCCTCTGGGTGGAGTTTATTTGCTGGCGCGGCTTTTGGCGGCATAGATACTTTCTATCTTCAGGGCAGTCCTAGCGCCGACGCTTCGGCAGGCGTAGCGATAGTTCGTTTTTCATCCAAGCCCAGCGCCCTTGCTGCCGATTTGCCTCCTCCTTTCACGTCGTTTGAGGTCAATACCGTTCGATGCAGGAGCCTGTCCCGGTGGCCGGGGTCTTTCAGATAGCTGTTTGTCGCAAGCAATGAAGTTTTATTCATAAACAAAATACATCGCAAATTTCTGACGCAGGAAATGCCTTAATTCTCGAACTTTCATATCCGTATCAAAGAGATACGCGCCGCCGGGCTCACTGAATTTTCCTTCATAAGCTGAGGGTGCCGTGTATTTTTAGCGGCAATCAAGGACGATGGTCTTGCGGAATATGGATTTTTGCACCGCAAATATGCAAAGAACGTAAAAGTGACAGATTGTGTTTCAAAAACATGTCTTGCAAAATTTAAATATTTGGGTCATTAATCCATCAATTAATATAAATATATGGAGTTGCAATGACTGAATTCATCAATCGAGCGGTCTCGCTCGCCTCATTTCTCGTGCCCGGCAAGGCGCTGATCATCTATGGGCCGCGCCGGGCCGGTAAAACAACTCTGCTCAAATCGTATCTTGCCTCATGTGGTCTGCACTACCGTCTGGAAACGGGGGACGATCTCCGCATCCGCCATCTGCTCGGCTCGGGCGACTTGAAGCAGATTGTCGCCTTTGCCGAAGGCTACGACCTGGTGGCCATTGACGAGGCCCAACAGATTCCGGACATCGGCATGGGGTTGAAGATTCTGGTCGACCACCTCCCTGATCTGCGGATCATTGCCACCGGTTCTTCATCCTTCGACCTGGCCGGTGTGATTGGCGAGCCGCTGACCGGTCGCAAACGAACCCTTACCCTTTTCCCCGTCAGCCAGATGGAGTTGAAGCAGCTCTTCAACACCTACGACCTGCGGCAACGGCTGGATGAGTATCTGATCTACGGGTCGTATCCGGAAATTGTCCTGACCGAGGGGAGGAAGGAGAAAATCGAACTGCTGGAAGAACTGGCCGGTTCCTATCTGCTGAAAGACGTGCTGGCGCTGGAACGTATCCGCTCCTCGCGCACCCTGCTCGACCTCTTGAAGCTCGTCGCCTTTCAGGTGGGAAGTGAAGTGTCGCTAAATGAGCTGGCCACCCAAGTCAAACTGGATGTGAAGACGGTTGGCCGCTATCTGGACATCCTGGAAAAGGCCTTCGTCCTGATTCGGGTGGGAGGTTTCAGTCGCAACCTGCGCAGTGAGGTGACCAGCAAGGCCAAATACTACTTCCTCGACAACGGAGTGCGCAACGCTGTTATCGGCCAGTACAACCTGCTCGATTCAAGAAATGACATCGGCGCGCTGTGGGAAAACTTCGTGGTGGCCGAGCGTCTGAAAAAACGCTCCTACAGCGGCATCTACGGCACATACCACTTCTGGCGCACCTACGACGGCAAAGAGATCGACTATGTCGAAGATCGTGACGGAGGGTTGTTCGGCTTCGAGTGCAAATGGTCGGCCAACCAGCGAGTCAAGCCGCCCCTGAAATGGTCGGAAACCTATCCCGGGGCGACCTTTGAACTGGTGACGCCGGATAACTATCTTGATTTTGTCGGGTGAAAAATACATGCGCGATATGAACACAATATGTGTACGCATAGCTGCATCTTACCTGTAAGGTTAGGTAGTTAATGATACCATCCATTCTGGCAGCGCAGGTCAGAAAAGGCGTCGAGGACTTCCTGCGCACGACGTTAGTGTCTTTTTTCCCTGGTTGCCCCCACCAGGTGGGAATCTCTGCCTCCTCAAGTACCGATTCAAAGGGAAGGAAAAGACACTCCGCGGTTCCTCGCTCATAGAGTCTCCGTTGTCGCCAACCGAAATAACCGAACGAATTACCGAGGATGCAGATTACGAGGGCATAAGTTTGACTTTTTTTGCCTCAAGATCATATAATTGAATTAATGGGGACGCAGTTTTATGCCTGGATAATACCATAAATGCAGTAAGGCAGAAAAATAGCCTTGCGCGACGGGAGGTCGCATTCAATTCCGTCCGATTGTGAATCAGGCCTTGTGCATTGTCATGCACCCGTCCTAAAGGCATTTTCCCCTCATAAAGAGGTACTTCTTGAAACCCTCCATATCCCATAATAAAAATCTTAGGAGAAAAGGGTGAAGAACTGGATAAGGATATTTGGCATTGCATTTTTTCTGCCCCTTTTGGCCTCTTCTTGCGACAGGGCTCCTCAGTCTTTGATTGGGCCTGTTCCAGGGGTTACCGACAGTGAAATTCTTATAGGTTCTTCGCTGGCCCTGGAAGGTCATGCGGGATACCTGGGAACCCAGACCCTCCAGGGGGCACTTTCCTACATCAATTTTATCAATGAGCAGGGCGGCATCCACGGCAGGAAGATAAAGCTGATTGCCTACGATGATGGGTATGATCCGCCACGGTGTGTGGCCAATACCCAGAAGCTGATTAACGAGGACAAGGTCTTTGCCCTGTTCAGTTATGTCGGCACCCCTACATCGGTCAAGATTATCCCCATTGTTGAGGAGGCCAGGATCCCGCTTCTCGGCCTGTTCACCGGGGCAAATGCCTTGAGGGAGCCCTTTAAGCGCTATATCATCAATGTCCGGGCATCCTATTATGAGGAAACAAATGCGGTGGTTAAGCATTTTGTGGAAGACCTGGATATACAAAAGATAGCGGTCTTTTACCAGGATGATGACTATGGACTTGACGGCCTGCGAGGAACCGAGATCGGCCTGAAGAAATACGGCCTTGCCCCGATTGCCACCGGCAGCTACATCCGCGGGACCCTGGATGTGGAGGAAGGGCTCGACAAGATCATCACTTCTGGTGCCGAGGCGGTAATCATGATCGGCACCTATGACCCCTGTGCCAAATTCATCAAGCTGGCCAGGTCAAAAGGTTTTAACCCCGTCTTTCACAATGTTTCCTTTGTCGGTTCCGATGAGTTGGCCAGGAAATTGGGCGGGGATGGGGAAGGGGTCATCATCACCCAGGTTGTCCCTCCGCCCGAGGCACCGGAGGGAAGAACCCTGCTCTGGGGCATAGAAGAATACAGCAATGTACTTAAAAAATACTATCCTGAAGATAGACCCAACTTTGTGGGGTTTGAGGGGTATATCAATGCCGGAGTACTGGTGGAAGGGCTGAGAAGGGCCGGCAGGGATCTAAACCGGGAGAAATTCATTGATGCCATTAATTCCATACAGAAATATTCCCTGGGTATTGCCAATACCCTCTCATTTGGTTCTGATGATCACCAGGGATTGGAAAGGGTATATTTTACTCAGATAAAGGATGGCAAATTTGTTTTACTTGTTGATTGGGAGAAAATAAAGAGGGCGCGGGCGGTTCCAGGGGTTACCCACAGTGAGATTCTTATAGGGTCTTCACTGGCCCTGGAAGGCCATGCGGGATACCTGGGAACCCAGA
>DNUE01000084.1 GCA_003508005.1 Desulfobulbaceae bacterium
GTACCGACCTGATGCGGGACACTGAATCCGCAAGCTGGACAGATACACGTGCCGCCGGGTCCGGCCGCCAGCGGGCCGCCCATGCGTCCTCCCTGCCGTCCTCCACGGCCGCCTCCGGCACCCTTGCCGGCGCCTCTGCCGCCACCCATCCCTTGTCCTCGACCGTTCATCGCGTTGACCTCCTTGGTGTGGTGTTGGCTGCCTCTGGGCCCCCGCCGTCGGCCGCAGCATCCCGGCATGGCAAAAGCTTCCTGCAAAAGGCGGTTTTGCTGCCAGGCCTGGACGACTTCATCCAGCTCGCCGGCAACGAAGGGAATGATGCGGATGCCGTAGGCGGCGACCAGTTCGTACATGGGCCGGGAGATGGCACCGCACACCAAGGTGGAAATGTTCCACTCCACCAGGCGCAGAGCCTTCTGAACCGGTAATTCCTCCGTGAGAAGGACCTGGGTTTGGCCTACAATCCCGCCCCTATCCGTCTCGACGACATATAATTGCTGCGCCGTGTCGAATACCGGTGCAATCCTTTGATCCCAATAGGAGAATGCGGCTTTGGTTTTCATGGTTGGCATTCAGCTCCTTGTCCTGACTTTATGTATGGCAAGTTGCATGCCAGGCCTGGAGAAGCGCTGAAAAGACAATTAAGTAAATGAAATCGCTGAGAAAAATCGGAAAATGCGAGTGCGGACGGAATGGAAAGTGGAGCGATGTTGCAACTCTATTCGACGTATAGAGTAGCGGTAATGCTACTTTTCCCGATGAGAGCGGTTACGGCCGTCCTTTGGGGGCGGGGTTATGCCGAGTTTCTTCATGCGACGGAACAGGGTGGTTTTGTGGATGCCGAGCTCGCGTGCCGCCGCCAGCCGGTTGAAATTGTTGCGTTCCAGGGCGGCGCGGATGGTCTGGGCATCGAGGATGTCGTGGGCGGAGCGCATGTCGACCATGGATCCGGCGGCATGGATGTGCGCGGTCAACTCCGGGGGCAGGTGGGCGATGCCGATCTCCCCGGTGTTGCAGAGGATGAAAGCGTGTTCGATGGCGTTTTCCAGTTCGCGGATGTTGCCGGGCCAATCGTGGGCCATGAGCAGGGACAAGGCTTCCGGTGCGATGCCCTGTACGGCTTTCTGCTGCAGGCGGTTGAAGCGGGTGACGAACTGTTCCACCAGCAGGGGGATGTCCTCCTTGCGGCGCCGCAGGGGAGGCAGTTCCAGGCGTACCACATTGACGCGGTAGTACAGATCCTCCCGAAACAGCCCTTGGCGCATCTGCTCCATCAGATCCTTGTTGGTGGCCACGATGACCCGCACCTCCGCGTTCTCCGAGCGCGTTCCCCCCAGGGGTTCATAGGTGCGTTCCTGCAACACTCGCAGCAACCGGACCTGCAGGGCCGGACTGACCTCGCCGATTTCATCCAGGAACAGGGTCCCGCCCCTGGCCAGGGCAAAGCGGCCCGGTTTGTCCTTGGTGGCGCCGGTAAAGGCGCCGGCCTTGTAGCCGAACAGCTCCGATTCCAGCAGGGTGTCGGGCAGGGCGCCGCAGTTGACGGCGATAAACGGCCCCTGCCGGCGCGGGCTCAGGGAGTGGATGGTGCGCGCCACCAGTTCCTTGCCGGTGCCGGTCTCACCGAGGACCATAACCGTGCTGGGGCTGCCGGCGATGGCGGGCAGTACCTCAAACACGCGCTGCATGAGGGCGCTGCGGCTGGTCAGATCGCCAACCCGGAACTTGCCCTGCAGTTCCTGGCGCAGGGCCTCGACCTCGGAAAGGTCGCGAAAGGTTTCGGCGCCGCCGATGACCTGGCCGGAACTGTTCCGCAGGACGGCGGTGGAAATGCTGATGGGGATGCGGTTGCCGTGGGCATCGATGATATAGCCCGACTTGCCGATGATGGGTTTGCCGGTGCGCAGGGTCTGTTGCAGGGCGCAGGCGGCGCCGCACATGCTGGAGCGGAACACCTCCGCGCAGCGCCGGCCGATGGCTTCCCGGCGCGAAACCCCGGTAATCTCTTCGGCGGCCCGGTTGAAGGAGGTGACGCGCCACTCCAGATCCACCGTGAACACGCCGTCCGAGATGCTGTCCAGAATGGCGTCCGTCGGCGTTGATGCCACTTGTGCTTTGATTTTGGTTTTGCCCATGACCATGAAACCCCCGATTGAGGACCGACCCCGGCTATGATTATAATAAAGGACGCGGCGACTATGAAAAGTTTTTTTTCTTCAGCGATACCGGGGTACCATGGAGGACTCGAAAAATTCGGCCTGCTGCAGGCAGTCCAAATCAAATCGGGCGATGCGCCCTTTACTCATCGGTTGCGGAACCCTGTGCGTGGGGCTGGGCACCCTCGGCATCCTGCTGCCCCTGCTGCCCACCACGCCCTTTCTGCTCCTCGCCGCCTGGTGCTATGCACGCAGTTCCCGGCGCTTCTACCGCTGGCTGCTGACCAATCGCTGGTTCGGCGGCTATATCCGCAATTACCGGGCCGGACGAGGTATTCCTCTGAAGCAGAAGGTGTTCACCCTCCTGCTGCTGTGGTTGACCATCGGTTCTTCGGCCTGGCGGGCGGTGGAACATTGGTGGCTAAGGCTGGTGCTGCTGGGGATTGCCCTCGGGGTGACCCTGCACCTGCTGCGCATTAAAACGCTGAGTGGGGATGCGGCGGTGCCGTGTTCGGAGAAGGAGCAGTGTGTGGGGAAGGCACCTGCGACTACAGGTTCGACGGAGCGGGACGGCTAGCGGTAACCCCGACCCTACTTCTTTGTTCGGATCTTCTTCAAGTACGATTCCCAGAAGAACGACCCTTTGATTCCCTGGCGGATTGATTCTGTTTGAATTGGGGCCTTTTCCCGTGGTCGGTTAGCGGCTGAGGTGGGGAATTTCCTGCTGACCTGCTTCAGGGTGAGCCGGACCTCGTTCCGAAGAGTCAAAATCGAACCGCTGGAGCAAGGCGAAAATAGAGAAGAAGACGGATGATTACTCCGTTGCGGCTGTTGTTAACCTATGCAGCAGAGCTGGGAAAGGATCCGGCTGGAAAGATATCTCATGACAGTTTCTCCACAAAAGATTTCAGTGGTTTTTTGCTGCAGAAGGATCTGACCGTTCAGTTCTGATATCCGCCAGCGTAAATCCCCCTCCCTGAAGAATCACCGTTCCTGGCCTTTATTGTTTCCAGTACTCCATCGAGGCAACACCCCGGCGACCTGCGGGCATCACCGGCAAGGTTGATCTGACGACGCGACTATTATAGTTGCCACGTATCAGTGTCGGCGAAATCAGCTGACCGACAAATTCATATTCAACGTCCGTTTCCGGGTTCATATGCATATATTTGAACCGTACGTTTTTGCCGTCGAAGTCGACGGGAACAATAACATTCCATCCCGTTAGAGACACGGTAAGTCTCCCGCTGTTTACCGAAAAGACATGTTCTTCCATCAATCGGCCTATGTCCGGAATGTAGCGTTTCCAGACACCAAGCAGCGCATCAGGGCGCTTAACCTCCACCGCGGCTCTCTCCAGTCGATATTCAAGCCGGTCGATAAACTGGCGCACCTGGGCCGCATCTTCGGCATCCGGAGCCAGAAGCAGATATCTCCGCAGGCTGGCGAGGGCGGCTTCAGCCTTTCCCGCCTTCTCCTGAACGAGTCCCAGGTTGTAATAAACATCCGCCCAGTCCGGGGCCAGTGCCTGAGCTTTCCGGAACTCCTCAATGGCCAACTCGTAATCTTCGACATCCTTGGCCATTTCGACAGCTGCCATACCGCGGTTGAAGTGCCGTTCAGCTTCTGGCGGAGTCTGGGCAACAGTCGGCGATGCGGCCAGCGTCCAGAACAGCATGCTGAAGATCAGGTTCCGAACTGTTTTGGAAATCTGGAACATGAAGTTGCCTTGCCTATGGAGTTGATTTACGGATGGCGGGTGCCCGATGGATTGCTAGACGTTAGT
>DNUE01000028.1 GCA_003508005.1 Desulfobulbaceae bacterium
CCCGTTCCGCCGCCCGATAGAGGATCTCCTTGATCGTATTCGGGCAGGCATCGCCATCAACCCAGATCCGCATCAACCTGCCTCATACCGTTTTTTCAACCGGCGATTTTCTTGACCCGTCCGACTTGGCCGGATTCCAGGCGAACCTTGATGCCGTGGGGATGCGTCGGGGACCTGGTCAGGATATCTTTCACGATCCCTTCGGTAAGTTTCCCGGACCGCTGGTCTTCCTTCAACACGATCCAAACCCGCATCCCGGGTTGTATCGCATTTCGAGTATTGCCGGTCATGTTCTTTACTTTTCCTCGGACCGGCTTCCGTTGAGGATGGCGGGCAGGTGGAGGAATATTCTTCCGCTTGCCGGCGCAGCAACCGCGTGGGTTCCTATCTGCATGCCGGGCACGGTGAGATCATAATAATTATAGGCAATCAGGAGCGTGCCCTCGCCGTTGCCGGCAAGCACCGGATTTTCTACATTGACGCCGTCGAGCCTGACGAATACCTTTTCGCCCCCCAGCGGCGTTCCCGTGCTCGTGTAGAAACGGCCGCGCAGCTCATGGGGAACCGGGTTGCGGTCCTCCCATATCACCAGGAAAATGCCCTTGCCGGCATAGGCGACCTGCGGCAGCCACTGCTCGCCGGGGGCATCGCTGATGATGAGCTCGTTCCCCACCTGCATCACCCCGTTTGCCAGGATTTGACCGTAGATATCTTCCGCCGTAGTCGCCTGGTTGCGAGTATCCTGCCAGACCACCAGCGAGAGATTGCTGTCCGGATCATAGGCGATATCAGGATTGAGCTGGGCCCCTGGGGCGGCGGTAACCGCGGTGCTGATGCCGAGGGTCGATCCGTCCGGCTTGACCAGGCCGATGTAGATATCGGCATTCAGAGGATCGTTCCTCCTGTCCTCCCAGACCACCAGGAAGGTGTCATCGGTCGGGGCGTAAGCGATACGGGGTTTACTCTGGTAACTGGCCTCGCTGCAGATGACAAAGGGGGCACCGCCCTGATTGTCTTTATCCACCGTAATCCCGTAGATGTCATCAAAAGGGGCAGCGTTTATGTTTTCCTGCCAGGCATTGAGGTATGTCCGGCTCGCCGGACTGTAGGCGACCGCGGGATACCGCTGGCCCTGGTTGACAGGAGAGGCGTTTGTCTCCATTGACCCTACCAGGCTGTTGGTGCTGGAGACCAGCTGCCTGTGGACCAGACCGACCCCATGGTCATCCTGGATCCAGGCCACCAGAAACCGGTCATTCACCGAATCGTAGGCGATGGCCTCCTCGGTCTTGCCGTTGGCATCCGAAATCGTGACATCAAAGGGTGCACCGACCGGATTGCCGCTGCTGTCATAGCGCTGGGTCTGCGCCGACACATTTGTCCCGCCGGCGTAATAATAATAGGCAGCCATGTACTGGCGGTTTTTTGCGCCATAGGCCAGGGCCGGGTCATACGGCCCGGGTCCCGCCGTCCCGTATGCGCTCATCGCCAGTTCAATTTTCCCCCTGTCAGGAAGCTGCGCCAGGGGGATGATGAAATCGTACAGCTTGTGCTGCCACGGCACAGCCGGAGTGTAGCTGAAGCCGGCCTTGCCCCAGCGGTGGTCATTTTGGGTGATGGTGTATGTTTTTACGCCTTCCGCGGTGCGCAGATGGAGGCTGGCATAGTCCTTGCCGCCGTCCAGGGTATTGTCCGGCGCGAAATCCAGGCGCACATGCAGCATATCCTCCCGGATCATCGCGGACGCAGTGGTCATGGCCCAGGGATGGCCTGTTCCCGGGGATGTTTCCTCGGAAAAAATCAGCCGGGGCGTCTTTTCCAGGGTCAGCGTGTAAAAATCACTCTGATCGGTAATCGGTGTTTCAAAATTGGATGGCGGAAAACGAAAAGGAGTTTCCGAGACAACCTTCCCCTCCACACGGGCGGCAAGACGCAATTCCCCGCCGGTCGGGAACTGGATCTCCACAAAACCGGTTTCCTCCGGAACATGAACCACGTCAAAATCCTTCGCGGCAAGTTTTGCCAGCGGAACCGGGTCATCGACATAGCGAATGGAGTTGGGAAGCGAGCCGTTGATGCGGGCAAAATCGACATGGCCGGGCCCCGGCCCGACTTTTTTCAGTCGCAGCGTCAGCGGCTGACCCTCGATTCCGAGGCGGATGCTCTGTTCGCGAAACAGATTATCAAAAGGGATAAATCCGGCGTTCCGCCAATCGCCATTCCTGTAGGTCGCTATCTCGAACCCCCTGTCACCGTCCGGCTGGGTCAAGGCGGCATGCACCGGCGCAAAACCAAATCCTGATACTGCCAACTGGCAACAAAGCATTGCATACATACTGTGTCGTGCGTTCATGTGCACCTCCAATAAAGAACTGGGACCGTCTCCGATTATTCAATTATTTTCCCCGAAGGCTTTCCTCCAGGAAAACCAGAAACCGCTGAGCCTGTTGCAAAATGGTGGCAAGAGCTGTTTTGTCATTCCGGGCAAGTGCAACGCGACCCGGAATCCAGCTTCTTTTCTGGATTCCCGCTTTCGCGGGAATGACAGCGGAATGATTTCATCTCATTTTGCAATAAGCCCCGCTGCCACGATTTTTGGTCGGCATCTTCGCGGTAGCTCTTCGCGCCAAAGACCGTAAACCCATGCGGCGCTCCGCCGCAGGAGATCATTTCATGGACAATCCCCTGTTTCCAGGGCCACAGCCAGAGCGCCAAAATCATTTCTGACAACTTAAATGACCCCGTACTAAATCACAATACTGATCATCCACCTGCCCCAGGAAT
>DNUE01000034.1 GCA_003508005.1 Desulfobulbaceae bacterium
CTGGCCCTGGGCGCCTGCCTGGGCGGCAACGGCACCCTGATCGGGGCCTCGGCCAACGTCATCGTCGTCGGCCTGGCGGAACGGCAGGGAAAAAAAATCACCTTTTTCCGCTTCTTCGCCTACGGCACGCCGATCATGCTGCTGACCGTGCTTATCTCGACAATCTATGTCTGGCTCCGGTACTACGTGTTCTGAATTTTGAATGGTGAAAAATTATCTAAATCCGGGATGTATGTTGATCACCTCACCTTGTGGTTGGACGACAACATCCCTGTATAGGAGACACTGCTCCTGCTAAAACTCGTTTTCGAAAGGGAGGAAAGATGAAACTTGTTCTTCAGATCATGGGCCTGACGGCAGCCTCGCTGCTTGGCCTGCCTGTCCTGGCCCTGGCCGCTGGGGCCACTGAAACCACGCTGAATCTCACATCGCACTGGGTCGGCTATGCCGCTCTGGTGATCTTTGTCGTAGCCTACGCGCTGGTCATGGCCGAGGAGTTCACCCACCTGCGCAAGTCCAAGCCGGTTCTGCTGGCCGCGGGCCTTATCTGGGGGATGATCGCCTGGCTCTACGCGAGCAACGGCATGCCCCATGCCGCCGAAGTCGCCGTCCGCCACAATGTCCTGGAGTACGCCGAGCTGATGCTCTTCCTCCTGGTGGCCATGACCTACATCAACGCCCTGGAGGAGCGGCTGGTCTTCGAAACCTTGCGCGTGCGCCTGGTCTGCGGCGGGTTTTCCCTGCGCAAGCTGTTCTGGATCACTGGCCTTCTCGCCTTCTTCATTTCCCCGATCGCCGACAACCTGACCACCGCCCTGCTGATGTGCGCGGTGATCCTGGCCATCGGCCGGGACAACACCAAGTTCGTCTCGCTGGCCTGCATCAACGTCGTGGTCGGCGCCAATGCCGGCGGCGCCTTCAGCCCCTTCGGCGACATCACCACCCTCATGGTCTGGCAGAAGGGCATTGTCGATTTCTGGGGCTTTTTCGCCCTGTTCATCCCCTCGGTGGTGAACTGGCTGGTACCGGCCCTGATCATGAGCTTCGCGGTGCCCAATGCCCAGCCCACCGCCTGCGAGATGAACATCAAAATGAAAAGAGGGGCCTGGATCGTCATGGGCCTCTTCCTCCTCACCATCTGCACCGCAGTGAGCTTCCACAATTTCCTGCACCTGCCCCCCATGCTCGGCATGATGACCGGCCTGGCCTATCTCAAGATCTACGGCTTCTACCTCAAAAAAACCTGGGCCACCCGGGGCTCAGGCCGCAAAATCCGCTTCGATCCGGACAAGGCGCAGGAGGAACTCGGCGACACCGTGCCCTTTGACATATTCCGGAATATTGCCCGGGCCGAGTGGGACACCCTGATGTTTTTCTACGGCGTCATCCTCTGCGTCGGCGGCCTCGGTTTCATCGGCTATCTGGCCATGGCGTCGCACGTGATGTACACCGGCTGGGGCGCTACTCCTGCCAACATCATGGTCGGCATCCTCTCGGCCATTGTCGACAACATTCCGGTCATGTTTGCCGTCCTGACCATGAACCCCGAAATGAGCCGGGGGCAATGGCTGCTGGTCACCCTCACCGCCGGCGTCGGCGGCAGCCTGCTGTCCATAGGTTCGGCGGCCGGGGTCGGACTTATGGGCCAGGCCAGGGGCATGTACACCTTTTTCTCCCATCTCAAATGGTCGTGGGCGATCGCCCTGGGCTATGTGGCCAGCATCTATGTCCACTTCCTGGTGAACGCCTCCAAATTCTAAGCTTGCAGGACCTGAAGCTCCCGAAGCCCGGCGGCCTGGCCGCCGGGCTTCTTCAAATCCGGCACTGATCATAGATTGAGAATAAAAAGGACGAACTGCTGCCCTAACGCCGGTCCGCTGGTTTTGATGGCCGGTTTACGGCCCTAAGGAAATAAAGTCAGCCCGGAAGCAGCCGCGGGGCGTACCCGCCTCCTCACTGTTTTTTGGCCGAGCTGAACGCCTCGTGCCAGGCGATGGTGATCTTCTCCAGCAATTCATCCAGTTCTATCGGCTTCATGCAGTATTCATTGGCGCCGCATTCAAGACCCTTGATTCCCGCCCCCATCGAGGCATGGCCGGTCAGCATGATCACGGTCATCCGGGGCCACTCTTTCTTGATCTCCTGCAGGCACTGAATGCCGTCCTTGCCGGCCAGCATGACGTCCAGGACAACGACATCCGGCCAGCCGCTACCGAGCACGACCATGGCCTCGTCGCAGTTCGTGGCGGTCCTTGCTTCGTACCCGCGGCGGACAAGCCGCTTGATGGTGGTTTCCAGGAAATCAGGCTCATCATCCACAAAAAGAATTTTCGGATTTTCCCCCATATCAGTTCTCCGCTGCCGGCGGCTCTTCCGGCTGCAAAATGGTTTCTTCGATATCGGTCACGATTTTTTTCCGATACTGTTCCACCTTGACCTGTTCGTCCATGACCATATCGATCTGCCTGGTATGGATCAGCAGGTATCCAATAATCTTCAAACGGGACTGAAGAAACGGCCCTGGCTTCTTTTCAATCCGGGCGGTAAGGGCGTCAACCTTCTGCTCCACCCGGAAACCGAACCTTTCCAGGATATCCTTCAGAAGCTGCACCCGGATATACCGGCGGTTCTCATCAGCGGCCCCACCTTTAAATTGAAAGCTGACATAATTTTCCGTCAGCAGGTGGCTCACATGGGCCTCGACCATGGCGAAATGATAACCCAGGCGGACGCTGACATTGCAGAAATTGCTGGAAACCAGGAAATAATTCCGGTTCGTCATGCCGGAACGGACCGACGGGTCCAGTTCGCGATTCATTGTGGACTGAAAGATGATGGAGCCGAATCCCCTGATACTTACCGGCGGCGGCCCCTCCCAGGGAATGGCGGTCATGCCCTCCCAGATTGCCAGCATGGGGGGGGAGACAATCTGCTCGATGCGGATGAATTTTTCATGCCGGTCATAGCCTTCAATGAAGCCGTCGTCAAGATCGATAACCCACCATTGGAACGGGGTCTCCCCTACCAGCTGCTTGGCGGCCTTTTCATCGAAGCGGTACTTTGAGCCGAAGGAAAACATCTCGGACACACCCTTTTCATGACAGAACCTGGTCAGGTCATGAAAAGTTTTGCAGGCGGACGGCCGGAAGTATAAGGATGCAGGGTCGGTGAGATTGAGCGGGGCGACAAGCTCCAGGACCTGTTCCAGCACCTTGTAGACCGGGCTGCCTTTCATCAGATCCGGCTGCGGTGCAGGCTCCCCGAGCAGCTCCTCCCTGCGGCCGGAAAGAACACGGCCACCGGTTGCGTCCACAGTTATCACCTGGCCGTTTTCCAGTTTTCCGGCAACTCCGGGGATCCCGAACAGGGCGGGGATTCCGAACTCCCGGGAAACCGTCGCCAGGTGGGCTGCTACCTGCCCGGTTTCGCTGACCACGGCCACAGCCCTTGACAGCAGGGTTGCCCACTCCGGCAGCGGGTGTTCGACAACCAGGACCGCGCCTTTTGGGAACTGGAGGAGATCGAGACTTGCGCGGACGACATATACCGGGCCGGCAGCCACCCCGCGGCAGGCCGCCACGCCACCGGCAAACAGGGTGTCCTCTTCGCTGGGTCTGGGAGTCGTCAAAACGGCGGTCTCGACAATGGAAGCCTGGCCCAGCGGGCGGCTTTGCAGGAGAACAACAGCACCCTGTTGATTTATGGACCATTCGATGTCCTGCGGGCTGCCGAAATGCTCCTCCAGGCGCACCCCTATCCGGCACAGCTCCCCTGCCTGGTCATCGGACAGGATTTCCTTGTCCGCTCCCCGCCGCAACTTCAATGCCATGATGCCATACGGCGGTTCTCGTCGTACCTCGTAAATATCCGTATCAACCCGGCCGTCCACCACCTGCCCGGCCAGCCCCGGAACGGCACTGATGACCACATAAGGGCTTCGCGGGTCCGTGGGTGAGCGGGAATACATGACCCCCCCTACCTTGGCGTCCACCATCGCCAGGCAGCCGACGCACATGATAACGTCCTGGTGCCGGAAGCCGCGCTGCAGCCTGTAGACGATTGCCTGGCTCTTGTACATACCGGCCAGGATTTCCTTGTAGGTCTGGGCCATCATCTCTTCCTCGACATGCAGCTGGGTCCGGTACTGTCCGGCGAAGGAAGCGTTGCCGCTGTCTTCCCCCAGGGCGCTGGAGCGCATCGCCAGCAGCGGCTGCTCGCCCAGCCTTTCCGCCAGCCGGCGATAGGCGTCGTGCATCTGCCGGTCGAGGTCCTCCGGCATGGGCGCCATGGTGATCAGCCCGTGAATGGCGGCGCTTGTCCTGTACAGTTCCTCCAGGTTGTCGAGGTTGCAGATGGTCATCCGCCGGTTGATTTCATCCTGGAGGTTGTTGGCCGTGATAAAATGATTGGCGGCGGCGGCAGATATCACGAAGCCGTCCGGCACCGGCAGCCCGGCCCGGTTGGCGATTTCTCCCAGGTTGGCCATCTTTTCCCCGGCCTGATCGGCGGAACGCCGGTCGATCTGATTCATTTCCAGGATAAAAGGACCGCCGGCGATCACCGGCTGTGCGGCCAGAATGGCTTCCATGTTGTAGGAAACCTCCCTGAATGCCTGAATCAGGCCGCCGTACCTGTTGTCGGAGAGTTCCTGCACCCGCTGGATCATTTTGTAGACCTGAAAACTCAGGGCGGTGCAGTGGCTGTGGACAAAGGTCATGCCGAAAGGACGGCCGCTGTTCAGGGCCTGCTCCATTTCCGCGATAAGTTCAAGGGCGTTGTTGTTCGCCGTGAGCAGGGATCGGAAAATTTTGTAATGTTCCTGAAAGGATCTTCGCAGGAGGGTTTCATCCCGTTGAGGAGGGGAGAGCCATTTCCCGAAAAAATTGCGAAAGCGCTGGAGAATCATGTTCAGGTCCGCTAAGCTGCCGTTTATTTCGGTTCCTTCAATTTTCAACCGGAGCTGAATCGAGCCATGGCAACATTTGTCCGCCGAGGGACGGGCAAGATGTCTGAACCAATACAATCATATCTCTATAGCATATTTTTGTTTCTCAAGCATAGTAATACATGGGGCTGCCTGGAGAAGCCCGCGCCCCTGCATCCCCTGGGGAAGCCTTTCATTTTTCTGCGGATTCAGATGTATTTCCGGGGGCATTGATACAACCGGTACCCCCCAAGCGGCGGGATTCCGGGAGGGAGGACGGAGGCGCCTCCCTTCCCGGATATTGTTATGCTGTTTTGATCAGTGTTCCAGCTTCAGGCCCCAGCCCTCGAACATGAACAGGATGGCAAAGCCGAACCAGAGGGTGTAGATCACGTAGCCGACCAGGGACACGGTGACAAGGAGCCACTTATCCTTGATGTTCTGCCCCTGGATGCCGAAATAGTTGTAGGCCGGCTCTACCGCCTTGGTCATGACGTTCTGGACGATCTTCGACTCCTTGAACTGCTCATGCTTGGTCAGGTTCTTCGCCATGATATCCAGGCCAGTCCACCAGTCATAGGTCGCCTGCTTGCCGGCAAAGCCGTACTTGGCGTTCAGTTCCTGGTCGTTATTCTTGTACATGGCTTCGGCATCTTTCAGGACACCGGTCAGCACCGCCCCGAGATCACCCTGGACCTTCAGGGTGTCACCCTTCCGGTCCACGGCCATGCCATTGACCTGCAACATCTTGCCGAGACGCTCAGCGGCTGCTTCGCTTTTCGCCTTGAGTTCCATGCTCACGTCCTTCCCCTTGAACTCATCCACCTTTTTCTGGGTTTGCGGGATATAATAGGCCGAATTTTTTGAGATGGAATTATACAGGCCATCCATAAAATTCAGCAGATTATGCCCTTGGAAGGACGGGGTCCAGAAAAATATGAAAACCGCGATAAAGCCTGCCATCATCCCCAGGCCCAGGTTGAATTCCCCTTTATGTGCAATCATGTTTTCACCTCCTATACGTGGCCATGAGCGCCCACATCTTCACCCTTGAGCGCCCTGATATTTGAGAAAAATGAATAAAACACCCAGATGGCGAAACAGCTGAGGACGAAAAAGAATATATACATGCCGACCTTGTCGAGCATCGCGCCGGTCGCGCTGCTCATGGAGATATACCCCATCTTGCTCAGCTTGGCGGGGAGGGCGAAGGCGCGGTTGATGAAGCCGGCCGAGGTCGCCACGGCGTAGAAGCCGCGGATGGTGGGGCCGGTGACGACCTTGGTCACCAGGGACCCGATCTGGATGCCGATAAGGGAGCCCAGCAGCATGCCCATGGCCAGGGTGTAGAAGATAAAGCCGTAGATTGCGTACTGGCCGAGGGCCGCGTAGCCGGCGGTGAAGATGATCTGAAAGATATCGGTGCCCACGGTGGTGGCGGAAGAAACGCCCAGCACGTAGACAAAAATCGGGAAGGTGAGGAAGCCGCCGCCGACACCCATGATGGCGGCAGCCAGCCCGACCAGCGCCCCGCTCAGCACCAGGAAAATCCAGGAAAGCCTGCGGCCGCCGGGGGTGACCCCCTCGTCAAAGGTCAGCATCGGCGGGATGTTCATGGCCTGCAGTTTCTGGGCAATGCCGACTATTTCCTCGCCCGCCGCTTTGGACTCTTTTCCGGCGGCCTTGTCGGCGGCGGCCTTTTTCCTTGTCTTGAAGAAATCAAGCAGGGCATAGAACGAGAGGAAGCCCAGCATGAAGACATACACGGTGGTGATGAACATGTCGCTCAGCACCGGGTTCATTTCATACAACTTGCGGTTGAGCATCCCGCCAACCGTTGCGCCGCCGATGGAGCCAACAAGAAAGACGACGGCCAGGCTCACGGAGACATTGCCGAGCTTGCGGTGGAGGACGCTGCCCATGATCGCCTTGGCGAAGATATGGAACAGGTCGGTACCCACGGCGAGAATGCCCTTGACGCCGACACTCATCAGCGCCGGGGCGATGATGAAGCCGCCGCCCGCCCCGATACACCCGGTAATCAGGCCGGCGGTCATCCCTACCGCGATGGACGCCAGGAAAATGGTTGTGGTGTAAAAGGCCGGGCTGTACGCGTTTTTCCCGCCCAGAATACTCGGCAGGGCCCCGGCTACCTCCTCGGCGAAGCAGATCCCGCCGAAGATGACCGGGATCAGCAGCAGCCCCAGCACCGCGAGCCGTTTCCGGCTCTGCAGGATCCGCTTTGAAGTGGAGATATCCCACTCCGCGTAGGCCCGCGCCCCTACCATCATCAATTCATACATCATTCTGCCAATCTTCATGTTTGTTTTCTCCTCCTTGCTTGGTAATTCTTTAGTGACCGACCTGTTGTTCTTATCTTGTTCCGGGGTTCCCGGTCGTCCATAATTCCCTGCGGCAGTTGCTTTGAAAACACTGTCCTATCCGCAACTTGTCCTCTTTTTCAGTCATTCTTTTCCTGATCTCCAGCACAAAGCGCCGGCAGCCCTGCCTCCCCTTGCATGGTTAGAATGGCCTGGCAAGGTCCTTCCTGATTTGCGCCTGGACGATCTTCTCCTCATGGAGAGCTTTTTTATTGTAGGCATCCTGAATTTTTTCAATAATCTTATCCAGTTCCATTGGTTTCATCAGGTAGTCGAAGGCGCCGAGCTTCATGCCCTCGATTCCTGATTCCACCGAGGCGTGCCCGGTCAGCATGATCGCCTCGACCAGAGGCTTGAGCCGCTTGATCTCCTTCAGGGTCTCGACCCCGTCCATGCCCGGCATCTTTACATCCAGCAGCACCACATCAAAATTTTCCTTCTTGATTTTCTCGATGGCGTCATACCCGCTCGTCACGCCGTCGCATTCAATGTTCTTTTTCTTCATTCTTTTTACAGTCATTTCCAGAAAATCCTTCTCGTCATCGACCACCAGCACTCTCATATCTTTCAATTCCATGGTTTTTCCCCTCCTTTTGCCTTTCAATTATCGCCTTCAAACCGTTACTTTTTCACTTCTGATTTGCTCCTTACCCTCGTTCATGCTCCAGCCGCCATCGCAGCGGATGTCCCGTTACCGCTTCCTGCCAACGGTCATCTCCTGAAAATCCCTCTCACCTCCACCAGCAGCAGCCGGGAGTCCATCATGATCGACTATCCTTTCGCCTCTTCTTTCCCTGTTCCTATCGTGGCGTACTCTTTGTGATGATCGGCAGAGTCAGAGTAAAAGCCGCCCCTCCTTCCTTCCGGTTGCCCACCTCGATTTTCCCTCCCAGCGTCTGAAGGATATGGTAACTGATGGACAGGCCGAGACCTGTCCCCTTGCCCGGCTCTTTCGTGGTAAAGAACGGATCGAATATCTTGTCCATGACTTCCTTCTTGATCCCGGGACCGCTGTCGGCAAAGGTGATGATTACGTTCTGATTATTGGCACGGGTCGTGATGTCTATGGCCCCTTTTTTCCCTATGGCGTCCATGCTGTTTTTCAGGAGATTGAGAAAAACCTGCTGCAGCTGGGCCGAATCGGTCATGATGAGCGGAATGTCCTCCTGGAAGTGCTGATTGATGGTGATTTCGTTGACGGCAGCCTCGTTGGTGACAAACGGGACCACTTCTTCCACCAGCTTGTTGACATTCACCGCTCCCTTCTGTGTCTCCATTTTCCTCGAAAATCCAAGGAGCCTGTGCGTCACGCTGCTGGCCCTCGACACATGCTTTTTTATTTTCTCGGCCGATTTCCGGTATTCGTCAATGTTTCGCACTGTCGCCGGATCCTCCTCATCGAGGAGTTCCCTGATCCAGTCCGCCTGGTCGGTAATCAGCTGCAGGGGGTTGTTCACCTCGTGCGCCAGGCCGGCGGCCATGATGCCCAGGGATGCCATTTTCTCAACCTGCAGCATCTGGCTGTCAAAGATTGCCTTTTCCCGATCCGACTCCTCGATCTTGTCCACCATGTACCGCACGATCAAAAACGAGGATGTTATGATGACCAAGGAGGCAATAAGAAAGGCCAGGAAGTGAAGGTTTCGCGCCTTTTGAAATGTAGAGTACGCTCCTTTGGCCTCCGCCTTGATGACCAGGAGCCATTCCCCGCCTTTCAGCCAGCTGCTCACATAGATAAAATTGTCGACCAGCCTGACATTCGTTCCTTCATGGTGGGCGAGAAGGTGACGGCCTTCAATCGGCAGGGAGTTGCCGCCGAACCGGCTGGGAGTTTGAAATTCCCCCTGGCGGTTGACGATAAAGGCGTCGCCTGCGTCCCCGGTTTGCAGGTTCCGTACCAGTCCGTAGAAAAATTCCGAATTGATGGTGGCGCGCAGGACCCATTTTCGCAGGGGATCGGCGACGGCAACGATGAAATGCGGGACATTGCGGAAGCCGAGAAATATGTCGCTGGTATAGGAACCGTTTATCATGACCTCATGGAACCACGGGGTTTTTTCGAAGGTCTTATCCAGCAGCTGATGGCGGTACGGCCCGACATAGGAAATATGCTTTCCTTCGGCATCGATGAGGCCCAGATCGACAAAGCTCCCCGGGCTTATTGCCGAAAAAATTCTTTCCAGTACGGACTGATCACGGAGCTGTTCGTAGGAGTAGAGCCGCATCAGCTCATCCAGCCTTTCTTTCTGCTGTTCCAGGAAAAAGGTGATGACCTGTTTCCTGTTCTCCACCGCGTTGCTCAGGACGTTGGTTGTATTCTGGATGCTGGTGTTCTGGTAAAACCGGGACGTGCTCCAGCTGATCAGGAAAAGGGGAACCAGCGCGATGAAAATCAGGGCGTAGGAAAACTTTTTTTTCAGCCGGGAGTAATATGCCTTGTCTTTCTGCATTGCCGCAAACGCCTTGAAAATTATGGATCGACGTCATTCATCGAGATCAGGTAAAATCCCTCAGCCTCTTTGCCAGTTGTTCAATCTCAACGGGACTGGACACCACTTCGTCAATGCCCTCTTTTTCAAAAGCAGCCTTTTTTTCCACCAGGGGGCCCTTGCCCGTGATCGCCACCAGCCTGCTGGAACTGAACTCCTCGGTATTCTTGATCTGCCGCCACATGGCCAGCGCTTCCTGATCACTTTCGGTCATATCGAGAATGATCAGGTCGGGCTTGAAGACCATCACCTTCATCTTGGCATCCGGGCCGTAGGCAACATGGTCAGCGATGAGGTTGCGCTGCTCTTTTTTCAACTGCCCCAGGAAGTGGACGAGAAACCGGATAAACAGCCGTTCCCCGGAATAATTTGAATAAATGAACAATATTTTCTTGGCCTTAAACGGCATGATCGAATCGGGGATAGGCATGTTGAATTTGACAAGAAAATCAATTAGATCAGCGTGCCGGACCATCTCTTCCGAGCTGTCGGGGGAACAGACCTGCAGTCCCTTTTTCTCGATCCACCTCCTGACCCGCAAAAGGGAAACACCGCACAGGGAGGCTATCTGATCAAGAGTCAACGCCTGATTTTTCATTTTCCTATTCAGATCCCCGGAGTTCATGGTCTGCCCGCTCACTTTTTCTCTTTGCATTCTCCGCGCCAGCCCGGCGTCGCCGGCCAAAAAAACTAAAATATCACATGCTTTCAAATTGTTACAACGCAATGCCCCTCCTCATGACCAGCCTCCCTTGACCAAGGGTGCAAGAGCTCGTTGTGTACGGCCGGTGACAGCTTTTGCCTTCCATGCATTAATAGTTTGGAATAATGATGTTTATTGGTGTATAAATTTTGTGACAGGCCAATTCGGTCATGTATCTTTATGGTGAATGCTCGGGAAGGACATCATGACGGATCCCTTTGTAGAAATCCCAGACTCCAAGCTCGTTGAATTACTGGAAAAACAGAAGAGAGAGCTCGTTGTCCGGGTTTTACAGAAGCATGAGGAGGCCCAGTCGGAGAAAATTTTCTCCGACAATATCCTGGCCAACCTCTCGGACCTTTTTCTGGTCACCAGCAAGGATTTCGTGCTGGTCAAATCAAACGAAGAATTCCGTGCGCTCCTCGACCTGTCGCCGGATGATTTCGGCCGCCTCCGGCTGAAATCAATTATGGATCCCGAGGCATACCACCGGATCAGGGAACTTTTCGCCGCCGGGGATTTCAAGCATTTTGAAACCGAGTTGACGGCAAAGAGAGGCCGGAAAATCCATGTCAGCCTCAACGGCTCCACCTATACAACGGAATCGGGTAGGGTCCTGCATATGTTGATTGCGCGGGACATGAGCGACATCTATACAATGATGTCCCACATCAAGCAGGCCCAGGAGCAGCTTATCCACTCGGGACGCCTGGCCAGCCTGGGGGAAATGGCGGCGGGCATCGGCCATGAACTGACCCAACCGCTCAACGCCATCCTGCTGTTTGCCCGCAACTCCATCCACGGCCTGAACGAGCCGGCGGTGAACAGGACCCTGCTGAAAGAAAACCTGCAGGTCATCATCGACCGGGCCATAAAAGCATCGTCCATAATCAAGAGCCTCAAAAGTTTTGCCCGCAAAGAGACTCCTAAAACCAACCCTGTTGAAATCAACCAGATTCTGACAAACATCCTCCATTTCCTCGATTCCCAGCTGAAACTGTCCGACATCGAAGTCGAACTGGATCTTGACCCGGTTATCCCTCCGACCCTCGGCCATGACGTCCGGCTTGAACAGGTCTTCCTCAATATCATCCAGAACGGCATCCAGTCCATGGGTGACGTCGAAGAGCCGCATTTGACGATAAAAACGTACTTGGCCAACAACATCGACCCCGGGAGCTTTACGGAAAAGGAATATATCGTTACCTCAATCAGAGACAACGGCACCGGGATAGATCCGGAGGTGCAGGGCAAAATTTTCGACCCCTTCTTCACCACCCGCGAAGTGGGTCTTGGCATGGGCATGGGCTTGTCCATCGTCGACCGTATTGTCCGGAGCTTCTCCGGGTTCATCAGGGTGGAAAGCACTCCCGGGCAGGGAGCCTGCTTTGCCGTCTATCTTCCCGCCTACAGGAAAGGTGAGGCTGATGCCAAATCAGAACCCTGATCCCGAAAACAGAAAAATAATGGTGGTTGACGACGATCCTTACCTGTTGACCGCCATCCATCAGACCCTGACCCTGCACGGGTACAACGTCAACAGCTTTGACAAGCCGGTCGACGCCCTGGAGTCCCTGTCGTCCTGCAGCTGCCTCGCTGTGATCGCCGACGTCAAAATGCCCGTGATGGACGGGCTGGAGTTCCTGCAGCGGGTCAAAGAAAAGGACCCTGACCTGCCGGTGATCCTGATCACCGGGCACGGTGACGTGGACATGGCGGTGGTCGCCATGAAAAAGGGCGCCTACGATTTTCTGGAAAAGCCTGTGGACGAAGACGTGCTGCTCTCTTCCCTTTCCAGGGCCATCGAAAAAATGCAGCTCGTCATGACGAACCGGGACCTGAGCAGGCGGCTGGAACTTGCCGGCGAGAAGCGCGACAGTTTCCACGGTCTCATCGGCGCCCATCCTCTGATGCAGAAACTCTACGACGCCATCCAGCTGGTGGCGCGGGAGGAATATCCGGTCCTGATCACCGGGGAAACCGGTACGGGCAAGGAATTGGCGGCCCGGGCCATCCATGACCTGTCCAGCAGGAAGGGCAAGCCGTTTGTCGCGGTCAACATGGGGGCCATCCCCGAAGACATGCTGGAGACCGAATTATTCGGCCACGAAAAAGGGGCCTTCACCGGGGCGGGACAACTCAAGCTCGGGAAATTTGAATTTGCCGCGGACGGCACGCTCTTCCTTGATGAAATCAGCAACATGCCGTTCAACCTCCAAGCCAAGCTCCTGCGGGTCCTGGAAGATAACGCCATCATCAGGCTGGGAGCCAACGATTCCATCCCCATGCGGGCGAGGATCATCACCGCAACCAACTGCGATCTTGTGCAGGAAGTGGAAACGGGCCGATTCCGCCAGGATCTCTATTTCCGGCTGAATGTGCTGCCGATCACGATGCCGCCGCTCAGGGAACGGCGATCGGACGTACCCTTGCTGTTTAAATATTTCTGCGATCAATACGCCCTTGAACACGGACTGAAAACCGATTGCATCGATGCCGCAGTCCTGGATTCGATCAACCGGCAGGATTGGCCGGGAAATGTGCGGGAGCTGAAAAATTACGCCAAAAGGCTATGCGTTTATCGGGGGAGCGGCGATACGTCACTCACCGGTTGCCCAAAGGCATCGGCCGGACAGCTGAAACCGGCGGCGGCCTCGTTGCGAGAGGCCATGGAAGAGGCGGAAAAAAAGCATATTATCGAAATATTGCGCCAACACAGCGGCCAGATAACTGTCACCCACAAGGCCCTGAATATTTCCAGAAAATCACTGTACGACAAGATAAACAAGTATAAAATTGACCTGGGCTCCTTTCGCGGGTGAAACGGAGTGTCCACAGGTGGCGGGTGAAAAGAATTTGCTTTTTCAGGCCGTCAAAAAACAGGGGTGCGACAGCTGAACGCCAACAGGTGCTCATGGTGCCAGTCCGGACAATGCACCCCGGCTAACCCGTCGGGCAGGCCGCAGCACTCGAGTTTTCTTGTGAACAACCCGGGGAAATCTCAGTCCAGCAACCGCTTCTGACCCTCCAGGGACTGGATCCAGCCGACGGCCTGGGTCACTTCCAGGACGCCGAGGTAGGTGCTGTCCTCGCCGTACACCGGAAAATAACGGATCAGGATTTTGTCGCCGCGGAAGTCGATCCAGAATTCGGCCTTGTCCCGGGTCCTGTTTTTGAAGCCATCGACAATGGCGTGCACCATGTCGACGCTCTTTTCCGGGTGGCACTTCTGCACCTTGCGACCGACGACCGAGCGGGTGCGGGGGAAGAGCTTTTCCCGGTCCAGACGGTTGAAGTAGGCAACGGTGTCCTCGGCATCGACAAAGGTCACCTCGAAAGGCAGGGCCTCCATGATGGCATGGAGCTGCTCATACGAGAGGTTGTCGATGAGCCGGGTCTGCACCCGCGCGCTCTCCTCCACCTCCTTGAGCATCTGCCTGAACTTGTCCCGGGCGGCCGATCCGTAGGTTTCCTCGTCGATCCGGGCAAAACCCGCCAATAACGTCGCGTTGTCGTCCTCGGTCAGGATACGCTGGCCCATCTTGTAGAGGACGTCGTTCTCCTTCCAGATGTGCTCGGCCCTGATCTTCAGATAATCATGGCCCTTGCGCCGGTAGTCCGCACTGACATCAGGCGCCGCCGACTTGAGCCCCTTGGCCTGCATGACCATCGCCGCGAGAAGTTCCCGCTCGGCCAGGTGCTCCATGAGCATCACCCCCAGGGGGCCCCCCTCCACCGGGATGCCCTTCTGCGCCATAAGGGGGAAGAGCAGTTCCTCCTCCTTCCGGTTGTGGATCTTGTCGCCGAACTCCAGGAGAAAATCCAGGGCGCGGACCATCTGCACCGGCCTTGCCGCCGCCTGCTCAAGGTTATCCAGGCATTCCTTGAGCACGGCCATGGCCCGCTCGATCATTTCATGCTCGGCCACCAGAAAATCATCCCACCTTGTCTGTTCCATTGCTTCCCTCCTCTGCGAATTAAAAAAATATCTGATCGATCATCTATTCTTTCCTCTGCCACGAATCCAACAGCCTTTCCTTGACTTGGATCAAATCACGATCACTTTGCAACAGCTCAAAACACTGGGCATCCGCCACTGTCATTTCAATATGTTCCAGGGCCTGCCGGCGCCGAAATCTCTGTTTTTGCTTTCCGGCAAATCGCCGCTGACCTCCTTCTCCAGAAGCAACTCCGGCAGAACCGGGGCTTGTGGTTACTATCAAATACTCTTTTACAATCCCAAAATAAGCATATATCAGTAAGTAGCGTTTTTTTCCATCCCCATCCTCAAACCCATGAAAGGAGACCCCCCATGAACAAAGAACCTGCCGCAATCAATCGACTGGTCCGTTTTTCCTGTTTTTTTCTTTTGTTGTTTGTTTTTCTGACTGCCGGTGCAGCTTTTTGCGCGGATGCAGTGAATGTTATTTTACAAAATAACTCTTCCGGCAGCGTAGAGGTTGAGTTGCTCGATCAGTATGGAGGGAATTTTACGGCCAGCATTGATCCGGGAATGAGTACGAACTCGACCGTGAAGGCCAACAGCGAGATTAAGGTCGGCGGCGCAGTCGTCCATGTCGTGACCGCCGTGGATGAAGGAAAGGAAATAATTGTCGCCAACTGACGCTCCTCTATGCGAACAACGCCTCGCATCTGTGCAGTGCATGGACACGAGGCATCTTGTCTGCATGTGCAACTGCAACAAGATGAAGTCCCATATTCGGTACCGCACTGTATCCAAAGATCGAAGTGTAAGACAAAAATTAGGGAAGGATTGACGATGCCATCAAATTTTGGTGGCATCGTCAAGCGAAAGAAAGGGTAAGGCTGGACGCTGTGGGTCAGGCTAATTCATGAAGGCGCCGCCGCAGACCGGGATGTACTGACCAGTCAGGTAATCGGCCATAGGGGAGGCAAGAAAAGCGACCACCCTGGCCACGTCCTGAGGCTGGCCGATCCGCCGCAGCGGGGTCATGGCGGCGACTTGCTCCTTCATCGCCGCCGGCTGCCCGGCGGTGGCGTCGGTGTCGGTCAGTCCCGGGCCTACGGTGTTGACGGTAATTCCCAGGGGACCGAGTTCCGTGGCCATCACCCTGGCGATACCGTCCATGGCGGCCTTGGCCGCCGCATGCGCGGCAAAGCCGTAACCGGGATACCGGGACAGGGTGCTGCTCACGAAAATCAGCTTGCCCGCCTTCCTGGGGAGCATATCCCGCAGCACCGCCTGCGAACAATTGTACAGCGCGCGCAATTCGCCGGTGATCTTGTCCTCAATATCCGCCCAGGAGAGGTCGATGAAAGGCTTGATGGGAAAATTGATGTTGGCGTTGTTTACCAGGACATCGATGCGGCCAAACCGGGCGATGACCCCGGCGGCCATCCGCTCCACTGCGTTGGGATCCCGCACGTCCGCCTGCACATCCATCGCCTGACCGCCAGCTGCAGCAATTTCCCTGACCAGGCGCTGAGCCTGGTCCCCGGAATTGAGATAATTCACCGCCACCGCTGCCCCGGCCTGGGCCAGCGTGGCAGCGCAGGCCGCGCCGATCCCCCTGCTGGCCCCAGTTATCAGGACGACTTTCCCTCTGATGCCGATCTCCATGGCGGGTCCTCCCGTGCCAGTATTTTGAGCAATGAATGCCGCAATCAAAGGCCATCTTCGAGACAATGGTCCTGGCCTTCGCCGGCGAAACCTTCTCTCCTGTCGCTTCCCTGGAAACGGTTTTCAGCAACCGATCGGCCGCTCCCTGGTTTAGCCCTTCCCGCTGGCCTTCTGCGCCTGCTCGATCAGTTCCACCAGGGTCAGCACCTTGGGCTTGACCGGCTTGTCAAAGGCATCGCGCCACTCGTCCTCCGTCAGTTCCCGGCGGAGATACTCCTCCACGGCAAAATAGGGGTGCCAGCAGAGGATGATGTGGGAACAGGGGAGTCCGAGATTTTCGCGGCGGCAATAGGAGAAATGGATTTGATGTCCGAGCCTGGGGCAGCGGATTTGCACAATGTCTTGCGGCGGGTCCGGCGAGGAGGTCATGGCTGTCGTTTGTTTACTCCGCCGCGCACCTGGACCCGGTCGACAACCCGGTCGAAATAGGCCGACTCGCTGTCGATGCGCAGAGGCCTCCCCAGTCGGGCCTCCATCTTGCATTTCAGCAAACTCAGCTTCTTCAGCTGCCGAAGCTTGTTCTGCTCATCCCGGCAGTGGGCCAGCAGGTCTTCGGTGCGCACTATTTCCTGGTATAAGGCCACCTCTTCCGGAACATACCCTGCGTTCTTCAGGATCTTGTAGGCCATGCGCAGATCCTGCGGAACATTGCTCATATCCTCCACCGGCAGGGGTTTGTTTCGCCAGCGGCTGAGGTCGGGGCCACCGTCCTTACGGAAAAACTCCTCGATTTTGCGTTCGGCAATGATATGGAGGGCGGTCAGCATGGCTCAACGAAAACCGGCATCCCGGCAGGCAACCATGATTTCTTCGACCAGTTCATCAAACTCGACAGGTTTCAGGCAGGAGTCATAAGCGCCCTATGCAATCCCCCGGGTATCCGCTTGTACCCAGGCCTGTCCGGACAGCAGCAGGAACCGGAGGTCAGGCCGGAAGGGTAATATCCACCGGCAGCAGTTCCGCCAGGGTTTTCACGAAAAGAAACGGCTTTATTGACCCGCACCGAGAAGACATGACTCGGCTTCTCTTTGTCCGTGGATGCCGGCAGAGTGGCCAGATCCATCTTTACCAAACAAACTCCCTCTCATCAAGCAGGTTTTTTCCGTTTCAGCGAACGCGGCGAGAGGAAACTCACTTGTTGGCGAGCTTCTTCGCTGTTTCAAACTCTCCTTCCTCGGCATAGGCCACCGCAGACATACTGTCGGACATGCTTTTTTTCAGCTCCAGATAGGCCTCCCTGATCCGGGAGACCAAGAGCTCGATGTCCACAGGTTTGCGCAGGTAATCAAAGGCACCAAGCTTGCGGGCTTCGGCCTCATCCAGATCATCGCCATGGCCGGTCAAAATAATGACCTGGATGGCTGGAAAATACTGCTTGACACGGCGCAGTACTTCCATACCGTCAATCCCGGGCATCTTGAGATCGAGAACGATAATATCGGGGATATTGTCGCCGAGGGATTGCAGGGCCTCCTCACCGCTGGAGGCGGACTGGCTATTCATGTCGCGCAGGCTTAACCGTTCAGTGAGGGTAGAAACAAAATCTGCTTCATCATCGACCAACAGTATCTTGATATCATCCATTGCTTACCCCATCAGTTTACGTTTTGACTGAGTTCTCTATTCTTCCGATTTCCGTTAGACCTCTTTAGCGGCATCGGTTTGCCGTCAAGCTCCTGGAGATTCCTTCATGTTCTGCTGATTGCCTAATTGACACCAAGCTTTACCGGAGAGAGAACCCCGTAGGTGCAGGGAACATTGCCCATGCCGCAAAGCTCCATGAAATTCACCGGCCGGCAGCGTGCCTCCCTCTCTTTCGCGGTCATGATCCGGACCGCCTCATCATGCATTCCTTCCTCGGCAAAAGTTACGGCCATGCACAGGTTCTCGAACCAGGCCACGACCGGGTTCCTCTTGCCGATTGGCATGAACGACCGTGCCGTTTCCCATTCACCGGCCTCCGCAAAGGTAATCGCCGTTGTCCAACTCTGGTGTTTTGTCTTTGTCGTTTTCATTTTGTCCTCCCCTTGCCGTTATTGACCAGCTTTCGTCGTTCTTCTTGCCCTAAATATAGCAACAACCGTGCCAATTAAATTTTATTAATGAAATCAATATATTAATAATATATGGACAAAATAGCACCCCCCGCCACAGAATAAAATGAAACATAAAGAAACATAACATGTTTCAATCCGGGTACAGAACCGCCCGAGGGATACTACCCTGCTGTGTCGGCGCACAAGGGCCAGTCTGAATCACGGGCCATGCGTCTTAATTTTCTTAATGATTCCGATTTGATAGTCAAACAATATCGGGCCAGGGCCGATTCGACAAAGAAATAGTTTGACATTTTTTTTGTGATGAAATAAAAGTAGACATTATGAAACACTCCGTTCCTGCCAGCCTGAACACCCTGTCGTTCATCAATGCCCTGCCGCACGGCATGGCACTGCTTGACGGCGACGGCGCGGTTATTGCCCTCAACAGCGTGCTGGAAGCGATAAGCGGCCGCAGATCTGAAGCAGTGACCGGCCTGCCCCTGAATCTTGTCCTGCGCACCAGCCTGCCCCGAAATGACGTACTGAAGGCGAGGAGCCACGCCACCCCGATTTCCCTGGAAACGGATATCATCAGCGCGGTCAGGAAAAAAGTGCCTGTGCGCCTGACCTTCTCCGCCATTTCCGGGGATACGCAGGAAAAATGCACGCTCTGTTACCTGGAGGATATCTCGGCCATCCGCAAGTTTGATCAGGTGCGGGGCGGCCAGATCACCCCCGCCGGGCTCATCGGTCACAGCCCCGCCATGCAGGAACTCCTTGAATTCCTCCCAATCCTGGCCCGCACCGACGCAACCGTTCTGATCACCGGCGAGACCGGGACCGGCAAGGACATCCTGGCCCAGGGAATCCACGATGCCTCGAAGCGGGCGGGCTATCCCTTCATCAAGGTGAACTGTGGCGCCCTACCGGAAAACCTGCTGGAATCGGAGCTTTTCGGCCATGTCCGGGGGGCATTCACCGGCGCCCATGCCGACAAGCCCGGGATGTTCCGCCTGGCCCAGGGCGGCACCCTGTTCCTCACCGAAATAGGGGACCTGCCGCTGCAACTGCAGGTCAAGCTCCTGACCGTGCTGGACGACCGGGAATTCTTCCCGGTGGGCAGTTCAAAAAAGGTCAAGGTGGACGTGCGGGTCATCACCGGGACGCACCGGGACCTGAAGAGCCTGATCAGGGCCGGTCAGTTTCGCGAAGACCTCTACTTCCGTCTCAACGTCCTCAAGGCCCACCTCCCCCCCCTGCGTGAGCGAAAAGGTGACGTCAGGCTCCTGGCCGAACATTTTCTCCAGAAATTTGCCGCGGGCCTGCACAAGAAAATCCGCGGCTTCGACCGGCAGTCCATGGACATCCTGGCCCGCTACCGCTACCCGGGCAACATTCGGGAACTGCGTAATATTGTCGAATACGCAGCCAACATCTGCCAGGGGGACGAAATCGCGCCAGACCACCTGCCTGAGGTTGTCAGAAACAAAGACGCTGGCCAACAAGATGCAGCGGCAGTTGGACCAGGGAAGGAAAGCGCCGCCGGCACGCCCATCCTGGCGCCCTCAGCGAAGCCCGCGGGCAACACCTGGCGGGAAACGGAAAAAAACATGATCATGGAGGTTCTGCTCCAGTGCAAGGGCAACAGGGGCGAAGCTGCGGAACGCCTTGGCTGGGGCCGCAGTACCTTGTGGCGGAAAATGAAACAGCACAATATTATCTGAGCCCTAATGCCCCATTTTCCTATGAAAATTCTGCTTGTCCTCCAGGGAGCCTGGATTGCCCCACGCTTCGATCTGGCCACCGAAGCGCTGATCATGCAGACCGACGACAAGGGCAACCCCACGGGTGAACTTCGGGAAATCCTGCTTCCCGGCCCATCGGCCGAAGAGCTGTGCAGCCTGATCCTGAAGGAGGGCATTACCCATGTCATCTGCGGCGGCATCGAAGAGGGCCATTATCGTTACCTGACCTGGAAAGGGCTGAAGGTCATGGACCATATCATCGGCACCAGCAAGGAGGTTGTGCGCCACTTCCTCGCCTGCGGCGAACTGGACCCTGAAACCATTTTGCGCTGAGAGAGCTGCGGGATGATCAAATTCCATCTGCCCAGGGTTAAATCATCATATTCTGCAGCCGGCCCAACCCTGCGGCAGCGGAGTTCCGTAAACCACGCTGCCTGATCCGGCTCACCCTGATTTTCCGCGGCAGGAAAATTTACGCCACCAGCGAGGTAGGCGTGGGCAAGGTATTCATCCTGGTTTCCCCATCGAGGGAGCCGCAATTGGAGCGTAACGCATGGAAATGATAAAAGTGATGATTGTCGACGACGAGGTTGATTTCGCCGAAGCCCTTGTCGAGCGCCTGCAACTGCGTGATTTTGAAGTCCGGCACGCCAGCAGCGCCGAGGCGGCCATGTCTAACCTGCGGAATGGTTGGACCCCGAATGTCATCCTCCTGGACCTGAAAATGCCCGGGCTAAACGGCCTGGAAACGCTGCTCCTGATCAAGAAACACTCTCCAGGAATCGAGGTCATCCTGGTGACCGGGGACGGCTCAACTTCCGCCGGCATGGAAGGGATGCACATGGGCCTGTTCGATTATCTGATGAAACCCATTGACATCGGTGTTATTGTGGAACGAATCAACAAGGCCGCCGCAAAAAATAAAAACGGATAACTCCGTCAACTACCGGAATCGAACCTGATCCCTCATGCGCACAATGAAACAGAATTTCCTGGAAGGCAGCCGGGGGACGGACATCCGCCAGAAAAAGCTCGGGGTACTGATCGGCGGCTCTGGCCTGGTCGGCGGCGCCCTGATCCACTATTGCAAAACCAGGAAGCCCGATGCCATCGAGCTCCTGTCGCCCAACAGCAAAAAAATCAGCCTGCGCGAACCCGGGGACATCAAACAATACTTCCGGCAATACCGGCCGGATTTCATCATCAACTGCGCTATCACCACCCTGGACAGTGACGCTCAACTTACCTACGAAACCAACTACCTGGGGTGCATCAACCTGGCCAGAGCGGCCATGGCCCTGAAGGTTCCCTATATTCATTTCAGTTCCGCCGCCACCCTTCCCGACGGTGAAGAACTCACCGAGGAGCAGACTCTGCCCCTGAGCGCGAACCTGAGCAACTACGCCAAATCCAAACTGATGACGGAAAAAACGCTGCGCCACCTGCATGAAACCGGGGGGCTGGATTACACCCTCATCAAGTTGGGGGTGGTCTACGGCACACATGACCACAAGGTCCAGGGCTTTCACCGGCTGCTGATGACCATTGCCAGGAAGTCGCTGCTCTTCATGATGACCTCCCGGGGGACCTGCCATTCCTATACCTGCTGCAACAAAATCCCGCCCTTTGTCGATTACCTCCTGGCGCACCGGGAAGAGTTCAGCGGCCAGACCTATCACTTTGTGGACAGGGAACCGGTGGAACTCGGCCGGCTGATCCTGTCCATTAAATCCACGCTTGGGATAAGCGTGCCCAAGGAGATCTACATCCCCTACCCCCTGGCCCGGTTCGGGACGAACTGCCTGCAATGGATCCTGCGCGGGTTGAACAGATTGGGCATCGAGGCGCGCCTGCCTCCCGAGTTGATGTTCATGGAAAATTGTTATGCCACCCAGACCCTGTCCACGGCAAAACTCAAAGGGTCAAGCTATGGCATCCCGGAGCCGGAAACGACCGTTTTTACGGAACTGCCCGCGATCATCGACTACTACGTCGCCCGCTGGGCGCATCTCAACCTGGTCCCAGCCGGCAATGTCTGCTTTGTCGATCCGCTGAAACAGGCCGAAGGCTTTGCGCACAACCCCCAGCACCTCATCGAGGCTATCCATAGCGGCCGTATCGATCCCCTGGCCGATTTTGCAGAACTTCGCGAAACAGAGCCTGCCCCGCAAGGCTGACCAACCGGCGCCGCGTTTGCTTCCGCGTGAATATGATAGCCGTCTCCGGCAAAAATTAGTAAAGGATATCCCCTGATGCGACCAAGGACATAACCAAAAGGCGACACTCCATAATGAATCATTCTCTCCCCCGCTGGCCGCTGCTGCTTTCGCTGGCCCTCCTCCTGCTGGCGGGCTGCGGCCCGGGCAACCAGCCTGCAACCACTGCCGTGGTCGGCCAGCCGGCCCCGGCCTTCACTCTGACCGATCTCCATGGCAGAAACTGGCGTCTTGCCGACCTGCAGGGAAAGGTCGTTTTTCTCAATTTCTGGGCCACCTGGTGCCAGCCCTGCCTGCAGGAAATGCCCTCCATGGCTGCCCTTGATGAGAAGATGGCCAAGGAGTCCTTCCAGATGCTCACCATCCTGTACAACGACCGTCCGCAAATCGCGGAGAACCTGCTCCGGAAAACGGGCCTTTCCTTCCCGGTGCTGGTGGACACCAATGGCGTCGCGGCCAGGCAGTACGGGCTCACCGGCGTCCCGGAGACCTATATTATCGATCCGCAGGGGGTTCTGCGGGAAAAATTCATCGGGCCGGCGGACTGGGGTTCGGCCAAGGCGCTGGCCCTGCTGAAGAAATATCTGCCCCGGCCCGCAGGCGTGTCCGATCCCGTCGCCAGCGCGGCGCCGCTCACGGAACAGCCCCGCTGACCCGCTACCCTCCATCGGCCCCCCAGAATGCAGCACCTTCAGATCGTGTTCATTGCCATCGGCCTGGCCGCCGATGCCTTTGCCGTCTCGGTGAGCAGCGGGGCCATCATCGAAAAACTCCGGCTGCGGCATGCCTTGCGCATTGCCTTTTTCTTCGGCGCCTTCCAGGCGATCATGCCCTGGATCGGCTGGAAGGCAGGCAGCCTGGCCTGCGATCTTATCCGCTCCATCGATCACTGGCTGGCCTTCGCGATCCTGAGCCTCATCGGCGGCAAAATGATTTATGAATCCTTCCTGCTCAAGGAGGAAGCGTCAGTGGCGGTCAATCCGCTCAACCTGTGCGTCCTGCTGACCCTGGCCATTGCGACAAGCATTGATGCCCTGGCCGTGGGCGTCACCTTTTCCTTCCTTGACGTCTCCATCTATGAGCCGGTGCTGATCATCGGCGCGATCACCTTCCTCCTATCCCTGATCGGCACCTATATCGGCGAGTTGTTCGGCCATATCTTCGAGAACCGGATCGAAATGGCCGGCGGAATTATTCTCATCGGTATCGGCTGCAAGATCCTGATCGAACACACCCTGCTCTGATTCGAATAAAGGGCATGGACATCTCCCGGCAATCTGCTACAATCATCCGGCATAGACAAGACCTGCCGGCCTGGCAGGTCGCCGGGAGCAGAATCAACTGAAACAACAGGAGGAAAATTGTATGAGCGCAACGGAAAAAAATCTCCAGGAGGCCTTTGCCGGGGAATCCCAGGCAAACCGCAAATATCTCGCCTTTGCCGACAAGGCCGAGAAGGAAGGGCACAAGCAGGTGGCCAGGCTGTTCCGAGCCGTGGCCCATGCCGAAACCATCCACGCCCATGCCCATCTGCGGGCTCTGAAGGGCATCGGAGATACCGCCGCCAACCTGAAGGAAGCCCTTTCCGGGGAAATACATGAATTCAAAAGCATGTATCCGCCGATGATCGAGACGGCGCGTCAGGAGGGAAATAAGAACGCCGAACGCTCCTTCACTTATGCCAACGAGGTGGAGGAGATCCATGCCGCCCTGTACCAGAAGGCCCTGGACACCCTGGACAAGCCAACCGAGGCCGACTTCCATGTATGCAGTGTCTGCGGCTATACCTGCGAGGGGGAAGCCCCTGGAAAATGCCCGGTCTGCGGGGCCAGCAGCAACGCCTTTGTCAAAATCGACTGAGGGTTGTCACGCGGACGCCTCAGCATGAAACAAAAAAAACCTGGTACCATTGCGTAGCACTAAATAATGAATATTATCTTAATTACCCTACCCCAAGAGGCCCATTACCCTCCTTGCTGTTCCCCTCCTTGACAGCAGGGAGGGCTTCTTTGTTGTCTCTACTGCGAATATCCCGTGGCAAAGAGTTCGAACAGCTTCTCGAACAGGACAGGGATCGCCGAGGCCTGGGCACTGGCCGACCCGGCATAGATCTTGGTCAGCTCAAAGGCCCGCTCAAAGGCCTCCCCGTATTCCGCGTCATGCGGCTGCTTCATCACCTTGACCAGCCCCAAAGCCATCTTCTCGTTCATACCTCCTCCTTTCATAACAATAAGCTGCTTGGCACTTCGATTCAGTCGTTCCAGGAAAATAGGGCTGCCCCCAGCACCAGGCAGACGAGGGTCACCCCGAACAGGACACCGCACTCGCTGCCGACCTCGGCGAGGGTAGCGCCGTCGTTCATCACCTTGCGCACCGCCCGCAGAAGGTGGGTGAGGGGCAGCAGCTCCGAAAACGATTTGACCCACTGAGGTGCGCCTTCCAGAGAAAACCAGACCTCCGAGAGAAACATCATCGGCCAGGTGATGAAATTGACCAGGCCGCTGGTAAATTCCTCGCTGGTCCCCCGGGCGGCCAGCAAAAGCCCCAGCGAGGTGAGGCTCATGGCGCCGAAGGTGAACACAATGAGCAGGTCCAGGTAGGAGCCGGCCACCCGGATGGAAAAAATGAGCTCCACGCCCAGCCAGACCACGGCCAGGGAAAAGATCAGCAGAAGAATTCGCGACAGGGCCTGGGCGGTCAGGTACTCGAACGCGGTCAGGGGCGTGGCCTTGAGGCGCTTCAGCGCCCCATTCTTCCGGTAGCGGACAATGATGTAGCCCACCCCCCACAGAGCGCTGAACATCATGTTCATTGCCAGGATCCCGGGAAAGAGCCAGTCGAGGTAGCGGATGCCCCCTCCCGGGACCGCCACCTTTTCCCCGTATCCCGGTCCATCCGGGATCAGTGCCGCCTGAAAGAGCCGCTCAACGATATAGCCCTTGGGCGACGATTCCAGGAGCCAGTACTGCCGGCTGGGGGAATCGAGCCGGACCAGAAAGTCCACCCGATGATGCTTGAGCTTCTCCAACCCTTCCTCAAAGGTGGGTAAGCCGATGAACTCCAGGTGCCTGGTGGCGACGAATTTCGGCGGCAATGAGGAGTGGGCAAGGGGAACCGAAGCAGTGGCGGCAGGAAATATCCCCACCTTGAAGCCGGAATATTCCCGGCCCCCGAAGATGATCCCGAACCCGGCAATAATCAGGAAGGGAAAGAGGAAATTCCAGCCAAAGGCGGCCTTGTCCCTGAAAAATTCATAGTTTCGGGCCTTGAACATGGCCCAGATCCTTAGCCAGCTCATCCGCTATTCCCGTAAGGTGCGGCCGGTCAGGTACAGGAACACATCCTCAAGGTTGGGAGAATGTACAGTCATCTCGTCCAGATCGATCTTCAGGGCCAGCAACTGCTCCAGTCCCTCATTGACCCTGTCGGTCAGAATTTCCAGCCGGCCGTTAACCTCCCGGGAGGGAAAGGGAAGTTCCGCGAGCGGCAGCCGGACATTTGCCAGCGGCAGGGAGATCGTCCCGCCGGCGCAGTAACGGGCGACCAGTTCCGCCGGCGCGCCCTGGGCAATGATCCTGCCGTGATCCATGATCGCGATCTCATCGCACAGGTACTCTGCCTCGTCCATGGAATGAGTGGTCAAGATGATGGTCTTGCCCTCGGCCTTGATCCTGCGAACGATCTCCCAGAGATAGCGGCGGGCCTGCGGGTCGAGACCGGTGGAGGGTTCGTCGAGGAAAAGCAGCGTCGGCCGGTTGATCAGGGCCAGCGCAAGCATAAGCCGCTGGGCCTGGCCCCCGGAAATCCTGTCGTTCATCTTGTCGAGGATTTCATGAAGATTGCAGATTTCGACCAGGCGCTCGATGCGTTCTGTTTCCTGGTAGAGCCGCTGAAAGATCAGCAGGGTCTCCCGGACCGTCATGAAATTGAGCAGGGAGGTATGCTGAAACTGGATGCCTATTCCCTCGCGGAAGGAGGCGGACTTTGGCGCACCGTTGTAGAGGATCTCGCCGGAGGTCGGCGGGATGATGTCCTCGATCACCTCCAGGGCGGTGGTCTTGCCGGCGCCATTGGGCCCGAGCAGGCCGAAGCAAATGCCACTGCGAATGGCGAAGCTGATCCCGTCCACCGCGGTGACCGTCCGGTAGCGCTTCACCAGATTTTTTACTTCCAGTATGGGGGGCGTCATCAACTCTCTCCTGGCCGGAACATAAAATATTTCCGGCACCAGGGATAGTTTTTTTATGAGGCCGGCCGGCAAATTATCCTCTCTGCCCCGGTCCTTTTTTTGGCGGAATCGACAAGGTGCGATTCCGATGGCGGCAGGCGATGCACCATATAGACCTCTCCGTGGGGGATAATCAGCTTTTTCACTTTTGCGAAATTATCACGTTGACGAAATTATCACTTTTGGCGAAATCATCATTTTTTGGTATCATTGTGCAATACGTCCCGTGAGAATTTTATCATTGCCCAGAAAACTTCAGGGAGAACAGAATGCCCAGGAAGACAATTCCGCATAACCCGGCCCTTCCCTCATTTTTTTCCTTTTCGCGCACCATGCTCCTGCTGCTGGCGATTCTTCTCCCGTGTGGCTCCCCGGCTTCCGCCGCCACCTGGTATGTCAAGCCCAGCGCCGAGGTTCCGGTCAGATCCGGCCAGGGCGCGGAATTCAAGATACTTGCCGTGGTCCCGGACGGCATGGCGGTGGAAATCCTGGAGGAGGTTGATCCCTGGGCCAGGATCCGCACCCCCGGCGGCACGGAAGGCTGGCTGCTGAAAAGGTACCTGACCAGCGAGACACCCCTGTCCACTGCCGTTGCCACACTGCAGACCGAAAAGTCCCGGCTGGAAGAAACAAGCGGCGAGCTCAGCCGCAAGTATAATGAACTTTCCGCAACCCAAGCCCGGAACGAGAAGGAGCTCGAGGCCTGCCGCGCCGAACGCGATAAGGCCCTGAACGACTACGAGACGCTGCGTCAGGATAACGCCGATGTCATCGGGCTCCAGAAGAGATTTGCCGAGAACACGAGGGAGCTCCAGGAAACCCGGGAGAAACTTGCGGCGCTGGAACTGGCAAATACAGGGCGGAAACGAAATAGCTCGATCATGTGGTTTCTGGCTGGCGGACTGGTCCTGTTGAGCGGCTGGTTCTTGGGGATATTGAGCAGCAGATCTCGCAAGAGAAAATCGACTCTGTATTAAGAGCTTATTCACAAATAAATCTTTTGTGCTCGCATCCGGCGAGTTGCGATTATTTTTATTGCGAAAAACAAATTAGGCTTGTATATTTAATTTTTAAATTTTAGTTAAGTAAAAGCATATTCTTTGTCCGTCACACCAACTCCGTTGTGATTCCAGCATCTCTGGGTGCATGAAAAGTTTCTGCTGGCCACTTATCAAGGAGAACCGGCATGAAACTTTTTATCGGCAACCTACCGTATGCCTTTTCCGAGACAGAACTCACGACGATGTTCACCACCTACGGAAACGTGGTGAGCGCAAAACTTGTTACCGACCATTTTTCCGGGGAAGCCAAGGGATTCGGTTTCGTGGAAATGGGGAGCAGGAGCGAGGGCCACAAGGCCATGGAAAACCTGAACGGAAAGGAATACAAACATCGGCAGCTTGTCTGCAATGAAGCAAAGGAAAATAAAAAAAGAGGCCACCGCAGGTAATCCTGACCGTTGGCTCACCAGATAATTGGCAGTAACGCCGCAGTATATGAACAATTGCCCCCAGGCAAGACCAGAATCATTTCGGTTGTTGGCACAGACAGGCAGTTCCCTCCGTACGGACATCCAGTTTTTTCCATCCCGGTACCGCGAATGAACAGATTCCAGGCATGGCGCAGCAGACAAATGGCGATTCTGCCGGGAAATACCGGCGCTCTCAGGAATGCCCCCGGGAATTTATCCTCGACCAACGAAGATCTGCTGTTGACATGCCGCGGCGAAACAATAATAATGCCTCTGCCGGAAAACCAGGGAGAGCAGCAGTGGGAGCAAAAAAACAGTCCCGGACGCTCTGCCTCGATTGATTATGGGGTTTCCAGTTTTTCCGGAAGATTAACGTATCCGGCATGCCGGGCAATCGGCATGCTCCCCGGATTTCACCACGTTGGGGAATTCGGTATTTTTTAACAATGGTTTCATAACGAAACCGCGCAGCAAGGAGTAGCACAAATGCCTGAAGGAACAGTAAAATGGTTTAACGATTCGAAGGGGTTCGGTTTTATCCAGCAGGATGGGGGCAAAGATGTCTTTGTGCACCATTCCGCCATCCAGGCCCAGGGCTTCAAAAGCCTGCAGGAGGGCCAACGGGTGCGTTTCGACGTCGTGGATGGCGCCAAGGGTCCGGCAGCGGCCAATGTGGTGGCCATCTAACCTGGCCGCCAAACCCTGTAACCCTGCATGCCGGGCAACCGGCATGCTCCCCGGATTTCACCACGTTGGGAAATTCGGTATTTTTTAACAATGGTTTCATAACGAAACCGCGCAGCAAGGAGTAGTACAAATGTCTGAAGGAACAGTAAAATGGTTTAATGATTCAAAGGGATTCGGTTTTATCCAGCAGGATGGGGGCAAAGATGTCTTTGTGCACCATTCCGCTATTCAGGCCCAGGGCTTCAAAAGCCTGCAGGAGGGCCAACGGGTCCGTTTCGACGTCGTGGATGGCGCCAAGGGTCCGGCAGCGGCCAATGTGATGGCCATGTAAACAAGGACGGCAGTCATCGTATGCGAAAACCCCGCCACTTGGCGGGGTTTTTTTTGTCCGTCGATGCCGATCCGGAAGACCGAAACCGCCCCACCGGCATCTTTCCTGAATGCTTCCCGCCTTTCCTGCTTCCCCTCCCTGTGACAACAGGGTCGGAAATGCTTATCCTCAAAAAAAGCGCTTCCTGGCAATTTCTTTCCCGGCAGAAAATGGTATCATTAACAAAAAATCATCACTGCCCACGGTTTTTTTGTTCAGCCCGGGACATCCCTGGCGAGCGGACATCCTCTTGTCCCGGGCGTAGCGGTCAAATAATTAAAGAAAACCGCATGAAATTTATCCCTTCTGCACAGGAATCTGTATGACCGACCAAGCCCTGGAAGCTGTCCAGCTTACCAAATCCTACACCATCGACAGCCGGCGGATACCGGTGCTGGACAGGGTCGATCTGATTGTACCGGCCGGGACCTTTGTCGTCATCGAGGGCAAGAGCGGCAGCGGCAAATCGACGCTGCTCAGCCTCCTCTCCGGCCTGGACCGGCCCGACTCCGGCAGGATCATCCTTGCCGGCACCGATATCACCACCTTCAGCGAGGATCAACTGGCACCGTTCCGCAACAGGACTATCGGCTATGTCTTCCAGTCCTTTCACCTGGTCCCCTCGCTGACCGCCTTGGAGAATATCATGTTCCCCGCTGAACTATGCAGGGACCCGATGGCCAGGGCCAAAGCCCTGGAGCTGCTTACGCGGGTGGACCTGGCGGGCCGGAGCACCAATTTTCCGCACCAGCTGTCCGGCGGCGAGAAACAGCGGGTGGCGATCTGCCGCGCCCTGGTCAACAGCCCGCAGATCCTCTTTGCCGATGAACCCACCGGCAATCTCGATTCCGGCAACGGCGACATCATCCTCCAACTGCTGCTGGAGCTGCGCCGGGAACGGGGGGCAACCCTGGTGCTGGCCACCCACAGCCGGGAGATAAGCGACCGGGCCGACCAGGTGGTATGGCTTGCCGACGGCAGAATCGCACCCGGCCCGGAGGAGGCAGGCTCCTGATGCTGCACCTGCGTTTTATCTACCGGCAGCTTGGCAAATCACGCCAGCAGGCATTTATTTTCATCCTGGGCGTCGCCCTCTCGCTGCTGACCCTCACCTCGCTCGGCGGCTTCAGCAGCAGCGTGCGCACTTCCACCCTCAGGGATGCCAGGCAACTCCACGCCGCAGATATCACCGTCAATTCCCATGCACCAATTTCCGAGCCGCTGCTCCAGGCAATCAGCGCTTATGAGCGGCAAGGATTGGCCCGGGCCGCGCAGGTGCATGAATTCTACAGCATGGCGGCCAATCGGGCGCAAGAGAAATCCATCCTGGCCCAGCTGAAGGTGGTGGCCTCTGGCTATCCTTTCTATGGCAGGGTCCAACTCGCCTCCGGCCGCGAATTCGCCCGCATCCTCAACCCGGGTTCCATCATCGTCGAACAGGCGGCGCTGGACCGTCTGCAGGCCCGGGTCGGGGACCGCCTCCAGGTAGGCGCCGCCGAACTGACCATTGCTGACGTGGTGACCTCGGAGCCGGACCGGCCGGTCTCCTTCTTCTCCTTCGGCCCGCGGATCTTTGTCAGCGCGGCCGACCTGTCTTCGCTCGACCTGATCAAGAAAGGCAGCCGCATCCGGTACTCTTATCTGCTGCAGGTGCAGGATCCCGACCAGGTGGACCTGCTTGCCGATGCCTTGGCGGAAGTGGCGGCGGAACCCCAGGAAAGGGTAAGGACCTTCCGTACCGCCGACTCCCGGGTGAAGAGATTCTTTGACAACTTCCTCTTCTTCCTCAACCTGATCGGGATCTTCACCCTGCTGCTCGCCGGCATCGGCATCCAGACTTCCCTGTACGCCCTGCTGCGGGAAAGCGATTACACCATTGCCATCATGAAATCGGTGGGTGCCACCAGCCGTTTCATCATCGCCCAATTTCTGGGAATGATCATGCTGCTCGGCGCGGTCGGGACGCTCCTGGGGCTTGGCGCAAGCTTCCTGCTGCAGCTTTCCTTCCCCGCCCTGTTCGCCGGCATCCTGCCAGCCAACATCACCCTGAGCATAGCCTGGGACGTGGTGCTGGAAGGGACCCTGCTCGGGGCCATGGTGGTCGCCCTTTTTTCCCTGCTGCCGCTGCGACGGAGCCAGGAGCTACGGCCGGCGTTCATCTTCCGCAAGGAGCTGGACACCGCTCCCCGTGGCCTGCTGCACGCAGGCACCCTGGCCCTGATTGTCTTCTTCTTTGCCTGTCTGGTCATCTGGCAGCTCGAGGATGTCCGCCTCGGCCTCTCTTTTGTCCTGGGCCTCTGCGTCCTGCTCGGCCTGACCGCCGCCACCTCCATGGGGCTGCTTGCTGTTCTGCGCAACCACTCTCCCCGTAACCTGGCAATGCGGCAGGCGGGGCGGGGCCTCTTCCGGCCAAACAACGCCACCAGGGCCATAACTATTACCCTCAGCGCTTCGCTTTCGGTGATCTTCGCCATCTTCCTCATCGATCACAACCTGCGGGCGACCTTTGTTGAATCCTACCCCCCCGACCTGCCCAATGCCTATTTTCTGGATATCCAGCAGGAACAGCAGGCTGATTTCGCCGCGATCCTCGACCAGGAGGCCGAGTATTATCCGATCGTCAAGGCCCGGTTGCTCTCCGTCAACGACAAGGCCATCGACCAGGAACAGGAGCGGGAGCGCAGGCGGGGCGACAACCTGGCCCGGGAATTCAACCTGACCTACCGGCATGTCCTGCTGGCGGATGAACAGATGGTCGAGGGCAGGGCCCTGTTCGCCGGTCCGGGCCAGCCGGAGCCCGGCCCGGGCGAGGTCCCGGTGTCGGTCCTGGACACCGTGGCGGATATCGGCAAAATCAGGATGGGCGACCTGCTGGTGTTCGACGTGCAGGGCATCCCGCTGCCCGCCCGGGTCACCAGCCTGCGCACCCGGACCGATTCCCGCATCCGGCCCTTTTTTTATTTTGTCTTCCCGGAAGCCACGCTGAAGGATGCCCCACAGACGATCTTTGCCGCAGCCCGCGTGGAGAGGACACGCCTGGCCGGGGTGCAGAATGCTCTCACCGACCGGCTACCCAGTATCAGCGTGATCGACATCGGAAATACCGTCGAGGTGCTGGCCCGGATCATGAGCAGGATGTCCGCCATCGTCCAATTCTTCACCTCGTTTTCCATTATTGCCGGCCTGTTGATCATCATCAGCTCCATCCTCGCCACCCGGCTGGCCAGAACCCGGGAAGCGGTCTATTTCAAGGTCCTCGGCGCCAAGGGCTCGTTTGTTCTGCGGGTATTTGCCTGGGAGAACCTGCTGCTGGGGCTGACCTGCGCCCTTCTTGCCGGCCTGCTCGCCCACGCAGGGAGCTGGCTGGTCTGCCGCCGAATTTTTGACATCGCCTACCGGCCGCTACCCGGTCCCACCCTGGTCATGGTCGCGGCAACGCTCCTGCTGGTGATCGGGGTCGGCCTGACGGCATCCCTATCCATCCTGCACCAGAAACCCATTCGCTTTCTCCGCGATGAGGAACAGGAATAAACAATGCGCCCATATCACAGGAACATCAACAGATTTCCCGCCGCCCTCCTGCTCGTCTGGCTCTGCTGCCTGCTGCTGGCCGGTTGCGAGAGGCGGGAGACGGCACCCCCGGCAGAACAGGCCGAAACCGCCACGGCCTACGCTGGGACGATTATTGCCGCGGGCGACAGCCTGACCGCCGGACAGGGAGTGGCACCCCAGGATGCCTGGCCCTCCCTCCTGGCAAAAAAACTTGCGAAAAACGGGCTGAACTGGCAGGTGATCAACGCCGGCATCAGCGGCGAGACCAGCAGCGGCATGGTCGCGCGGAGCAAATGGCTCCTGGCGCAACGACCCGAAATCGTGATCGTGGCAACAGGCGCCAATGACGGGCTGCGCGGCATCCCGCCGCAGGTCATCAGGGAAAACATTGCACAAACGGTGCGCCTGCTGCAGTCGGGCCAGACAACCGTGGTCCTGGCCGGAATGCAGATTGTCCAGAATCTGGGAGAGGACTACAGCAGGGAGTTTGCCGCCATCTATCCGGCGGTGGCCGGTGAACTGCAGTGCATCCTCATCCCCTTCCTGCTGAAAGAAGTCGCGGGGGAACCTTCCCTGAACCAGGAAGACACCATCCACCCGAACGAAAAAGGGCATCAGGTCATTGCCGAAATTGTCTATCCCTACGTGCTGCAGGCGATCCAGGCACACCCCCGCACCGTCCCCTGAAAATCAAAGGGAGAAGTGGAAATTTGCACCGGTATTGACCTAAGTCATATCTTCTGCCGGCTTCCTGGTCTACACTGGAGGCAAATCTTCAGAAAGGAGCGCGCCATGAAACTGTTGTGCGAGATGGGAAGTAAAAACATCAGGGAGGCCATCGCGTCCCATCCGCGGATCGGCGAGATCCTGGACCGGTTCGAAATCGGCTGCACCAAGTGCACGGTCGGCACCTGCCTGCTCCAGGATGTGATGAGCGTCCATTTTCTGGGCACCGACACCGAGGCGCGGATCGAGCAGGAAATCAATGCCTATCTGGAGGAACAGGAGCCTGTCGCCTCCGGAGAGAAAAAGCAAGCACTGGCGTAACCCCCAACACGCACCGGATTCACCCATGCCCCCCCAAGCCTTTCTTGCCGATCTCAGGCGCGGCAGGCGCATCAATGTCCTGCGCAGGATCGTGCAGGCCTCGTTTACCCTGTTCTGCCTGTACAGCGGCTACCGCTTCACCCTCTTTTACCTCTGGGCCTCTGGCCGGTCAGAGACCTTTGTTTCCCGGCCGCCATCGGTTGAGGCCTTCCTGCCCATCGGCGCCCTGGTCAACCTGAAACGGCTGCTGCTCACCGGGCAGTTCGATCCCATTCATCCAGCCGGGCTGACCATCTTCATGGCCGCCCTGCTTATCGCGCTTACGCTGCGCAAGGGGTTCTGCGGCTGGATCTGCCCGGTCGGATTCGCCTCAAACCTGGCCGAAGCCGCCGGCCGCAAGCTGAAACTGCTGCTCACGCCTCCGGCCTGGCTGGACCGGCTCCTGCTCGCCCCCAAGTACCTGCTGCTCCTCTTTTTCTGCTACCTGATCCTCCTGCGCATGGACCTGGCCGCCATCGAGACCTTCAACAGCACCACCTACAACCTGGTGGTGGACGCCAAGATGCTCTATTTTTTCCTGGCCCCCTCAACTCTGACCCTGTGGATCCTGATTGCCCTGGCGGTACTCTCCTTTTTCCTGCGCAACTTCTGGTGCCGTACCCTGTGCCCCTACGGCGCCCTGCTCGGCCTCCTGGCCCTGGCCAGCCCCCTGCGGGTGCGGCGCGAGGAGAAAAACTGCATCTCCTGCAGCAAATGCGACCGCGTCTGTCCCGGCGCGATCCGGGTATCGGTGAAAGCCAGCGTCCTTTCCCCGGAATGCATCGGCTGCGGCGAGTGCGTTTCCATCTGCCCGGCCAAGGAGTGCCTAACCCTGAACGCCCCCGGCCGCAGGAAGTTGCCTCTCCCAGCCCTGCCCGCGGCGGTGCTGACCTTCTTCTTCCTGTTCTATGGCTGGGCCCTGTTTACCGGCCACTGGCACAGCCAGGTTCCCCTGGAGGTCCTGCAGAAGGCCTACGCCACCGATCTGGAGACTTTGCAGCACCCGTAACAAGTCCTGGATCTTTTCGGCATTGGTAACATCCCGCCCGCTTCTCGGCCGGGTTGCTTCACGGTCTCCGAGGCTTTGCCGCCAGGTGAAGCCGGGCAGTTGCTGGACGATTTCTTTCCCTCATGCTTTTATTGTCTATCCCGCAAAAAAATGCGGGACTGACGCCGGCAAGCATTGTAACTTGTTGAACTCTCAGTGGCGGATGCTCAGTGCTTTGACTTATTGCGAGGTTATCATATTATGCAATCTTGCAAATAATTGTCTGCTTCCAGCAAGGGCTACATCAATTTCTGGTACCAACTAACATGCATTTGGATCGGGAGGTCTTCACATGGTTCGGATGATGCTGTATTTGACGCTGATCATCCTCACGACGGGATGCGTCGCGCACGAAAAAAACGGCGACCCCATCAAACCTTCCGTGCCAACATCACTCAGTGACCTTGAGCAATTGGGCCGGAAGCTCTATTTCGATGCCTTTCTCTCCTCTCCTCCCGGACAGGCGTGTGCTACCTGCCATGATCCTGCATCGGGCTGGACGGGGCCGCGATCCGACATCAACCAGGGCGGAGCGGTATATCCAGGGGCAATGGAAGTCCGGTTCGGCAACCGGAAGCCGCCGAGTGCGGCCTATGCCACGCCCAGTCCGGCACTGCATTATGATGACGAAGAAGGGCTTTTCCTCGGCGGCAATTTCTGGGATGGGCGGGCTACCGGCTGGCTCCTGGGCGAACCCGCTGCCGAACAGGCCCAGGGTCCGTTCCTGAATCCCGTGGAACACAATCTCCCGGATGCCGCGACGGTGGTCAAAAAAGTATGCGGCTCGGCATACGGAAATGAGTTCCGGGCTATTTACGGCAAAAATATCTGCGCCAACGTGGTTAATGCCTTCAACGCCATCGGCCAGGCGCTCTTCGCCTATGAAAACTCGGTGGAACTCAATGCCTTCAGTTCCAAGTACGATCATTTCCTGCGCGATCCTGTGCAATACCCCCTGACCGCTCAGGAACTGCTGGGGCTGAAGCTTTTCGAGAATGAAGACAAGGGCAAGTGCGCCGAATGCCATCCGAGTGCTCCGGGAGCGGATGGCTCGCCGCCGCTTTTCACCGATTTCAGTTATGACAACCTGGGTTTCCCGAAGAATCCGGAGAACCCCACCTACCGGATGCCAAGGGAATTCAACCCGGATGGCGCCGCCTGGGTCGATCCGGGGCTCGGCGGCTTTCTGGCCGACGTGCCGCGCTTCGCCCACCTTGCCGAAGAGAACAAAGGGCGGCACAAGGTGCCGACTCTCCGCAACGTTGACCAACGGCCCCATGCCGGGTTCGTCAAGTCTTACGGTCACAATGGCGTATTCAAGAGCCTCAAGGAGATAATGCACTTCTACAACACGCGCGATGTTCTCCCCGCATGCGAAGCAACACCAGACGCAAAGCCCGGATTGAACTGCTGGCCGAGGCCGGAAGTGGCGGCCAATCTCAATACCGAGGAACTCGGTAACCTCGGCCTTAGCGAAGAGGAAGAATGGGCCATCGTGGCGTTCATGCAGACGCTGAACGACGGGTGGATGCCGGGCGGAAAATAACCGCGCCCCGGTGAAGTGGCCGTTATCAGCATAAGGGCGAAACTGTCCCGCCCAAGGATCATCCTTCCTGCTTGAGGGCCAGGATAAACTGCTCCGCCTCCCGGATTGAAGTTTCCATCTCTTTCACCAGACCGGCCACGTTGCCCTCGAAGCTCACCAGTTCGTCCCTGAGCGAGGAAATTGCCTGAGCGTTGAGGTTGTGCTTGAGGTACAACACCTGGTCATGGAAAGCCAGCAGGACCGGTTCAATTTTTTTCTCGGCCCTTTTCATCGCCTTGATCAGCCGCTCATAATCCTGCCGGGTCTGTTTCAGCTTCCGGCTGCTGTCCTCGCGCAACTTCGGATTTGCATACTGACCAAGCTCATCCTCCCATTCATCGAACAGTGCCTCGGATACCTCCTCCACGCGTATGATCCTCTTATGGACTAGGTCCGCCTTGGCCTTGCTCTCCTGGTATGTGTCATTAAGGGTGGCATATTTTTTTTCCAGGTCGCCGCCCTTGACGTTCACCACCGAGGCAAACTGCTCAAGGGCAGACTGAAACTGCTTCTTGGCATCCTCCTGCGCATCCCTGGCATCGCCAACCCGATCCACCATCAGGTCGCGCTTGTGAATGCCGACTTTCTCCATGGTGCGGTAATATGCGGACTGACAGCCGGAAACAGCCAGCATTGCAAAAATCATGACCAGCGCTGCAGCAAAACGTGTTGCCATCCTGTCCCCTGTTCGCATCTGTATTTGAAAAAAATGCTTGGTTGCCGTTCCCTTGCCGCATATCTCCTTGCCCATCCTCTTTCGACAGGTGCTCTGCAAAATGATGTATCGGACGATCCGACCCGCCGTCACCCAAACCGCTCATCCGGATACGATTAATTCTCCATTTTGCAGGAGCGATCTTCGCCGCGCGAACGGCCATTAAAAACCATCCTGCAGATCTTGCCGTCAGCTTTGCGCGTTTGCTTTGTTCCTATTCTTTTTTCTTCTTCAGAATAATAAAGTCAATGATCGGGGTGAGGGTCTTGTCATTCGGATTCAGATTGAATTCTACTTCGCGGCTGCTGCTGTGCGTGACGTTTCCTGATCCATCCCGGGTCCTGGCCGTGGCGACGATCCTGTACCGGCCGCCGGCAAGGTCGGTGATTTTTTTGGGCGCCAGCAGCAAACCCAAAGAAAATTCGAAGATTTTCAGTTCGCTGGCGGCAAGGTACAACGCATACTCCTTTGCCGCCTCCTGCACATTGCCGCTGAGGCGGACGACCTGCAGGCTCAGTTCGATCTTGCCGGAGGGTGTGTTTTTGTTGTTTTGGACAAACACCTTGCCATTGAGGGTCTCGCCCGGCCACAGGGTTGTCGGCTTCACGGTGAGGTCGGTGACGGTGAAGGGATCGGCAGTCGGCGGCGCCTGCCCGGTGAAGGTCACCTCGTAGGCGCCGGCTTTGTTGTTCACCCTGAAAGTGCCACCGCCATCATAAATGGTCTCGTAACAGCCGGAGGCCTGGAGGCTCATCCGGTAGGTATGGCCCGCCTCCAGTTGCTTGGGGCCCAGATCGTCCGCATTCTGGGGGCCGGTATGACTGAGCACCCAGGTGCCGGCGGTCTCGTCATACAGGTGCACGTAGACCTGGCACCCAGCCTTTTCCCTGAAAGGAGAGTCGAAGCGGATATCGAACAGATAGCTGCCGGAAGCCGTCACCCCGAACCGCCGGTAATCCCACAGGTCATGTACACAGCCGAGATAGCCGAGATGGCCGGTGATGCTCGCGCCCGGGGAGAGATTGCCAAGATCTTCCGCCTGGGCCGAGGTGTCATTCGGTTCTTTATCATTAGGGACCAGCTGCCGCCGGTATTCGATTTCCAGGGAATAGGAGACCCCGGGGGAATTGAGGTAAAAATAGCTGTTATAGGTTTCCGCCTCCATGTAATAGGGTCCGTAGGACGTTCCCAGGGTCGGATCATCAATGTACGAAACATATCTGGCCGGACAGAGGAACTGGCCAGGGTGGTTGAATCCGATCCTGGGCTTGTAGGTCGTCGGACTGGCGGGAACGTAGGATTTCAGCTTGACATAGAAGGCGCCGTCATTGTGAATGACGAACTCCTGCATATCATTTCCCAAGGATCCGGTAATGCCGGAAAAGGGAAAGGTGAAGGTCTGGTTGTCATGCTCAGCATGGACATTGCCGACGAGAAGGATAATAACTGCCGCCAGGAGCAGGATTGCCGCCGTGCGGGAAGAAAAAAGACCGAAAACTGACCCTGGGCCGCATCCTCTCCTGCCGCCGTCCCGCAATATGTCTGTAGCCATAGTGCATTGCTCCACTGGTTGAAATTTCAAAAAAAATCGGACCTTCTTCACGGCAGCCTGAAGTAGGGTTTCACCAGCGCTCCGCAAGCCCCAATTTTCATACCCGGCAATTCCCTTCGCTCCTGTCCTACAGCGCCTTGTTTGCCTCCATGTGCAGAACCAGGTCCAGCATCCGGTTCGAATAGCCCCATTCGTTGTCGTACCAGGACATCACCTTGACCATGGTGCCGAGCACCCGGGTGCAGGAACCGTCGACAATGGAGGAATGGGGGTCGCCCTGAAAGTCTATGGACACCAGGGGCTCCTCGGTATAGCCCAGGTAGCGGTTGGCCGCCTCGCTCAGGGCCGCGTTGACCTCCGGCACGGATGTTTCCTTCTCCACCTCCATGACCACATCCACCAGGGAGACGTTGGGGGTGGGCACGCGCACCGCCAGGCCGTCGAACTTGTTTTTCAGCTCCGGGATGACCAGGGCTACTGCCGCCGCCGCGCCGGTCTTGGTGGGAATCATCGACATGGCCGCAGCCCGGGCGCGCCGCAGGTCATTGTGCGGAAAATCGAGCAGCCGCTGGTCGCCGGTGTAGGAATGCACCGTGGTCATCAGCCCGCGCTTGATCCCGACGCGGTTGAGGATCACCTGGGCCACCGGCGCCAAGCAGTTGGTGGTGCAGGAGGCGTTGGAAACCACGTGGTGCGCGGTGGGGTCATACTCGTCCTCGTTGACCCCCATGACAATGGTCTTGACCTCGCCCTTGGCCGGAGCGGAGATGATGACCTTGGCCGCGCCGGCATCGATATGGGCCTTGGCCGAATCCGCGTCGCGGAAGATGCCGGTGCACTCCAGAACGTACTGGGCGCCAATCTGGCCCCAGGGAATATCCTTCGGCTGGCGGTGGTTGCTGACCGGGATCTCCCGGCCGTCGACGATCACGGAGCCCTCACCGGCCTTGACCTCGCTGGCGAAGGTTTTCATGATGGAGTCATACTTGAGCAGGTGGGCGATGGTCTTCACGTCCGTCAGGTCGTTGATGCCCACCACCTGGATGTCCTTAAACAGCGGGTCCATGCTGATGGCCCGAAAGATGTTTCTGCCGATGCGGCCGAAGCCGTTAATCCCGATGGTAATGGCCATGTCTACCCCCTCATGTAAGAGTCATGTGTTATTCAGATTTATCCTGATTCCCTCAAGCCGGCCCTCACGGTGAGAGAGAGCTGCATCGCCCCTTGGCTTTTCGAGAGAAATTCCTTGTTACGCCACGTCGAGCAACTCCCTGTTTTCCCGGACAACGGCCTGCAGCCGCACCATTCGGGTAATAGCCTCGTCGAAGGTCGGATCCACCGCGAGTGCCACTGGTATGCTTTCAACGCCTGGACTAACCACTGGCCGCCCACCCAGATAGCTCCGTTAGCTCTGCATCCAAAGGATGCAGACCAGCTGCTCCCGGCGAATTCCATGCACTCCTGTCCCTTCACGCGAGGACCTCCCGCACCAGGGCCGAGCAGGCCATCCGCACCGACTGGTCGTAGATGGCCAGATAGCGGTCCTTGACCCGGTCCCAGCTGTACTGCTCACGGACATGGCGAACCGCCTGCTGCTGCATGCTCCTGATGCCCGCCGGATCAGTCCGGTACAGAGACAGGGCCCGGCGCACACAGTCGGCCAGAGCCCCGGGACTGTGCTCCCGGTAGGAAAAGCCGGTTCGGCCGTCCAGAACCTTTACCAGGCCGCCAACATGATGGACGATCGGCAGGTTGCCCAGCAGCTGGGCGATGTAGTCGGTCAGGCCACAGGGCTCGTACAGGGAGGGGATCAGGAAAAAATCGCCGGCGGCATAAATCTTCATCGCCAGATCCTGGTCATAGCCCCCGAGAAAGCAGACTCGGTCGCCGAATTCCTCGGTCTCGGCCAGGGCGGTGAGCTGCGACTCCAGTTCCGGATCGCCGCCGCCCAACACCACCAATTGAAACTCGGAATCTTCGCGCAGCAGCACTTCACAGCTGCCCAGCAGGATATCGACCCCCTTCTGGGCAGTCAGGCGGCCAATAAAAGTTATAAGCGGCTGGTCGGGATGCATGGCCAGCTGCCCGGCCTGGGACACCCGGCCCTTATTATCCCTTGTTCCCAGGATGTGGAGAAGGCTCTCCTTGCACTCACGCTTGCCTGCAAAGTGCCCCTTGTTCACGTCATAGGACGCGGCCAGGCCCAGCAGGGCCTTGCCCCGGCTGGTATTGAAATCCGCGGGATTGATACCGTTGGTCACCCCGGCCAGGGTGACGCCGCGCAGCCGCAACTGGTGCCCCAGCCAACCTGTCCGCGCATCCTCATCGCTTTCCTGCAGCTCCCGGGCGTACTGCTCGCTCACCGTGTTCAGCACCGCATAGGGTGCCGCGGCCAGGAATGGGTCAAAGGTTGTTCCCAGCAGGGCATCGTTCACTACCTGCGCTGACAGCCCAGTGATCGCCCGGGCAAACGGCAGGTCCGCCACCTCCTGGTGATAGCCGATGCCGGCATTGTGGATAGTGACCACTGCGCCGGTCTGACGGAAATACTGCCGGTACCCCTCCATCTCCCGGATCAGGGCCGGCAGGACTGCCGTGTGGCCGTCCTGGCAGTGAATGACCTCCGGCCGTTCACCCAAGGCCATCATCAGGGCCAGGGCCGCCTTCTGCAGGAGAATGTTCATGGCAAAATAGTCAATGTGTCCCGCGCCATGGCGTTGCCAGGAGCGCACCCGCTCCTCCTCGGCAGTGTAAGTGTAGACGCTGAGCTTTTCGGCAAAACGTTCCGCCTCCACCAGATACACGCTGACGCCGTGCCTGACCGCCTGCCAGATCGCGACCCGCTCCAGGCGGTTCTCCCCGGGATAATTCATGTCCAGGCTCAGGGTATCGATCAGGCCCTGGGTCTCGGTGTCCACACAAGGAAACCCAGGAAGACGCAAGGGGGCAAACCCCAGGGACTGCGCATCCATGAAGCCGTACCGGGGCAGCACGACCCGGACCCGGCAGCCGCCTTTGCCGGCCAGGCTTTCGGCCAGCTGCCGGCAGACATCCTTGACGCCGCCCGCACCGGCCAGTCCGTCGTATTCGCGGCTGACCATCCAGACGCAGCGCCCTTGTGCCAGGGGTTTCTTCTCAGCCGTTTTCCGTGGAGGCATTACCCGATACCGCTGTTCTATTGGCGACAAGCACCAGTTGGCGAAGCAGGTGATCCGCCAGGACCAGGCGCACCATGGCCTCGCATACCGGGACGATCCGGGGGATGGCCGAAATATCGTGGCGGCCGCCGACCTTGATGGTCACCGGCTCGTTGGCCAGGTTGACGGTCTGCTGCTCTCTAGGGATGGAGGGAATCGGCTTGACCGCCACCCGCATGACCAGGTCTTCGCCGTTGGAAATGCCAGCCAGAATCCCGCCGGAGTTATTGCCGAGGAAACCGGCTGGCGACAGGGGATCGTTGTTTTCCGAGCCGAGCATCTCCGCAACCCTGAACCCTGCCCCGATCTCAACCCCCTTGACCGCGCCGATGGACATCAAGGCGCGCGCCAGCTCGCCGTCAAGCTTGTCAAAGACCGGTTCACCCAAGCCCGGCGGGCAGGTGGCGCAGATCTCGACGATGCCGCCCAGGGTGTCCCCCTGGCTGCGTACCTCATTGATCCGCTCCTCCATCCTGCGGGCCGCCTCGTTGTCCGGACAGAAAAGGGGATTCTGGGAGATGGCTGCCATGTCGCGGCCCTCGGCCCTGACCCCGCCCAGAGCCAGCGTGTAGCCGTTGACCTCGATGTTGTGCGCACGCAGGAGCTGACTGGCCACGGCCCCGGCCGCTACCCGGGCCGCAGTCTCACGGGCCGAGGCACGGCCGCCGCCGCGATGGTCGCGGATGCCGTACTTGGCCTGATAGGTCATGTCCCCGTGGCCGGGCCGAAATACATTCTGCAAATGGTCGTACGACTTGGAATGGGCATCCTTGTTGAAGATGATTAAGGAGATGGGGGTGCCGGTGGTCAGCTCGCAGTCTTCCCCTTCAGGCCTGAAAGTCCCCGAGAGGATCTCCACCCGGTCCGGCTCCTGGCGGGGGCTTGCGCCGCCGCCCTTGCCCGGCCGGCGCCGATCCAATTCCTGCTGAATGATCTCCTCCGTGAGCTCGATGCCCGGCGGGCAGCCGTCGATAACCACGCCCGAGGCCGGGCCGTGCGACTCGCCCCAGGTTGTCACCCTGAAAAGTGTGCCGAAAGTATTTCCTGCCATAAATAGCCTGCTGTGCGTAATTATAAAAGTTCGCCAATGCGGGCAGCTATCTGGTCTTCGGTCAAGCCGTCCGTCTCGATACTCACATCGGAGCCTGCCCGGTACAGCGGCTCCCGCTCCGCTAGCACCGTCGCAATCTCCGTCAATGGATCGCACCCGGTGAGTGAAGGCCGCTGCGTCGCCGTCCCGCTGTCTTTATCCAGGCGTTGCCTGATGGTCCGGGCCTCGGCGCGCAGCCAGACAACCCTGCTGTTTGCACGCAGTTTCCGCCACTCGGCGCGGTGGATTATCGCGCCGCCTCCGGTGGCAAGAACCGCATGCCGCACATCGGCCAATCGTGCCAGAAGGCGGCGCTCCCCCTCACGGAAGGCGGGCCACCCGGCCCGCTTGACATAGTCGCAGACCGTGCAGCCCATCTCTTGTTCCAGTGTATCATCTGTATCGATAAAAATGAAGCCGGTCAGGGTGGCAATTTTCCGGCCCACCGTCGACTTGCCGGTCCCCCGGAAGCCGGTGAGGATAATGCGGTCCCAGGGTGGCGTCTTCAACATTTGCCCGGTCATGCCCCTCCCCTGCAGCAAACCGAAAATGCGCTCGGCAGTGCAAGCGCAACGCGTGCTGTCTTTTTTCTTTTCTTTTCAAAACTCTATACTTACAATATAAACTACATCCGTGTAAAGCAAAGAAGACGCGGGACAGGGCCAACGACGCTATGGAATTCAAGGATTATTACGAAACATTGGGGATTAAGCGGGACGCGTCCCAGGATGAGGTCAAGCAGGCCTACCGCCGTCTTGCCCGGAAATTCCACCCCGATGTAAACAAATCCGCGAGCGCCGAAGCCAGATTCAAGGACATCGGCGAGGCTTACGAGGTCCTCAAGGACCCTGAAAAACGCGCCGCCTACGACAAATTCGGCGCGAACTGGAAGGCGGGCCAGGAGTTCAAGCCCCCGCCGAACTGGGATGCGGGCTTCGAATTCAGCGGCGGCGGCTTCACCGGCGCTGAGCAGCACGGATTCAGTGACTTTTTCGAGGAGCTGTTCGGCCGTGGCCGCTTCGGCGGCTCCGGGCAGCATACCGCCTACAGGATGCGGGGCGAAAACCAGCATGCCAAGATCATTATCCGCCTGGAGGATGCCTATCACGGCTCCACCCAGACCATCACCCTGTCCCGGGCAATGGTGGATGAATCCGGCCATGTCCGCACCCAGCCCCACAGTCTGCATGTTACCATCCCCAAGGGGATAACCGCGGGCCAGCATATCAGGCTGGAGGGCCAGGGCATGCCCGGAGTCGGCGGCGGGGGCAGCGGTGACCTCTTCCTGGAAATCGCCTTTGCCGACCACCCCCTGTTTCACGCAGAGGGCCGGGACATCCACGGCGTTCTCTCCCTCACCCCCTGGGAGGCGGCACTGGGCGCCACCGTCACCGTGCCGACGCTCGGCGGCAACGTAGAGCTCAAGGTCCCCGCCGGCACCCAGGCCGGCAATAAACTGCGGCTGAAAGGCCGGGGCCTGGCTACGGCCAGCAAGCGGGGCGACCACTACGTCACCATCAGGATCGTGGTGCCAGAGGCCAGGACCAATGAGCAGAAAAAACTCTACCGGGAAATGGCCCGCATCATGCCCATGAACCCGAGAATATAAGAGCTGCAGGCAGCGATGAGCACGGACTTGATCTATCTGAGCGGGGCCATTCTCGACGAGGAGTTGGAGTGCAGTCTGCCCGATATCTGCCGGCTGTGCAATGTCTCCCTGGACATGGTGCAGGAGATGATCGCCGAAGGGCTGCTCTGCCCGCGCGGCCGGCACCCCATGGAGTGGCGGTTCACCGCGGTCGAGCTGCGCCGGATCCTGATAACGCTGCGCCTGCAGCGGGACCTGCGGGTGAACCTGCCCGGCTGCGCCCTGGTTCTCGACCTTCTGGAGGAACTGGCGGAGCTGCGGCAACGCCAGGGCCGCTGAACCTGCTGGCCATCCTGCGCAGGGTCAACCCCATGCGGTGCCAGGTGGAACTGGCCCGCAACAGTTTAGCTATTGCCAAACAGACCGGGAGTTTTTATCATATACATTCATAATTGACCGAAGCCGTCGAAGAAATCGAACCGACTGCTCCCCTGTCGGCTGAAGAGAAGCAAAAGATTCATTAATTCATTACCTTTAGGGAGGAGATCATGAAACAGCTTACCGCCTTGCTGCTTGTCTGCAGTGCCTTGCTGCTTATGTCCTGCGCCGACTCAAACCTGACCAAGGGGCAGCAGGGAGCCATCGGCGGCGCCGCCGCCGGCGCCCTGATCGGCCAGGCCATCGGCCACAATACCGGAGGAACCCTGATCGGCGCCGCGGTCGGGACCCTGGTCGGCTACATCGTCGGCAACGAAATGGACAAGTATGACCGGCAGCAGCTCAATCATGTCTATGAGCGCGGGGTTTCCGGTACCTCATCCGCCTGGGTCAACCCTGACAGCGGCAACCAGTACCAGGTCACCCCGCAGCCCGCCTATAGTGGCCCTAGCCAGCAGACCTGCCGCCAGGCAGAGATTATGGCGGTGATTGACGGCAGGCAGGAGAGGACCCTGACCACCGCCTGCCGCGATGCAAACGGCAACTGGGTTCTCCAGTAACCGCATGGCGAGGATGACCGGCTCCATCGCGCTGCGCACGTTGAGCGCCATGGAGTTCGTGGACATCACCCCCCAGGTCCAGGACGTCGTCACCGACTCTGCCGTCAGTGACGGCGTCTGCATAATCTACAACCCGCACACCACCGCCGGCCTGACCATCAACGAGGGTGCCGATCCCGCGGTCTGCAGTGACCTGATGGGCGTGTTCCGACAGATCATCCCGCGCAACTATCCCTACCGCCATCAGGAGGGCAACTCGCCCTCCCACATGATGGCCACCCTGACCGGCAGCAGCGTGACGGTCCTCATCTCCTCGGGCAGTTTGCAGCTCGGCACCTGGCAGCGGATATTCTTCTGCGAGTATGACGGCCCCAGAAGCAGGAAAATCCTGTGGAAGATCCTGCCGGGCTGAAATGAGTTCCGAACCGAACAGTCCTTCCGATGACATTATGTTCGGCCTGAACAGGGAGACGGACGAACGCTCCCTGGCCGCCTTCCTCCGGCTGTTCAGCAGGCCGCCTTTTACCGACGTGCTGATTCCCCGGCTCAGCGACGACGAAATCCAGGGTCTCGTCCACCTGCTCACCGCGGTCATGCACAACCACCTGAGCGAGCAGGAGTACCACGAGCTTTTCCTTGCCGAGCCCGGACACCATCACTGATCAGCGGAGTGTCGCCATGCCACCCATAACCACCCTGCGCTCCTTCCTGGACATCCTCCAGCGGGAAAACGAACTGCTGGTCATCGACACCGAAGTCGACCCGTATCTTGAAATCGCGGAGATCCACCGCCGGGTAATCGCCCGGGGCGGCCCGGCCCTGCTGTTCACCAGGGTCAAGGGCTCCGCCTTTCCGGTGACGACCAATCTGTTCGGCTCAAGCCACCGGCTGGAACTTGCCTTTGGCCGCAGACCCCAGGACTTTGTCCGCGACCTGGTCCGGTTACTGGAACATCTCCTGCCCCCCTCTCTGAACACTCTGTGGCAGGCGAGACCGCTCCTCGGCCAAGCCCTGAAAATCGGCAGGAGAAACATGCGACGGGCGCCGATCCTGGAGGTCTGCCAGCGGCCGGCACGGCTGACCGAATTGCCCCTGCTCACCTCCTGGCACTCGGACGGCGGGGCCTTCGTCACCCTGCCCCTGGTCTACACCGAGCACCCCGACGGCAGCGGCCACAACCTGGGGATGTACCGCATCCAGCGCTATGACGACCAGACCACCGGCATCCACTGGCAGATCCACAAGGGCGGGGGCTACCACTATCACGCCGCCGAGCAGCTGGGCCAGCCCCTGCCGCTGACCCTCTACATCGGCGGCCCGCCGGCCCTGATGCTCGCCGCCATCGCGCCGCTGCCCGAGGACATCCCGGAGCTGATGCTCGCCTCCCTGCTCCAGGGGAGTAAGCTGGCCATGACCCCGGATCCTCTGGGCGGGCACCGCCTGGTGGCTAATGCCGAGTTCGCGGTGAAAGGATTCGTTCCGCCCGGGATCAGGCGGCCGGAAGGCCCTTTCGGCGACCACTACGGCTACAACTCCCTGCAGCATGATTACCCGGTCTTCCTGACCACCCATCTCTATCACCGCCGCCAGGCTATCTATCCGGCAACGGTGGTCGGACGGCCCCGGCAGGAGGACTACTATATCGGCGACTTTCTCCAGGACCTGCTTTCGCCCCTTTTCCCCCTGGTGATGAAGGGGGTGCGGCAGCTCAAAACCTTCGGCGAAACCGGCTTCCACTGCCTGGCCGCCGCCCGGGTCCACAACCGCTATCCCCGCGAGGCTTTTGCCGCCGGCCTGCGCATCCTGGGCGAGGGCCAGCTGTCCCTGACCAAGTTCCTGATCGTCACCGACGGCGCCCTGGACGTCAGCGACTTCCGGAGCCTCTGGCCTTATGTCCTGGAGCGGGTACGCTGGGACCAGGACCTCTTTGTCTTTGCCAATGTCGCCCAAGACACCCTGGATTATACCGGTCCCTCGGTGAACAAGGGGTCCAAGGCCATGCTGCTCGGCCTGGGCAGGGAAAAACGGCGGGAACTCCCGCTGAACTTCAGCGGCACCCTGCCGCCAGGATGCAGCAGGCCTATCGTCTTCCTGCCCGGCACTCTGGTGGTGGAAGGATCTCCCTATAAAAATACATCTCACCTGCCGCAGGACCTGGCCGGTTGGCCGGACCTCGTCGACTGGCCGGTGATCATCCTGGTGGACTCGGTCGCCGAAGCCACGGTCAGCCTCCAGGAATTCCTCTGGACCCTCTTCACCCGCTTTGAACCGGCCGCCGACATCCATGGCGCGGCGCAGAACGTCCGCCGTTTTCATGTGGGGCTGCAGCCGCCCATCGTCTTTGATTGCCGGATGAAGCCCTGGTATACGGAAGTCCTGGAGGTTGATGCGCCGACCAGGGCTCTGGTGGACGGCAAAATCGACTCCCTGCTCCCCTCCCGCTGGCGATAAACTCATTTGATTACCACCAATCCTGATACATTCGCAAAGAATGAAAACACTGAGCATCCGCCGCTGCTATTCGAATCGGTTACAGAGGGGGTCGGGGTCGGTATCGGAATCGGGATCGAAATCGAAAAAAGAGACTGAGGTTCAGTGGGAATCAGATAAACTCATGATCAGCTTTACCCCCCAGTAACAAACATGGAGGAACGTCTGCAGAAAATCCTGGCCAGGGCCGGCATCTCCTCGCGCCGCAGGGCGGAAGAATACATCCGCCAGGGCCGGATCGCAGTGAACGGCAGGACAGTCACCGAACTGGGAACCAAGGCCGACCCGGCCGCGGACCGCATCACCTTTGATGGGAAGCCCATCGCCGCGGAGGAAAAAATCTACATCCTCCTCAACAAACCGACCGGATATGTCACCACCCTGTCCGACCCCCAGGGCCGGCCGAAGGTCACCGACCTGCTCGTTGACGTCCCCCAGCGGCTCTTCCCTGTGGGCCGGCTCGATTATGACACCGAAGGCGCGCTGCTCCTGACCAACGACGGCGCCCTGGGCAACCGCATCATCCACCCCAGCTGCGAGGTCAATAAAACCTACGTGGCCACCGTGGCCGGCCGGCCCGAAGAGGCACAAATCCGCCAGTTGGAAAAGGGGATCATCCTTGACGGCCAGAAGACCTGGCCGGCACGGATCAGAATCCTTGCCGCGAAAAAGAACGAAACAACGGTGGAATTGGTCATCCATGAGGGAAAAAAGCGACAGGTCCGGCGCATGCTCGCGGCCATCGGACACCCGGTCAAAGCCTTGAAAAGAACCGCATATGGCGGACTTAAACTGGAAAACCTCCCGATCGGCAGCTACCGGCACCTGACCCTGAAAGATCTAAAAAAAATATTTTCCGGAAAAATCCCCTTTACTTTCAAAAAAATACCTGATTAAATTTCAATAGTTATCGAGCAAGCCGCAACCGTAACTTGTTTTAACGGAATTTATGACATCCGGCGCCATGGAATTGCAGATTTCCGGCTGCAAGAGGGAGAGCACTATGAACAAGTCCGAACTGATTGAAGCCCTGGCCGAAAAAATCAACATGCCGATCCGCGAGGCAGGGTCAATCACCAACACGCTCATCGATACCATGAGCGAGGCACTCGCCCGGGGGGAATCCATCGAAATCCGCGGCTTCGGCAGTTTTGTGGTCAAGGAATACGAATCCTACACCGGCCGTAATCCAAAGACCGGCGAAAGGATAAAGGTTTCCCCGAAAAAACTTCCATTTTTCAAAGTCGGTAAGGACCTGCGGGAACAGGTCAACCAGCAACGCAACAACAAGGCTGGTAAATAGGGGGCGCTATTTCCCGTTTTTCTCCAGGAGTTCGCCCACCAAGTCATAGGTATGCGCCTCGGTGATGCGGACCAGCGCAATCTCACCCTGATCCGCCCTGCCTGCGGTAATATACACACAGCCATCAATATCCGGTGCCTGAAAGCGGGTCCTGCCTTCCAGCAGGAGCTCGCTTTCCCTGCTGATCCCCTCGATGAGCACCGGTTCCACCCGGCCGACGAAGCGTTGCTGCCTCTCTTCGCTGACGGCCGCCTGGCCTTCCATCACCCGTTCGTAGCGTGCCTGCTTCTCCTCCTCCGCGACTTTGTCGGGCAGGAGAAAGGCCGGGCTCCCTTCCTCGTCGGCATAGCTGAAAATCCCCACATGGTCCAGCCGCCATTGATCCAAGAATCCGAGCAGCTCAGCCACATCGGCCTCGGTTTCCCCGGGAAAGCCGACCATCAGAGTTGAACGGATCGCGCACTCCGGCAGCCACTTCCTGATCTTAGCCAGAAGAAGATCGAGATCCCGCCGGTCATAGCGCCGGTTCATCCGCTTGAGGATCAAGGAGCTGACATGCTGCACGGGAATGTCCAGGTAGGGGGCAATCCGTTCCTCCCTTGCCATCAAGGCCAGCAGGTCATCGCTGATGCCGGTGGGGTAGAGGTAGAGCAGCCGCAGCCAGGGGATCGCCGTCTCCCGCAGAATGGACTCCAGGAGCCTGACCAGGGTACTGCCATCCCGCCGGTCAGCAGCGTAGGCGGTGATGTCCTGGCCTATCATGGTCAACTCGCGGACACCGAGTCCTTCAAGACGGCGGGCCTCGGCGGTCAGGTCAGCGATGGTCCGGCTGCGCAGGCGGCCGCGGATGGGGGGAATCATGCAGTAAGAACAGCAGTTGTCGCAGCCCTCGGTAATTTTCAGATAGGAACGGAAGGGCGGTGTGGACAGCCGTCGGGGAACTGAACTGTCCATCAGGTACTCGGCCGGCCTGAGATCCAGCAGCACGCCCTTGCCCTTCGCCGCCCGGCGGATCAGGGGCACGATGTCCTGAAAGCCGTCCGTGCCGGTGAACAGATCCACCTCCGGCAGTTCGTTCTGCAGTTCCCGGCCGTAACGCTGCACCAGACAGCCGGTGACCACCAGCATCTTCGCCGGATCATCGCGCTTGTACTCGGAAAGGCGAAGAATTTCGTCAATGGCCTCTTCCACAGCCGGCAGGATAAAGCCGCAGGTGTTGAGCAAAAGGACATCGGCCGCGGCGGGGTCCTCGACCACCGTGAAGCCGTCGCGCTCAAGGCAGCCGAGCATGACCTCGGAGTCCACAAGATTCTTCGGACACCCCAAGCTGACCAGATGCAGGCGTTTCAAGTCTTTTCACCTCGTTATGCATATTCTCAGCCGCCGGAATGAAAAATCGGCGGACCTGATGATTTGCAGGCACGCTCTACCTTATTCGCTGTCCCGGTGCAAGTTAAAAAAAATTTGCTTACCAGCGATCCCCAATGAAACCAAATTGACACTTAACTTTGCATGTTCAAGTCCTCCGGATGAAAGAAGCTATATCCGGTACGATTCATATCGATTCCGATACCGAGAAAACAGCTTCGGAATGAAGGGATGAGCAAGGTACATCACTGTATCAGATGACGAAGACTGACTGAAAAGATGCAAGGCATGGCTAACCCATCGGGGTCGGCGTCGGTATCGGAATCGGGATCGAAAAAACTGAGGACTTGTGTAATCAAAATAAAAGGGCCGCAGCACGCTGCGGCCCTTTCCTGATCTTTCGATCTACTATGCGGTTTACTCTTACAGGCCCAACGCTGCCTTAAAGGGATTGGCATAGAGCAGAATGAAGGCGATAACCAGACCGTAAATCGCGATGGACTCAACCAGAGCCATACCAAGGATCATGGTCGTGGTGATGGCGCCTTTGGCCTCGGGATTGCGGGCAACACCGGAGCAGGCTCCGTTCAGACCGGAACCCATGCCGATGCCTGCACCCAGACCGGCAAAACCGATGGCGTGGGCTGCGGCAAGACAAACCAGAGCAATGTGAAGCTTATCCATTTGTACTACCTCCTAACTAAGTGTTTATATATTTGGCCTTCTTCGGAACTCGAGATCAGCATTTATCCGGCATCAGTGCGCATGCTCCATGGCCTGGGCACAGTAGAGCACGGAAAGCAGGGTGAACACCAGGGCCTGGATCAGGGAGACCAGCACGCCCAGGCACAGGATGGGCAGCGGCGCGAAGTAGGCGCCGGCCAGCATGAACAGAACGGACAGCAGCGTTTCCTTGGCCATGATGTTGCCGAAAAGTCGCATGGAGAGTGACAGGAGCCTGGCCGCGTTGGAGATCAGCTCGATGGGGAGCATCAGCGGGATGAGTAACGGCACCGGCCCGAGGAAATGCTTGATGTAGCCAGCGCCATGATGGCGGATGCCCAGCACATGGTGGGTCAGCCAGACCATGATGGTCATGCCCAGGGTGATGTTCAGGTTGGAAGTGGGCGACATGAAGCCGGGAATCAGCCCGATCAGGTTGGCCACGACGATGTACAGGCCGAAGGTGGCCAGGAAGGGAAAGAGCATCCGCGCCCGCTCCCGGCCCATGTTCTCGGCAAAAAAGTTTTCAATGCCGCCGACCACGATCTCCCAGAAGTTCTGCCCCTTGCCGGGAATGATCTCCAGCCTGCCCATGGTCAGCTTGGGCACGATAATCCAGAAAGCCATGACCAGCCAGGTATAGGTCATGTAAGGAGTGAGTATCTTCTGCAGGAACCCTTCTCCGGTGATGGTATGGGGAACCGGCAGATGCAGCCATTCCAGGATGACGTTGATAAACAGAATAGGATGTTCCATAACTTATGCCCCTTTTATACGTTGCACGGAATACAGCATACTCCCCTTGCTCAGAACCACCACCACCACACTGCACATGATCGACGACAGGCCAATCACCAGACCAATCACATCAATGCTGATCCTGGTGATCAGCAGATACAGGATGACCGCCAGCACCGCCAGCCGACCATAAAACTTGAGGAAAAATCTGACCTTCTCCAATTTCCTGACCGCGGTCCAGTTCATCCCCGCACTGCTGAAATTGTCCATGAACTGGTTGATATCCCGGCGCAGGAAAAAGAAGCTTGCGTTGGCCAGAATACCGCCGATCAGGACACTCCGGGCCATGGGCCAGGAGGAAAGATACCAGGAGCCTGCCAGCAGGGCCGCCAGCAGCAGCCAGTTGAACCGCTGGACCTGCGCCAGCAGTTCGCTTCCTGCCTCTGCCGCCCTGGTCACCTGTTCCTGACCGTTACTTGCGTTCTGCATCCTTGATGTCTTTCGTCAGCTGCCACAGGTTCTTGAAACCGGCGGCAATGCCCAGTGCCAAAAAAATAAAGGTCAGATAGGGCGCGGTCCGCCCGTCAAACACCTTGTTGTCCAGATACCAGCCTATCCCCAGCCCGATAAAGATTGAGAGGACAAAGGACATGCCAACATGGCTGTACAAACCAAGCTGCCTGAAAATCTCTTTGCGCGTTTCAGACATGGTTCTCCCCTCATGTCATCCCAGGGATAGATAAACGATTCAACTGGTAGCACGACCAAACGGCAAACGCAATGATTTTTTTACCGATCCGCCAATTTTTTGAATGACGATTCAGTCATGATCAGCGCCTGTTCCAGCTGCTTGCGGTCATGCACGGCCGAGACAAAGGCCGCCTCGAACTGGGAGGGGGCGAGCCAGATTCCCCCGGCGAGCATCTGGCGGTAATGCTGGCCGTACATCGCGGTATCGGCACGCATCGCGGACTCGAAATCCCTGACCGGCCCGGCGGTAAAAAAACAGGTCATCATGGAACCGACCCGGTTGAGTGTCGTCGGAAAGGGGGCCTTCTCGGCAATCCGCTGCAGGCCGGCGGCAAACCACTCGCTCTTTTCCTCGAGGGCATCGTAGAAGCCCGGCTTGCGAAGCTCCCTGACCAGGGCGAGACCGGCGGCCATGGCCAGGGGATTGCCGGACAGGGTGCCGGCCTGGTACACCGGTCCATCCGGGGCAACGATATCCATGATATCCTTTCTGCCGCCGTAGGCGCCCACCGGCAGGCCGCCGCCGATGATCTTACCGAGGCAGGTCAGGTCGGGCATGATGCCAAAACGCTCCTGGGCGCCGCCCAGGGCGAGACGGAAGCCGGTGATCACCTCGTCGAAGATCAGGATGATGCCCAGTTCCCGGGTCAGGGCCCGCAACTTCTCCAGAAACCCCTTTTCCGGCAGGATGACCCCCATGTTGCCCGCCACCGGCTCCACGATGACACAAGCGATGGAGAGCTTCGGGTCGCGCAGGGTCTTTTCCAGGGTGGCCGCATCATTGTAGGGTATGGACAGGGTGTTTTTGACGATATCCTCGGGCACCCCCGGACTACCTGGGATTCCCAGGGTAATCACCCCGGATCCGGCCTTGACCAGGAAGGAGTCGGCGTGGCCGTGATAGCAACCGTCGAATTTGATCACCACGTTCCGGCCGGTAAAGCCCCTCGCCAGGCGGATGGCGCTCATGGTCGCTTCGGTGCCGGAATTGACGAAGCGGATCTTCTCCAGGGACGGGACCGAGGCGCAAACCAGTTCCGCCAGTTCGACCTCAAGGGGGGTGGGTGCGCCGAAACTGGTGCCGTCAAGAGCAGCGGCGCGCACCGCCTCAACCACGGCGGGGTGGCCGTGCCCGATGATCATCGGGCCCCAGGAGCCGACAAAATCGATAAACTCGTTGCCGTCAACGTCGGTTATAACGGCGCCCCGGCCCTTCTGCACAAAAAGCGGGTCGCAGCCCACCGATTTGCAGGCGCGGACCGGGCTGTTGACGCCGCCGGGAATTACTTTTTTGGCTGCGGCAAAGAGTCTGGCGGAACGATCAGTCTTCATCAACATGACCTCACGGCGCTGAATTAGAAATAATGAGGCGAATTATAGCACGCCTTTTTTGGTCAGTCTTGCAAAAAATGCGAGACTGACGCCGGCAATCCTTGTAACTTGTCGAAACCAGAGTGGCGGATGCGCCGTGTTTTTATTTCTTGCGATGGCATCATTTTTCATCTGTCATAAGTAAAACCAGCACCCTTTAGAACTTACCGGGGCAGGGAATTTTTTCTTGTCACCGCCCGTTCGGCACGGTAGAGTATTCCTTATTTTTGATCTTTCCCGTACCGAGTTATCAGCATACCGGCATTGTCTGCGGCAGCGGCCGCGAGAAAGCTTTTAGGGAGGAAAACCGATCATGGCCAGCGACAAAGTACAGCATATTTCCGACGGCGAGTTCGAAAGCAAGATTCTCAAGGGCGCACTGCCATGCCTTGTGGATTTCTGGGCCCCATGGTGCGGTCCCTGCAAAGCCATTGCCCCGGTCATCGACGAACTGGCCGCGGAATTCGAAGGCAAGGTGCAGATTGTCAAGATGAACGTAGACGACAACCCGGCCACCCCGGGCAAATACGGAATCCGCGCCATTCCCACCCTCATCCTTTTCAAGGGCGGTGAAGTGGTTGACCAGATAACCGGGGCCGTGGGTAAGTCACAGCTGACAGCCCTGCTCAACAAGGCGACCTGATCGGAACAGGCGCGCGTACCTGCCGACAGCGATAACCGCGACGAACCATGCCCAAAGCTGATTACCAGCTGGTCATCATCGGAGGAGGGCCCGCCGGGTTGACGGCCGGCCTCTATGCTGCCCGCGCCCGGTTGAAAACCGTGCTGCTCGAGCGGGGAGCCTTGGGCGGCCAGGTTCTGACCTGCGACTGGGTGGACAACTACCCTGGCTTTGCGGAAGGGGTCAGCGGCTTTGATCTCAGCGACAAAATGGCCGCGCATGCCAGCCGATTCGGCCTGGAAACAAAGATATGCGAGATCACCTCCCTTGACCTCCGGGGCGACGTCAAAACCATCCATCTGGACGACGGGGAGCGGTTGACCGCGCAGGCGGTCATCATCTGCACCGGCGGCAGCCCCGGAAAACTAGGGGTGCCCGGCGAACTGGAATTTGCCGGCAAAGGGGTTTCCTACTGCGCCACCTGCGACGGTCCTTTCTACCAGGGTCAGGAGGTTGCGGTGGTTGGGGGGGGCAATACGGCCATCCAGGAGGCCCTGCACCTCAACAAGTTCGCGAGCAAGGTGACGGTGATCCATCGCCGGCAGGAACTCCGGGCCACGAAGATCGTCCAGGAAAAGGCCATGGCCAGTCCCCTGATCGATTTTCTGCTGGACACGCGGGTTCAGGCCATTACCGGTGGGGCAAACGGGGTGACAGGAATACTGCTGGAAGACAAGAGCGGCTCCCGGTCAACCCTTGCCGTCACCGGCGTATTCATTTTCATTGGGGTAACGCCCAACAACCAATTGCTGCCGTTGACCGACCTAGAAACCGATGAATATGGATTTATCGTGACGGATACCGAGATGAAAACCAGCCTGCCCGGTGTCTTTGCGGCGGGCGACATCAGGAGCAAGAGCTTCAGGCAGATAGTGAATGCGGCCGGAGAAGGGGCAACCGCCGAACTCTCCGCCGAACATTATCTGGCGCGCCTGGCATAGCCGAAACAGCGCCAGCCTTCCCGCGGTCCGATATAACGGAGCCGGCCAGCCACGGGGAATCAGCTGCCAGACAACCTACGGCCGCAGCAATCGGAACAGAGATGAAACACATGCCTTTCCCAGTGGGTACCTGGTGCCGCCTCGCCCTGACCCTCCTCTTCCTCACCAACGCGCTGGCACTGACCGGTTGCGCCACCCTGAACAAATGGTTCGGGCTCGACGACGAAAGCTCCATCCTGAAATCCGTGGATACCCTCACAATGGAAGGAATGGACGACTACAGCGTCGGCAAATACCATACGGCCCGGAAAAACTTCGAGGAGATCATGGACCGCTACCCCTTCAGTCCGCAGGCCATGCTGGCGGAACTGAAGGCTGCCGACTGCCATTATTACCAAGGGAATTACCAGGAGGCCAAGGTCCTGTACCTGCAGTTCGAGGAGCGCCATCCGACCAATGAGGCCATTCCGTATGTGATGTTCCAGATCGGCATGTGCGATTATTCACGGACCGACCGGATCGACAGGGATACCAGCGGGGCCAGGGACGCTATCCAGTCCTTTTCCAGGCTGCTGCGTGCCTATCCGAACTCTCCCTATACCAGCGAGGCCAAGGCACGAATCGAGGCCGCCCGTGAATTTCTGGTCAACCACGAATACTTTGTTGCGGTCTTCTATGTACGAACGAACCGGGAGCAGGAGGCCGCACACCGGCTCAAGTACCTGATTGCCGTGTATCCGGACGCGGCCATCACCCCCACCGCAAAAAAACTGCTTGAACTCATCGAGGCGGGAAAAGCCCCGAAGATGGGCCTTGCCTCCTGGCTGCCCAAGCTGTCCATGCCGGACTGGAACCTGTTCGGGAAAAATACGAAGGACGAAGGGCAAACCACGCAGGAAAAAAAATAAGACTGATCAGATCAGCGCCTCTTCGACAATCTCGTCAAAACATACCTCCATGGCCCTGATCGGACAGACGGGCACGCAGAGCCCGCAGCCAGTGCACTTCTCCGGGTCAAAGAGCACTGCCATGTCCGGCCTGCGGATGAAAAGCGCCCCCACCGGACAGACGCCCGTACAGGCCCCACACTGAAAGCAGCGGTCCTCATCGCGGCGGATCTTGCCGGCCAGCCGCTCCACATTAACTCCCAGGTCCTTCAGGTAGGCAAGGGCCTCCTTGACGTTTTCCCGCAACCCCTTGAGCTCAAGGATCATGATTCCCTCCCGCTGGGGGAGAATGTCCGCCTTGAGGATATTGAACTCGATGTCATAGCGCCGCACCAGCTGATAAATGATCGGCTGGTCGCTGGTTTCCTTGGGAAAGCGCAAAAAATAGATTCTGGTGTACATATGCCTCCTTCACGACAATGCAATGAAATTGTTCCCTTTTCCCGCAGGTGCTGAATACCCGCTGCCCAACCTTTCGGGGTCGGGGTCGGTATCGAAGTGGCTGTTCCTAACTGAACGCAGCGCTTTCCCCTCCTAGCGGACTTCGCGGGAGAAAACGCGGATGCTCTGTTCAATTCCCTTGTCGATTCTTTCGATTTCGACCCCGATTCCGATACCGACCCCGACACCGAGAAAATCTGCTCACGGGCTGAAAAAAAGCAGTCCTCTTCTCTACACTGTTCCCTGCTGCTGAAGCCGCCGGTTCAGTTCCGCCAGCAAATCGGCGACCGGCGCCTCGGTGTTCATAACGATCAATTCCTCCGCCGGCACTTCCGCTGGCGCTTCAAACGTCTCCTTCTGGGTCAGGTAGATCTCCCAGCGGCCGTCGGAGACCGCCTGCGGGTCTCGGGCCCGCTCCGCCAGCCGCCGCCGCACCTCCTCCTCACCGCACTGGCAGAGAACGAAGGTGCAGGGTATCCCGAGCTGCGCGGCAAGGCGCCTGACCTCATCGCGCTCTGCCCGGCGGTTGTAGGAGCCGTCCAGGACCGCTCCCGGCCGGCCGGCCAGGATATCGGCCGCGGCCCGGTCGAGCAGAGCCTGATAGGTCCGGCGTGAAAACTCGCTGGTATAAATCCCCTGCTGATAGCCGTCCTGCCTGCGTTCCCCCGCCGCCAGGCCCGCCAGTTCCTTGCGGACCAGGTCGGTGTTGTACCACGGCAGGCCTTGCTGGCTGGCATACTGCTCCGCCAGGGTGGACTTGCCCGAGGCGATCAGCCCGAAAAAGACCACGATCCGCGCCATTCTTCCTACCCTGCCGCGTAGCGGTGCGCAAGCTGAAAATATCGGCTTGCGCCGGCGAGACACGCGGCGCGGGCCGCCTTCTCCACAGCGGGATCACCTGCGGTAAACAGACCGATCTTGCCCCGGACATAGGCCCGGTAGCATTTATAAAAGGGAAGCAGCTCATGCAGGCCTGGATCACCGGCCTCGGCGACAAAGCGCTCGACGAAATAGGCCGACTGCTCGGGAAGGCCGTGATAATCCAGATCCATGGCCAGGAAGGCGATGTCGCTGGCCACGTCGCAGTAGCGGAACCGCTGGTTGAACTCGATGCAGTCGTAAATATAGACCCGGTCCGCCAGACAGATATTGGCGGAATAGAGGTCGCCATGGCAGTCCCTGATCCTTCCCTCCGCAATGCGCCGGGCAAAGAGTTCCTCCCGGGCGAGCACCCCCCTGGCATAGGCGGAAATGGCCTCGAACTGCGCGGCGGAAAGGGCGCCGCCCCCAACAAAGCCTTCGGTCTGCGCGAAGTTTTCCAGGACATTGACCGCCACCGCCTCGGCGGTGCCGAAGCGATCAATGGCCGACCCGTGCTCGGCCTTCTCGTAAAAGGGAACCAGAACCGCCACCAGGGCGTCCAGGTGGGCCGTGGTCAGGCCGCCCGCGGCGATGACCCTGCCCATCATCCGCTCTTCGGGCATCCTGGCCATCCTGACCCCGTATTCGACCACCTCGCCTCGGCCGTCGAGGTGGGATGCCCCACCCTCGCGGGTAACCGTCACCAGGCCAAGATAGATCTCCGGGCACAGCCGGCGGTTCAGCAGGAGTTCCTGCTCGCAGCAAAATTTTCTCTTCTCCAGGGAAGAAAAATCAAGAAAGCCGAAGTTGACCGGCTTCTTGAACTTGTAGACATAGTCTCCGGCCAGAAGGACATAGGAAATATGAGTCTGCACCAGTCGGATATCTCCCGCAGGGTGCGCATAGGCGGCCGGATCGAGCAGCGCCTGAATGTATTGCGGCAGATTCGCCTGAGACATTGTTCTCTCCAATAGCAGTAAATTATTTTCAGCGCCACTCTACCAGATGCGAAGCAGGGCGTAAATGTGATACCTTTGAAAAAATAATTTGATCTCACCGACCTTCAGCGGGACCAAAATGAGTCTGTAATTTGCTTACCTCAGCGGACAGTGCGGCGGCACATGAGTGCTCGAACCGACAACTGTTTACCAGAAATCAAAGCCGTGGTAAAGTCAACCGGAACAACCAAGGGAATTGAGCCATGAACGAGCAGGAAATCCGGGGTCTTCTCCGACAGGTGCAGGAGAAAACCCTGTCCATCAACGAAGCGGTGGAGCACTTTCGGCATCTGCCCACCGAACTCTTGTCCTCGGCGCGCCTTGACCACCACCGGCAGCTGCGCACCGGCCTGCCCGAAGCGGTATTCGGCGAGAACAAGTCCACCGAACATCTCATCGAGATCCTGGGAGCCCTGCTGCGGCAAAAGGACGTGGTAGTGGCGACCCGGGTTGCCCCGGACAAGGCGGCCGCTGTCCAGAGCCGGCTAAACGGGCTCACCTATCACGACACCGCCAGAGTTCTGACCGGCAACGATCAGTATATCCCGAAGGACTGCAGCCGCGGCACCGTGGTCATCGTCACCGCCGGCACCTCCGATCTGCCGGTGGCGGAAGAGGCCCGTCTCTCTCTGGAACGCTTCGGCCACCCGGTACAGACGGTCTACGATGCCGGGGTGGCCGGCCTGCACCGAATCCTTGCCCACAGCCGCATACTGCAGCAGGCAACCGTCCTCATCGTTGTCGCCGGCATGGAAGGCGCCCTGCCGAGCGTGGTCGCCGGGTTGACCCACGCTCCGGTCATCGCAGTCCCCACCAGTATCGGCTACGGGACCGGGGCAGGAGGGTTCAGCGCCCTGCTCGGCATGCTCAACAGCTGTTCGCCCGGGCTGGCCGTGGTCAACATCGACAACGGCTTCGGGGCCGCCTGCATGGCCGCGGCCATAAACAGAAAGCCACCGCAATGACGATGCCCCTTGCCCCGTCCGTTGCTGAAAAACCAACACTTTCCAAAGCCTTTCGTTGCGGAATGGCGGCTATCGTTTTATAGTATCCGATTTTACCCGAGAATGTACTCCCTGACCTGCATGCCCGGACTGACATGGCCGGCTGCGGCGAACCATGGTGGCCCCAGCTTTGGCCGTCTTACCGCTGAAGCCCGGCCTGCGTGGCAAGACTAACCAAGACAATATGAAAGAGCCCAACTGATGAATACCGCCCTGAAATGGAAGTTCAGCCTGCTGGCCGTGCTGGTCGTCTTTTCCGTCCTCGCCGTTATTCCCTCCTTCTACCCGTCGGTTCCCGCCTGGTGGAAAAAATACCTGGCGCCGCAGGGAGTGAAGCTGGGCCTCGACCTGCAGGGCGGCATCCACCTGGTCCTGAAGGTTGACCTGGACAAGGCCGCGGCAAATGCCCTGGATCTTGCGGCCACGGAACTCAAGGATGCGCTGGCTGACAAGAACATCACCGCGGTGCGCATGGGCTCCGCCGATCCGCGGGAGGTCATCCTCACCCTGCCCAATACCGGGGCGGTGGCCACGGTGAACGAGGTCACCAGCGGCAAATTCGAGGATCTGGACATCAAGATCAATGCCGAGGAAGGGACCTTTCCCCGCATCACTGTCAAACTGCGCCCCGAAGAAATCGAGGCCATCAGAAAAAATGCCGTAAGCCAGTCACTGGAAATCATCCGCAACCGAATCGATCAGTTCGGAGTGACCGAACCGGTCATCATCCGCCAGGGGGAGGATATGATTGTCGTTCAGCTCCCCGGCGTCAAGGACCAGAAGCGGGCCATGGACCTGATCGGCCAGACGGCGCAGCTGGAATTCAAGATGGTTGCCGACGACACCGGCCTGGACCTCAACAGCCTCATCGCCAAGACCGTCCAGAACGGGCAGTGGCAGTGGGGCGACAGCCGCAAGCAGCTGAACCTCGCTGTCCAGGGCCAGATTCCCCAGGACAGCGAGATCTACTTTGAACGGGTGGTGGACAACCAGACCAGGGCCGAATCCAAGGTGCCCCTGCTGCTCAAAAGCAAGGTGGAGATGACCGGAGAGATGGTCAAGGATGCCCAGGTCCGGATCGGCGGCACATTCAACGAGCCCTACGTCAGCCTTAACCTGACTGGACGGGGGGGGGAGGTATTCGGCAATATCACTGATAAAAACGTCGGCAAGCGCATGGCCATCGTCCTGGACGAGGTGGTCCGCTCGGCCCCGGTGATCCGCGAAAAAATCCTGGGCGGGCAGGCGCAGATCTCCGGCAGCTTCACCCATGAGGAGGCCACGGACCTGGCCATTGTCCTGCGGGCAGGCGCCCTGCCGGCGCCGGTGGAAATAATCCAGAACATGAGCGTCGGCGCCAGCCTCGGGCAGGATTCCATCAACAAGGGCCTGATGTCCGGCCTGTTCGGCACCCTGCTGGTGGTGATCTTCATGCTGATCTACTACCGGCTTTCCGGGGTGATCTCCATCTATGCCATGACCCTGAACATGCTCTTCCTCTTCGTCGGCCTGGCCATGCTCTCCGCCACCCTGACCCTGCCCGGCATCGCCGGCATCATCCTGACCATCGGCATGGCGGTGGACGCCAACGTGCTTATCTACGAACGCATGCGGGAGGAATTCGCCCTGGGCAAATCCGTCAAGTCCGGTGTTGACAGCGGCTTTGAGAATGCCTTTTCAAGCATCGTCGACTCCCAGGTCACCACCCTGATCACCGCTCTGGCCCTGTTCCTGTTCGGCACCGGGCCGATCAAGGGCTTTGCCGTGACCCTCTCGCTGGGTATCATTTTCAACCTGTTTGCAGTGCTCTTCTGCACCCGGCTGGCCTACGACGGTATGTACAGCCTGAAGCTGCTCAAAGAACTGCGCTTCATGGAATTCATCAAAAAACAGGACTTCGATTTCATGAAGGTCCGCAAAATTGCTTTTATCCTGTCCGGCATCATGGTCCTGATCGGCCTGATCGGCTTTGTCCAGATCCTCAGGGGTCAGGCCAATCTGGGGGTTGATTTTGCCGGAGGCTCGATGCTTCAGTACAAGGCAGAGCAAACGTTCAGCCTGGATGAGGTCCGTCCCGCCCTGGCCCGAAACGGATTTGACAATATCGATTTACAGGAGGTGACGGACGAAAACCGCCTGATCGTCAAAATAAAAAAATCCGAGGAAACCGTAGGCCGTCTTGGCGAGCAGTTGACCCAGGTGCTTGACAAGGAGTTGACGGACAAGAAATTTTTCCTGGAAGGCCAGTCGGAGATCGGCTCCTCCATCAGCGAGGAACTCCGGAACAAGGCGGTGATGGCCGTAGCCATCTCCTTGCTTGGCGTCCTGGCCTACCTGGCCTTTCGCTTTGATATGAGCTTCGGCGTTGCCGCCGCGGCCGCCACCTTCCATGACGTGCTGGCCATACTCGGCCTCTGCTGGCTGCTCGGCCTCGAGTTCAACCTGCTGATCATCACCGCCCTGCTTACCCTTGCCGGCTATTCACTGAACGATACGGTCGTCATCTTTGACCGGATTCGCGAAAACCAGCAGAAGAAAAAAGAGGGGGAGAACCTGTTCTCGGTCATCAACACCAGCATTAACCAGGTCCTGAGCCGAACCATCGTCACCGGACTGACGACACTGCTGACCCTGTCCTCGCTTTTTTTCCTCGGCGGTGCCACCATCCATGACTTCAGCTTCGCCCTGCTGGCAGGAATCATTGTCGGGACCTATTCCTCCATCTTCGTTGCCAGCCCGATCCTCACCCTCTGGCCGCATAAGGAGCGGGCATGACCGCCGCACTGCCCGAGACCTTTCAGCGCATCGACCGGCGGGACAGCTTCCGCTTTGCCTGTCATCCGGGGATAACCTGCTTCACCGAATGCTGCAGGCAATTGGACCTGGCCCTGACCCCCTATGACGTGCTGCGCCTGAAATACCGGCTGCGGATCGCCTCTGGAGCCTTTCTGGAACAGTACGTCATTATCGAATGGGACGAACGGGCTCTCTTTCCGCAGTGTTACCTGACCATGGTGGATGACGGCCGCGCCAGCTGCGTCTTTGTCTCTGCCGGGGGCTGCACCGTGTACGCGGACCGGCCAGGGGCCTGCCGGGCCTATCCGGTCGGCCGGGGGGTTTCCGCCGCAGGGGCAGATCAGGTCAGGGAAACCCTGGTTCTGGTCAGGGAAGAGCATTGCCAGGGCTTTGCGGAAAACCAGACGCAGACTCCGGCGACGTATTTCGCTGATCAAGGCCTTGCTGCCTATACCCCATTCAATGACGCGGTGCTGGCCGTCACCCAGCACGAGCGGATTGCCAACGGCTTTCGCCCCAGCCGCGAGCAGCTCGATCACTACCTGCTGGCCCTGTACAATATCGACGCGTTCCGCCAGGAATTCTCAAACGGCAGGATCTCCCTGCGCCGGCCGCTGACCCCCGCCGAACTCCAGGGGGTGGCAGGAGACGACGAACAGCTGCTGTTGCTCGGCATCTGCTGGCTGCAGCAGGAATTGTTTGGGGAATGACCCTGGACGGCACCTGCCCGCTTGGCCACGAGCTGACCCAAGCCCTGTGGGCCATCAGCCGCCGCTACTGCGAAGAAGAAGGTGGCTCGCACGGCCCTGATCACACTGATCGGGTTTTCCAGCTGGCCCTGTCCCTGGGCCGTGTTCTGGGTGCCCGCATGGACATCTTGGCCGCGGCGGCGCTGCTCCATGACATCGGCCGCCGGTTCGAGAGCGAAAGCAAAGGTGAGGTATGTCACGCCCAGAAGGGAGCGGAGTTGGCCCAGACGATTCTGGCCGACCTTGGCTTTGCCGCTGCAGACATCGAGGCGATAACCCACTGCATCCGCTCCCACCGTTTCCGCAGCAGGGAGGCGCCGCAAAGCCTGGAAGCGAAGATCCTCTTTGACGCCGACAAGCTCGACTCCATCGGCGCCATCGGCATCGGCCGCGCCTTTCTCTTTGCCGGCAAGATCGGGGCCAGACTGCACGATGCGGAAATTGACCACAGCCGCACCCATGCCTATTCCTGCGAGGATACCGCTTACCGGGAATTCCAGGTGAAGATGTCCCGGGTCCGGGAGCAGATGCGGACCGTGCCCGGTCGACGGCTGGCGGATATGCGCCACCGGTTCATGGAGATTTTTTTTGACGAACTGAACCGGGAGATTTACGGTTCAGACACGGAACTTGCGCGCCGGGAAACAGGATAACGAGAAGCGATGCTGAAACTGGTCATCTTTGACTGCGACGGAGTCCTCTTTGATTCCCGGGAGGCCAACCGCGCCTATTACAATCAGCTGCTGGCCCGTTTCGCCTGCCCGCCCATGGACGAACAGGAGCTCGATTTTGTGCATGCCCACAATGTCACGGACTCGGTCAGCCATATCTTCCGCAATCACCCGAAGGTCCAGCAGGATGCGGTGGACCGCTACCGGACCGAATTGGACTACGGCCCCTTTCTGCAGCACATGATCATGGAGCCGGATCTGCTGCAATTCCTGCGCCTGATCAAGCCCTGTTACCGGACTGCGATCAGTACCAATCGCACCTCGACCATGCCCATGATCCTCGATATTTTCAAACTGCGGCCCTGGTTCGACCAGGTGGTCACCGCCCTGGACGTCCCCCGGCCCAAACCGGCCCCGGACGGCCTGCGCCTGATCCTGGATACCTTCGGGCTTGACCCTGGCGAGGCGATCTACATTGGCGACAGCGAGGTGGACCGCGAACATACCCGAAACATGGGGATGGAGCTGATCGCCTTCAAAAACCCCTCCCTCGAGGCGGAATATCACGTAGACTGCTTTATGGCGATTTCCCGCCTCGCCCCCTTCAAAAACTGCAGTGAGGCACCATGATCTTGTTCGTCGAACACGACATGCTGGTGAGCGGCCCGGACCTGGCCACCTGCGAACGCCGTGTCCGCCTGTTTTTTGCCAAATCCCAGCTGGTCCATTACGATTCCGTGGAGATTGACCGGCAGCACTCGGCCAACGGGACCGATCCGCGCTTCGACGAACTCCTGCAGGGGGCGATCGCCGAAAACAGGCGTATTCTTGGCGAGTTGCTGGATAAACTGCAGGAAGAGGGTTGCACCACCCTGGCGGACCTCCTGGCGCTCCCCCAAGGATTCAAAAGCAAGCTCCTCCATACCATCAGCCATCTGCTGGACGGCTTCTTCGGGATTGACTCCCGCTTTTTCGACATCGATGAAATATCCCACTGGCTCACCGATGACCGGCGGCGTCAGCTTGCCGAACGACCCGAACAGATCTGGCTGCTGCGGGTCAAGGCCCAGATGGTGTATGGGCAGGGTTTCGAAAAAATAAGCGATTGAGGAACGGTCGCAGTCGACCGCAGGACGGAGGCGCGGCCAAAGAATGCGTACGGCTAAGCTCTCCGTCAGCTTTCCCCCTTGTTCTCATCGAGCCGCTTGATCCCTTCCATCAGGAGCGTCATAAAATCGCCGATGCCTTTCACCTCCCGCAGAGATGCGGGAATGCCTGCGACAAAGCTGAAACGGCCCCTATGTTCGTCCAGCAGGGCAAAGATTGCCTCTTCGTTTTCCTTCTCCTCGAACTTGGCCCCGATGATCGCCCCTTCGCGAAAGGCCACCCTGCCAACGCCGGAAGGAACATAGAGAAGAAGCTTGCCGGTCTTCTGGAACATATGAAAGAACTGAAAGAGTTCAGAGGGAGAGGCCTCCTCCAGTAGACCGCTGATTACGCTGCCTCCCTTTTTCTCAGCTTCCCGGGCCGAGTCCCCCTGGGAGAAATCAGGCCCAGTCTCCCTTAGGGGATCCGCTGATTTATTCTCCTGTCCATCGGGCGGATCCTCAATCTGAAATTTGATCAGGCCGGTGCAGCCGCCGCAGTTGTAGATATTCTTGCGTTCCTCAGCGAAGCCGCTCTCCTCCCCTGAGGAGAGAGTCAGGAGCAGGCCGGTGATTTCCCTGACCAGAATCAGACAGGAGGGATATCCAGCCGGCACGCGCAGGGCCTTGCTGGTCAGGATGAACCAGTCGTTTACCTCATAAAATGGGCAGTTTCGGGCATTTATCACCCTAAAGGAAACCGATGAATTTGTCATACCCCTCGCAGCCAGGCAAACAACTTGTTGAAAATTATCTATATAATACACTTTTTGGCGCTGATGCTCAACTGATTCGCCCCACTGCAAGTCCCGTGAGGATCACTGTTCCAGATTCTCCTGATTTCAGGAAAGAAAACCTTCTTGTTTCAACCTTGTGAATACTATAGAATAGGATGCATTGAGCCGTGACATTAACGGCGGGTTTGTCTTGTTCACAAAGAGGTCAGGTCATGTCATCCGGAGAGCAGCAGCTGCAAGCTGATTTTGCGTTGGTCAAAAAATTACTTCAGGAATACCCCAGCATCAAGCTCGTTGCCACCAAGGGAGACCCGCCCGAGCAATATGATATCGAATACAACCTGAAAGGGTTCAAAACCGCGGCCGGCGGGACAATCCTGCCGGCAAACAAGCACCTGGTGCGCATTGCCCTGCCCTTCGGTTACCCTCATTTCCCGCCGACCGCAAAACCGCTTTCCCCCATCTTTCATCCAGATATAGACCCTGACGCCATACGCATCGCCGACTTCTGGAAAGAGTCCAAATCCCTGCCCAAACTGATCATCCATATCGGCCAGATGATCTGCGGTACCTTTTACAGTACCGACCCCTTCAACCAGAGCGCCTTTGATTGGTTTGAGGAGCGCAAGTCCTGGCTCCCCTTTGATATCCTTGAGCCGCACGAGGGAGACGAGGAAGAGGCGTTTATTCCGCGCAGAGGACAGGCAGGCAAAGGTGCGGCCACCGCAGAGCAACCGCCGACTCCTCTCGCTGAAGAAACCGGCTCCGCTGCCCCGGAAGAGGAGATCCCTCTTGATTTCGCGTTGCCGGAACCGGGCCGGGAGGCGGGAGAAGAAAGCGCGGAACTGGATAACCTGCTGGACGGGGAGTTCTCCCATGCTTTTGACCTGGATGAGCAGAGCAATGGGACCACAGGCAGCGGCGTGGCTATTGAGGATTTGACCGGACTCCAGGATGAATCCCCCTCCCTGGACCTGGGCTTGGGCCTTGAACTGGAGCTGGAGCAACCGATGGCGGAACTTCAGACCAAGGACCTGACCGGAGAGGAGGGCGGCGATTTCAATACCGCATTCGACCTGGCGGGAGAATCTTCGTTGCCGAAGGAAGAGGGCTTCGACCTGGGAGATTTGGCCGGTCTCGGGCAAGAGGACCTTGACCGGGGTGGAGCCCTGGCAATGGAAGAGGCCGCAATTCCTGAACTGCATCTTTCTGACGATTTTGCGCTCGATTTCAGCGCGGCCGAGGTCGCCCAGGTACTGGGCGATGAGGAGGCCAACCAGGAATTGATGGCAGATGACGGACTGCTTGGCGGGCTTTCCCTGCAGCTGGACGAGGACCATGGAAAGACATTCGCGGATCAAGTTGATTCCATTCGCCCCCTGATCGAGCGGAAAGAAATCTTCACCGCCAAAAAGGTCCTGGCCAGTGTCCCTGACCCCCGTTCGATCCCGGACCGCGAGGAACTCGAACTCACCATTGCCGCCGCCATCAGCGAGGCTGAGGAAATGTACAAGAAGGCCGACAAACTCGAGCAGAAAGGCGAGCTGGAAAAGGCAGGCCTGATGCTCGACCTGGTGGCCAACATCGCCATGGACTACCCAGGCCTCGATTTTGCGCGCAACCGCATCCGGGAATCGGTGATGGCAGGTGGCCGGCAAAAGACAGCAGGCGAGGCGGATGTAAAGGCAGAGGCCGTTCAGGCAGGAGAGGTCAGCACCGAAAAACCGGCGCCGAAAAAAATCGCCGTGCCGAAATTGCGGGTAAAAATCCCGTACAGGCTGCTCGGGGTGCTGCTGGCCGTCGCCGGCATCGCCGGCGGCGGAACAGCACTCTACCTGAAGGACAATGCCAGCCTGGCCAAGGCCCGGGCCGAATTCAACAGGGGCCAGCAGCTGGTACAGAAGCTGGACTTCAAGGAAGCGGAAAAGGCGTTTACTACCGCCCGATCAAAACTCGGCTCCATCATTCTTTTCGCCCGGGGCGGCAAAAATGACCTCAGCCAGGCCATCGACGCCGTAGTCGGCGCGGAATCCTTCAAAGAAGGCCTGCAGGGAAAAGTCCTCTCCGAAGGAGAGTATGTGACCGTTGCAGTGGCCATGGCCATCGACAGCTTCACCCAGCATGCTGCTTCCGCTGAGCAGGCCCGTCAGGACGGCAACATAGACCAGGCCATCATCTCCTACGAGAAAAGCCTTGAATATGCTGAGCAGGCGGGGAAGCAGGACAAAACTGAGGACATCCGCCAGAAGATCAGCGCCCTGCGTCTGCAACAGACCATGGCCCTGGCCAAAAAAGCGGAAGAGGACAAGGAGTGGAATAAGGCCGCAGATACCTATCAGCAGGCCCTTGAACTCAGCGGCACCCAGGCCAAACCTGAAGAGCAGGCTGATATTGCCGAGCACCACGCCGAAGCCACTCTGCGGCATGCGGTGGAAGAGGGCAAGCGGGCATTCACCTCCTCGGAATGGCAAAAGGCCGTCGAAATGCTGCAACGTGCCAAGGAGCTCATCGTTGACAACCCAACCATTATTGCCGAACCGGAGCAACAGGAAATCAACAAACTGCTGATTAACGCCAGCTTCTACCAGATCCTGGCCAATGCGAAAATCTCCTTTGCGCAGCAGGACTGGGACGGGGCAGTCAAGGAATACGACAACGCCGTTGCCCTCCTGCGGGAAAATGAGGGGATTCTGGGACAGGATGAAGTGACCGACAGCATCGGCAAGATTGAAAAAACCGTTCTGATGACCAAGATCAGCCGGGAGCAGAGCCAGATTGTCCAGGAAGCAACCGACAGCGGAACCCTTGCCGCCAACCTGGAACATTTCCGGGCCATTGCTTCCATCATCGAGAAAAGCACCTTGAAAAATGACGCCGGCCTGCAGGAGATGTATAAAGATGCTAAGGTCCGGATCGCGAACCTGGAAAAAGAGATCCTGATCAACGGCAAGAAGGAGTATCTCAAGGAACGGTACGAAACCATCTTCCGGGAAAACTACCCCTCGGCCAAGTCGTCGGAGTTGGTGAACCCCCAGGTCACCTTTGTCAAAAGGGAAGGGAACGTCCTGATTTTTACGATGAGCTGTGCGGAACGGAGCCAGGGCCGGATCTTCCGCCTTGAACTCAACTATCAGTACGACCTGGACAAGGGTGCCTGGAGTCTCTACCCTGGCAAGTTATGATGATGGTGCTCATGTCCCGGCATCTCCCCCCCTGACAGGTGCAGGGCCTTCCGCAGCGCAGCGTCGGCATCCTGCAGGGAGGCCGATGCCTCCCTCAACAGGGCGGCGATCTCCTGATTGTTGCCTTCGAACAAAGCCGCCCACCGGGCGAATTCCTGGCCGTGACCGGCATTGTGTTCGAGCCAGTGGGGCAGCAGGACCCGCAATTTCTCCAGATCATCCATAGTCATTTGCTGAACATCCTAATGGCCCCGGCTGCGGCCAAGAACCACCTTGCCGCCCAGGAAGTCGATACGCGCAATGACCACGCCGGGCACGGTTTTCGGCTCTTCAAAAAAAGCGGAGAGCACCACGCCGTCTTCGATCACATCGAGGCTGGTCACGTTGTCCATGAGCTTTTCCTCGCCGCCATCCTGCGCTACCACCACACTGATCTGGCACATCCTGTCACCTGCTCCATGGCTTGTCCGCTAGAGGAAAAGTACGGAGAAGCCCTAAATTAAAAATCTGAACTCTCCCTTGCCCAGCAGATCGTGGAGATGGAGAATTCCCCGAAGTTTCCGGTCCGCATCGACAACGGGCAGGACCATGACCTCGTGCCGCTGCATGATGCTTAGCGCATCAGCCGCCATGAGTTCAGGGGTTATGCTGATCGGCGCGCCGGTCATGACCCTGGTCAGCTCCAGGGAAGTGAAGTTCCGTTCCTGGAGCACCAGCCGGCGCAGATCGCCGTCTGTGACAATGCCTGCCAGCCGCGCAGCGGAATCGACGATCAGCACGGCCCCCAGGCTCTTGTCGTTCAATTCGGCAATCGCCTGGGCCAGGGTGGCGGAGTCTTCCACCTTGGGGATCTTGTCGCCAACCAGCATCACTTCCCCAACCGCGACCTTGAGCCGCTCCCCCAGACTGCCCCCGGGATGGAGACGCCGAAAGTCCTCTGCCCTGAACTGCTTGCGTTTAAGCAGTGCCACGGCCAGGGCATCTCCCAGGGCCAGGGTCGCCGTGGTACTGCTGGTCGGCGCCAGGCCAAGCGGGCAGGCCTCCCGTGGCACCTGCACATTCAGCACCAGGTCGGCAAAACTGGCCAGGGTTGAGCGTGGATTGCCGGTCATGACGATGATCCGCATCACCCGGTCACGCAGGCTGGCAAGCAGCCAGTTCAGTTCCGAGGTCTCACCGGAATAGGAAATGGCCAGAATGACATCGGAGGGTGAGAGCATGCCCAGATCCCCGTGCATTGCTTCCACGGGATGCAGAATAACGGAAGGAGTTCCGGTGGAATTGAGGGTGGCGGAAATCTTCTGGCCGATGAGTCCAGACTTGCCGATCCCGGTGATCACCAGTCGGCTCGGGCACTCCATGATCATGCTCACGGCCTGCTCGAACTCCGGACCGAGGCGGTCCCTGACGGCAATTATGCCGTCAACTTCCACGCTCAATACCTCTCTGGCCACTTCTACACTCATTTCTGCCCCCAAAGATCGACAACTACCCTGCCCCAGATTTTACCCTGCAGCATCTGATCGATACAGCCGCCAATATCCGCCAGCGGTACTGTCCTGCTGATGGCTGCCGGCCAGGCACCATGCCACTTGCCGGCCATCAGCTCCCAAATTTCCTTTCTTCTGGCCAGCGGGCACTGGGCGGAATCAATGCCCTTCAGCGTGACCCCGCGGAGAATAAAGGGATAGACGCTGACCGGCAGTTCCCCGGATGCCGCATTGCCGCAGCAGGAAACGATGCCGCCATATTTGGTTGATTTGATCGCCGTGGCCAGGATCTGTCCGCCCACGGTGTCAACCACCCCGGCCCAGCGCTCCCGCAGGAGCATCCGCTCTTTGCCCGCCGATGCCTGCTCGCGGCTGAGGAAGTCGGAGGCCCCGAGTTCCCGCAAAAAGGGCATCGCCACTATCTTGCCGGTGGCTGCGGTGACCGTAAACCCTAAACGGCAGAGCAGGGCTACCGCAAAGCAGCCGACCCCGCCGCTGGCGCCGGTGACCAGTACCGTCCCGTCCGCTGGTTGTATACCTGATTGCAGCAGGGCGGACACCGATAGGGCGGCAGTGAATCCAGCCGTTCCGATCTGCATGGCTTGCTCCGCAGTCAGGCCGGCAGGCCTGGGCAAAACCCACGCAGCCGGCACCCGGATATACTGGCCGAACCCGCCCGGGGTATTCATGCCGAGATCATAGCCGCAGACCAAAACCTCGTCGCCCGGCCGCAGGGTACCGTGATCGCTCTCGACAATGACGCCTGCGGCATCGATCCCCGGGGTATGGGGATAGCGCCTGGTAACCCCGCGATTGCCGGCAGCTGAAAGCGCATCCTTGTAGTTGAGGGAGGAAAAAAGGACCTTGATCAGCACTTCGCCCGGCGGCAACATGTCCGTCTGTTGTCTCTCAATCTGCTTGACAAAGACTCCCTGCTCCTCTTCCCGGACCACCAGGGCATGAAAGGAATGAGACAGCAAATTATTTCTCTTCATCAGGAACCGGACCGATGGTCACCTCACCCGCCAGAATCGCGTGCAGAGTACCGTCCGCAGCCTGCAACTGATAGCAGCCGTCATCGCTGATGCCTGCACCGAGCCCACTCATGGTCTTTCCCATCTCCTGCCAGGTGACCGCCCTGCCCAGGAGATAATCGCGCTGGCGCCACTCGTTCACCACGCCGGCGATGTCCTCCCGCAGCTGAACCAGCTGCGCGCACAAATGGGCATGAACGGCAGCAAGCAGCGAGTCGATGCCATACAGTTCAGCCTTGGTATCATACAATGAAATGACGATGTTGCGCAACTCCGGCGCAAAAGATTCGCGCCTGGTATTGACATTGATGCCGATACCGAGCACGACGAAGGGAATCGCATGCACCGCCGGCGAATAGGGACCTGTTTGCGCCAGAATCCCGCCGAGTTTCCGGCCCTGGAGATAGAGATCATTGGGCCATTTCAAGGCAACGGCCAGGCCAGTATGTTCTTCAACGGCACGGGCGCAGGCGAGCCCGCCGGCTAGGGTGATGAAGGGCAGCCGGTCCAGAGGGAGCTCAGGACGCAGGATGACGGACATATAGAGACCGCCCGGCGGCGAGGCGTACAGCTTCGCGCCTCTCCCCCGGCCATGCGTCTGCTGATCGGCAACAACCACGGTCCCGTGCTTGCCTCCCTGCAACGCCATCTGCATGGCAACCTCGTTTGTCGAGGAGGTCGTGATGAACCGGATGAGGGGAAAGATTCCGGACGTGGACATCAGAAAAAAAAACAGAGGCCTTGGGGCCTCTGCTTCCAACAATCTCAGAAACGGAGCATGTATTAATTAACGCCCTGGTCTCCTTCCTCGTTTTTGGCGCGACCCTTGGCTGCGTACATGGTCGTCGAGCCGGAGGACCAGAAAGTCAACTTGCCTTCCCGCACCATTTCGTTGGCCGCATTCTTGATCGCCCGGGGCGAAGAATCAGGGTCACAGGCATAAAAATCTTTGATGTAGAGCTGGGCTTTCGGGGATTTCAGAGCCTTGTCTAGTATTGCCGCCTTCAAATCTTCTGTACTCATAGCCATAATGGCCTCCTTTAAAAAGGTGAGTTGAAGCAGTAAAGACCGGCGCTCCAGGAGCGCCGGTCTTTAAATAAAATTTACTATTCTGTATACTGAGCTGTAGCCTTGGTATACTTGAATTGGGTGGTCGTTCTCCACGTATCGTATGCCAGACGATAATCATCAATGGACTTGTCGGTAAACGGGATATCGCATTTCTCGAAAAACTTCTCCCAGCCGATCCGCTCAGCCCACTCACCGATACGCTCGTATTTCTTGGCATCCTTGGCGTAGGTTTCGACGATATTCTTCACGGCCGCAACAGTCTCCGGCCAGCGGGGGGGGGTGTTCGGCAGAAACGGGATGACCAGCTTCGAGAATTTGGGCGCAGACTTCGAATTGGACACCTTGCCGCCAACCAGAATGGCGATGCCGTCACCTTCCGGATCGGACAGAGGCATGGCCGGACACATGGTGTAGCAGTTGCCGCAGAACATGCAGCGGGGATTGTTCACCACCACGGTCTTGACCTCCTTGCCGTCAACGACTGCCTTGGACGGCTTGATAGCGCCGGTCGGGCAGGCGGCGATGGCCAGGGGAATCTCGCAGACCGGGCCGATACGCTCGTCATCGACCATCGGCGGCTTGCGATGAACACCGAGGATGGCGATATCCGATGCATGCACCGCGCCGCACATGTTCAGACAGCAGGCCAGGGCGATACGCACCTGGGCCGGCATCTTCATGGAGGTGAAGTGCTCGAACAGTTCGTCCATGACGCACTTGACCGGCCCGGAAGCGTCGGTGGCCGGCGTATGGCAGTGGACCCAGCCCTGGGTATGGACGATATTGGTGACTCCGGCGCCGGTGCCGCCGATCGGGAACTTATTGCCCCGGCTCTTCAGGTCATCTATCAGCGGCTGGACTTTGTCCTTGGAATCAACCATGAACTCGACGTTATTCCTGGTGGTGAAGCGCAGGAAGCCGCCGCAGTGCTTGTCGGCGATATCGCATATCTCACGGATGAGTTCAATGGATATCAGACGGCAGGTGGCCGCGCGGACCGTGTAGCATTCGTCACCGGTCTCGGACACATGCACGAGGACGCCGGGCTGCAGGATTTCATGATACAACCATTTACCCTTGTTGTTGGCAATGATCGGCGGCAGGTGCTTGCCGTAATACTGGGGACCAAGGTCCGTAATCCTTCCTTCCATCGGATTTTTCGGATCGTAACCCATGAAAGACCTCCTTATGTAAAATAAATAAAATTGAATCTCTTAATGTACGTTCGCAACACTCTGCCATTCATTACATGGCGTGACGCCTTCTGAACTCCTTGATGTCACGCTCCCAGCCGCCCTCAACCTCCTCTTCCTTCCAGAAGACATAGGGATTGGAGCGCGGCTCTCTCACATGCTGCGGCATGGGCTTGACATCCATTATTTCGAGGAAGGCGGGCAGGCCGACCCGCTGCATGGCCTCGCCGATCCGCTCGCGGTTCTTGCCCACTTCCATCCACCAGTCCCAGGCCTTCTCAATGAGATCGACGAGATCCTGGAATTCGTTCTCCTTGGTGACCTTGACAAAGGGAATAATAAGGGTCGCGAACTGGGCACCCTCGAGAATCGGGGCCTTGGCGCCCATACAGACGGTAGCACCCATCTCCTTGCCGGGACGCAGGGCGCGGGGCATGACATTGATGCAGTGCATGCAGCGCGTGCATTCGCTGTTGTCGATCTTCAGCTCGCCGCCCTCCATCCACATGCACTGGGTGGGGCAGAGGTCGATCACTTCTTTCTTGATGTCGAATTTGCCCCAGTCACGGCCGCTGTGCGCGCCGCCGTTGGACGGGTAGTTGCCGGCGATATACTCTTTGACGGCTGCCTGGTCGATGCGGATATCATCTTTCCAGGTGCCGATCACCGCAAAGTCGGAACGGGCGATAGCCGCGACGCAGTCATTGGGGCAACCGGAGAATTTAAACTTGAATTTGTAGGGGAAGGCCGGCCGATGCAGTTCATCCTGATATTTTACGGTCAACTGGTGGCAGGCCTCCTGCGTGTCGTAGCAGGCCCACTCGCAACGCGACTGGCCGAGGCAGCAGGCAGGCGACCTGAGGTTGGAACCGGAGCCGCCCAGATCCTGCCCCAGTTCGTGGGTGAGGTCCCAGAAAAAGGGTTCGAGGTTCTCGGTCTTGGTGCCGAGCAGGATTATGTCGCCGGTGGAGCCGTGCATATTGGTCATGCCGGAACCCCACTTTTCCCACAGATTGCAGATGGCGCGCAGGTTTTCCGTGGAGTAGTACTTGGACGAGGGCTGATTTACACGAATGGTGTGAAAATGCTCAACGCCCGGAAACTGCTTGGGGACGTCGGAATAGCGGCCGACTATGCCGCCGCCGTACCCGAACACGCCGACGATGCCGCCGTGTTTCCAATGGGTGATCCTGTCATGATACGAGAGTTCGAGCTGTCCAAGAATGTCCCAGACTTCCGGCTTTTTCTCGGCCTGGCGTTTCATGTCGGAAACGAAGCTCGGCCACGGACCGCTTTCCAGCTGATCCAGCAAGGGGGTAGCATGCTTTGGCATCAATATTCCTCCTTTTGTTACGGTTAAAATTGACCTTTATATCTTTCAACAGGTGCACGATACTGCCGGTCAACCCAAACAGAAACGTTCTACCCCATTGAATCCCCATTCAGCAAAAAGAACTTATACGTCAGTAATCCCTTTGTCAACAAAAAATCGAACCCTTTCATATTCTCTGAATCACGATTCATTTTTATTGGTTTTGCCGTCGGAAATCAGGGGGAAAGGGATGCAATCCTCCTGAATTTCAACCCTCCGCCCGCGCACCTGAACAATGTAAATTTATTCAAGTTTTTACTGTATGATGCCGGCTGCTTCCAGCATGGCCTGTTCCGGAGAATTTTCCGCAAGGGCTCCGCCCATTCCTTTGTTTCGCTCCGCAAGCTCCGCAAGCAGCTTGCCGGCGAGCACTTTGCCCAGCTGCACGCCCTCCTGGTCGAATGAATTGATGTTCCAGCAGAAGCCCTGGAAGGCGATCTTGGCTTCATACAGGGCGAGCAGGGCCCCCATGCTTCGCGGGGACAGACGGTCCGCCAGCAGAACGGAGTTCGGCCGGTTGCCGGGGAAGCTCCTGTTGGGGTTGTCGCTGCTCTGGCCGGTGGCCAGGGCAAGCGACTGCGCCAGCATGTTGGCAACCAGTTTCTGCTGGGAGGTAGTGCCCTCCACCGTCACATCCCTTCCGTACTGGCTCTGCCGGAAACCGATAAACTCTGCCGGCACCACCGTTGTTCCCTGATGGAGGAGCTGGTAGAAGGCATGCTGGCCGTTGGTCCCCGGCTCGCCCCAGACCACCGGCCCGGTCTGCCAGGCAACCGGGCGGCCGCACCGGGACACCGACTTGCCGTTGCTTTCCATGTCACATTGCTGGAGGTGGGCCGGAAAACGCGAAAGGGCCTGGCTGTACGGCAGGACCGCCAGGGTTTCATGGCCGAGGAAATTGCGGTTCCAGATGCCGATCAGGGCCATGAGCAGGGGAATATTGGCGCGGATACTGCGCTCTTCCGCCGCGACATCCACCGCGTGGGCGCCGGCAAGGATCTCGGCAAACGCTTCGTAGCCCAGGACAAAGCCGAGGGTAACTCCCCCTACCATGGAGGTGACGCTGTAGCGGCCGCCGATGTAGTCGAACATATGAAAAGAGGCGAGGTAGCGCCGCGGGTCATCCATGGGGCTGCCTGCACCGGTCACCGCCAGCAGGTGGCGTGCGGGATCAAGGCCGGCCCGGGCGAGGGCGTCCCTGACCAGCTGCTCGTTGGTCAGGGTTTCCAGGGTGGTCCCGCTTTTGGAAACCACGTTGAACAGGGTCCGGGACAGATCGAGACCGGCCAGCACCGCCGCGGGATCGTCCGGATCGACATTGGCAATGGACCGCGCGGAGCGGCCCGGCAGTTGATACCGCTGCAGGGCGAGGTAGAGGGCGCGCGGCCCCAGATCGGAACCGCCGATTCCCACCTGGACCATGGTGGTGAAGGGCTCGCCCCGCTGATTGACCAGCCGTCCCTGCCCGGAATCGTCAAGGAACCGGCGCAGGCGGGCCAGCTGCTCCGCCGCCTGGGCCGAGGCCTCCCGGTTTGCCGGGTCGGCCGAGAACACATCCCGGCAGGCGGTGTGCAGCACCTGCCTGTTTTCGCTGGCAAGGCCTTCGATGCGGTTCATCACCGCGCCGCGCTTCATGGCCAGGAACTGGTCCACCAGGCCTGCCTCGTCAGCCAGCGCCTGCAGAGAGGCCAGCACCTGATTATCGAGCCGCTGGGTGGCATACAGGTAGTCATAGCCCGCCATTGCCACCCGGTACTCCCTGAACCGGCCGACGCCAAGGGCGTTTGGCCTGGCCAGATCAAAGGGGGTGCGCGCCAGATCCCGCAGGCGCCGCACGCTGTTCAACTCACTGAACTCCTGCAGGGTCATGCCTTCGCCTCCCCCGGCTCCCACCCGGCCAGCCGCTTCAGCTCAGAGATCCGGGCCCGATAATCCGGCCGGCCAAAGATCGCGGAACCGGCAACAAAGATATTGGCCCCGGCCCCGGCGATCCTGGCAATGGTGTCCGGACTGACCCCGCCGTCGACCTCGATGCCCGCGCTGCTGCCGATAGCATCCAGGCTCCGGCGCAGCTGGGCGATCTTGGGCAGCGCGGATTCGATAAAGGATTGGCCGCCGAACCCTGGGTTCACGGTCATGAGCATCACAAGGTCCAGCTCCGGAAGAATCCAGTCCAGGGTCGTCAACGAGGTTGCCGGATTCAGGACCGCCCCGGCCTTTTTACCCAGATCCTTGATCTGGCCGATTGTCCGGTGCAGATGGGGGCAGGCCTCTACGTGCACCGTGATCCAGTCGGCGCCGGCCCGGGCAAAATCCTGGATGTAGCTGTCCGCATCTGCGATCATCAGGTGCACGTCCAGCGGCAGGGCGGTCACCCGCCGTACCGCGCTGACCACCAGCGGCCCGATGGTGATGTTCGGGACAAAGCAGCCATCCATGACATCGATGTGGATGACATCGGCTCCGGCATCCTCCACGGCCCTGATCTCCTCCCCGAGCCGTGCAAAATCGGCGGAGAGAATGGACGGGGCGATCATCTTGCTGTGCATAATATTCATAGCATCCCCGGCAGACATTATGTTCGCTTGTGAGAACAGATCACTCCGGGCGAGCAGAACAGTTACCGGCTGCCCGCCGCCCGGCGCTCATACTCCTGGCCCGGCAGCTGCCGAACCAGCCCCTTCAGCTCCATGTCCAGCAGTAGGGAAAGGACCTGCGCCGGCTCGAAACCGGACTGCTGGACCAGCTGATCCACGGTCAGCGGATAGACATCCAGACAATTCCAGAGCCGCTGCTCGGCCTCCGTCATCGGTACGGGCGGCGGGCCGGGAAGATCATCACGGGACCCTGCCGCGAACCTCCCCGCCAGGCTGAGCTCCTCCAGGATATCGTCCACGCTGTGAACCAGCTTGGCGCCCTGCTGCAGCAGACGGTGGGCACCCTGGCTCTTCACCGAATCGATCCGGCCGGGGACCGCGAACACTTCCCGGCCCTGCTCCAGGGCCAGTGCTGCCGTAATCAGCGACCCGGATTTCAGGCTTGCCTCCACCACGACCACTCCCAGGGAGAGCCCGCTGATAATCCGGTTTCGCTCCGGAAAACGGAAACCCTCCGGTTTGGAACCGAGCGGATACTCGGTCAGCAGCAGGCCGCGACCGCGCACTTCCCCGAACATCGCCCCATGCTGGGGCGGATAGACCACATCCGCGCCGCAGCCGAGCACGCCGATGGTTGCCCCGCCGCCGGCCAGCGCGCCGGCATGGGCTTGGCTATCAATCCCCAAGGCCATGCCGCTGACCACACAGATGCCCCGGCTGGCAAGCTCCCGCGCCAGCTCGAAGCTGATGCGCCTGCCGTAGGCAGTGGCTGCACGGGACCCGACAATGGCCACTGCCGGCAGCGTAAGGCGGTGAAGATCACCCTGGCAGTAGAGGAGCGCCGGAGGATCGGCAATGGAACGAAGTAAACTGGGATAACGTGGATCATCCGGGCAGAGCAGGACCAGGTTCCGGTCACCGAGGCGGCGCAGTTCCAACTCAGCCTGGCGGCCGGCCGTTTCCATGGCGGCCGGGTCGGCCAGCACCTGGCTCACCTTGGGGCCTATCCCCTCTACCTGCCGCAGGGCCTGAGCGGGGGCGGCCAGAACCGCGGCCGGCGAGCCGAAGACCTCGACCAGACGATGGATTCGCGTACAACCAAGCCCTGGCACGAAAGAAAGAGTGAGCCACGCCGGCAACATATTCCCTGGCATCGCCAACAGGCACCGGCACGTCTCTCCCTGCGCGACCGACCGCCGCAGGGAAATGAGGCCGGCAGCCGCCTCGATCAGTCGCCCACGAACGAGCGGAGTTCGTTGCACCTGGTGGGATGACGCAGCTTGTTGATGGCCTGGGCCTCAATCTGCCTGATCCGCTCCCTGGTGACCGCAAAACACTTTCCCACCTCCTCCAGGGTATGATCACAGCTTATCTCGATCCCGTAGCGCATGCGCAACACCTGCTCCTCCCGCGGGGTCAGGGACGCCATAACCTTGCACAGGCAACGCTTCAGGCTTTCCGTGATGGACGCATCCTGGGGATCGGGGTGAACATGATCCTCGACAAAATCACTGAGCATGGTGTCTTCCTCGTCGCCCACCGGCGAATCAAGGGAAATGGCGTCTTTGGCGGTCTTCAGAGCGATATGCACCTTTTCCACGTCCGTTCCCAGTTGTGCGGCCAACTCCTCAGGGGTAGGCTCCCTGCTTTCTATCTGCATGAAGTCGCGTGAAAAACGAAGCATCCTGTTGATGGTTTCAATCATATGCACGGGCAGGCGGATCGTCCGGCCCTGGTCGGCGATCCCCCTGGTGATGGCCTGCCGGATCCACCAGGTGGCGTAGGTGGAAAATTTGTAGCCCCGCTTGTAATCGTATTTTTCCACGGCCTTCATCAGGCCGATATTGCCTTCCTGAATGAGATCCGGCAGCTGCAGGCCGCGGTTGAGAAACTTCTTGGATACCGAGATCACCAGGCGCAGATTCGCCCGGACCAGGGCTTCTTTGCCCTGACGGGCCTCTTCCCGGCCCAGCTCGATATCCAACATCAGGACCTCCAGGGTTTCGGCAGTGACCCCGATGTTCTCTGCGAGTTCCAGGATGTAGGTCTGCTCAATAAGGTTCGGAGATGAATCCTGGCCCTGCTCTGAGCCCTCCTTGGTCGCGACCCGCCTCCTCGTCTGCAGGGCCTCAACCCTGGCCTTGCTGAGCTTCAGGCCCAGCGCCTTGACCGCATCCGCAACAGCCAGCAGCCCCTTGCAGCACATCCGAAAATCCGCGAAGAGGTCGGCAATCTGCAGGCCGGTCCGGGTGATGGCCGCCAGATTTTTTTTCACTGCCTCGGGATCGGTGATGGAGGCCGCCAGCTGCCGGCACAGTTCGTGACGCTTTTCTTCAAGCTTGGCCGCCTTGCCGACCGTAGCCAGAAACGACTTCTTCAGCTTTTCCGCAACATTGTCGTCGTTTTCCGAAAGCCCCTTGAGAACGGAGCCGATCTTGATCTTTTCGCTCTTCAGCCCTTCAGCCAGATTCTTCAGCACATCAATACCCGGCTTTAGGCTCAACACGGCCTGCTGCACCCGCATTTCCCCCTGCTCGACCATCTGGGCCAAGGCAACCTCTTCCTCATGGCTGAGAAGGGTGAGATTGCCCATTTCCTTCAGATAGATATTCATCGGGTCGATGCTGGAGCCGATCTGTCGCCGGTCCACCCCGGAACGGCGGTCAGCTTTTCGCCTGCCGTCGGAGGTCGCATTCTTCCGGCGTTCAAAGGGAATTTCCTCGGGGGCCACTGCTAAAATCGGCTCCTCAATCACCTCGGGATCATAGGTGTCAGCCGTAGCAAAAATACCTGTAAGATCCTGAAACTCGAGAAATTCTTCCCCCTCTTCCCTCGATGATCCCTCCTGGGGCTGACTGCCGGAAAAATTCTTGTCAATGGTCATCTCGTTCTCCCTGAAGATAACACTAGCCAACGGACCGGACTCGAAATGATGGCATCCCCTGATCGCTCCCCTTCAATCAGGGGCGCAATCCCGGCCAGCAGGAGGCAGGGGCTTGCCCGGGTAACCTCATACAGGCCTGCGCAATCTCATTGCCGTTGCATAACCTGCCAGGTTTTACATTTTTTTTCAACATGTTATCTGAAATCAGTTCTTTTTTTGGCGGAATCGCGCAAAGCGCCATTCCGACGCTGGCAAGCCGGACAATATCTTGAAACAGCGGCGGATGGTCAGCTTTTCCCCATCTCCTGCTTCTGCCGGAGCAGGGCCATGAGCTCCTCGGTATCCCCTGCATGTTGGGCTTCATTGATCCGCCGCATAAGATCGGCGCTTTCCTTCTGCCGCCTTTCCGCCCGCAGCCACAGAAGAAGTTCATCGCACATTTGCCGGGGTCCCTCCTCATTTTCCCCTTCCTCGGCCTGACTGCCGGCAATGAGCAGTTCAGCCACATACTCCCGTATCCCACTGGCCGCAGGCAGGCCGACAAGCAGCTGCTCCGACGAGCAGGAACCGGCCCCGGTCAGCCCCTTGAGGCAGGAGAGAATTTCGCGGGCCTCGTCGCTAGTCACCAGTTCTTCTACGCCGCTGGCAATCAGCTCCCCAGCAAATTCTGGATAAAAAATCAGAAAATCAACCAGCTGCCGCTGTTTGCGGGGGAGGTCCCGAAACCCCTCAAGCCGGTTTGGTGCGGCAGGACGCGGAACTGGCCTGGCTGCAGCCTGCAGGCCAGCCTCGAACTGCGCAGGGGCAATACCCAGCATCTCGCTGAAGTGGGCGATCATCAGGGAGCGCTGTACCTGATCGCTGCTGGAGGCAATGATCTGCCGAAGCTCACCGACAATGCGGTTTTTTCCCTGGAGGGTCAGGCCATGCTGGCGAACCAGATCGTCAAAGACGAATTCGGCAAGAGGCCTGGCCCCTGCCACCAGCCTGGCAATGCCCTCCGCTCCCTCGGCCCGGACAAAACTGTCTGGATCGTGGCCCTTTGGCAGCACGCCGATCCGGGCGTCGACCTGTTCGGCGAGAAAGAGGGGGACCGAGCGCATGGCGGCCTTGAGGCCGGCGCTGTCCCCGTCGAAGAGGAGCACGACCTCGTCGCAATAGCCCCGCAGGGAGCGAACATGGCTGCCCGTCAGGGCGGTGCCCAGAGGGGCGACGACATTGCGTATGCCGTGGGCGGCCAGCATGAGCAGATCAAAATTTCCCTCCACCACGATGGCCAGCCGCCTGGTCCTGATCTCCTCGCGGTGCTGATAGAGGCCAAACAAAAGGCGGCCCTTGTCAAAGATGAGACTTTCAGGCGAATTCATATACTTGGGCTGCCCGTCGCCCAGGATCCTGCCGCCGAAGGCCACTACCCTTCCGGTCAGGTCCAGGATGGGAAAGAGGACCCTGTCCCGGAAGCGGTCGTAATAGCCGCCGCGATCATTTTTGACCGCAAGCCCTGCCCGTTCGATATCCGCCGGGGCAATCTGGAGCGCCTGCAGGCGGGCGGTGACAAAATTCCAGCCGCCGCCCTCCGGACCCGGGGCATAGCCCAGGCGGAAGGCTTTTGCCTGCTCCTCCGGGACCCCCCGCCGACGCAGGTAGTCCCGCGCATTCTCTCCTTCCGGGGACTCCAGATACCGCTGATAGATCCGCGCCGCGTCTTCGTTGACCCGGTAGAGCATCTCCCGCTCCCGCAGTCGCTGCTTTTCCGCATCGGTGAGCTTCGGCTCGGGCAGATCAATCTGGTAGCGGCGGGCCAGTTCCTTGAGCGCTTCGGGAAAGGAGAGCCGGCTGTACTTCATCAGGAAGGAAAAAACGTCCCCGGACTCACCGCAGCCGAAACAGTGAAAAAACTGCGACTGGGGGTTGACGGAGAAGGACGGGGTTTTTTCGGCGTGGAAGGGGCAGAGGCCGGTAAACCGGGCGCCGGCCTTTTTCAATTCCACAAACTCGCCGATCACCTGCACGATGTCCGCCGCCTCGCGCACCCGATTCTTGGCTTCCTCTCGCAGTTCGGTCGAAATCATGATTCCCCGGCAAAGATATTAGAAAGTGAAATACCTGAAAGACTGCAGTATACTATTTATATAAGATAAGGTCTCTATTTCTACCGGGAGGGCACCCCGGGTCTCCCGAGGAGATGCGCATGCACGAAGACATCACGGATATTCTCACCCTGGAAGTCAAAAAAGAGATGGCCGATCGCTACTTCGGGTTCCGCAAGCTTATCGAGGAGGACATCAGAGAGTACGACAATCAGGTCCTGACCTCGTTTAAGCGGCTGGAGCAGCAAATCGGCTTTGATCTGGTCAGGCTGTACATCCTCCTGAAAGATGAGAATCTTATCCATGAATTTTTCCAGTTGGCCGGACTCGATCAGCTGATCTTCTATGACCCCTACCTGGCCGAGTCACCCACTCTGCGGCAAAAAGTCTTTGCCGGGCAGAAAATCCGGGGACTGACCAGGGCCGGCCGTTTCAAGAACATGATCTTCGACACCTACGAAACCCTGAGCAACGACATCAACCAGTACCGCCAGAATCTGGCGAAACTCGCCAGTGAGCGCAACTCCATTGCCGAGGAAATCCAGCTTTTCTACCACAAACACGACCTCGGCGTCATGATGGACTTTCTCCGGGGACTGGACGGCTCTGGCGGCTCCCAAGCGGGCGACATGGCGGGCGGTCTTGCGCAGCAGTCCGGAAACACCCTTGAGGAAAAATTGAAGGTCCAGCCCCCACCGCCGGTGCACGAACTGCTGCCGGATATCCAGCCGGTCATTCCTCTCTCACGGCTCAAGGACGCATTCAAGAGAATCGTGAACCTGGCCTTTATCTCCCAGGGCAGACCGGACCTGAAACAGATCGTCAGCTCCTGAGTGATCCCTCGCCATAGCGAAAATCGGCGCAGGCGTAACCCGGCACTGGGAACTTATCGATGTCGGAATCGGCAGCGGATTCGATCGGGCTGTCCATTTCCGCGGCCTGTTTCGCTGTGCCCTACCCACCTTCCGTCTTCAATCCAAATCCTTTGGCTCGGTGATCACCGGCTCCCTGCCGCAGACCGGGCAGTCCTCCTGGCGTTGCAGCGGGAGCCGGCGAAACTCCATGGTCAACGCGTCAAAGCACAGCAGGATATTCCCGAGCAACTGGCCGGCGCCGGCCAGATACTTCAATGCCTCGGCTGCCTGGATGCTCCCCAGCATGCCGGTCACCGGACCAAGAACGCCTGCCTCGGCGCAGGTTTCCACCGCCGAGGGTTCCGGCGGCTGGCGGAAGATGCAGCGGTAGCAGGCGGTCCGGCCTGGGAGGATGGTCATGGCTTGACCCTGAAAGCGAAGCACCCCGGCGTGGGAAAGGGGGATGCCCGCCAGGACGCAGGCGTCGTTCAAGAGAAATTTCGCGGCGAAATTATCCGTGCCGTCGATGACAAAGTCATACCCCCTGATGATCTCCAGGGCGTTGGCAGCGCAGAAACTGGCATGCAGCGGCAGGACCTCGATCTCCGGGTTGATTGCCAGCATGGCCTCGGCCGCCGACTCCACCTTGACCCGGCCCAGACCCGAGGTGGCGTGGGCAATCTGGCGCTGCAGGTTGGAAAGCTCTACCCGGTCGCTGTCCACGATGCCGATGGTGCCGACGCCCGCCGCAGCGAGATAGAGGGATGCCGGCGAACCCAGCCCGCCGACGCCGACGACCAGCACTCTGGCCCGGCCCAGCTTGCGCTGCCCCTCCACCCCCACCTCCCGGAGGAGGATCTGCCGGCTATAGCGTTCCTGCTGCTCCGGGGAAAAAATTTTCTCTGCCGCCATCGCGGAAGTGTCTCCCCCATTCCTCCGGAACGTGCCCACAAAAACTACTTCCGTGTTCCTGGCCCGGACGCGAGCGCACGGTCCGCATTCTGCAGGAGGATGACAAAATTTCCCGGGTCAAGGCAGGCGCCGGCGACCATGACCCCGGCAATCTCCGGCAGGGCAATCAGCGCGGCCACGTTGCCGCCATCAACCCCGCCGCCGTACAGCACCGGCCGCCCGCCTGACATCCTGGCGAAAAAGCGGGCATCTTCAGCCACGCGTGCCGTGTTGCGTGCCACCTCCGGCGCATCTCCTTCGTCAGCGATGCATCCGAGCAGGGTTTTTTCCAGGTCTGCCGCTTCCAGCGCGGCCAGCTGGCCGGCAATCCCGGCCCGGCTTACGCACAGGATCGGCTGCAGTTCGGCCGCCAAGGCCTCGCTGACCTTGTTGGCCGCATCCTGATTGGTTTCATGGAAGTAGCGGCGGCGCTCACGGTGTCCCACCAGTACAAAGTCCGTCAGACCGCTCAGCCAATCGGCCGGGGTCGAGCCGGTGTAGCTGCCCTGGGGAAAGGGAGAGACATCCTGCGCCGCCAGCGCCACTCCGGGCAGATCGCGACAGCGACTCCGCAATTCAGCCAGCAGCAGAAAGGGCACCGCCAGGATCACCTGGAGCAGCGGGGAGGGGCGGTACTGCCGGGCAAAGGTGTCGATCCACCTCCCGGCCGCGACGGGCGACAGACTGGCCTTCCAGTTGGCCAGGACTATCTTGTTGCTGATGGATGGGGTATCAGAATGCATCTTTCCTCCCGGCCTGCCGCAACTCAACCAGCTCCGGGAACGGCGCTAGGGAGTCGGCATGGACAAAATTTAAAAGGTTCCTGGGGTGATGGACAAAATCATCCTCGAACTCGAACTTGCCCAGGTATTCCTCATTGAAGGTGGTGATCAGGTTGAGGTGGCCCCAGCGTTCCAGGTAGTAGACCACCAGCCTGGGCAGGACGGAATAAATCGTCTCGCCGGGAAAGGGATCGACAAAGCTTGAATCCCGGAGCTTCTGGTTGGACAGGGCCTGGGTTTTGTAAAAATGTTCCAGGAAGATGAGTTCGGGCGGCAGCCAGACGCTGATGCCGAACCAGCTGAGGATGCTGGCCAGCCACTGCAGAAAAACCTTGCCGGACCGGATGATCGGATAGGGCACGTAAATTTCCCGAGGCCGATTCAATTCCAGGAAGGAACGGATGGTCAGAATCAGGTCAGCCATCTCCACCGGGTCCTTGTCGACAAAATGATAGGTTTCCCCGGAGAACTCCTCGCGGTGGTCCAGGACATGGTGGACAAAGTAGGGGATCTTGTTGGCATTGGTATAGGAATGCCTGACCCCCTTGCGGGTGACCATGAAGGGCATGGCCTCGTCGGCGATGGAAAAGAAGAGGCGGTGGAAGCCATGAATCTTGTGGTCATGCTCCCCGTAAACGATGGCAATGCGGATGATGGTGAAATCCAGGCCCTGGGTCTTGCCCATGTGCCTGAGGGTCCGCTCGGCCATCAGCTTCGACTTGGCGTAATGGGTCAGGGACGGCGACAGGGGAAGGCTCTCCTCTTCGGACAGGTTCTCCCCGTTGGGCAACGTCGCCGCCGAGCTGATGTGGATGTAGGGGATATCTAAAGCGCAGCAGGCGCGGGCCAGGTTGATGCTGCCGAGATAATTTACCTCAAAGGCCAGCTGGGCGTCGCAGTCCAGGGCGGCCACCGCCGAATTGATCACAAAATCTGGCCGGGTGCGGATCAGGTAGTTCTTTATATCATCGGCATTGCGGATGGAGAGCTTTTTGCTGCTGGGGGCGCGGATATCGATTTTATGCTCGGTCTTGGTCTTGAAGTAATGGACCAGGGTGCCGCCGATCAGGCCGGATCCGCCGATCAGTACTCCCAGGCGCTTTCTGCCGTTCCCGGCCTGCGCCGTCGCAGCAACGCTTGCTGTGTCTTCCTGCACCGATTTCATCCTCTTTCCATCCAGAACCTAGGTATCGATTTATAGCACAATACCTGAGGAAATCCACAGCTTTTCGCAAGCGTATCCCGGGGGTACACTCTCCTTTTCCCGGCCCTTCACCTCCATGCTGCCAGTTCATCCGCTCTCCGCCATGCTCCAGTATCCCCCGGTATCCGATCCCGGGGCAATGGCTGCACGTCTCGTCCGTTTCCGGTTAATCAGTTCAATTTGCGCATACACATATCGCGCACCAATAAAATAACTCCCTGGCCGCATCTGCCGCCAGGGAGTTGTCAGGTTCAGGCTCCGCCTATCATCCCGGGAACGGGTTGTCAATTTCCCCCGCCAGCTATGGCCGGCAGGAACATCGGCCAGGGGAAGGTGTCCGTGATGAAGGTCATGACGCTGCTGTACGATGTCCCGGCCGCGTTGATGGCCACCAGACGGACATAATAGGTCGTCCCCTGCCTCAGCCCCCCCAGCAGGGCAGAGATGCTGACCGGCGTGCAGGAGGAGCTGAACATACTCGCGGTGCGCTGGTCATAGACGCCGGGCACGGTGCCGTACTCGAAGTAGTACTCCGTGGCCTGGCACTGCGGATCGACCTGGGCCTCCACCATGGCGGCAACCTTCGTCACCCCGCTGAATCCCGTCGAGGTAATGACCGGCAAGGCCATGACCCGAAGGGTGACCGGCAGATAGTCCGCACTGTAAGGGGTATCGTTGTCCACGATGAGATATCCCTTCTTGACCTCGCCCGGGGTCAGCCCGGCCGCGTCAAAGGCAAGATCGACCGTTTGGGAGCCTGCCGCGGCAATACTGCCGCCGGCAGGAGATACGGTCAGCCAGGGGATGTCCAGGTCGCAGGTGCCCGTTTCCCCGGAATCGATTTCGTGCACGGTCTGCGTCGTCTGGTCCACGGCCCACAGGTGGCCGCCGCAGCCCATAGCCAGACCGGCGCCGCTGTAATCGCTGCCGAAGGCGGCGGTATCGAACTGGCCGCTGACGGCGAAATCGCCGCTGGCCGGGACAGAAACCACATAGATTTCCGGATTGGCCAAAGACCCGTTGACCATGACAAAGAGGTGGTCGGTCAGCGGATTGAAGGCGAGGCCGGAGATCGCCAGGCCCAGGTCGGTCGAGCGGAGGATGGTGCCGCCGCGGTCGAACTCGTGGATGGTGGAATCGTTCCAGCCGCCGGCATAAAAGGTATCGGTCTTGCGGTTGTAGGCCAGGCCCCGCTGGCTGGTGCCGAAGGCGGGGCAGATCGTGCTGCCGGTCGCGGTTAGCGTGGCCGGGTCCAGCTCATGGATGCAGTTGTCGCCTCCGACCGCCACCTGCCACAGGGTCTCATTAACCCAGTCATAGGCGAGATCCGCCATAAAGACCGCCCCGCCCAGCCCGGCCACGTCGATGCTCCCGCCGGTTGCGGTTCCACCGAGGTCGAATTCCTGGTCGAGATCACCGCCGCCGGCACCCGCTGCGGACACATTGCCCAGCCAGAGTGTCGTGGAATCGTTCTGGTGGCCGATTCCCCAGGGAAACGCCATGCCGCTGGCCCAGGACTGGACCACGTCGCCGGCCGCGGCGATGACCGGCACATTGGGTACCGGGTAGTCGTAGCGCGCGCCGCTGGCATCCATCGCCTCGAGGTTCTTGGGCGACATATGTCGGACCGGCACGGCATAGGGCCCTGCCGGCCGCACCGGGGGCGGGGCATTAATTTCAGTCAGCAAAAAAGCAGAGGTGGCCGTTCCGTCGTTGCTGACCAGGACGGATCGGTTGTCGGTGCCGCCCGGGGGGAGAATAACCTCCACGGCCGTGGGGTCGGTGCTGATCAGTCCCGCCTCAAGAGAGAAATTTTCTTCTTTCGAACCGAGCAGGGGCACACTCACGTACCGATTGAGGGTGACATAGCCTCCTCCTTTTGCGGCGCTCAGCAACACCGTCCCCGAAGAAGGCAGATACAGGGTATAAAATCCGTCCGCCAGGGAGGCGTCGTCCGGGGTGGCCACGGTCGTCGCCGAATGGCCGAGGCCGTCGGCAACCTGGGCCCCGTTCAGCGGCGCCCCGGTATTGGCGTCAAAGACATGGCCGACAACGAAACCGCCGTCCGAGGGAGGTGTACACGTTGATGTTTGGACAACGACCTCGTCCACCTGCCACCACCAGTCCCAGCCAGGGGCAATGTAGTGGAAGCGCACCCGCACGCTCGCCTGGCCGGCGGCGATCGCCGTGATGTCCACGCTGGCGGTCTTGGGGCCGCGGTCGTCCACCCCATACCGGCGCCAGGCATTGGTCCAGGTGGCGCCGTTGTCAATGGAGACATCCACGTCGAAGGTATCAGTTACGCTTAAGGCATTGACGTCGTATTTGAACTGGAGGGCCACAGCGGACAGGCCGCTGCAGTCGATCAGTGGTGAAACCAGTTCGGTGTTCATCGTTGTCCCTGAGCCGCAGGCGTCGCTGTCGGCGATGGCATAGCAGCCGCTGCCGCCGGTCAGATTCGCTCTGGTGCTTCCAGGGATGATGTTCCAGATACAGCCCCCGCCGAGATTGTTGGCCGCCCAGCCGGGAGGCAGGGCGCAGCCGTCAAAGTTTTCAGAAAAGATGCTTGCCGGCAGAGAGAAGGAATACCCGGTCGCCGTACAGGTTGCATCCGCCTGCAGGGTGAAACCCCGCACAACATCCCCGCTGCTCAGGTCCACGGTAGCAGTGTCGCCATCATAGGTGTCCGCGGCAGCCGTTACCGAATAGGTCCCTGCCGGCAGATCAACGGAGTAGCCGCCCGTGGCCGGACTGGTCCAGACCGATCCCGGGCCGTAGTCCACCTCGGCGTACAGGGGCCAGCCGGTGGCCCCATCCGTCACCGTGCCGCTCAGGGTATAATACGTGGCCGCCGCCAGAACAAAATCCTGCGTGGTGGTCATACCGTCGACAACAGCGATCACCGCGCTGCTTGTCGTGTATCCGAATTTTTCCGCGGTCACCGTATAGGTCCCCACCGGCAGCGCGGCGAATCTGTAGCTGCCGTCGGCGGCGGTGGTCGTGGAGACCTGTACCGAACCGAGGTCGTCCACGGTCACGGTTGCCCCGGCAATGGGCGCCGCACCGGAGTCGCTGACCATCCCGGCCAGCACTCCGCTTGGCCCTGCCGTGCAACCGGGAAACTTGAACGAGGCGACCCTGGTCTGCCACCCGGTATTGCTAGTCGTCTGGTAATATTCCTGGGTGTACCAGAAGGTGCATTCGTCCACCGGGTCGACGCTCATCATCGAGTAGTCGCCCCAGCGGGCTGCGCTTCCTGTCTGGGAGCCGGAACCGGCAATAATTGTCGTCTCACCCTGACCCAGGGTGTCGGCGGCATCGCCGGCCAGGCGGCCCACGTAGCGAATGGAGGGGTAGGTCGCGGCGCTGGACAGCGAATAACCCAGGGCCATGTTGCCCTGGCCGTCCATGGCGATGGAGCCCATCCAGCGGTGCTCGCCGTCCGGGCTGTCTCCAGCATAGGTGCCCTGCTGCTCTATCGCCCAGCCGGAACCGGTGTTTTGCAGTTCGTACCAGCGAATGCCGGCGACACCACTGCCGGCATCCACGGTGTGGTTGACCACCATGGCCTGGTGGCTGCCGAAATTGCGGTACTGCAGCCGGTACATCAGCCGGTCGCCCAGATTATCCAGCAGTTGCGGTGTTCCCGGCTGGGGCACGGTGGTTCTGGCAAGGGTGGTGAAGGGGGCAACGACCAGGGGCGAGTTCGCTGCGGCAGTGAAGGTGGCGTTGGCCGGGGTAGTCCAGTCAACGTGGAACTCATACATCTCCAGCTGATCGGCCGGATAGCTCCAGGCGTCGTCGTCGAACTGGACAAAGTAGTTCGGCGCACCGTCCGGCGGCGTGGCCAGTCCGTCAGCATCGGCGGGCAGCATTGCCCCGAGCTCGGGATGGCTCGCCCCCAGGTCGAAATAGACCATGGCCGCCGAACCGCCCGCCAGCATGGCGCTCCGGTCAAAGGCCACCGCGCCCTGACCGGCCCAGGAAAGGCCGCTGGCGCTGTCGAACTGGTTGATGGCCATGTAGTACCCGTCCGGCCAGACCCCGAACTTGGGGTAGTCGTTCATAATGGTGGTGCTCAGTTCGTAATCGTAGAGATGCCATTCGCCGGTGGGGTCGCCGGTCTTGGAGATCGCGATGCACTGGTGGTAAGGTCCCTGGATGGAAAACTGGCTGAGGAGCCAGCGGTCGGCATACTGGTCGTAGAGGACGATGGGGTCGCCGTGGTTGGTCGTCTCGCAAACGCCGCCGAAGCCCGACCACAGGAAATTGTTCGCCAGGGCAGATGTGAGCGGCGTGCCCGCCTTGTCAAAGATCCGGAAATAGAGATTGGTAATCTGGACATAATGATTCGGCCCCACATCACCGCAGGTATCCGGTGGGTAGACCCCGGCGATATTGTTGAGGCCCTCGAAATTGACCAAGGGGTCGGGCATGGCCCCGACCGGTCTGCTCTGCTGCAACGCCCCGTCCTCAACGGGCGCCGAGGGTTGCCGGGGCGCCTGGCCGCCCTGCTTTTCCGGATAGCCGATCCATTGGGCCGCCTCTTCTTCCGAAGCCCGCATCGGATGCACCGGGGCCTGCATGTCGCGCACGGGCTGCGAAACAGCCTGTTTTACCGGGTAAATGACCCTTGGCTTAAGTTGTTCAGGGGCAGCCAAGGCGCTGGCATACAGGCCGAGCAGCAGCAAACTCACCAGGAAGGGGTAAAGAACGAGGTGCCCTGTTTTCCGATTCCCATCGCAGCAAGGTCTGGTCCATTTCACGCGTTCACCTTGTTCCATATTCTCTCCCGGCAGTCTTTTTCATGAGTTGGCTGGAAACGGACAGGAAAGTCCGCTCCGCAAATGAACAGCATTACAATATTGATACTCTTTTCCCCTCTCCATTTCAATGCTGTCATTCTTCCTGTCGCATTTTTTTTTATATCAGGAGCACTGATCCTCCGGAATTTGCCTCTGCTGGCTGCCAAAATCCTGTGGGCTCAGGCGGCAATCGACCTGCTCCCGGACTCGTCAGCATCGGTTCAGTCCCCGCCATTTCTCCGGAAAAGGTCCCCGCTCAGCGGCAAGGGCGCCTGCCGATTATCCAGGACCTGAGTTTTTTCAAACACTTGACAGCGCTCTCGCATTAGGTATACTCAAAGAAGCAGAGAGCCTTCGGGACGGCGGGCACCGGCGAATTTCCGCATTGGCGGCCGGAATGCCGACGCCGACGGAAATCACGGTTATGCGCTGCCCCACGGCATGCGGTGGAAATATCTAGCCGGGAGATGGTATGAAAATGCGTTTATTTATCCTGTCAGTATTCGTCCTTCTTTTGCCTGCGGGACTGGCATATGCTGCGGCTCCGGCCATGACGGCGGAACTTGCTTCGCCGGTTGACAGCGGCCGCTATCTGCGGATGGCCAATAACTTTTTCATCATTTACGATCCAGCCGACAGCATGGACGTTCCCTACAAGGATACCGGCCTCACCCGCCTGGAAGCGGAAAAGCAGATCCTCCGGGCCTCCAATGCCACCCTGCCCGACCTGGGCTGGCAGGCAGGCCTCTATCCCCACTGGAAAGGCGGCCTCTGGCTGCACGCCTCGCCCATGGCCTTCAAACCCTTCTATGAGCTGAAGCGCTATGACCAGGTCACCTATGGTCAGGCGATCGAGCAGTTGCCAAGCAGGCCGACCGGACCGCCGATGATCCAGCGGGGCCTGATGAAGCTTGAGCACCTGCTGGGCCTCCCCGGCCGGACCCAGGTCTTTCTCTTCTCCGACGGCAAGCACTCCACCGCCCCGGGACTGGAACCCGAGCCCCTGGCGCAGGCCAGAATGCTTGCCGACAAATACGACGTCTGCTTCAACATCGTCTCTTCGGCCACCACCCCCCAGGGGAAAAAACTGCTCGATGACATCGCCTCGGTCAACAACTGCTCCCAGGTCTTTGATTTCGACACGGTTTTCGCAAAACCCGAACATCTGTTCGGCAAATTGTACATGGATACCGAGCAGGCGGGTTTCAACAACGTGCTCTTCGATTTTGACAAATCCAGCATCAAGGCCGAATTCGGGCCGGCCCTGGACAAACTCGGCCAATTCCTCCTTGACCAGCCCACCACCTATGTCGTGCTTTCCGGCTTCTGCGACTCCATCGGCAGCGAGGCCTATAACATCGGCCTCTCCAAAAGGCGGGCCGAAAGCGTGCGCAATTACCTGGGCAAGCGGTTCAAGATCAGCAAAGACCGCCTGCTGCCCTACTGGTACGGCTATGCCAATCCGGTGGCCACCAACGACACCCCGGAAGGACGGGCGCTCAACCGCAGAGTCACCATCGCCATCCGCAACGGCAACTAATTCCCTCGAACCTGCTTTGAAGGGGGATTGGCCTCGCAGCCTCGCGCGATGCCAATTCCCCTCCTTTATTCTCGACCACCAGTAAGCCGCCGCTCAAAGCCCGCTGAGTCCTGCGCCGGGGAGCCCCACGGTGCAGATGAATCGACCTGCGGCCCCATTTCTTGACGCATCCTCCCTCATAGATTATATTATTTGACTTTGTGTTTACATACTTTCCCAATCCACGGGTCAACCCCGGGGAGATCCTCCAGACATAACGATCAAGGAACCGACATGACCGAAGAGAAAATCATTTATACGGCCATCGATGAAGCACCCGCGCTGGCTACCTATTCGCTCCTGCCTGTCCTCCAGGCGTTCACCCGGGGCACCTCCGTTGTCTTTGAACCGATGGACATCTCCCTTGCCGGCCGGATCATCGCCAACTTTCCCGAGAACCTGGCGGAGGAGCAGCGGCTCCCGGATTACCTGGGCGAGCTGGGCAGGCTGGTCAAGCTGCCGGAGACCAATATCATCAAGCTGCCCAATATCAGCGCCTCCATCCCCCAGCTCAAGGCCGCGCTCAAGGAGTTGCAGGCCAAGGGCTACGACCTCCCGGATTATCCCGAGGAACCGAAGACCGACGCGGAACGGGCGCTGCAGGCACGCTTTGCCAGGGTGCTCGGCAGCGCGGTGAACCCGGTCCTGCGGGAAGGAAACTCCGACCGGCGGGCGGCGGCCTCGGTCAAGCGCTTCGGCCAGAAAAAGCCGCACCGGATGATGAAGCCGTGGTCCAGGGATTCCCGCTCCCGGGTGGCGTCCATGACCGGCGGCGACTTCTACGGCAGCGAACGCTCGGTGACCGTGGACCGGCCCTGCGACGCACGCATCGAGTTTGTCGCGGTAAATGGCGCGGTGCGGATTCTCAAGGAAAAGCTTCCTCTGCTCGCCGGCGAGATTCTGGATGCCTCGGTGATGAACGTCAAGGCCCTGCGCGCCTTCTATGCCGAGCAGATCGAGGCGGCGCGCCGCGACGATCTGCTGCTCTCCCTCCACCTCAAGGCGACCATGATGAAGGTATCCGACCCGGTCATGTTCGGCCACTGCGTTGCGGTGTTCTACAGGGATGTTTTCCGCAAACATGCCCAGATCCTGCAGGAGCTGGGGGTGAACGTCAACAACGGCCTGGCCGATCTCTATGCCCGGATCCAGAGCCTGCCGCAGGCGCAGCGCGCGGAGATCGAGTCCGACATCCTGGCGGCCTACGCCTCCCAATGCCAGCTCGCCATGGTGGATTCCAGCAAGGGGATCACCAATCTCCACGTTCCCAACAACGTGATCGTCGATGCCTCCATGCCGGTCTTTATCCGGGACGGCGGCAGGATGTGGGGAGCGGATGACCGGCTCCATGATGCCGTCGCCATGATCCCGGACCGGTGCTACGCCACCATCTACCAGGAAATGGTCAACGACTGCCGCACGCATGGCGCCTTTGATCCCGCCACCATGGGCAGCGTCGCCAATGTCGGCCTTATGGCGCAGAAGGCTGAGGAGTACGGTTCCCATGACAAGACCTTCATGGCCCCGGCCAGGGGCACCATCCGGGTGGTGGCCGCCGCCACCGGCGAGGTCCTGCTGACCCGGCCGGTGGAGCAGGAGGATATCTTCCGGTGCTGCCAGACCAAGGATGCGCCGGTGCAGGACTGGGTCAAGCTGGCGGTAAAACGGACCAGGGCCACGGGAACGCCGGCGATCTTCTGGCTGGACCCCGGCAGGAGCCACGATGCCGAGCTGATCGCCAAGGTAAAAGGATACCTGCCCGCGCACGACACCTCCGGGCTGGACATCCGGATCATGACCCCGGTGGAGGCCATGCGCTATACCTTGGCGCGGTGCCGCAAGGGCGAAGACACCATTTCGGTGACCGGCAACGTCCTGCGCGATTATCTCACCGACCTGTTTCCCATCCTGGAACTGGGCACCAGCGCCAAGATGCTTTCCATCGTGCCGCTGATGAACGGCGGCGGGCTGTTTGAAACCGGGGCGGGCGGTTCGGCGCCGAAACATGTCCAGCAGTTCCTGCAGGAAGGGCATCTGCGCTGGGATTCCCTCGGCGAATTCTGCGCGCTGGTTCCCTCCTTTGAGCACATCGCCGCGACCTTCGGCAACGACCGGGCACGGCTCCTGGCCGAGACCCTGGACCAGGCCATCGAGAAGATCTTGGAGCAGGAAAAGTCGCCCTCCCGCAAGGTGCATGAGCTGGATACCCGGGGCAGCCACTTTTACCTGGCACTCTTCTGGGCCGAGAGCCTTGCCGCCCAGGATAGATACCCCGAGCTGCGGGAGCGCTTCGCCAGAGTCGCCCGGGATCTCGGGGCGAACGAGGCAAAAATCGTGGGCGAGCTGAATGCGGCCCAAGGACAGCCGGTGGACCTGGGCGGCTACTACCGGCCGGACCAGGAGAAAGCCTCCCGGGCCATGCGTCCCAGCCCGACCTTCAACGCCATAATCGATGAACTCCTGGGCAGCTGATGCGGGATGAGCGGGGGTGAAGACGTTTCTTGCCTCGTGCCAGGAACTTGCTTTCCCCTCGTTCTGCCTGGGCTGCCAGCGGCGGCTGCCGTGGCGGCGACTGCCGCTCTTCTGCGATGACTGCCTGTCCGGAATCACCGCCATCAGCTCACCTCGCTGCCTATGCTGCGGGGCCCCATTTGCCACCGGCGAGGACCACCTGTGCGGTGCCTGCCTCCAGCGGGATTTCTCCTTTGATCTGGCCCGGGCGGCACTCGCCTACCAGCCGCCGATAACCGGCCTCATCAGCGCCCTGAAATTCCAGGGGCAGCTGAGCGGCCTGGCCTCGCTGGCGGCCCTGGCCCGCGCCTCCAGAGGTTTCCAGGAGCTGTCCGCCCCTGACCTGATCCTGCCGGTGCCGCTGCACCCGCAACGGCTCCGGGAACGGGGCTACAATCAGGCCCTGCTCCTGGCCAGGGCCTGCTTTCCTGAACGCAGAGCCCTGATCCACCCAGGGGTGCTGCTGCGCCACCGGGCAACCGTCCCCCAGACCGCCCTCAGCGGCACTCTGCGCCGCAAGAATCTTAGCGGGGCTTTTTCGTTAATTCAGCCGCATATGGTCAATAATCGGAAAATTCTCCTGGTTGATGATGTGTTTACCACCGGCAGCACAGTGGATGTATGTGCGCGGATATTATCCCGTGCCGGTGCTGCCCGAGTAGAAATTTTTACTCTGGCTAAAACTTTCTGATAACACGCTGTAATTTGAAACGGCAATATTATAACTTGTTTATTTTTAAATAAAAATTTTATAATTCAGCATAGGAATATGCTACAACGTAGTATTTTATCAATTATTCCTATCTGGCCCTGAATAATTATTTTCACCGCCTATGTCCCCCAAAAAAAATGCTAATTCACCCCCTTAAAAGGAACAAGATAACTTAAAGCGGAAAAATGAGCATTAATGAGGTGGCGTTAGCAATAATGAGCATTGATGAGCAAACCTGTTGTTGACAACCTGTGGACAACCGGTCGCCCTCTCACTATCTAACTGAATCTTAATTGAATTTTAATCCAGCCCGAAAAAAGACGCTACTGAGCCTGAATATCTGACAAGAAATTTGCAGAGTGGGCATTCTTGAGCTTCTGCCCCCCGTAGTATAATTTTTTGAATCTCTTGGCCAAATCAGGGCAAATCGCTTTTGACCCGCGCCGTGGTTTTGCGCTATCACTCCCCCATCAACCTGATTATGCCGCTGATCAGCCTGTTCTGTGAATTCAAGACCGCGGTTGGCAATTCGCACCATCTTCGTTCTGGACAGATAAGGAATAGACTATGCTGTGGGAAACACTCAGGGAATCGTTGCAAGAATCGCTTCCTGAAAGTGAGTACAGCCTGTGGATCAAGCCGCTTGTCTGCCAGCGGCAGGATGGCCAGGTGCTGGAACTCGCAGGTCCGGACCGTTTTTTCTGCTCTTGGGTCCGCGACCGGTATCTCGAGCTGATCAACCGCAAACTGTCGGAATTGATCATTGATTCACCCCTCACGGTTACCTTGGCCGTGACCCCGCATCCCCTGTTGCCGATCGAAAGCCATAATTCCGGCCAGCTCAAGTTGCCCGGGGTGCATGATCATGCCAACCGGCTCCGCTCGCTGCACCCCGGCTACACCTTTGATCAGTTCATGGTCGGCCAATCCAACGTGCTGGCCCGCTCGGCATGCCAGGCCATTGCCCACGACGACCGGACCTTCGGCAACTGCCTGTTCATCAACAGCACTACCGGTCTAGGCAAAAGCCACCTGACCCAGGCAGTGGTCCACTCGGTGCTGCAGAACGCACCCGGCACCCTGATGCATTATCTGACAGCCCAACAGTTTTCCGCCGAGATGGTCAACGGCATCCGCGCCAAGACCATGGATCAGTTCTCCAGCAAATTTATCCATAACTGCGACCTGCTCCTGGTGGAAGACATCCATACCCTGGTCGGCAAAAACAAGACCCAGGAAGAACTGAACATGATCCTCGACTATCTGATCAAATCAGGGAAGCGGGTGATCCTCACCGCCGGAGTAGCGCCAACAAGCCTGGACGGTATTGACGAAGACTTCAAGTCCCGGATGGCTTCTGGCCTGGTCACGAAGATTGAACCCCCGGAATACTCCACCCGGATCAGCATTATCCGCCACAAGGCCATGATGTACGGCCTGCTGCTGAGCGACGACCTGGTCGACCTGCTGGCGCAGAACCTGAACGGGGATATCCGCAAGATAGAAAGCGCCCTGATCGGGCTTAAGGCCAAATCCACCCTCACGGACACCCCGCCTGACCAGACCATGGTCCGGGAGGTCCTCAGCGGGCTGATAACCGCCCCGGAACGGCTCAACGGGGAGACCATCAGGAATTTAGTCAGCACCCAGTTCAAGGTCAGCGTGGACGAACTGATATCCCGTTCCCGCAAGCGTTCCGTCGCCTTTCCGCGCCAAGTGGCCATGTATATGACCAGAAAATATACAGATCGATCCCTGGCCGACATCGGCGGGTTGTACAACCGCGATCACTCCACCGTGCTGCACGCCATCCGGACCATCACCCGGGACATCTCCCGGAGCACCTCGGTCAGCGAACAGATCGAGCTGCTTGACCGCAAGCTGAAGAACAAATAGCCGGGAACCGGCAACTCCTCCAGCCGATAACAAGGCGGGAGGGCATGTGCACATCTCAGAAATACACGGGCTTGACCTCGGCCTCCCCGGCCTGCTGACCGGTCCGCGCCAGCACGCCGTTGGCACTCTTTCCTGCCTCCTTGACCATATCGTTGATGCCGATGCCGTGCCAGCCGAAGCCGCAGATATGCAGGCCCTGCTGGTCTCGCTGCACCTGCGTCCGCCAGTCAAGCAGCAGCGAATACCCTTCCTCAAGCTGAGGGATGCCGGCGCGGGGGCGCAGCACCCGGGCATAACTTGGCGGTTCAGGCAGATCGAGCAACTGGCGCAGATCGTCATAGACCCGGCTGACCATCTCCCCATCAGCGAGTTCCAGGCGTTCGGGATGCCGGCGGCCCCCGACCAGGGCTTCCAGAAGAATATGGCCGGCAGGGGCCCGGCCGGGAAACATGTGGGAGGAAAAGAGGGCGCCCAGGGCAAAACGGTTTTCCCGCTCAGGGGCCAGGTAGCCGAACCCGAAGGGAACCTTGGCCTTGTCGGAGAAGCCCAGGGCTATGGTGGCGATTCGGGCCTCGGGCAGCGAGGACAGGGGCGGCTGGGCCATCCCGGCGACCGAATCCAGAAGCGCCAGGCACTGATTGACGGGCAGGGCCAGGACCAGATCGCGGCAGTGAAGAACATGCTGGCCGGTCTGCACCTCCCAGCCCTCCGCCATCCTGCGCACCTCTTGCACCTCGGTCCGGTACAGCAGCTGGCTGTTCAGTTCCAGGGATTGGGCCAGGGCCTGGGGCAGCCGGCCCATCCCGGTGCGGAAGCTGGTCATCGCCGGCAGCGCCGGTCCCTTCCCCGACGGGTCTTTTTTCAAGGACTTGCGCTTCTTGAAGAGGCCGCGGATCACGGAGCCATGCTCCTGTTCCAGCCGGCGCACCCCCGGCATGACCGCGTCGATTTTCAGGCGGTCGATATCACCGGCATAGGTTCCGGTGAATACCGCATCGGCAAAGGGCAGCAGCGCCCTACCGAACCGGTGCTCGACCCAGGCGGCGACACTGGGTTCGCCGGCAAGAGGGCTTCGCCACAGGTCGCCAAGCACGCGCAGCTTTGCCAGAGGCGACACCAGGCTGGCGGCCAGGATCTTTTTCGGGCTCTGGGGGATGAGCCGGAGTTTGCCGTCCAGGCAGACATAGCGGACAAATTTGCCCAGGGGCGCCTTTTCCGCCTCCCCCTCGAGTCCGGCCAGACCGATCAGTTTCCTGCTCTCCTCGCAATTGTCGAGAAAACCGTGCGCCCCCCATTCCGCAAGGTAGCCCTCCTCGCTGTAGCTGAAAATCGCCCCGCCGGGCCGGTCGTTCTTTTCCAGCACCATCAGGGACAGGTCGGGCCGTTCGCTCAGCAGAAACCGGGCAACACTGAGTCCGGACAGGCCGGCACCAATAATAAGAACATCCACCTGCTTGCTTTGCATCTCTATGCTCCTGGACCGCATGGCATGAAAACAGGGGCGGGTTGCCGCACGGCCGCCCGCCTTGACAGCCCGGCAATCATGCTTATTTTCTTGCCGGAAATTCAAAAGGACGCGGAATATACTCAAGCGCCGAAAGCACGGGATGCGAGAGGGACGGTGAGGATCTTCCGCGGCCCTACCATACACCAACTTCATCATCTTGGGGACCCGGAAAATACCTATGCCCCAAAATCATCGCAAGGGAAACGGAACTTGAGTTTTTTCCGTCTCCCGCAAACCAGTAAAAAGAGGATCGGATCATGAGCGAGCAGATCGTTACCCGCGAATTTCAGGCCAAGACCAGAAAGGTGCTGGATATTGTCATCAACTCCCTGTACACCGAACGGGATATCTTCATCCGGGAGCTGATCTCAAATGCCGCCGACGCCCTGGAAAAATTCCGCCACCGAAACCTGGTGGAAAAGGTGGTCTTTGACGAGCACGTTCCTCTGGAGATCACCATTGACGGCGACGACAAGAACCACACCCTGACCATCACCGACACCGGGATCGGCATGACCCTGGACGAGCTGGAAACAAACCTCGGCACCATTGCCCATTCCGGTTCTAGCCAGTTCTGGGAGGAACTGGCCGAGGCTGCGCGCAAGGACGTCAGCCTGATTGGCCAGTTCGGGGTCGGTTTCTACTCCGCCTTCATGGCGGCGAAGAAGGTGCGGGTGCAGAGCCGGTCCTGGGACGGCAGCGAAGGGCATGAATGGGAGTCCGACGGCGGCGGCACCTACACCATCAAGCCCTGTCCCGGTCTGCACCGCGGCACCAGGATCATCATCGACCTCAAGGACGATGCCCAGGATTATGCCAACAAGTACAGCATTGAGCGGATCATCAGGCAGTACTCCTCCTTTGTGCCCTACCCCATCCTGGTCGCCGGCAAGAAGGTCAACACCGTGCAGGCCATCTGGACCCGTGCCAAGAGCGAGATCAGCGAAGAGGAATATACCGAGTTCTACAAGTTCATCGGCAACGCCACCGATGACCCGCTGCTGCGGGTCCACTTCACCGCCGACGCCCCGCTCGCTATCCAGGCCCTGCTCTACGTGCCCAAAGAAAACTTCGAGGCCCTGGGTATCGGCCGCACCCAGCCGGGAGTCAACCTCTACTGCCAGAAGGTGCTCATCGACCAGCACAGCGAGAACATCCTGCCGGAATGGCTCCGCTTTCTCAAGGGCGTGGTCGACTCCGAGGACCTGCCGCTGAACATTTCCCGGCAGGCCCTGCAGGACAACGCCCTGGTCTTCAAGCTGCGCAAGGTCCTGACCAAGAGGTTCCTCAAATTTCTGAAGGAACAGGCCAAGGAGGCCCCGGACACCTACACCTCCTTCTGGAAGATCTTCGGCATTTATCTCAAGGAAGGGGCCACCAGCGATTTTGAATACCGGGAGGAACTAGGCGAGCTGCTTCGCTTCGAATCATCCAAGGGCGGCAAGGATACGCTGGTCTCCCTTGACGACTATGTAGCCAGGATGCAGGAGGGCCAGGACAAGATCTACTATATCAACGGGCCCAGCCGCGAAGCCTTGGAAACGGGGCCATACGTGGAAATGTTTCGCAAGCGGGATATCGAGATCCTCTATACCCTGGAGCCCATTGACGATTTTGTCTTAAGCCACCTTGGCGAGTTTTCAGGGAAAAAATTGGTTTCAGCCGACCGCGCCGACTTGGAGTTGCCGGCGGCGGCGGACAAGGAGGCCGGGGAGACAGCCCCGGCCGCCGAACCCCTGGCCGAGGCGGAGGCGAAAACCCTGTGCGCCTGGATAAAAGAGGTGCTGGGCGAGCGGGTCAAAGACGTGACCCTGTCCAGCCGGCTGGTGGACAGCCCGGCGATGATCGTCAACGCCGACGGCTATCTCACCTCCTCCATGGAACGGATCCTGCGGGCCAGTTCCCGGGTTGACCACTTGGCCATGAGCGGCAAAAAAAACATGGAGATCAACCCGGCCAGCCCCCTGATCAAGAAACTGAGTTGGCTACGGGAGGCGGACCAGGCCTTTGCCCGAGACGTCACCGAGCAGATCTATGACAATGCCATGATCCAGGCGGGCCTGCTTGTCGACTCCCAGCAGATGGTGAGCCGCAACTACCGGATCCTTGAGCGGATGGCCGGCAGGGAATGAGCGGGGCGTCCCGGCTGGTCAATATACTTGAAAAAAAAAGGGGTTCACGATATAGGAACACATTCCATCCCTTATCCACAGGACCGAACCGTACCATGTCGTCAACCACTGGAGGAACCCCATGCGTCGTCTCATTCTTGCTGGGCTCGCCCTGCTGCTCATGCTGGGCGGCTGCTATACCAAGCCGGTCCGTCATCTTGCCTCGGACGCCAGCCTGATCAGGGCCGGCGAATCGACCCGTCAGGATGTGCTCCGCTATCTGGGCGAACCGAACGGCCGGCGGACGGTTTCGTCCGGGGTGGAGGAATTCGTCTACTACGAGGAACGGCGCAGCCTGATGCAGCGGACCCCCCTGATCGGGCCGTTCATAGGCAGCGAGGGGAATGAGATGCTCATGCTCACCCTGACCGGGGATCTGGTCACCGACTCGGTTTTCCGCACCTTCAGGGAGGACGAGCGGGACTGGGCCAATGATTTTACCTGGGATGAATTGAAGTGACCATCCCTTCGTCTTGGGACATCAATCAGGAGCGGATGGTTGAAGAGCAGCTCATCGCCCGGGGGATTCACGACCCGGCGACCCTGCAGGCCATGCGCACCGTCCCCCGCCATCTCTTCGTGGACGACGCCATGGCCCCCTGCGCCTACGGCGATTTTCCCCTGCCCATCGGCGCTGGCCAGACCATCTCCCAGCCCTTTATCGTCGCCCTGATGACCCAGGCCCTCGGGCTGCAGGGACACGAGCGGGTCCTGGAGATCGGCACCGGCTCGGGCTACCAGGCCGCCGTCCTCTCCAGGATCTGCGCAAAGGTGTACACTATCGAGCGGATCGACTCCCTGCTGGTACGGGCCAGAAAAACCTTTGACCGGCTGCACTACCACAACATCATTTCCCGGATTGACGACGGCACCACCGGCTGGCCTTCGGAGGCACCCTTTGACGGCATCCTGGTCACTGCAGGGGGGCCTAAGATCCCCGAGCCGCTCATCGAACAGCTGGCGGATCCCGGCCGCCTGCTTATCCCGGTGGGCGATCAGTACCTGCAGGATCTGAAACTCCTGGAAAAACGTGCGGGGAAAATCAGCATCACCACCATTGAATACGTCCGCTTTGTCAGCCTGATCGGCGCCCACGGCTGGGCAAACTGAGCATTCTTCGCCACCGCGGCGTACCGAAAACGCCGCATTTCGGCTTCCTCAGAGTGAGCCAGCCAGCCGTCTGACCCTGGTCATGGTCTCCGCCAGGTCAAGGGTCAAAAGCTCTCCTTCACTGACCACCAGCCGGCCATTGACGATGACCGTCCGCACATCGCTGCCCCGGGCGGCGTACACCAGCAACCCCGGCCCGTAGAAGGGCTGCAGATGAGGCTGCTCCCGATCAACGACGATCAGGTCCGCCAAGGCGCCTGCCCTGAGCGTACCGCATTGCCCGGCAAATCCCAGCGCCCTGGCTCCGGTTCCGGTGGCCATCGCCAGCACCTCCCCCGCCCGGATCGCCACCGGATCAAGGCTGTGGACCTTCTGCACCTTGGCGCAGACGTCCATCTCCCGGAACAGGTCCAGGCTGTTGTTGCTGGCCGCCCCGTCCGTGCCGAGGCCCACCGCCAGCCCTCTCCCCAGCATCTCTTTCAGCAACGCGTTGCCGGAGGCGAGCTTCAGGTGCGACTGCGGACAGACAACCACCCCTGCCCCGCGGCGGGCAAGGATCTCCAGGTCCGTCTCATCCGCCCAGACGCAGTGGACGCAGATTGTCCCTTCGTCCAGAATGCCAAGGGCATCCAGGTGGCTGACCGGGGAAGGTCCTTGCGGATCTCGGATCTGGGACTGCTCGTCCCGGGTTTCCGCCACGTGGATGAACAGGGGCACCCCCCGGGCGCGGGCCAGCTCTTTTGCTGCCCGAAGGGTCTGATTGGCGCAGGTATAGGGCGAATGGGCAAAGACCGCGGGGGTAATGAGCGGATCGCGGCCCTGCCAGCCATCGACAAACCGGGTCGCGGCGGCAATGTTGCCAGCGGGGTCAGGGACGCCGGGCGCTGGAAAATCAATGACCGCCTGGGCGGCCACCGCGCGCATCCCGACATCGGAAAAAGCCCGTGCCGCCTCCTCCATGCAAAAATAGCCGTCCGCCACGGTGGTGGTCCCGGAGAGCAACATTTCGGCGGCGGCAAGCCGGGTGCACCAATAGACCATCTCCGGGTTGACAGCGCGGGCCTCGGCCGGAAAGATGTGGTCATTCAGCCAAGTCATCAGGGGCAAATCGTCGGCCAGGCCGCGAAACAGGGTCATGGCCGCGTGGCAATGGCCATTGACCAGGCCCGGCAGCACGACCCCGCCCCGGACGTCGTGCACCTGGACGGCCCGCGGGACAGCAAGTTCGTCCATAGGGCCTATCGCCGTGATCCGCCCGGCCCGGATCGCCACATAGCCCGGATCGATGCAGAGCGCGGTGCCGGGCTCGGGCAGCAGCAGTCCATTGATGAGAAGGAGATCGGGGGTCAGCATCGGGTCACGAGAAGTGTTTGCATAATCATCACTTTTTGGTATATCACTTGTCACGTATGCACAGCGGAACAGTGATAACGTCGCAAAAACTCGAAATACTGAACATCCGCCACTCTGGTTGCAAGGGGTCACAGGGCTGGCCGGCGTCGGAATCGAAGTTTTTGCTCTTGCGACAACTATACTCGAGCCCGGGCATGGGCACAACACTTCAACACCCCCGCCGTCCACCATCTTCCGAAAGGAGCATCGCCGCCCGGCCTGCCCTGTAGGGAGGGGCATTGCCGGCCAGGAAAAAATTTATGGGTTTTTGTTGCGGCATCGTCGGTCTGCCCAATGTGGGCAAATCAACCATCTTTAATGCACTGACCGCCGCGGCCATTGCCGCGGAAAACTACCCTTTCTGCACCATCGAGCCCAATATCGGCATCGTGCCGGTGCCGGATGAGCGCCTCGACAAGCTGGCCGAACTGGTGCGCACCAGAAACAAGGTGACCACCCAGATGGAGTTCGTCGATATCGCCGGCCTGGTCAAGGGGGCGAGCAAGGGCGAGGGGCTGGGCAACCAGTTCCTCGGCCATATCCGCCAGGTGGACGCCATCGTCCACGTGGTCCGCTGCTTTGCCGACGACAACGTCATCCATGTGGATGGCTCGGTGGACCCCCTGCGGGACCGGGAGGTCATCAATACCGAGCTGATCATCGCTGACCTGGACTCCGTGGACAAGCGTCTTGCCAAGACCCGCAACCAGGCCAAGTCCGGCGACAAGAAGCTCCTCGCCCAGGTGGCCTATCTGGAGCAGCTCCGGGATGTCCTGGACAGCGGCCGGCCCGCCCGTGCTGCCCAGCCGGCGGATGCGGCGCAGAAGGAGCTGCTGCGGGAACTCTGCCTGCTCTCAGACAAGCCGGTGCTCTATGTGGCCAATGTCCACGAGAACGACCTGGCCGGCGGCAGTCCCCTGGTGGACAAGCTTGCGGCCGCGGCCGAGGAGGAAGGGGCAAAGGTGGTAATGATCGCCGGCAGCATCGAACAGGAGCTGAGCCTGCTTTCCCTGGAGGAACAGAAGGAATTTCTGGCCGACCTGGGGCTGCCGGAACCGGGCCTGAACCGGCTGATCCGGGCCGGCTACCAGTTGCTGGACCTGATCACCTTCTTCACCGTGGGGGAGAAGGAGACCAAGGCCTGGACCATCAAGCGGGGCACCAAGGCCCCGGGGGCGGCAGGCAAGATCCACTCCGACTTCGAGCGCGGTTTCATCCGGGCCGAGGTCATTGCCTACGAGGACTACATTGCCTGCGGCAGCGAGGCCAAGGCCAAGGAAAAGGGGCTGATGCGCTCTGAGGGCAAGGAGTATGTGGTCCAGGACGGGGATTGTATTTTGTTTCGCTTCAACGTGTAATGTCCTCGCAAAAACTATAAACACTGAGCATCCGCCACGATGATTGTAACAGGTTGCAGACGGTGCCGGCGTCAGAATCGCAGATTTTGCGATCTGACAATGTCTGAACCCCGGAGCCTATGAACAGAGAGCGCCGCAAGACCGTCTCCATTGCTGACCTGAAAGAGGGCCAGCAGATCAACGACCTGTTTCTGGTCAGCAAAAAAAATTTGGCCGAAACCAAGAGCGGCAACCCCTATCTGGCACTGACCCTCATGGACCGCACCGGCGAGATCGAGGCCCGGGCCTGGGACAACGCCGCCCGCCTGGATGCGCTGACCGAGGTCGGCCGGATCGTGGCGGTGGAAGGGCAGGTCAAGGCCTTCCGCGACCAATTGCAGCTGAATATTACCGGCCTGCAGGGGGTGAATGAAAAAGCTGTTGACCTAGCGCACTTCATGCCGGCAAGCCGGCGCGACCCCGGGGAGATGCGGGCCGAACTGGCCTTTCTGATCTCCTCGGTCAGCGATCCGGGCCTGCGCCAGCTGCTCGCCGGCATCTTCCGGGGGCAGTTGCTGGAGGAGTTCTGCCAAGCGCCCGCGGCCAAGATGATGCACCATGCCTGCCTGGGCGGGCTCCTGGAGCACACCCTGAGCGTTGCCGGCCTGGCCCTGATAATCAGCGAGCACTATCCCAGGCTGGACCGCGATCTGCTCCTGGCCGGCTCCCTGCTGCACGACCTCGGCAAGGTCAGGGAATTCAGCTACGCCAGCGTGCCCTTTGACTACACCGACCAGGGGCGGCTGATCGGCCACCTGGTGCTTGGCGCGGAGATGGCCCGCCGCGAGGCGGAAAAGGTGCCTGAGCTTACCCCGGAGCGTCTGGACCGGCTGCTGCACCTGATCCTCAGCCACCACGGCCGCTACGAGTTCGGCTCGCCCTGCCTGCCCATGACCAGCGAGGCCATCCTTCTCCACCACCTGGATGACATCGACGCCAAGATGGAGCTCATCGACAGGCTCAGCGAGCAGGTTGAGGGGGAAGGCTACCGGTGGAGCGACTACCAGCGCTCCCTTGAGCGTTTTCTCTTTCTGAAGGGTCGGAATAGTGCTCCCCGCCAGCAGACCGAGCCGGAGACGGAACAGGAAGCCAGAGAGCCGGAGAAGAAAAACCCTGACAAGCCGGCCCGGCAGCCGACGCTGTTTTAAGGCCTGCCCTATGAGGTCCGGTTATACCTGTATTACTTGCTTCTCCCTCACCCCGGCCCACTCCCAAAGGGAGAGTGCAACAACCGCGCGTAAGCGGTGCTTTTCCCATTGGCACTTGCCGCGCACCGCAGAAGCTGTCGAAAGGGATTTTGAACTGTTTGAGCGAAGCGAGTTTGCAAAATCCCGACAGCTTCGAGGAGCACAGGGCAGTCCGAAGGACCAAATGCCGCGGGTGCCCTTTCTTTTGGTTCGTTTTCTTTGGGCAAGCAAAGAAAATGAACAGTGTATTACTGTGAAGAGGGAGACGTTTTCCGGGTCCCTAACCTGCGGTGGCGGGTTTCTCCGATAAAGAATATGCGCAACACCAACCCATGCGCCTGACGGAACTTATCGGCCAGCCCAAGGCGGTCAACCTGCTGCAGCGGGCACTTGCCGGCGGCCGGCTTGCCCATGCCTATCTTCTTGCGGGCCCAGACGGGGTGGGCAAGGCCACGGCAGCCCGGGCCGTGGCTGCGGCCCTCCTCTGCCGTGAGGAAATCGGTTCAGCTCCCTGCGGTGCATGCCCCGGCTGCCTGCAGTTCGCTTCCGGCAACCATCCTGATTTTCTCCATATCCGGCCCGACGGGGCGGTCATCAAAATCGACCAGGTCCGCGAACTGAAAAAGGCCCTGGCCTTCCCGCCTCTGGAGGCACGGCTGCGGGTGACCCTGCTGGAAGAGGTGCATACCATGCGGCGGGAAGCGGCAAACAGCCTGCTGAAGTTGCTGGAGGAACCGCCGCCGGACAACCTGCTCCTGCTCACCACCGACGAGGCGGAACCTCTGCTGCCGACGATCTTCTCCCGCTGCCAGGTCATCCCATTCTCCCCCCTGTCACTGGAAGTGAGCGCCGCGATTCTTCTGAAAATGCACCCCGGCCTGGACCAGGAGGGGGCCCGCACCCTGGCCGGACTTGCCGGTGGCAGCCCTGGCCGAACCAGGGATCTGGACCATGCGGCACTGCTGCAGCTCCACCGGGACATCCTGACCGGCCTGCTGGCAGGGCACGCCGGCGAGGCGGACCGGGTCGTCACCGCCCTCGGTCTGGCCGCGCGGGTCGCCAAAAACGAGGGGCTGGAGACCCTCCTGGATCTGCTGCGTCTCTTTTTCAAGGATACCATGATCGCGGCGACCTGCAGCCGGGGTCAATCCCATGACAGGGGCCCGCATCATCTGGTGCAAATCCTCAGCCGAGCAAGAGAACGCTGGAACTTGCAGGAACTTTCTGATAGTATACAGACCATTGATTTTGCCCAGCAGGCCCTGGCCAGAAACTGCAACCGGCAGATGGTCTGCGACGTGCTTTTTCTGCGGCTGCTTGCTGAAACTCCGCAGCAGCAGGCAACCCGAACCGGATAAAGATAGCCACAAACGATGTCCGATACTGAAAAAAACTATACTGATCCTGCCCCCGGCACGGACGAGGTCCAGGACACCGCCGGCGACCAGTCACTGTTCTACCGGGTCCGTTTCCGGGCCAACGGCCAGGAATTCACCATGCAGACCAGGATGACCGGCCTGCTGCACGGCGACGTAGTCATGATCCGGACCGAGCACGGGCCCGAGCCGGCCCGAATTGTCTGCCGGGCGCCGGGCTCTCCCGATCCGACCGTTCCCCGGCTGGCCTCGCTCCTGGGCACCCGCCGGGCTACCAGCGAGGAAAAGGAAAAGTATGAACGGCTGGCGGACATGGAAAAGGAAGCCTTCCGGTTCTGTGTGCGGGAGATCGAAAAGCTTGCCCTGCCCATGCAGCTCGTCCAGGTGGAGCGATTCTTCAACGGCTCCAAGATCATCTTTTACTTCACCGCCGACAGCAGGGTTGATTTCCGTGAACTGGTCAAGAACCTGGTGCAGGAGTTCCGCACCCGGGTGGAAATGCGTCAGATCGGCGTGCGCCACGAAACCCAGTTGCTCGGCGGGCTGGGCGCCTGCGGCCGGGAGCTGTGCTGCAGCTCCTTTCTGAAAAAATTCGAATCGGTCTCCATCAAGATGGCCAAGACCCAGGACCTTCCCCTCAATCCGGCCAAGATTTCCGGACTCTGCAACCGGCTCCTCTGCTGCCTAACCTACGAATACGACTCCTACCGCGCCATCAAGAAAGAGATGCCCCGGATCGGCAAGTCCATCAGCATTGACGGCCACGCGTACAAGGTGATCAGGATCATGGCCATCCAGGGCACTGTGCACGCCATTGACGAGGCAGGCGAGGAGGTCGTGCTCAGCGAGGAGCAGTGGCGGGCAACCGAACCGGTGCAGCACAAGGTGCCGGACAAGGGACAGGCGGCTGAGAAATGACAACGTACATCACCACCCCCATCTATTACGTCAATGCCCTGCCCCACCTGGGGCATGCCTACACCACCATTGTCGCGGACACCTACAGCCGCTTCCGCAGGCTGTGCGGCGACCAGGTCCGGTTCCAGACGGGCACCGACGAGCACGGGGAGAAAATCGCCCAGGCCGCTGCCGCCGAAAAGGTTTCGCCCCGGGAATATGCCGACCGGATCAGCGAGGCGTTCCGGCAGACCTGGCCGCAACTGGCCGTCGAACCGGATCATTTCATCCGCACCACGGACCCCGGCCATATCAGGACCGTGCAGGAGATCCTGGCCATGGTCCATGCCAGCGGCGACATCTATTTCAGCGAGTACACCGGCCTCTACTGCCAGGGCTGCGAACGCTTCCTCACCGAAAAGGAGCTGGTGGACGGCAACTGCCCGGACCATCAGAAACCGCCGGAGGAAATCTCGGAGCAGAACTATTTCTTCCGGATGAGCAGGTACCAGCAATGGCTCATCGACCACATC
>DNUE01000068.1 GCA_003508005.1 Desulfobulbaceae bacterium
CCAGCATCCCGTCGGCCGGGTCGGGAGGCCCGAGGATGTGGCGGCCCTGGCCCTGTTTCTGGCCGGTCCGCAGAGCGGTTTCATGACCGGCCAGAACCTGGTGCTGGACGGCGGCATGACGCGCAAGATGATTTATCTGGAGTAACCGCCGGCCCGCCGGTTAAACGCATGGCGGCCGCCTTCCGCAAGGAGGACGGCCGCCATGGCATTCGCGACACCCGTGCCGGTCAGGCCTGTTGCATGGTCTGACCGATGCGGCGACCGTATTCAAAGCAGGCTTCCAGGGCGGCTTCGTCGGGTACGAACAGCACTTTCAGGGGATCTTCCACCATCCGGCAGCCCATGGCGACCAGTTCGTCGTGAACCAGCTTGGGAGCTTCGCCGCTCCAGCCGTAGGAGCCGAAGGCCGCGCCGAGGCGGTTCTTCGGTTTGAGCCCCTTGAGATAGGTCAAGACATCGGCCAAGGTCGGGAACAGGCCGTTGTTCAGGGTCGGCGAGCCGACGATCAGGGCCTTGGCGTCAAAGGCGGCGGTGATGATATCGCTGCGATGGGTGTTGCGGGCGTTCATGGGCTCGGCGCGGATGCCTTCCGCCTGCAACCCGGCGACGATGGCCTCGGCCATGGCCTCGGTGCTGTGCCACATGGTGTCGTAGATGACCAAAGCCTGGTCGCCCGGCTCCTGGCGGCACCATTCCTGATAGGCCGCTACGATTTTCAGCGGATCCTGGCGCCACATGATGCCGTGATCCGGACAGATCATCTTGATGGGCAGGTTCATCTTGACGACCTTGTCGATGAGGTTTTTGATCAGCGGCGCATAGAGCCAGAGAATATTGGCGAAATATTTCTTCGCGAAGGGCATGATGGCATCGCCGATCTCATCGTCAAAACGTTCCGGCCCGGCATAGTGCTGGCCGAAACCGTCGCTCGAGAACAGGATCTGGTCTTCGACCAGATAGCTGAACATGCTGTCCGGCCAGTGCACCATGCGGGTTTCCATAAACTTGACGGTGCGCTGGCCGAGGCTCAGTTCTTCACCGTCCTCCACGGGGCAGTAATTGAGGCCCGGCGCAAAGTGCCGGCTCAAATCCTTCAGGCCCATCTTCGAGCAGTAGATGGGCTTGTCCTTGCCGATGGCTTCCATCACCGCCGGCAAACCGCCGGAGTGATCCATTTCCGTATGGTTGCTGATCACCAGGTCAATCTTTTTCGGATCGACGATTTTAGAAACTTTGCGCAGCAGTTCGCCGACAAATTCCTTCTTCACCGTATCGATGAGAGCGATCTTTTCGTCGACGATGAGAAAGGCATTGTAGGTCGAGCCCTTCTCGGTGGAATAGCCGTGGAAATCGCGGACATTCCAGTCCACGGCGCCGACTTCGTAAATCCCTTTGGCGATTTCTATGGGCCGCATTGTTTTGTCCCTTAGTGTTGAATACAGGCTGCATCAGCCGCAGCGACACACCTGTAAAGGCTGGTAATAGTCCGCCCCGCGCCGGAAGTCAGGGACCGCCGGCGCGGGGCGCAGGGTGAAACGTCGTTGTTTCAAAGATAGTCAGGCAACGGACGGTGTTGCCGGATCCTGCCATAAGCTGTTGCGGAATCAGGCCGGTTCGAACAGATCCTTACCGGCGCCGCAGATGGGGCAGGTCCAGTCTTCGGGCAGATCGTCGAAAGCGGTTCCGGCTGCGATGTCGTTGTCCGGATCGCCCACCTGCGGATCGTACTCATACCCACAGACCGTGCAGACATATTTACCCATTGTTTCCTCCTTGTGATAAGGGATTAAAAAACTGCTCTCAATATTACAACAGGTCGACCTCAATTTCAAAGAATCCTTGCGGATGGGCACAGACCACGCAGCTCTGAGGTGCCGCGGCATCGTTCAGCAAGTGCCCGCAGTTGCGGCATTTCCAGGTGACGGATGCCTGGCGCTGGAAAACCGTACCGTTTTCAATGGCCTGCAGGATGCGCTGATAGCGTTCCTGGTGGGCCTTTTCGATGCGCCCGATCTCCTCGAACATGACAGCCAGGTTTTCAAAGCCTTCCTCCCGGGCTTCGGCGGCCATGCGCGGATACATGTCGGTCCATTCATGGTTTTCGCCCGCCGCGGCGGCCCGCAGATTGTCCAGGGTGGAGCCGATACCCTGCAGGGCTTTCAGATGCAGTTTGGCGTGTTCCTTTTCGTTGTCCGCCGTTTCCTGAAAGATGGCCGCGATCTGCTGATAGCCCTCTTTCTTGGCCACGGAGGCGAAATAGCTGTATTTGTTGCGGGCCATGGATTCGCCGGCAAAAGCTTCCTGCAGGTTGCGTTCGGTTTTGGTACCTTTCAAATTCGCCATTTTTCCCTCTCTGTCACTGAATGTTTTGGGTTGAAGTCATGAGCGGCCGCGGTCCGGTTACGGGCGATTCTTGCCTGGCTCGGAGTGGTTAACCGGTGCCCATGACGGGTCCTATAGCTCGCGGCAGCGGGCACAGCGGCCAAGAAAAACGATGGAGCACTCTTCGATGGCAAAGCCATCATGGGTCAGCGCCGGGTAGGCCAGGGCCGGCAAGCTTACCTCATGACCATCCATGACCTGTTGGCAGCCAAGGCAAACCAAGTGGGCATGGGGACGGGTATTGGCGTCGAAATGACTGCGGGCATCGGGGCAGGCGATTTTTTTAACCAAGCCGTGATGCACGAAGGTGTCCAATACCCGGTAGACCGTGGTGCGCGACAAGCCGTCCTGCTGTTCCCGCAACGCATCGAAGATCTGGTCGGCCGTCGGATGGTCGACGCGTTCCGCCAAGTGGGCGAGAATCGCTTTGCGTTGCAAGGTCAGGCTCAGTCCCCGCGCTTGGCAGAGGGTCAGCAACTCACGGTATTTTTCGTTTTGAAAAGTTGTCTTGGCGTCCATGGATGCAACAATATTGCAAATGGTATTTTGTGTCAATAGAAAAAATGTAATTTTATGCAAAAGGGTGGAGAGAGTAATGCTCCCGGCTCGGATAACAGAAAAATAATCTTTATGGGCCTTGTAATTTTCCCGGGAACTGGAAAGATTAGGGGCTTAAATTCCGTCGGATTAACAATCCGGCGTCTGATGCATTGGCAACGGGATGGATCGGGGGATCCGCAAACAACCTGCACGGAGAAGGCTTATGATGTCTGACCTGCCGCAAGGGCCTGGTTCCTCCTTGACGACACCGGATTCCGCTCCCCGTCTTCCC
>DNUE01000055.1:0-1467 GCA_003508005.1 Desulfobulbaceae bacterium
CCATCACCATGCCGCCGCTGCGGGACCGCCTGGATGACATCCCTCTGCTGGTGGAATTTTATGTCGGCAAGATTGCCAAACGGATGGGCAAGACCATTACCCATATTTCCACCAGCGTCATGAAGGAGCTGCAAGGGTATGGCTGGCCGGGCAACATCCGGGAACTGGAAAACGTCCTGGAACGGGCGGTGATCAACACGTCGGGTCCCAAGCTGCACCTTGCCGATCAACTGAAGAAACCGCCCCGCTATCTCTCCACGGGAACGGACACCCTGGAAGCGGTCGAGAGAAACCACATCCTCCGGGTCCTTGAACAGACCAACTGGAAAGTGAGCGGCCAGAACAGCGCTGCCGAGATCCTGGGGCTTGACCGCAGCACCCTGCGCGCCCGCATGATCAAGCTCGATATCCATAAATCCTGATATCCTCCCCGTTTCATCTGGCGCGCCCACGCCCACCGGCGCTGCCGCCTGAATCCCTTGACGAAGATTGCCGCCGGGGCTTTCCCGCCTCGGCCATCCCGCCCATTTTTTCCACCCGAGATCGTGTCCAGTCAGGCATACCGGTGGACATGCGGTCTCTCTCCCTGCCGGTCGGCACGGCTGCCGCTTTTGCTCCTCATTGCCGCCGGTTGGCCTGCCGCCGGGGGGCTGGTCACATATGACCACCGGTAACGAGTGACCATTTTTCTCCAGTCGCCGATGGCCGCCGGGCCAATCCCATCACTGTAAAATATTCTTCTATTTCGAATTGATAGCCGGCAAGTCGCGGCAGGATATCAAGCTGGCACGGGAAGTGGAATAGAAGCAGTGAACAACAGTTTCCTGCATGGCGCGGGCTGAGCGACGCCATGAAAACAATCAATCCGCTGGAAACAGGAGGATTCATCATGTCAATCGGCACAATTTTACCGATCATTCTGATACTGATACTGGTGGGATCCATCCCTGTCTGGCCGCATAGCCGCTCCTGGGGTACGCACCAAGCGGAGGGATCGGCCTGATCCTACTGATCCTGGTGATCCTGTTCCTGCTCGGCAGAATCTAGGCAAGGCATCTTCCGGGCGCAATCCTGCCCGAAAAGATGCCGGAACGGTAAATCTGATCTCCGGTTGCCTTGCGCAAGGAGCAATGGTCAAGTGAACAACAACGACCGAAACGGTATCCCGGCCAACTCCGGGCCAGAGAAGACGCCGCGCTCGATTGCCTTCCATGTGATCCTGGGCGCGGCGCTGCTGGCCTTCATCCAGACGTTCTCGCTGCTTTCTCCCATCCTGTTGTCGTTTTTGCTGGTGCTGCTGATTTCTCTCGCCGTCAATCCGGTGATTTCCCGGATACGGGCCTTGACCGGCGGCAGAAAATTGCCCACGGGATTGATCATGGCCGGGTTGATCGCCGGCATCGCGCTGATGGGTTGGGCCTTGTTCGTTCCGATGAAGGCCTCGATCATCAGCATTTCGGAAGCGGT
>DNUE01000055.1:1546-8076 GCA_003508005.1 Desulfobulbaceae bacterium
GTTGGAAGCCCACCCCCGCCTGCCTCAGACCGTCCCGGCCAGACCCGCCGAAGCGTCGCCATCTCTTCGCTCCGGTCTGATGGACATGCTGAAGGGCGCCCTCGGCAGTTTCACCGCCGTGGCCTTCAACGGGGCGCAAATCCTGGTCGTTCTGGTGACGGTGTTCTTTGGCGTGGTTTTCATGCTGATGAATCCCCGCCCGATCTTTGGCGCGATGTTCGCCATGTTACCCGAGCGGCACCACGGCCGGGCCCTGGTCATCATGCAGCGCATCGGCAAATCCGTTCCCGCCTGGGCCGGGGCGACAGTGGTGGGAATGGTGACCATCGGCCTGCTGGTATTCCTGCTGATGTGGCCGATCTTCGGTATCATGGATGCGCTGGTCCTGGGGATGACGGCGGCGATGCTGGAAGCGATACCCTTTCTCGGCCCGATCTTCAGCACCGTCCCGGCGATCCTGCTCGCCCTCGGCAAGGGAGGGATGACCCCGCTGTGGGTCCTGATCGCCTACGTCGCCGTGCAGGCCCTGGAAAACAATGTGATCCTTCCTTTCATCATGGCCCGCAGGATGAAACTCCACCCGCTGGCGGTGATCTTTTCCATGCTCCTGTGCGTGGCCGCCTTCGGGGTGCTGGGCGTGCTGGTCGCGGCGCCACTGGTGACAATAATCAGTATTGTCCATAAGGAGCTGTATCGAAAGCACTATCTTCCGACAGTAACGGACGCAGATCTTGACCGACTGGCACGAATCGCCCTGCACGAAAAGCTGTCCGACGACGGGTGATGCGGGCAGGCGAAGGGCGGTTCCATCGATGCGTACGTTCTCACATTTCCTTACACCGTTATGGAGAGCGGATAGAACGGTGAGAACGCCTTGCCGGCAGAAGGAGGAAGCATCACTGAGGCCTGACCCTACTCAATGCATGGAGGACGAAATGAACATCATCGCCTGGTGCACCTGCGCTCTTGTCGGTCTGCTGTTGTGCGGCAATGTCCAGGCGGCGGAACGCAAGGGCATTGCCGCAGTCGGGCTCAGCCGGCTGTCCGGCGCCAGTGCCGGCAACCTGGCCGCGGCCGTCAAAGACAGCGGCTGCCGGCAGTTTGAATTTACCTTCATGCCGTTTTTCAACCCCGGGAATCCGTTCAACAACGTCGATACCCTGCTCGCCATCCCCAACGTCGGCAAGATCGAAACGATCTGCCTCTCCTGGCGCGACGAGGAGGCGATGAACGACGACTGGGAAATTGCCCTGGCCACTCTCGGCAAACGTGCCGGCGAGGTCAATCGCCATCTCAACGGGATACGCCACAAGGTCGAAAAAATCGTGCTGGTGCCGATGCTGGAAGATCAGTGGACCCAGGCCAGGTGGCTGGAGGCCGTGCATATCATCGCCGGGCAACTGGACAGCGGCGACAGGATCTTTTTCCGCCGCTCCGTCAACTCCGGGAGCGACATGCCGCCGACGACGATCGTCGCGCGTCTGAAAAACGGCACGAGCCACACCTTTACCTCGACCCGGCTGGAGGCGCATCGGCTCGACCATGGCGGCAACGCCCAGGTGATCAGCAATGACGGGCGGCTGGTTTTTCAGGACGCCAGGATGTTCGGCAGATACGAGACGAAGGCGGCGCTGGACGATGGTGCCGGCGAATCGAGGTCGCTCGCGGACTGGACTGCCGAGGCCAATGCGACAGCGAAAGTCAGCCTCCTGTGGCGGCCAGGCTACAATCTCTTTACCCGCGCCTACGCCGATAGCCGCATCACCTATCAAAAGCCGGATGAGCCGCTCGAAAAGCGGGCCGACAGCGACAGCGATCCTGCCGTCAACGCCTTTGAGCGGGAAGTCCTCAAGTCGTTCCTGCAATAAGCCGTGTTGCAAATGCATCCGGGATGGCGCAACGGCCACCGTATCCCGGTGCAGCCGAGGGCGACCGCAACCGAGAGCAGGGTCATATCTCACCTCTGGTTGCATATGGCCCAGTGACAATGCCCCTGAGACCCGCCACGGGCATTCCCCCCAGTCAGATTCTTGACGCAATATCATCAATATAGGTGACGAGAATGCGCCTGTCTCCAGCCTGGCATACGGATTGCTTTATTGACAGTGAGCGTCCTTTTTCCCCTGTCCTGTTTTCCCTGTCGAGGCGGTTTCCCCCAATCCGCCTGACATTGCAACGGCCGGTGGACCCGAAACCCCTGGAACAGGGGTGAAATCAACCCGCCGGCAAAAAGCCGGATTCTTCTGCACCCCATATACTGGAGGATTACAATGAACAAGGACAACACTGCAGCCGTTTCTCCCCATGCCCTGCCGCCACTGCCCTACCCGGATAATGCCCTTGCCCCCGTCATCTCGGCCAATACCCTCGGTTTCCACTACGGCAAGCATCACCGGGGATATGTCGACAACCTGAACAAGCTGGTGGCGGGAACGGCATTTGCGGATCTGCCGTTGCTCAAAATCATGAGCGAGACGGCCGGCAAAGCGGACAAGGAAACGATTTTCAACAATGCCGCACAGATATGGAATCACACGTTTTACTGGAACAGCCTGCGGGCGGCGGGAGGTGGCCAACCGCCGGCCCGGCTGAAAGAAAAGATCGAGGCCTCCTTCGGCACCCTGGACGCCTGCAGGGAGGAATTGGCCGCTGCCGCCATGGCCCAGTTCGGCAGCGGCTGGGCCTGGCTGGTACTGGATGGCGGCACGCTCAAGGTGGTCAAAACCGCCAATGCCGAGTTGCCGATGACCGCAGGACGGAAACCGCTCGTCACCATCGACGTGTGGGAACACGCCTACTACCTGGATTACCAGAACCGCCGCCTTGACTATGTCCATGCGGTGTTGGACAAGCTGATCAATTGGGATTTCGCCGCAGAAAATCTTGGCTGAAACCTTTTTCACCTGACACAAGGGAAAAACGATGAAGACATGGCTGAAATGTACGGTGGGTTTGTTTCTGGCGGCGCTGGCAATGGTTTCGCAGGCTTCGGCTGTGAGTCCGCCGGTCATGACGATAGGACGCGTCTACTCAGTCGAAGGGGACCTGCTCCGCTATGTCCCTGCAGACAAGGATTGGGTGGCGATGGTCAACGATGCGCCCTTCGGTGTGGAGGATACATTCTTCTCAGGCAACCAGGGGAGGGCGGAAATGTACGTCCCCAACGGCACCTGGCTGCGAGTCGGTTCCAGCACCCAGGTCCAGTTCATCGCCCTCGACCCGGATCTGTCCGAAGTCGACGTGGCATCGGGGGTAGCCCGGTTCTATAACAAGGGCTCCGAAACGGTGATCAAGGCCACCAGCCCCTTCGGCTACGTCATGGCCTATCCGGGATCGGCCTTCGATTATTACGTCGGTGAAAACTCGGTCGAAGTGGTTGCGGTGAAGGGGACGGTCAGTTTCGTCCACGCGGCAACGGATGCCCGCTACGACGTAACGACAGATTCCCCATCGATCCTTGCGGACGCCAGTCAGGTCGCTTCCGGCGACGGTGTTGTCGATGCCGTCTGGCACCAGTGGAACGTCACCCGGGAAGGCTTCTGGACCGAAAAATCGAGGCTGACGGGGCGCTCGGTCGAATATCTTCCCCCCAGTCTCCGGGACGAGTCGTATGCCCTNNGAGGAGAATGGCAGATGGGAAAGCATCCCCTATGAAGGGTCATCGCGCTGGTTCTGGCGGCCCACCACCGTCGCCTCCGGGTGGTCGCCCTTCACCGCCGGCCGCTGGACCGACTGGCATGGAGACCAGGTGTGGATTCCGGCAGAGCCTTTCGGTTACGTCACGCATCATTACGGCAACTGGATGTATGTCGAGGATTCGTGGTATTGGGCACCGCCGGTGGCAGGCAGACGGGCGGGGCTTTCCCTGCTGGACATCGGTTTTTTCTGGTCTCCCGGAAGAGTGTCGTGGATTCACCATGACAGGTATGTCGGGTGGGTGCCATTGGGGCCACGCGAGACCTACTACAGTCACCGCCGCTGGGGAGGCGCCCATGACAGGCTGTATACCGACGACATCGCCCGGATCAATCTCGATATCGATAGTTATGCCTATGCCGGCCGGGCCATCATCGTCCCTCGCGACAATTTCTACCGGGTGGATGATTACAGTGGTGTCCGGGTGCGCGATATCAACTCGACCACGATCATCAACACCTACAGCGCGGCACCGGTGGTCAACAACACTGTGATCAACAATTATCAGACGGACGCCCGGCGGCACACCTTGACCAGCAGAGCGGTAAAGGCCAAGCCTCACGTTTCGGTGCTCGGGCGGATCGAAAACAACGCAACCGTTATACGGCGTGGGAAGAAAGATGACTCTGTCACGGTCCGGAAACAGGTCAGGAATATGAAAGAAGGACATGTCAACCGCGACAGCCGTATCGAAGCGCCAATCAGCACGAACTATATCGTGCCGGCGAGTGAGGTCGACCGGCCGGCATCGGAAATGAGGTTGCAACAGAGGAAAATCAAGGCCGGAGCAAAGTCAGATCAATCGGCAGAGCAGAGACCGGTGCGCCCTGCACGATCGACGCAGCCTGAAGAGCCTGTCGCCAGACCTGAGCGCATGGCGCCGGCGGAATCCAACCAGGGCACGCCATCGCGGCACGCGATAGAAAACCCGAGGCTCCAGCAGCAGGGAAAAGGTCCGACGGCACCCTCCAGGAAAATGCAACCCGGCAAAAACACTGTAGACCAACCCCGGCAGGGCCGACAACCCCGGCAGGAAGTCGAACAGCCGTGGGTTCAGCCGCAGAAGAGGGAACTCGGCGAGAAATCAAAGAACGTCCAACCCGCAGGCAAGGCAGTGGAGCAACCACGGCAGAATAGACAACCACGGCAGGCAGTGGAGCAACCACGGCAGAACCGACAACCCGCAGGCAAGGCAGTGGAGCAACCACGGCAGAACCGACAACCCGCAGGCAAGGCAGTGGAACAACCACGGCAGGGTAAACAGCCGGCAGGGCAGCAAACGGGTAAATCTCCCGGCAAAAAACAGCAGCAAAGGGAACTGACCGAGGAAGAATTAGAACAAATCAGACTGCAGAAAGCGTTGGAGCAAGAAGGGAATAAGGCACAGGGAAGACCCGGTAAGCACTGAAAAATCAGAACGCGTGAATCATCGAGATGGAAACGGACCGGCGCTGTCCGTGCGGCTGAATTGAAACAGCCGGACTGCTTCCCGGTCAAAAAGAGGGAAGGCTCTCTGCTGAACCGTCGTCGAAAATATCGGCACTGGTGGAAGGGGGCCTTTCCTTTTTGAATATCTTTCCGATCGCGCAGTGTCGAAGTCGCTGTGTTCGCCAAGGCACATCCCAACTATTTGTAGTGAAGCCGGAAGAATGGTTTGCTCTTGCCGCACTTCCCTTTACCGCACATCCTTTAGTACCTGCTACATAGGTGTCCTGAAAACATAAACAACCGTTCGGCACAAGAACTGCAACTCTCTCTGTAATTGAATATCAAAAACCTTCTCTGCCTAACTCAAAAAAGAAGCATAGCGCAGCCGTTAAACCACTGCTTCATCCGGCATCACCTCGTACAACCAGGCTCTCATTGCCTGTGAACCGATAACGGCCAGGATATCCGATGTAGAGGTCATATATGGCCACTGGTCGGATATGACCCTGTATGCCATGTCGATCCTGACGGAAAAGGATTCGCCAGCATCAGATATATCCCATAACAACAATGCCATACCTTGTAGTGCGCTGGAGATGACAGCACGGCACGGAGATTGCTTTATACAGCGTAGGGAAGGATGATGCTCTCTTTGCTGTCCAACCCTTCGTTACTGCCACACCGTACGCCGTATGCGTTCAATTCTCTCCATGCTGAAAAGGAACTTCAGTGATGGTGCTGATACGTGACCCGGTTCATCAGATGAACGGTGTCTAACCATTCCGCTGTCACTTCTGAAGGTGAAGAGAGTGCTATCGTGACAACGATCGTCACAGGAACTCCAATGAGAGAGCAACCTTGTGGAGTACAGATTATCACCACTATTATGAGAGGTTAGTCATGAACAGACCAAAGATTTTTTCAGCTTTTCTGTCAATCATCCTGTTGACCATTTTCCTGGGCTGTGCCGCCACGCAGAAACAGGAGGGGACTGGAGAGTATGTCGACGATACGGTCATCACCGCCAAGGTCAAAGCTGCAATCATGGGTGACAATTCCCTGAAAGTGACTGAGATCAATGTCGAAACATTCAAGGGGGTGGTGCAGTTAAGCGGCTTCGTCAGTTCCCAGTCCGATATCAACAAGGCTACCGAACTTGCCCGGGGGATCAATGGGGTGAAATCGGTCAAGAATGACATGCGACTCAAGTGATGGCGCTTCGCTCCGGGACCCTGCACTCCCCGGAGCGAGGGCTGCAATCGGACGCCGAAACAACGGCCATGAAAAAGTCCCATATCTTGCTTCGGTCCGCATCCCCACCGGTCGCTGGTCGCTCATACCTTCCACGAATAAGCGGAGAGGGACGAGCGGCTGACCTATCGCAAAAGGAGAACTCCAATGCTTGA
>DNUE01000047.1 GCA_003508005.1 Desulfobulbaceae bacterium
TCACCCTGCGCGGCAAATACCTGCTGGAGCGGGCTGAGGTGGTGGTCTATGACTACCTGGCCAACACAAAGCTGCTGCAGCACGCGCCGGCCAGCGCGCAACTCATTTACGTGGGCAAGAAGGGCGGCGGCCTCCATGCCTTCACCCAGGANNAAGAGATCAACCGGATGCTTGTCGAGCATGGCCTTGCCGGCAAGATGGTGGTCCGGCTCAAGGGCGGCGACCCGTTCATTTTCGGGCGCGGCGCCGAGGAGATCGAGGAACTGGTCGCTGCCGGCATCCCCTTCGAGGTGGTGCCCGGGGTGACATCGGCCACCGCGGCCGCCACCTATGCAGGCATTCCTATCACCCATCGCCGCTATACCGCCTCGGTGGCCTTCATCACCGGCCACGAAGACCCCACCAAGCTGGAATCCAATATTCACTGGGACAAGCTGGCCACCGGCGCCGGCACCCTGGTGATCTTCATGGGCATCAAGAACCTGCCGATCATCACGCAGAAGCTCATCGAGAACGGCCGCGACCCGGCGACCCCGGTGGCCGTGGTCCGCTGGGCCTCCACCCCGGAACAGCAGTCCGTGGAAGGGACCCTGGCCACCATCACCGAGGTGGTGAAGGCGGCGGGGATCAAGCCGCCCGCCCTGATCATCGTGGGCGAGGTGGTGAAGCTGCGCAACACCATCGACTGGTATGAAAAGCGCCCCCTCTTCGGCAAGCGCATCGTGGTGACCAGGACCCGCGAACAGGCGAGCGAACTGGTGGCGCTTCTGGAGGAGTACGGCGCCAACTGCCTGGAATACTCCACCATCAACATCGAGCCGGTGGCTGATTACCAGGTCCTGGACCAGGAAATCGCGCGGCTCTCCTCCTGCGGCTGGCTCCTTTTCACCAGCCTGAACGGCGTCACCTATTTTTTTCGGCGCCTGCGGGAGCTTGGACTGGATGCCCGGAGCCTGGCCGGGCCGAAAATCGCGGTGGTCGGCAGGGCTACCGGCGACGAACTGCAACGGTACGGCATCACCGCGGACCTTATGCCGGAGCAGTTCACCGGCGAGGGGCTGGCCGAGGCCCTTATCGCCGCAGGCGTGGACCGGAAGCGGATCGTCATTCCCCGGGCCCTGGCGGCAAGAGATGTGCTGGCGGAGATGCTGGCAGCGGCCGGTGCCGAAGTCGTGATTGCCCCGGTCTATCAGAATGTCCCGCTCCAGGGCCGCAAGGAGCAACTGCGGGAAGAGCTGGCGGCCGGCGGGATCAACATGGTGACCTTTACCAGTTCGTCCACGGTGACCAATTTCCTGGCCATGGTCGATGCCGCTTCGCCCGAGGAGTTGCAGCAGCTGATGGCCGGGGTAACCATTGCCACCATCGGGCCGATCACTGCCAAGACGGTTGCGGACAGCGGGCTGACGGTCAGCGTCCAGCCCGAACAGTTCACCATCCCCGATATGGTGCAGGCCATTGTTGACCACTATCGCGTTCCCGGGGACAAGGCCTGATTCCTGGCACTGGTGCCGGGAAGGGCAAGGCCCTGTGCAAGGCAGGGCGCCGGAGACCGCTGCCGAGGACCGGCCGGCGGTCGATCCGGAGGAAGCGATTCTCTGCCGTTCTTGCCGTGCGCTGGTCACCACCGCCCGTGAGGCGGTGGCGGTGACCGGCACCCATATCCACACCTTTTTCAATCCCGCCGGCATCGTCTTCGAGATCTGCTGTTTCCGGAGGGCAGAAGGCTGCACGGTGTACGGCGAGCCTACCAACGAATTTGCCTGGTTTGCCGGCAGCCATTGGCAGTACGCGGTCTGCGCGACCTGCCAGGTGCATCTCGGCTGGTTCTTTACCACGCCCGCATATTCCTTTTTCGGCCTGATCCGCGACCGGCTTGCCTTTCCCGAGGACTGACAGTCCGTGGGAAGTTGACGGCAACAAAGCAGGGACGCGCTCCTCGGTTCGCCAGCGGAACTATTTTGTATTCAATTGAATTAGAGTTCGAGTTGCCGACGGTCCACCACAAATATCAAGCAGTGAGCTCAATTCGGGATACGTGTTTTTGTATTTTTCTTGCCGCCGATTTTCAGTTGGCATTGTTGGGAGCAATTTTGAAGACCTGCAAACGTCGAAATAGGTTCAAGTCGATTTAACCGGGCCAGTTTCTGATTTTGTCGGCATCTTCTCTCGTCAGCAGGGCTTTCCACGGTGCACTGTGTTTTTTGAGCATTGCTATTGTTTTGTTGAGCTGGCTGTTATGGTTTTTGAATAGTTTCAAGAAACTATCCACTTCTGCCGAGGAAAATGCAGCGGCAGAATTAAAATCGAGAGCAGCGTCCTTTTCCTCACCCAGTTCGGCATAGGCCAATCCTCTGACAAGGTAAGCAATACCCCTGTTATGATTTTTGGTGAGTGAACGAGTGAGATCCTCAATGGCAGGCTCATACTCACCCAAGGCAAACCTGGCTATCCCCCTGAAAAAATAACCTCTTTCATTTTTCGGGTCGTTATTGAGTACGAGCGTGAAATCTTCTTTGGCATCAAGGTATCGCCCCAAAGCCATGTTGGCTGTACCCCTGCATAATCCGATGAGCACCGGATCAATTCCCTGTTCCAGCACTGCTGTAAAATAGGGGATGCTTTGTTCCGGTTGACCGGATGCAAAAAGAATTTTTCCTTCCCGCAGAGAATTTTTTCCGTCCATAGTCACGGCTCTTAATTTGAATTTGTTTAGGATATTTCTATTTTATGAAAGTGTTGGCGAAATGTTGATGGGAAGAGAGAGGGCTCAGTGCATAGCCATAAAAAAAGCCTTTCCAACTGTGGGCTGGAAAGGCTTTTCCCATTTCATGAGCCAGAACTCATCCAGCGCAATACCTGTTATCAGATTTGCATCCAAGCTCAAGCTTTTTGTTGTGGGCTGTAAGGGTACATCAGACGCCGCGCTCGTCGCCGATTATCTGGCTTACATCAAGGCATTTCTTTTTTTCTTCCTCGGTCATCTCCTCCTTGGTTTTGATCTTTCCCTTGATATCATCCAAGTAGCAGGCATATTCCTTGCCTTTCTTGTCCCTGATCCACACCATTGTTGAGTAATCACCTTTTGCCATGACACACCTCCTGTTGTTGTTTGTTTTTCTTTTAAGGTCCGATTGCCATCTTTCCGTGTCGATGCGCAGGCTGGCATCTCTCAGCCTTTCGCCTGTTCATCATTTTGTATTCGCGTTTATTTCCGATATCATCCGTGTTGGGATAAATTCTCTGCAGTTGTTGTTCTGTATCCAGACCAAGTTATTCGTATTCTTTTGTTATGCATAAAAATAAGCACCCTCCAACTTGACACAATGGGGAAAAATTGATAGAAAAATAAGAGTAAAAACTATCATTATTATCGATTTCACTCCGGTCCGCACCCTATGACGGGCACCAACATCCATAAGGTCGCGCTGGATTCCATTTCAGCGCATATCGCCGTTCTTGACAGGGGCGGGTATATCCTCGAAACGAACAGGGCATGGCAGGAATTCGGCCGGGAAAACGGCCTTGGCGAACGGAGCGATTGCGTCGGCTTGAACTATCTCGACGTCTGCCTGAAATCCAGCAAAAGAAGGGATGACGAACCTGCCGCTGTTGCCCGGGCCATCCGCAAGGTAATGGCAGGTGAAATCGAGGAGTTTTTTATGAATTATCCCTGCCATTCGCCCGGCCAGGAGCGCTGGTTCGCCCTGCGGATCGTCCGCTTCAGGGAGCCCGGCACGAACAAGGTTGTCCTGACCCACGAAAACATCACCCCGCTTATCAGGGTGCAGCAAACCCTTGCCGCGAAAGAACAGCAGGTTCGCGAACAGGCTGAGAAGCTTGAAGAGAGCAATATCGCCCTGAAAGTCCTGCTGCAGCACAGGGAAGAGGACCGCCAGCAGCTCGAAGCCAATGTGCTGATGAATGTCCGGGAGTTGATCCTGCCGTATATTGAAAAACTGCTGGAGTCAGGCGTCAAGGGAAGGGAACGGACCATGCTGGAAATTGTTCAGGAACGGCTGAGGGAGATCATATCCCCATTTCTGAACCGGTTTTCGTCGCTGCACGAGTTCCTCACCCCGCAGGAAATTCAGGTGGCAAACATGGTCAGGGAAGGGCGGACCAGCAAGGAAATCGCCGACGTCCTGATGATTTCTGTCAGCGGCGTTGATTTTCACCGCAAACAGATCCGCCGGAAACTGCAGTTGAGCGGCAGCGGCAAAAATCTCCGGTCCTACCTGCTTTCCCTGCAATAATGTCCAACTAACTGTGGAAGGAGTTGACAATGGCTGACCTGCCGGTACGAATTTTTACCATCAGTACCTGCATCCATTGCAGGGCCTTGAAAAAAATGCTCGAAGCGCATGAAATTGCCTATGAGTTTACTGATGTTGACCTGATGCCGAAAGAGGAGCGGGAAGCCTTTCTTGCCGCCATCATCGACTACAACGAGAAGAAAACATTCCCGGTGGTCATTATCGGCAACAAGGCCATTATCGGCTTTCAGGAGCAGATCATCAGGAAGGAACTGGGGATCGAATAAATGGAAGCCAAGGAATTATACACAACCCTGAAAACAAGCCAGGAAGCAAGGGGATTTTTCTTTAATCGGGATATGGAAAAAACGTATGCCCTGCTGGAGGCCCTTCTGTTCAACCGGGAGCGCTACGGCTACATGGCCTGCCCTTGCAGGCTGGCCAAGGAGGACAGGGAAGCCGATAGGGACATCATCTGTCCCTGCGCGTACCGGGAGGCAGACGTTCAAGATTACGGGAACTGCTATTGCGGGTTGTATGTTGCACACAAAGTGCATCAGGGCCTCGCCGCTCCGCAGGACGTGCCGGAGCGCCGGCCGGCGGAGAGATGTTGAAAAAAGACGACATTCCGATCTATGCGCCTCAATCCTCTGTCTGAAACCAGGCCGAGACTCCTGCCAGGTCGGATTTCCGATCTATCTCAAGTTCCATCCTTTCCGGGATGTTGAGAGTGCCATGAAGAACAGCAACAGTTCGTTCATGCGTTGGGGTATTATTGCCCGCCACCATCCATCCGCATTCCTTCTCGCCGCGCAGCTGATGAGTCTGGTGCTCTACGTCGCATTCGAAGGAGTCCCGCACGGATCGTTCTTCCTCAGTGTCTTTGGAACTCTGGTGCTCCTGCTGGTGGTTTGGGTAGTCATCCGCAGTCCTGCTATCTCCTGGATCGCGTGGATCATCGCTGCCCCGGTCATATTCCTGTCACTGCTCTCATGGCTCTTGGCCAACCCGACTCTGTTGATCTGGGCAGCGTTGCTGGAGGCGGCGTTGTATTTTTACGGAGCCGGCGGTCTGATTACCTACGTGATGGGGGATGACCAGGTTACGACCGATGATCTGTTCGCCGTCGGCGCCACTTTCACTTTGATTGCGTGGGGCTTCGCTTATCTCTACCTGGTCTGCCAGGCATGGAGTCCTGGATCCTTCGCCTACGGAACACACCCTCAGGAGCCGCTGACTTTTCTCGAACTGCTCTTCTTGAGCTTCGCCAACCTTTCGGCGACGGGTCTCAGCGACATCGTGCCGATCTCTTCGCCGTCACGGGTGCTGGTGATGCTTGAACAGTTTGCCGGAGTCGCTTATCTTGCCGTTGTGGTTTCCCGGCTGATTGGCCTGACCATCGTCCGCCACCAGGACAAGGGAACATCCTAATCGCAGCTTGGTCGGCAGGCATGTCTGGGGCATGGTCCTCTCAAGCCGTAGTTATGTTTATTTATCCTTGGAACATAGAGTTGACTGACCTCTGGAGGGTTTTTGTTTTTTTGGGGGTGGAGAACGGAGCAGGAGAGGATGATCAAATCCCTGTCACCAATCTCCGGTCTCAGTGCCATAAGGAGAAAATACGAAAGGGGGCTTATCATGAAAAACGTTCAAGCGTACATGGTCGTTGGCTTAATGATCTCCGTGTTTGTCTCGCATACCTATGCCTCGCCGCTGATCGACGCCATAGGCCGCGGCGACCTGGCAGGGGTGGTGGCAAAAGCACAGGCCATCAATGAAAAGGACGATATCGGTTCTACCGCGCTGCACGAGGCCGCATACAGGGGTTTTGCGGACATAGCCAAATTCCTTCTCGACAAGGGCGCGGATGTTAACGCTAAAAACAATCCCGGTCTCACCCCGCTCCATTACGCAGCCATGAACTACTTCTCGCGCTATTCCAACCTTGATATAGCCGTAATGCTCATTGAAAAAGGCGCGGATGTTAACGCAAAGGACAAGAGTGGAAATACACCCATCCACATTCCGGCGTTAAACTGCAATGTTGAAATGGTGCGTCTGCTCATTGAGAAGGGGGCGGACGTTAACGCGAAAAACGACGAGGGCAGAACCGCCCTGCATGAGACTTCCGGCAACGGCAGCTTCGAGTGCGTTAATTTGTTGTACGAGAACGGTGCCGATGTAAACGCCAAGACCAAGGACGGAAAGACGGCCAGTGACCTTGCGAGAAATAACGGACATGTGGAACTCGCCGACGCCCTCGATAAGGTTGTAAAAAAGCCCTAATGAGTGCAGATGAAAGTTGAATGGAATTTGCTCAATGACGGGACATCTCAACTTTCCATCCTTTCCAGTAGGTTGAGATTGCCGGTGGCCATTCCAACCCATATTTGACTTTTATTTGCTGAGTACGCCATCTGTAGCTCGGATAGGTTGGAAGCAGGGAGGAGGTTTCGGCCTGATCACCTTTGTTATCTTATGGGACTATGTTCTTCTTAAATACAGAAAGGATTATGAGATTACCATGATGTATTTTTTAACAGTTGGAACGGTCCTGAGGTCGGTAAGCGAGGGAACCGGTTTTCAACAGCTCAAGAAGAATGGCGGTGTTCAGTTTGTGAGCATCATCAGGGATTACGATGATATCGTCCGGAGATTGGCCGAATGAGCGGGGTCCTCAAATCCTCTCGGTTTTTGTCCGCACATGATTTGTCAATGACGGCATTTTCAGCTGGGAATATCAGGTATGTTGTTGATAAATCTATTAAAATACAATCCTGGGACCGCAATGAATATATTGTGCAGGCTGATCGCCGAACTTAGAGTGTATAAATGGTGTTTGCTTGGAACGGCACAAAATTTTGCTTCTATGCCAAGCCTGACAGGTGGAAAGGAGGTTTCCTATGGCGCTGGTGCAGGCCCTTGGGCTGAGAAAAACGTATAGGGTGGGCGATGTAGAGGTGGAGGCCATCCGCGGGATTGATTTTTCCATTGCCCCGGAGTCCTTTGTCTCTTTTGTCGGTCCCTCAGGCAGCGGCAAGTCCACCCTGCTGAACATGATCGGCTGTCTTGACCGGCCAAGCGGAGGCACTCTCCGGGTCATGGATCGGGATGTCGCAACGATGAACCGTAAAGAATCCGCGTCGTTTAGGGGCCGGAATATCGGTTTCATCTTCCAGGACTTCAACCTGCTGCCGGTGCTCACCGTGTACGAGAACATCGAGTACCCCCTGCTCATGGTGCAGGACACTCCGGCGGCGGAACGAAAAAGCCGGGTCATGACCCTGCTCGCCGCCGTGGGCATGGCCGAGCAGCGGGACAAGTACCCCTCCCAGATTTCCGGCGGCCAGAAGCAGCGGGTGGCGGTGGCCCGGGCCCTGGTCACCAATCCTAAATTGGTGCTGGCCGACGAACCCACCGCCAACCTCGACCACCAGACGGCCTACCTGGTCATCGATCTGATGAAAAAGATGCGCAGCGAGTTTGCCACCACCTTCATCTTTTCCACCCACGACCAGAAGATTGTCGGCGAGGCGGAAATCATCCATACCCTGGAAGACGGGCTGCTGAAAAGCTCCGCGAATCAAGGAGAGGCAAGCCATGCATAACCTGCTCAAGATCGCCCTGCGCAACCTGCTGCGCTACAAGCGGCGCACCCTGCTCACCACCTCGCTCATTGTCCTCGGCGTGGTCTTTGTCCTGGTCTTCGTCTCGGTGACCGGCTCGTTTAAATCCATGATGATCGCCCAGAACACCGATGCCATGCTCGGCCACTTCCAGGTGCACCGCAAGGGCTATGTGGCCTCCATCGACAACCTGCCCCTCAACATGAACCTCAAGGGCGGTGCCATCGGCCGTCTGGAAAAGATCCTGACCGGCGAGAAGGAAATTGCCGCGTACTCGCCGCGCATCAAGTTCGGCGCCATGTTCTCCACCTATGTGGAGACCACCAATATCCGCCTGAACGGCATCGACCCGGAGCGTGAGTTGGCCACCGCCCCCTTGCTGGCCACCCGGGTCCTTGATGGGAAAAAAATCCTGGGGCGAGGTGAACTCTGGATCCCGGAACTGCTCGCCAAGGGGATGAAGGTCAAGGTTGGGGATACGGTAGTCATCGTCGCCACCAACCAGGACGGTTCGGTGAACGGCAAGCAGCTTATTGTGGCGGGCATCCTGGAGAGCGTCACCGGCCCCGGCGGCCGCGACGGCTATCTGCACATCGACGATGCCGCCGAAATACTGCGGCTGGAGGAAAAGGAGATCAGCGAATTTGCCCTGCGCCTCAAGGACTTTGATCAGCTTGCTCCGGTCAGCGAACGGCTGGCGGGCCTGCTCGCCCAGGAACTGAACCAGCAGGACAAGCCGATCTTCGAACTCCATACCTGGGAAAAGCTCTCGCCCTTTTTCAACATCGCCCGGATGATCGACGTGATGACCCTGTTCATCAAGCTCATGCTCATCGCCATTGTCCTGATCAGCATCATGAACGTGATGATCATGGCGGTCTACGAACGGGTCCGGGAAATCGGCACCATGGCGGCCATCGGCACCCTGCCGGGCAAAATCCTTTCCCTGTTCATGCTGGAGGGTTTCTGTCTGGGGGTGGCGGGCGCCGCGGTCGGCAATCTCCTCGGAGTGGCGATCATCTGGATCCTCAATCTGTCGCACATTTCCTACGACTTTGGCCGGCAGGAGGGGCTCATCCTCCAGGCCGGAATCAACTGGCCGGAACTGGCCGTCATTTCAGTCATCGTCATCGTGGGCTCGGTGCTGGCCAGCCTGCAACCGGCCTTCAAGGCATCCCGCCTGGACCCGATCAAGGCGTTGCGGCATGTATGAAACAAGGGCCGGGGTTGCGTATCGCCCCTTCCCTTCCCCTGGAATAAAGACAGCAACGGGAGGAACCAACCATGGACAGACTGTATTTCATCCTGGCAATGATGCTTTTCGGCATACTGGGCATGGCCTCTTCGCTCATGGCCGGAGAGGGGCCATTCTACGCAGTGGCCGCGGAGAGCGAGAGCGCCGCAGCCCAGGTCAGCGCCCAGGCTGCCCGCTCTCCCTATTTTCTCTTGTTTGATGAACAGGGTGGCCTGGTCGAGGCGGTCGCCAATCCCTATCAACAGGCTGCGGGCGGGGCCGGGCCGCAGGTCGTCGAGTTTTTGGCAGGAAAAGGGATTCGGACCATCATCGCCGGAGAGTTCGGGAGCAAACTGACCGCCGCCATGAAAGGCAAGGGAATGACCTTCCAGACCGCCACCGGCAGCGCGGCGGATGCCGTGCGAACTTACCTGAACCATTAGGAGAACAAGATGCTGCGTCTTATTGTCACGCTCCTCGTGCTGCTGACCGCGATGCCGGCGGCCGCCATGGATGCCGAAGAACTGCTGGCCCGGGTGGACCGCAACCTCCAGCCCGAGTCCGCCGAGATGTACCGCAAGCTCATCAATATCGAACCGGACGGCGCCAAAAAGGAATTTGTCCTTTACACCCTGCGCAAGGGTCGGGACAAGATGGTCGCCCTTTTCCTCTCGCCGGCCAGCGAAAAGGGCCGTGCCACCCTGCGCCTTGATGACAACATGTGGCTCTACATCCCCAACGTGGGCAAGCCCATCCGCATCACCAGCCTGCAGTCGGTGGTGGGCGGGGTGTTCAACAATGCCGACATTCTCCGCCTTGACTACGGCACGGAATATGAGCCCACTGTCATGGAAGAAACGGACAGCGCATATATTTTGGATCTCAAGGCCAAAACCGCCAGCGTGGCCTATGACCGCCTGAAGATGACCGTGGCCAAGGAAGCCCTGGTGCCTACGACCATCGAATGCTATGCCGCTGCCGGCATGCTCATCAAGACCCTGTATTACAAGGAGATGAAGGACTTCGGCGATGGGCAGCTCCGGCCTTCGGTGCTGGAAACGCAGAGTCCCCTCTACCAGGGGTATAAATCGGTGATGATTTATGCCAAAATCACCAGACGCGAGTTGGCGGACGAGATCTTTACCCTGAACGCCCTGTCCACTGTGCAAGAACTCCGATGAGCCGGACCAGGCTGGCGGCATTCCTCTGCCTGCTGCTCTGCCTTCTGGCCGGTCACGGCTGGGCAGAGGAGACCTACAGCTTTGACCTGGAGGAGTTTGCAAAAAAACGGTTCACCTGGGGCGGCTTCGTTGAGGCCAAGGGCGAGCATTTCGAATTCAATGAGGAAGGGGCCTTCGCTCTCCTGAATCAGTACGAAGACCCCCGTTCCACCCTCAACCGCTTCACCTCCACCCTGCAGCTCGACGGCCGCTTCCAGCAGAGCCTCACCACACTGAACTGGCTTTTCCGCACCTGGGCGGCCCAGGACGAGGCGGCCTGGGCCGATGACTTTGTCGTTTACACCGGATATGCGAGCATCAAAGCCTCGCCGCGGCTCACTCTCAACCTGGGCAAGAAGACCTGGAAATGGGGCAAGGGGTATGCCTGGAATCCCGTGGCCTTCATTGATCGGCCCAAGAATCCGGATGATCCGGAAGAGGCCATGGAAGGGTTCATCGTCGCCGAGGCCGACCTGGTGAAAAGCATGGACGGCCCGTTACAGACCTTGGCCCTGACCACCGTGGCCCTGCCGGTCTGGCAGGGGGTCAATGAGGATTTCGGTGCCATCAACAATGTTAATGTGGCAGCTAGGCTGTATCTCCTCTACCTCGATACCGACATCGATTTTTTGTATTACACCGGTAACAGCCGTTCCACCCGATTCGGTCTGGATTTTTCAAAAAATCTGGCCGCAAATGTTGAGGTTCACGGCGAAGTGGCGCATATCCCCACGCAGCAGCAGAAGGTCCTGACCGAATCCGGCAGCCTTACAACTCGGGAGGTCAGCGATACCAGCTATCTTGCCGGATTTCGGTATCTCAGTGAACAGGACATCACCACCATCGTAGAATACTACCACAACGGGGACGGGTACACGGAGGACGAGCTGACCCGTTTTTACCGGGAAGTTACGGACGGCTACTCCCTCTTTCAAGCCGGTGGCGGGGAGACGCTGCTGCAAAGGGCCGCAAACATCGGCCAGAGCGGATATGGTCGGCCCCAGGTTGGCCTTGATTATCTCTATGCAAGGATCACTGCCAAGGAACCCTGGGACATCCTCTACTTCACCCCGGGGCTCACGACTATCGTGCAACTGGACGACGGAAGCTTTTCTCTCACCCCTGAACTCGTGTATACCGGCTTCACCAATGTGGAGCTGCGCGCCAGATTCACCTGGCTGATCGGCGGGGAGGAGACAGAATACGGGGAAAAACAGAATCGGAGCAGGCTTGAGCTCCGATTGCGCTATTTTTTCTGATTCACTGCCACTCAGCCAGGATCTGGCCGCAACCCGCCACGAAAAGATTTCGGGAGGAGCAGCTTGGTCGGTGCTGCTGGTTGCTTTGTCCGTGACATACGAAACTTTCCTTTCCTTTATCCATGCTTGCCCGAATCTGGCAAAAAAATGGCGTTCCGCAAACAGAAGCGTCCTCTTTCATTTTTCTTTCAATTTTATGCAAGGGGGTTCATAATACCTCCTCGCTTGGGATTTCCAATAGCGCTGCTGGCGTTGCGCCAGGAGGAAATGATTACCTCGGAAGGAGAGGAATATGTTTAAACCGGAGAAATTATTGGGCAGCTTGCTCGGCGGGAGCAGCCGTCGCAGCGGGGCTAACGCGCTGACCAGCCAGTTGGGTATGGGGATTCTCGGCGTGGCCATCGCGGCGGCGGATCACTATATGAACAAATCTTCTTCCCAGGCTTCTCCTGCGCAAGGGGGGTATGTGGGCAGCGTGCCGCCGGCAGCGCCAGGCGCAGCGGCCCCGCCTCCGCCGCCTCCCCCGCCCCAGGGGGGGGCCGCCGTTGCGTCTCCTATTAGTCCTCCGGTTGGGGCCGTCGCCGGCACACCTGCTCAGAACGACGCGGTCCTGCTGATCAGGGCGATGATCGCGGCGGCCAATGCGGACGGCGCCATCGATCAGGAGGAGCGGCAGCGCATCCTCGATAAATTCCGGGACGCCGACCTGAGCCCGGAGGAACATGCCTTCCTGGTCAATGAACTTTTCTCGCCCGCCAGCCTGGACGGCATCGTCTCCCAGGTCAGCTCCGAGGCACTGGCCCGCCAGGTTTATGGTGTTTCCCTGCTGGCGGTCACCGTGGACACTGATGCCGAACGGGCATACCTGCAGTCCCTCGGTCAGCGGCTCGGTCTCTCCCCGGCGGACCGGGACCCCATGCACAAGGCTCTGGGGATCGAAAATCTGTAAGCGGGGCAGGGTTTCCGGCGCGCGCCAAAAATCGCCGCGCCGGGTTTTTTCCTGCCGCGTCGGCAACAATCATGAGAAGGGAGCAGCGCGATGTCACAATGGTACTTGAGCTATAACGGGAAGCAGGTCGGGCCTATGACCCATGAGCAGGCGGCGGCCCAGGCCCGGAGCAATCCAAACGGCTTTGCCTGGCGAGAGGGGTTTGCCGAGTGGCTGCCTATAGCAAAGATCGGGGAACTCCAGCAGCTTGCCCCTTCGCCCGGTCCTGTCCCGCCCTTGCCCCAGCGGGCGGCCCGGGCGGACGAGTTGGATTTCAAGGTCTTCGGCGCGGAGATGCAGTTCGTGGACGTGGAGCTTGATCCCGGCGAGAGCGCGCTTGCCGAGGCGGGCGCCATGATGTATAAGGATCCCTCTGTCCAGATGGAGACCATCTTCGGCGACGGTTCCGCTGGCAGCGGTGGCGGCGGCTTCATGGAAAAGCTGCTGGGCGCGGGCAAGCGGCTGCTGACCGGGGAAAGCCTGTTCATGACGGTCTTCACGCATACCGGCCAGGGCAAGGCGCACGTGGCCTTTGGCGCGCCTTATCCCGGCAATATCATCCCCATCCACCTGAGCAGCGTGGGGGGAAGCTTGGTCTGCCAGAAGGACAGCTTTCTCTGCGCGGCCAAGGGGGTGGCCATCGGCATCTACCTGCAGCGCAAGATCATGACCGGGCTGTTCGGCGGCGAGGGGTTTATCATGCAGAAGCTGGATGGGGATGGCCAGGTCTTTGTCCACGCGGGCGGCACGGTGGTGGAGCGGCAGCTGAAGGCCGGCGAGGTCCTGCACGTGGACACCGGCTGCGTGGTGGCCTTTGAGCAGAGCGTCAACTTCGATATCCAGCAGGCCGGCGGCATCAAGACTGCGCTGTTCGGCGGCGAGGGGCTGTTTTTTGCCACCCTGCAGGGACCGGGCCGGATCTGGCTGCAGTCCCTGCCATTCTCCCGCCTGGCCGGGCGGATGCTGCAGGCGGCCCCACAGCGCGGCGGCAGCGTGGGCGAAGGGTCGGTCCTCGGCCCGCTGGGCAGCATCCTGGCCGGGGACAGATAAAGTAATCCGGGAGACAGATTAATTTTCAGGGGACTGAATTTTTTTCGCGTTGTTTTTCGCGAAAATCATTCTGTCCCCGGCATACTATGCGGGGCGGTTCATGTTAAAAGGGCCGGCGGTGCTCACGCCGCGGTGGCCGCGTCTACTGGAAGCAGAGGTGGACCCACTTCCACTGGCTCTGGTCCCGGGCGATAAAGATGGTGGCCGAGTTCTCTGCCCCGTCTTTATCGAACTTGATAATGAGCTGTTCCTCCGGGGGGATCGGCCATTTCATGCCGGACTGGCCGGCGGTATCCGAGGTTTGCTGGATGTCCCGCAGGTCGACTTTCTTGCTCATGATCTCCCTGATCGTCTGCTGGCGCCCCAGCATCTGGATCAACCCCTGCAAAATCAGGCCGTAATAATATTCCTTTTCCTCATCCTTGATGCACTGCAGGGCCTGGGGATGCGTCAAGCCGATCAGTTGCCGGGCGTTTTCCCCGTCAATGGCTGAGCGGAACTGCGAGTAGAATTGTTCCTGCGCCGGGTCCAGTGCCACCGCGTTTGATTCCGCCCGGCAACTGATAGCCAGGCCAACAAGCAAAATCGGCAGCAGAAATCGAACCAATTTCATGTATCGCCCCTCATTTTGGAGAGTTTCCAGGTTGCCGCTCAGTAAGCCCTCAATGCCACGGCGCCGCAAAAGGTATTCCATAAACAGAGAGATCCGCTTTAATACAGGTGGGGCTGGGAAACTCCGGCAGGCTTCTGCGCGCAACCGTGCATGCTACAGCCACCTGCCGTGCATGGAGTCGGGGATATGCATCCATTCCTGCCCGCCGGTAAGCAGGGAGAAAAAGGCTGCCGCCAGCACCGCCAGCGGCAGCGCCAGTCCGATCACCGCCATGAACCACCAGAAGACCCTGCAGCCGGGGCTGGCATCTATCTCCGCCTCCCCTTTCACCGCCTTGAGATCACGGAACATGGCCAGCAGGAAGAGCATGAAAAAGGGAGTGAGCAGGAGGGAAAAGACCTGGCCAATAAGGGGGATGAAGCCGGCAACCGCCGAGATCAGCCAGAGCACCAAGAGTTTGCCGAAGGTGTTCCACCAGTGGCCCCGGACATATTCCTTGCTGGCAAGCAGGGCGTCCATGCCCCGGCGGTCCTCCTCCAGCAGGACAAACATGCAGAAGGCGAACCAGGCCAGGAAAAGGAACCCGGGCAGGATTCCCAGGGCAAAGCCGCCGAGCACGACAGCGGAGAAAAGCGTCAGAACCCAGGCCATGGGCCAGAGCCAGGTCCAGCCGGCCTGAAACGCCTCGATAATCCCGATATCTTCGTTCGCGACCATGGCGAGGAGGGCGGTTTGGCTCCAGAGGAACAGCGCGATCAGCACCAGCAGCAGGACGCAGACCATGACGATGACCAAATAGGTCGCTGTTCGTTCGTCGGTGAAGTGGGTCAGCATGGCCCCGCCCAGGGTGGCGCAGAGCACCAGGGCGATCGCCAGGCTGCCGATGGCCACGGCACTGATGAGCAGGACCGCCAGGAGCGGCATCGCCCGCTTCTTGTACTGGTCCCAGGCGATGCGAAACAGGGTGCCGAAAGTGGCGATTTCTGTGCTCATGGGCTGGACCTCATCCGCTCGTGTTGTTTATGTCCTCCAACTTCCCCTCCCAGGAGTTCACGCGCCGTTTGCTCACCGCAGCCGCTTATGATAACCTGTTTTTCCCGGCTCTGCTGGCCGTTTTTGATGGTCAGCGCCGATTTGGGCAGGTGCAGCCGCTTGGCCAGGAAGGAGATCACCGCCTGGTTGGCGCGGCCTTCCACCGGCGGGGTGGTCAGCCGCAGCTTGAGGGCGTCGTTGTGCAGGCCGGCCAGCTCGTTTCTGCTTGCCCGTGGCTGGACCAGGAGATTGAGGAGAAGAGAACCGTCCGGCAGGGAGCGAAGATAGGGCATTGCAGGATTAGTGCAGACTCATGGCGATCTGCTTCAGGGTGGGCACCAGGAAACTCTGGAGAAAGATGATCGCCAGGATCAGGACCATGGGGCTGAGGTCGATGCCGCCCATGGTCGGGATGACCCGGCGAATCCGGGAAAGAATCGGTTCGGTGACCTGGACCAGGAAGCGGACCACCGGGTTGTAGGGGTCGGCGCTGACCCAGGAGATGACCGCCCGACCGATGACCACCCAGATATAGGCGCTGAGGACAAAGTCGATCAGTTTTGCCAGGGCCAGCAGAAAATTGCTCAGCATGAACATAGGGTAACCTCGTCAAAAAAAGATAACGCGGACCATCCGCCGTCGGGATCACAATTAGTCAGAGGGAGTGCCGGTGTCGGCAGCGGATTTTTGCGATGCTGACAACATGGAGTCCTCCGTTATGCCACCCGGCTGCCCGGGGCGATCTCGGCCGCGACCGTGGCCAGGACCAGGATCTCTTTTCCGGTTTCGTCGGTTTTCTTGGCCGCCAGGACCATCCCCTGGGAGGTGATCCCCATGAGCTTGGCCGGTTTGAGATTGGCCACGATAATGACCAGCCGGCCGAGGACCTCCTCGGGCTGATAGTATTTGGCGATGCCGGCGACAATAGTCCGTTCCTCCGGGGCCTGCACCGTGAGCTTCAGGAGCCGGTCGGACTTGGAAACCTTCTCGGCGGCAACAACCCGGGCCACCCGCAGCTCCACCTTGCCGAACTGCTCGAAACCGATCAGGCCATCCTCCTCGGCAGTGGCCGGGGCGGCAGGCTTCGCTGGCTTGCCCTTTTCCTGCGGCTCCCTCCCGGGCGCTTCCGCTTTGCTTTTCTTGTCGAGCCGGGGAAAAAGCTGCACCACCTCGCCAAGGGCAGTGCCGGGCCGCAGCAAACCCCAGGCGCCGGAGCTGTCCAGGGTGGCGGCGGCCAGCTCGCCGGTCAGGCCCAAGGCGCCGGCCATCCGGGCGGCGGCATCAGGCATGACCGGCCGCAGGACCAGAGCGATGAGGCGCAGGGACTCGGCCAGGATAAAGAGCACGGAATGCAGGCGCGGCTGCATCTCCGGTTTTTTTGCCAGTTCCCACGGCTCGTTGGCGACAATGAACCGGTTCAGCTGGCCGATGACCTTCCAGACCTCCTGCAGGGCCCGGCTGAAGTTGAACTGCTCCATTTCCCTGCGGTAGAGGATCACCATCTCCGCCATGGCGGAGGTCAGCTCCCGGTCAGCCGCGGACACGGTCGCTTCATCCGGAGCGGGGACAGTGCCGCCGGCATATTTGGCCAGCATGGTCAGGGCGCGGGAGAAGAGGTTGCCTAGGTCATTGGCGAGGTCGGAGTTCTGGCGTTCGACGATGGCGGCAGCGGAAAAGGAAGCGTCCAGGCCGAAGCTCATTTCCCGCAGTACGAAGTAGCGGACCGTGTCCGCCCCGAACTCGGCGATCAGTTCGCCGGGCCGCACCACGTTGCCGATGGATTTGGACATCTTGGTTTCGTCCACGTTCCAGTAGCCGTGCACGTGCAGCCGCTTGAAGGGTTGCAGTCCCAAGGCCCTGAGCATGGTCGGCCAGTAGATGGCGTGCGGCTTGAGGATGTCCTTGGCGATGACGTGTTCGGCCACCGCCCAGTAGTGCTGAAATTCCGCGCCGTCCGGATAGCCGATGCCGGTCAGGTAATTGATCAGGGCGTCGAACCAGACGTAGGTGACGAACCTGTCGTCAAAGGGCAGGGGAATGCCCCAGGTCAGCCTGGCGGTCGGGCGGGAGATGCAGAGGTCCTCCAGCGGTTCGCTGAGAAAAGAGAGGACCTCGTTGCGGTATCGCTCAGGGGTGATGAATTCCGGATTGGCCTTGATGTGGTCGATGAGCCATTGCTGGTACCTGCTCATCCGGAAGAAATAGTTCTGCTCC
>DNUE01000074.1 GCA_003508005.1 Desulfobulbaceae bacterium
ATGTGGTAATCCTGTGATGTGCTGTTTTTCGAAATGTCTTTCACTTTTTGTGTTTTGGAAAAATTTAAAAATCAGGTTATGCACCTGACTCCAGTAGAAGCTGTTTTGTGGCGTTATCGTAATCGTTTCATGGACCGATTGCGATGTCGATCACGACAACTACCACCGTTCACTAACGCTTCGCTGACAATGAGGCGAGCTTCTGAACCCAAGATGGGTCTCAGAAAGCATATAGCTTGAGTAAAGTGCATAACCAGGAAATAAAGTAAAGATTTTCGCAAGAATTAACAAAATCAGGAGGGTATGTGAAACAAAACGCCTCACATGAAATGCTGTTCTTCGAGATCGACGGAATATCTCTGGATTTCCGCGTGTCGGACTTTTCCTTGTTTGAGGGTCTTGCCACTCCCTTTGTTTGCAGTCTTGATTTGGCCCTCCTTACGGAGGTGGGCGACTTCGCCGATCTGGTCGGGCGGGAGGCCCGGGTCACGTTGGTCAATCCCGATCCCCTCTCGGGCGGCACCGATCGGCATGTTCACGGGGTAATTCAGAGCTTTGCCTTCACCCACCTTCATGGCGATTTCTATTGCTACAGCGCCACCCTGGTCCCCACCCTCTGGCAGCTTTCGTTACGCACCAACAGCCGCATTTTCCAGGAACAGCAGTTGCAGAAGATCATCGAAACCGTTCTGGAGGAGGGCGGCATCCATTCCGATCGCTACCGCTTTGTGCTGGACGATTCCAAGCGTTTTCGCAAGTTCTGCGTCCAGTACCGGGAAAGTGATCTGGCTTTCATCGATCGGTTGCTGCGGGAGGAGGGGCTGTTTTATTTTTTCGAGCATGACCGGGACAAGCACGTCATGCTCATCGGCGACGGTTCCTGGGTGCATCGCCCTCTGCCGGGAAAACCGGAAATTGTCTGCAACAGTCACGGCGGTCTGGTCGCCGAGCAGGAATGCATAACCGAGTTCACCTTTCACCATGAGCAGCAGCCCAACGCCTACCGTCACAAGAACTTCAATCCCAAGCATCCCTCCCTGGATCTGAATGTCGGCTCCGGTGCATCGAATAGCCGCTTCGAGGTGTACGATTACCCTGCCCTGCACGTCGAGCAGGCGCGCGGCGAAGATTTGGCCCGCATCCGCCTGGAGCAGTTGAATGCCTTGCAGAACCTGGGTCAGGGAAAAAGTTCCTCCTGCCGATTGCTTCCCGGTTTTCTGTTTACCTTGAGCAACCATGTCACTCCCGGTCTCAACGGGGAATACCTGCTGGTCCAGGTCTGGCATGCCGCGGGACAACCTCAGGTTTTCGAGGAAACGGCAGCCGGTGGCGCCTTTTATCAAAACAGTTTCTGGGCGATACCGTCCAAGACACCTTTTCGGCCGGACATGGTCGTCCGCAAACCCGTTGTTCAAGGCATCCAGACCGCCATGGTCGTCGGCCCGAGGGATCAGGAAATCTTCACCGACGAATATGGCCGGGTGCGGGTGCGTTTTCACTGGGATCGGAGGACGCCGGGGCAGGCCGAGGAGCGCAGCAGTTGCTGGATTCGCGTGGCCCAACCGTGGGGCGGGTCCGGCCGGGGCGCACAGTTCATTCCCCGGGTTGGCGACGAGGTGCTGGTCGACTTTATCGATGGCGATCCAGATCGGCCCATCGTGGTCGGCAGTGTCTATAACGCCCGCAACATGCCCATCAACAATCTTGAGCAAAGCCTGACGCAGAGCGGCTTTCGCACCAAGACTCACCAGGGGCCGGGGTTTCATGAACTGCGCTTCGACGATGCCAAGGGCGCCGAGGAGATTTATCTGCGCAGCCAGAAGGACTGGAACATTACCGTGCTCGACAGCAAAAACCAGTCCATTGGCGGCAGCACCACGACAACCGTTGGCGGGACCTCCATGGAATCGGCCAAGGAAATCATTTTAACGGCCGAGTCCAGGATAACCCTGGTTTGCGGCGAAAGTACCGTAGTCATTCAACCGGGGAGTGTCGACATCAACAGCCCCACCATAAACCTCAATGAAGGCTAAGGCGCCATGCTTGCCCGTTGCTCCGGTGGCCACGGCACATTCAGCGGTGGGGCAACAGGAGGTGGATGGCAAAAGGAATGCGCCCCGGACACGCCATGGCGATGCGCTATTTACGGTTCTATAAGGAGAAATCCATGTACTATCAAATGCAGGAGGGCTATTTAACGCTGGGAGAAGGGGACTGGCAGGACAACAGTGTGACCATGCTGGCCGCCAATCATGTGCCGGCCAAGGGTGCGAATCTGGTTGTCACCCGCGAATCCTTGCCGGTCGGATTGAGCCTGGCCGATTACCTTCTGAACCAGAAATCCACCCTGGCCCGGGAACTGCCCGGTTTCAGAATACTCTTTGAAGGCCCCGAGACCATTGATGGCCTGCCCGCCCATTTTCTCGAATTTACCTGGGATAATCAGGGCCATGCCATGCACCAGATGATCCTCATGATCGTCAACAACTCCAGGGCGCTGAATCTTACCGCCACC
>DNUE01000006.1 GCA_003508005.1 Desulfobulbaceae bacterium
CGAGGCCGTTGGCATCTGGGGCTGGTTGAAACATCTGGGCTGGCAGGCGATGAAGTGGGCCTTTTTTCTCGTCACCCGCGTTGTCGCCTTTTATATGGCCTTTATGCTGGCCTATACCCTCAGCGCCCCCGGCTATATTTTCCTGAGCAGCGCCACGGAAAAGAAGTATTTCGGGAATGCCTTTCAGAATGATGCGCCCTTGAGCTTCAAGGGAATCTTGACCGATCTTCTGGAAGGGGTGAAGATCAGCGCTCTCGGGCTGGTCGTCACCGTGGCGGCCCTTGCCGTCGGCTTTATTCCCCTTTTCGGCCAGATTGCCGTTCTTTTTTTCTATACCTGCTATTCGGCGCTCATGTTTGTCGATTACCCCTCATCCCGCCGCCGTTGGAATTTGGGCCGCAAGATGGGCTGGCTGCGCCGACACGGCAGCCTTACCCTGCATCTGGGTATTCTGCCGGCGGTGGTCAGTCTGGTGCCCTTTTTGAATATCTTTCTCATGGCCCTGTTGTTTCCCCTGTTCACGGTGCACGCAACCCTGAATTTCAGCGCCCTGGAGCAGGTGGAAAAAGACGAAGCGGCTTAATTCTATTTTGTTAGATTACCTGAAACAGCAACCGCTTAACCACTCCTATCCCTGACCACCCCTGATTTAGGGGGGATTAAGGGGGGTTAAAGGGTTGCGGGATACAATGGTAAAACAATGTGACAAAGTAGAATTAATAAGCGGCGCTTCTTACACCAGCTCAGCCATCACCTGATTGGCAAACTTCCGGCCTCTGGCGGTCAGGCGCAGGCGGCCTGTCGTCAGCTCCAGCAGTCCCTGGTCAACAAGGCGGGTCAGGGCTTTCCCATAGTAATCCCGCACATCCCACCCATACCGCTTCCGCAGATCCTCCCGTGACACCCCGTCCACCATGCGCAACCCCATGACCACGGTCTCCCGCAAGGAGGCCTCGGGCTCCAGACGCTCCTCTTCCACAATCGCTGACTGACTCGATTCGATCAGCTCGCAGTAGCGCAGCGGATCGCTGGTTGACCGGCGGCGACAGCCATCCATGCAGGCCACGGCTCCGGCCCCCAACGCCAGATAGGGGCCGTTTTGCCAGTAGTTGATGTTGTGCCGGCATTCAAATCCGGGACGGGCGTAATTGGAGATTTCATACTGGATGAGCCCTGCCTCCCGGCACAGGGTGGCGGTGAGATGATCCATTTCCGTGAGGGCCTCTTCGTCCGGCAATTCCAGCAGGCCTTGCGTCTGTTGCTGAAAATAGGGAGTGCCCGGTTCGATGGTCAGTTCATAGAGGGAGAGGTGGGTGGGCGCAAGGGAGATGGCCTGTTCCAGGGAGTCGCGCCATGAGCCGGGGGTCTGGCCGGGCAGGCCGTACATCAGATCGAGGCTGATATTGGTGAAACCGGCAGCCTGCGCCAGCCGCAGGCCTTGAACGGCGTCGCCCGCGCCATGGGGGCGGCCAAGAAGCTGTAACTCCCGGTCATTGAAGGACTGCACGCCGATGGAGAGCCGGTTGACGCCGCTTCGGCGCAGCAGGCTCAGTTTGTCAAGGTCAATGGTCTTGGGATTGGCCTCGATGGAAATCTCGGCCCCGTCGGCCAGCCCAAAGAGTTCCGTGCAGCCGGTGACAATATCCGCCAGAACCTCGCCGTCAAGAATGGTCGGGGTGCCGCCGCCCAGAAACAGGGTGGACAGCGGCGCAACTCCACCATTTTGTTGAAGTCCTTGCGCCTCCCGCAGCAGGGCTGCGGCATAGCGGCGGTGCAATCCGCTCATGCCCGGATAGGAGACAAAGGAGCAGTAGGGGCACTTGGAGAGGCAGAAAGGGATGTGGATATAGAGTGAAGACATGGGCCGGGATTTTTAGTGCCTTACGCCTGAACTCCTGTCAAAAAAAACAAGAAATTCAGACAGCATTTTTTAAAAAATTATCAGGAGAACAGGCTGAAGATAGAAGAAAATAGCAGCCCTGTGGTGGATGCGCTACCGCTTATCCACCCTACTTTTCAAATTTCAAAAAATTCCAGTAGGGTGGATAAGCGATAGCGCATCCACCAACTGAAGGTGGACAGAAACAGCAGGCGGACCGTTATCTTCTACCTTCTGCCTTGGGTTGCGGGGTTCATTCCGCGTTAGTGCCTTACAGATTATTTTCTTGTTTTTTTACAAGAAAATAATCTGCGAAAGGCGCTTGTCACGTTCAGCGGGGTCATCGCAGTTTCTGCGCCAGTTCCCGGCATTCCTGCTGGATGTCGCTCATCAGCCCTTGATCGGCAAAGGAGTAGCTGCCGTCGCCGATGATCAGGTGGTCAAGGAGCTGGATCTGCATCAGAGAGCAGAGCAGGCACAGGGTGCGGGTCAGGTGGCGGTCCTGGGGCGAGGGATCGAGGCTGCCGGAGGGGTGATTGTGGGCGACGATGAGGGCGGCGGCGTTTTGTTCCAAGGCCCGGCTCATCAGCTCGCGGGGATAGACGGTGTTGACATTGATGGTGCCCTCGGCGATGATCTCGGAGTCGATGATGGCGTGCGCCGAGTCCAGGTAGATAACGGTGAAGACCTCCTTCTTCAACCCCCGCATGGAGTGGAGCAGATACTCCCTGACCTCGCTGGAGGAGTGGAGATAGCGTTTGCCTTGAAGCCGCTCCTTCAAGTAGCGGCGGGCGACTCCCTGGACAAAGTGGATGGCGAAGCTGTTTTTCGGGCCGATGCCGGGGATCTTCTGCAGGGCGGGGATGGAGGCCTCGAAGACGGCGGCAAAGGAGCCGAATTCGGCCAGGGCCTGGCGCGCCGCCTCCTTGCAGTCACTGCGCGGGGTGCCGAAGGTGAGCAGCAGTTCCAGTACCTCGGTGTCGGAGAAGCCGTCGAGGCCGCGATCAAGAAAACGATCCCGCAGCCGCTGGCGGTGTCCTTCTCCTTTTTTCTGCCACTCGTCCTTGTCCACCGGGATGTTTACCCCGCCAGTTCCTGGGTAAAGAGCTTGTTGGCCAGCGCCGGATTGGCCTGGCCCTTGGTCTTCTGCATGAGCTGGCCGACAAAGTAGCTCATCAGCTTGGTCTTTCCGCCCTTGAAGTCCGCCACCTGGCCGGGGTTGTCGGCGATAATCTGCCGGACGATGGTCAGCAGCTCTCCCTCATTGGAGACCTGGCCAAGATTCTGTTCCCGGACGATGGCCTCCGGCGACTTGCCGCTTGCCATCATCTCCACAAAGACCGCCTTGGCGATCTTGCCGCTGATGGTGCCCGCTTCCACCATGGTGATGAGCGCGCCCAGGTGTTCGGGGCTCACCTTGCAGGTGGAGAGTTCTTCCCCTTTCAGCTCCCTCGTCAGTTCGGTCATGATCCAGTTGGAGACCTTCTTGGCCTGATTGCAGGCGGCAGCCGCCTTTTCAAAGTAGTCGGCCAGTTCGCGGGAGGCGGTGAGCAGACCGGCATCGTGCTCGGGCAGCCCGTAATCGGCGATGAAGCGCTGCCGCCGTTCGTCCGGCAGCTCGGGCAGGGTGGTGCGGACGGCCGCAATCCAGGCGTCGTCAATCTCGACGGGCACCAGGTCGGGGCAGGGAAAGTAGCGATAGTCGTGCGCCTCTTCCTTGCCGCGCATGGACTCGGTGCAGTTGCGGTCCGGGTTCCACAGCAGGGTCTCCTGAGCGATGGAGCCGCCGTCCATGAGGATGTCCCGCTGCCGTCGCACCTCGTACTCCAGGGCGCTCTGCACATTGCGGAACGAGTTCATGTTCTTGAGCTCGGTGCGGGTGCCCAGCTTGGACTCGCCCATGGGGCGCAGGGAGATGTTGGCGTCGCAGCGGAAGCTCCCCTCCTGCATGTTGCCGTCGCAGATGTCGAGATAGCGGAGGATGGCGTGGATCTTGCGCAGATAGGCGGCGGCCTCTTCGGGAGAACGCAGGTCGGGTTCGGAGACGATCTCCAGCAGCGGGGTGCCGGTGCGGTTGAGATCCACATAGGAGACGGGTTCGCGCTCGTCATGGATGAGCTTGCCGGCATCCTCTTCCATGTGCATGCGGGTGATGCCGATCTCCCGTTTTCGGCCGTCCACCTCGATCTCCACCTGGCCATGCTCGATGATGGGCAGGTCAAACTGGGAGGTCTGATAGCCCTTGGGCAGATCCGGGTAAAAGTAGTTTTTACGGGCGAACTGGTTGAATTTATTGATGGTTGACCCCGTTGCCAGCCCCATTTTGATGGCGAATTCCACCACTTTTCTGTTGAGCACCGGCAGGGTGCCGGGCAACCCCAGGCAGACCGGGCAGGTATGGGTGTTGGGCGGCGCTCCGTAGGTGGTGGAACAGCCGCAGAAGATCTTGGATTCGGTCTTGAGTTGGGCGTGGATCTCCAGCCCGATAACGGTTTCAAATTCCAT
>DNUE01000092.1:0-540 GCA_003508005.1 Desulfobulbaceae bacterium
ACTGGTCAAAAACCTGCAGACGAATACCCCCCGTATCACCGCCGATGACCGGCTTGCCCTTCCACATGCCCTCCGTCACCGTCAGGCCGAAGCCTTCCCGCAGGGATTTCTGCACGACGATGGTGGCGGCCCGTTGCAGGGCATTGATGGCGCGGTGAGCGTCGGAAGGCAACAGCAGCACATGGATGCGGGGATCATTGCCGGCCGCCTGCCGGACTTCATGAAGCACCGCGGCTCCTTCCGGATCGTCCGTTGCCTCCCCGCCGGCCAGCACCAGTTGCATGGGGGTCAGCCGTGCCGCCAGCTTGAAGGCGCGAATCACGCCGACGGGATCCTTGAAACGATCATAACGCGAAACCTGAAGAATGATGGGCAGATCGGGGTCCAATCCGAACCGCTCATAAATGTTGTCGACTTCGGCTGCGGGCAGATCGCGGTTCTTTTCACTTAAGGGATCGATGCTCGGCGCGATAATGTATTGGGGATGCGGCAGCGGTTGTGCGAACTCCGGCAGGGAAAAGATGCTGGCGTCATAGGGAG
>DNUE01000092.1:633-1908 GCA_003508005.1 Desulfobulbaceae bacterium
GGGCGCAGTTTCTCCGCCGTATCGGCGTTGGTCTGCCGATAGGTTTCCAGCAGGGAGTCGGTAATGCTGGTCTGGGTGCCTTGCAGGGCATTGTGAAAGCTCTTGGTGCATTCGTAAAAGGCGGGTGACCCACTGATGACTTCCCAGCGGGCATCCATGCCGAGAGCCTGTTTCAGGGGCAGCAGTTTCTGCAGGATTTCCGCGACGCCCCCGCCTTCGCGGGTTGAATTGACGTGGATGACCCGGGCGCCCTTCAAAGGTTCGGCCAGCTGCTGCAGGTGGTGAATGACTCCCGTTCCGGCCGCGGTTGCATAGCGTCCGAGGAAGTCGGCATTTGTCCCGTGTTTCGGCTGTTCCATCAGGCCAGCTCCTCGAAAAAATCCTGGGCAATGCGGGCGATGGTTCGACGAATTTCGCGCAGGGAGGAAAAATAGGGATCGAAATCGCCCAGCCGACGCGCCAATTCCTCAAAGGGGGCGCCGCAACTCATCAGCCAGGCGCTGAAATCGTCGCAGCGCTCGGCAGTACGGTTGCGGGCATCGATAAAGTGGTAGAAGATGCTGCCCGTGGACAAATTTGGCAGGCAGGCGGCGAGATCCCCCGGATCTTCCAGCTCCATGCCACTATCGAAGGAAATGAGTTGAGAACGCAGGAAATAAAACCACTGGTCGGCCCGTGCCCAGGGTATCAGCTCGCTTTCATCCAGGCGTTCTTCCACCACCTCGAGCAGTTCCTGGCGCAAATCCTCCTCGCAATCAAAGTCGGTGGGCAAAATCATGCTCAGCCGTTCTGCCAGGGGTTTGTCATGCAGGCCCCGATAGGCCCAGGAGGCGAAATCATTGCTGTATTCCGGTTCGTCAAACAGAGGTTGCAGCAGGCGCCCCCAGAAATGATGAGCGATGCTGTCCACCGGAACCTGCGTCAGCCCTTCCCTGAACTCCCGCAGGTTCTGAGCACGAAAGCCGGTGGAAAGGGTGATCAGAGCGCAGTCCCGGAGGGCAAAGGGCGTCGCTGCGTCTGGTGCTGGGTGGGAATCGGACATTTTGAAAATTCCTTTTAATTTGTCGGGCACATATACTGTCAATAATAACACGACAATTCAATGTGGCAAAGGCAGGCCGGGGCGGGGATGTCAAGGTGCGGGTTTTTTGCTTGACAGGTCGGAGTGAATTCTTTATAAACGGATTTCGACTTGCCCAGATAGCTCAGTCGGTAGAGCAGTGGACTGAAAATCCACGTGTCGCTGGTTCGATTCCGGCTCTGGGCACCATAAAA
>DNUE01000092.1:2000-2849 GCA_003508005.1 Desulfobulbaceae bacterium
CCCTGAACCCCGCCCAGGATGGCCGCACCGATGGGGGACAGAATGGACAGGCGGCCCGCCTCCAGGTTGGCTTTTTGGGGAAAAACCAGGGTGACCTCCATCTCCTTGTCGGTGTCCAGATCCCTGATTCTGACCCGGGAATTCATGGTCACGACGTCGGCGGGAATGGATCTGGAATCCACCAATCGACAGCGGCTGAGATCCTCTTCAAGTTGCTCAAGGTAGTCTTGATCCCGGGCATAATATTCCTTGGCGGATTCGATCAGTTCGAGCAGTCGGTCGTGATCGTATTCGGTGAGGAAAACCTGCTTCTGTTCCATGGTCGGCCTCCTTGGCAATCTTGCTGATTGCGCAAAAAACGAAACCCTCCCGAGCAGTACCGAAATGAACCGGTCGCTGATCGGAAGGGAGACAATCCAGCTGGTAGTTGGACTCTAACCGTAAGGGCGGAAATTGTCAAATGGAGCATGGCACAGAGGGCAGCCCGACGGACAGGCGGCCCTCTGCTGTTATATGAAAGGCAATCAGTCGTGTTGCATCAAACGCTGCCTTACCAGTTTTCGCCCAGCAGTTCGAAGTGGGCTTTGGGATGGGCACAGGCCGGGCAGAGTTCGGGGGCCTTGTGATTTTCATGCAGGTAGCCGCAGTTGCGGCAGCGCCAGACTACCTTATCGGAGCGCTCGAATACGCGATTGCTTTCGATGTTGGCCAGCAGGTCGCGGTAACGCTTTTCGTGCTGTTTCTCCGCCACCGAAATGGCGCGCCAAACGGCGGCGATTTCGGCGAAGCCTTCCTGGTCGGCCACGGTGGCGAAGGCCGGATACAGATCCGTATGTTCTTCATGTTCGC
>DNUE01000072.1:0-9180 GCA_003508005.1 Desulfobulbaceae bacterium
ACCCTGCTGCTGAAACTGGGCGCCCTGCTCCTCGGAGTGGCCCTGCTGGCCCAATTCGGCGGCTTCGTCAGCTTGGCGGCGCGACTGCTGGAAAGCTCTCTGGCGAGCATCTTCATCGGCCTGTTCACCGCCATGACCTTGCGCCTCGGGGTCGGTGGCATGGCCCTGGTGTTGCAATACGGTCTGTTTCGTCAACGGCGGTTCTTTCGGGTCCACGGTGCCGAACTGACGGCTCGCCTGGAGTGGCTGGTCAAGGTTTTCATCCTGACCTACGCCGGCCTGCACCTGTTGGTGGCCTGGCGCCTGTTCCCCACCGTCGGTGAGGCCTGGCACCGCCTGCTCGACTTCAGCTTTGCGTGGGGCAGTGGCCAGTTGTCCCTGAAAATGCTGTTGTGGTTTGCCATCGTCATCTACGCTGCGGTGGTCTGCTCCTGGTTCCTGCGCACCATGCTGGATGAGGAATTCTTCCCGCGTCGTCGAATGGATCGCGGCGTCCGCGATTCGGTCAAGAAATTACTGCACTACTCGGTGGTGTTGCTGGGCTTTTTTCTGGCCCTGAGCATGGCCGGCATCGACCTGAAAAACTTCGCCGTCCTGGCCGGGGCACTGGGTATCGGTATCGGCTTCGGCCTGCAGAACATCGTCAACAATTTCATCAGCGGACTGATCCTGCTCTTTGAACGGCCCATCAAGGTCGGCGACATGGTGGTGGTGGACAACGAATGGGGCACCGTGCGCAAGATCGGCCTGCGCTCCACCACCGTCGAAACCTTCGACCTGGCGGAGCTCATCGTCCCCAATTCCCTCCTGGTTTCGGAGAAGGTGACCAACTGGACCCTGAGCAATTCCCGCAGTCGATTGGTCATTCCCGTCGGCGTAGCTTACGGCAGCGATGTACCCAAGGTACTGACCATCCTCGCCGAAGCGGCCCGGCAGCATCCGGATGTTCTTAAAGAACCGGAACCCTCTCCCATCTTCGTCGCCTTCGGCGACAGTTCCCTGGATTTCGAATTGCGTGTCTGGATGGCGGACGCCCAAAAACGGCTCCTGGTGCGCAATGACCTGCTGCAGTACATCGACCGCCGGTTCCGCGAGGAAGGCGTGGAAATTCCTTTTCCGCAGCGCGATTTGCACCTTCGGTCCGTCGATTCGGCCATTATCGGCGGCATGCAGGAAAAACCGGCCCCGCCGCGGTCAGAATAAGCCCCCGGCAAGACCGCAGGAGTCAGATCCCCCCAATGCCAGAGAAGTTATTGTTGCCCGGCCTAGGCCCGTTCGAGGGCGGCAATGTCGAATTTTTTCTCCTTGAGGAAAGCCCGGGTCACGCGGGCGCGCTGTTCAGATGTGCCGGCCAGCAGGGTGTAGAGCACCCAGGGAGCCTGGCGCTCCGCCGCGGCGCCATGATGCCGACGGCGCGCAGGTCGGCGGAATCGCCTTGCCGATGTTCGGCAGCTCTTCGAGTGTTCCAGCCCGAATTAGGGCTGGTAAAGGATTATGTGTAAATGGCTCTCGCGGGTTAAAGGGCCGGCATTCTGCCCTCGAAGAGGATCGTGATTTGGTTCACCAGAGGTTGTCTTTTGAGGCCATGTGCGCTTCATTTGCCGTTAAGAGGAAAATGGCAGTTTTTTATTCACGGACTTCCCATACTTGACTACACTTGAACTGGTTTTTTGTCGAGCTGTCTATAACTAATATTTCTTCTTTTAATGTGATCGGATAAAAAGACAATACTTCTCCAGAAACTATAGAGTCCGATGGACAGTATGGTGAAATATTCAAGGTTCTTGATACTTCTTTTGTGCAGTTATAATGTGTTGCCTTATATTCATATTTCTTTTTTTCAAAATTAACCTCGAAATAATCACTCGCATAATCACGCATGTCTTTGAAATTATACATTTGTTTAACCTTGTTGATAATCAATATCTTCTTTCCCGATAAAACCATGTTCTTTGTCCATTGCAAACATGAACCTTCCTCCTGAACAAGGGTCTTCGAGTGGTTCGGTCGGGCCAGAATATCAAAAAATTGCTTCATCTCGTCGCGCTTGTCCCGTTTGTACTCGATTTTGTTGAGCTGGCTCCGGACCGCGGCAGCGTCGGCAACACCGGGTGCCAGTTCCAGGTAGCGGTTGAGGCTGGAGACGGCACCTTCAAGATCGTCGAGCTTCTCGCGAACCAGGCCGAGATTGTAGTGGGCGTCCGGCCAGTCTGGCGCCAGGCGGACAGCTTCCTCGAATTCCCTGGCAGCAGCTGCAAAATCGCTTTGTGTTTCCGCCATTTCCACGGCGGCCGTGCCGCGATCGAAGTGGCGCCGGGCCTGCTCACCCACGGGCACCTGCGCGAGGGCCGGAACAGCAAAACCAAGCATGCACAACGTCACGGTCATCAGCAATTCCGGAAACCGCATGCTTACCTCCCCCTCAGGACAATCGGCCGGGTCGACACCAGGAAGAATTTGCCGACATGCTTGTCATCGAAAAAGTCGGCCGGCGTGATATCAACGGCTCCCAGGCCGAAAAGATGCCGCTTTTTGTCCATGGCAACACCGGTCGCCTTGGCCACCGCAATCGCCGCCCGCTCCGAGCACACCACGCTGCTGCCCAGCAGGCCGTAATCCGACGCCCTCTGCAGGGCGGCTTCGCGGGCGACTTCCCAGAGTTTCCTGCCATCGACCTGCGCCTGGGGCTTGGCGATGTAAACCGGGCGATTGCCGTACCGGCGTATCAACTCCACCTCGTTGATGATCCGGCTCCCTTCCAGGGTATGGTCCAGGAACAGCAGCTCTTCCTTGACCTTCCGGACAAAGGTCAGAACATGTGAGGCCTTCCCATACCTCAACTCCTCACTGGAAACATTGGTGGGGGAAACCAGGGAATCGAGCGCCCGGTAAAGCGGGTCAGCCCTCTTGATCGCACCGGCGATGGATGAATCATCCGGCCCGATCAGGAGCACATCACCGGGGCGCAGATCCTCCAATTCCTTGGGACGAGCCGCGGGATTCGGCACCCGGATCGCCTTGATGGAGGCCAGTACTTCGTTGCGCCACTTGTTGTCATAGGCAACGGATTGCCGGATCAATTCCTGCTGTCTTCGCAGCCACTCAGCCTGCGTGTTATCAAACGCATGCTGTTCCTGGCGAACGGCGGTGCTGGCCTGAGCGGTCGAAGTAACAACCGGCGGGGTGCCGGACTTGAGGGCCAGCCCCTGACCGGCCGATCCGGCGGTTTTCAGCCCCAGGCCGGGGGTCCCCGAACTGCCCCCCTTGATGGAGTGCAGCAACTGCTGCTTTGCCTTGTCGAAGGCCTGCTGCCGCTCTGTTTCGAGCCGCTCTCTTGCTAGTCTTTCCCTCTCCTGGCGCGCTCTCTCCTCGTCGTCCCGGGATGACCCATAACTCTGATGGCTGCCGTTTGGGCTTGAAGACGTTGCCTTCTTGAACACAGGCATGACTCGGGCGTAAGGGTCCGGGCATTCCATCTGCATGGCCTTTTCGGCAAGGCCGGGTGTGATGCGGTCGTTTCGCCACATCTCCAGTTGCGACCGGCACTCGACAAGCATCGGTTCGTCCAGGGCCCGAACGTCCTGCGCGACGGCAGACAGGATGAGCAGGCCAATGATGATTGCATATTTCATGATCACTCTCCGTATTACCGACCGACCCGCTTCAGAACAATCCGGCCCGAACATTGATGGTATCCATCCTGCTTTCTCGTGGTTCTTAAATCCATATTCCGACCGAAGCCGCCGGCAGATAATTCCCCCTCCAAAATGTTTTCGGCGATTTGACGCAGGGTGAACGTAGCTTCCCAGGGGCACAGGGAAGGCTGGACATTCGCCGCGCAGGTATACATGAACGCCTTGTCGATCATGACGGCTTCCCCTTCCCGTCTGACCGGAGCAAAGGGCGCATCCTTAAGAAGGTGTCCATACCGGAATTTGCTGCTCAGAATACGTCCCCGGTTGCCATCAGGGCCGTTAGTTATCTCGAGTTGCAGGTCATCGATAAGAAATCCGCTGAACAGTATCGTGTCGCCAGTGACCAGGTAGGTGGTCGGTGAGCAGGATACCTGAGAAGCCGATACATCGGCCTTCCAGATTCCGCCGACGTCATTTCGTTGGTGCAGATATTGCCAGCGATAGATCGCCTCGCGAACCTGAGCGGCATCGGCAGCCCCGGGCGCGATCTCCAGGTAGGCATGCATATTGTCGATTGCCGCCTGGTAATTGCCGGCCTTCTCATAGATCAAGCCCAGATTGTAGTAGACATCCGGCCACTGCGGCGCTGCCCGTTTGGCATTTTCCATCTCCCGGGCGGCGGCTTCGAAATCAGAGATGGAGCGTGCCATCTCCACCGCCGCCAGGCCACGGGTGAAATACCTGAAAGCCTCTTCGGAGACCGCCTGTTCCGCGACCGCAATACCCCTCTGGGAGAGAAAGAGGCAGGCCGCAATGACGAGAATGAAGCCGACCCTCAAGCCGAACTTCAGCCCGGCTGTCTTGTTTGAAGAACAAGGCTGTCTCATAAGGACTTCCTATTCTCGATGTGTATTTCCAATTTTTTGCCCCCTGCCGACCAGATAATAGGCGAATGGAAGGAGTATGGCGACAGTAGTTGCCAGGACATACAGAGGCTGTTTGCCGTTCGCCGTGGGTGTCGTCATCATGACGCTGCCAAGGGCAACGGTTGCAAAGGCCAGCCCTGCAAGACAGACTATCAGCCAGACCAGCTTGTTGTTCCCCTTAAACTCCCCCGTGACCACATCCAGCAGAGCCAGCGAGGAAAGGATCACCCCGAAACCTGCCGGACCGGCATCAATGGAGGCCAGAATTCCCCACACGATGGCAATAATGACGATGACCAGGATGATTTTTAATGTCTTTGGCATGATCCATTCGCTTTCTTAAATAGTTGTCGACTTGGGCGCCAAGAATTGTCGAGTCGGTTCACTGCAGGAATAACTGGATGCAAAGCAATAAGACTATGACAAACAGCAAAAGCAACAACCAGGCCAGAAAACTCGATCTCTTCATCTCGACGGGCGACAACGGAGGCGCTCCGGTCGAGGGCGCTCGTTTGGCCAGCCGCCTCTCCGAAACCATGAAGACCGCAAGTCCTGCAACCGCTGCCAAAAGCGGCGGCCAGACATCCCCGCCTTTCCCGTGGGTCGCAACCCAGGACGCCATTCCGAACCCGATGACCGCTGCCATGCCTCCCAGCAATTTGCCGAGCATCAGCGGCAACCGCCTCAATTCCCTACCGGGCTGTCGCGAGAAATCACCCATGTCGTCCCAAAAGCCAGCGCCAGGTGCCATTACCACGGTTGCTTCATTATCTGCTCGCGCTTGGCCCGGTATTCCATTTCCGAGAGCAGGCCATCGTTTTTCAGGGCCTCCAGGGCGCGCAGGCGCTCATCAAAGCCACTGGTTTTTTCCAAGTGAATATCGATGAGGGAGCTGTCGGTTGGGGATGCCCGCTTTGACAACATCCTGACGTAAAAGACGATGATCGCCAGGCAGGCCACGACCCAGACGAGGAAGAACAGGCCGATGAGGAGTTTCAAGCCGATTTCGGAGTCGGGAGCCTCCTGCAGAACGACAAAGCCGAACCCCAGTCCGAACAGCAGAAACAGTGCCACCACGACGATGCCGATTTTTGCCTGCAGAACCGTCAGGCCTCCCGGCGTCACTTGCCCCTTGTGTGTCATCTTGACATCTCCCCGTCGCGGTGATCTGAGTGTTCCTGCCCGCCAAGGCAGGGTGTGTCGTGGCTCCTCTCCTCGAGATCCACCTCAATCTGCTCCCCAGGCAGCGGCCACGGGTTGGCGGGCTGCCCCTTCTTCTCGAAATAGGTGTTCACCCACGCCCTGAACTGGGCGGCATCATTCACCTTGATGAGGGTCATTTTGTGGGAGCCAAGTTTTTCGTGGAGGAGCAACTCCACGGATGCGCCTTCTGTGCCGCCTCCCTTGCTGGCCATCAGGAACTGCAGGCGGTGTTTCTTCATCACCTCGGCCAGGATGTCAAAGGTCTCTTCCGGTGCCTTCGTGATCCGGGGTTCGGAAGGAAAGGGAATGAAGCGAAGGATGCCGGTTGTCCGGTCCCCCTTGAGGTCGGTGCCGAGGATCAGGACCTCCTCCGTTCCGTTGTGAAGGATGATCGCCTTCTGCGAGTCCTCGCGGATGGCAGCATCACTCGCACGGATCTGCCCCATGTCGGCACAAGCATTCTGGACAACCGCCAGGAAGGCGGCCACCACAAGGGATGACCAGAGTATCCGGCTTGTTACGCTCCGTCTCACAGGCAATCCTCGCCATGCTTGAGCATTAAGGGAATACCCAAAATTTGATGGTGTCGCAAAAACTCACCAACTGCTGCATTGATGCAATTGCTCTCGTCACCGCAGCGTACCTAAGTGCAAAAAACACCCCAATTTGTCGAAGGTGAGGTTATGCCTATTCATAATGACCCTCCAGCAATTCGATCCTCCAAAATACCGTACCAAACCGACCCGCCATTGCATCGCACAAAATCTACCAAATGGACAGTATTTCAGTACAGAAAAAATCAGATCCAGGCTGTCTTTCATATTGGCCGGCAACGGGGACTTGATTGGTTCATTGGCGGTTGGCTTTGTCTGTTAGGTTCTCAATGCGAACGGAGGAGTGAATCCTAACATGAAATAGTCGTTTAATATTCACGATTCAAGCGACCGGCGCGGTTGCGGGCATAGCAGGAAAACCGGGTAAATGACCAGCAACAGGGTTCCTTCCGAAGCAGTCAACAACTTGCTCGAGACGTGGGAATCAAACTATTTCAACTTGGATCGTCCTGCGAAGCACAGTGGCGCCGAAGTCGTCAGGCACGTAAATCGACGGGACTCGGGTGTGAAATCGGCGTCCGTTGCCTTGACGCCAGGTTCAAGGCCCTGCTGGATCGCCGGACCTTGCAGGAACAGGGCTTCGGCGAAGGAGACCGCGTCCATCTGGGTTTTGAAGCCAAAGTGGCACGACTGTTTTAACTTTCGCCGGCCCCGCCGCCCGTCGGTGGCGAGGATGTCGGCACTATCGCCGGAAAGGATGGCTTGGCATGCTGAAACGGGCAGGTTGGATTTTGGGGATGGCCGGATTGCTGCTGTGCTGCATGACACTCACGGCAGAGGTGCAGGCCGCCCCCAAGGGCAAACTCATCATCTTTCACGCCGCCAGCCTGACGTTCATGGTGCAGAACGGCGACCTGGATTACGCCTGGAGCTATCGTTCCCTGGCCCTGCAACACAAACTCAAGTTCATCAGCCTCGACGACAACATCAACCTGGCCAACGTTGCCCATGACGCCTTCTACCACCAAGCCCGGGTGCGCGTTTCCGGAGAAAAGCCGGGTACTTTCATCCATCGCATCGGACAGTTCGTGGCTTACGGCATCGCCATGCCCAAAAACGCGCCCAACCGCGAGGCGGCCGAAGCCTTTCTGGCCTATCTGCTGAATCCGGAGGGCGGCCAGAAGATTCTCCGCCAGTACGGTCAACCGCCCTTCGATCCCCCGTTCGTACCGACCCGGGCCATGCACCAAAAACTGTCGAAAAGCATCCAGCCGCGGGTGGTGGTCAAGGAATGATGTCCGACAATGAGCAGGCCTGTGCGGCCTATTCCTGCCCTGCACAGGCCCGTTCGAGGGCCGCCATGTCGAATTTCTTCATCTTCAGAAAAGCCCGGGTCACGCGGGCGCGCTGTTCGGGGGTGCCTGCCATCAGCGTGGCCAGTTTCGCCGGCACGATCTGCCACGAGAGTCCGAACCTGTCCTTGAGCCAGCCGCACTCCTCGGCCTGCGGCACCGCAGAGAGCTTCTCCCAGAAATAGTCGATTTCATCCTGGGTTTCGCAGTTGACCACCAGCGAAACCGCTTCGTTGAAGGAAAAGTCGTGGGGGTGCGCCGAGTCCATCGCCGCGAACCACTGCCCTGCCAGCATGAAATCCTCGAACATCACTGTTCCTTCCCGGTCCGGTTCCTGGCCGGGGCCGTAACGGGCGACGAGGCCCTCGCGGGCGTCCGGGAAGACGGAGAGATAGAACTTCATCGCCGCTTCGGCCTTGCCGCTGACCTCTTTGGTAAACAGCAATGACGGAACGATATTCGGCCGCGGCTCGCCTTCCGGATCGGAGAGGATCAGCTGCCAGGAGACGCCGAATCTATCCTGAACCCAGCCGTAGCAGGCACTGAAGGGATAGCTGTCGAGGGGCATCAACACGGCACCGCCCTCGACCAGTCTGCCCCACAGGGCATCCAGCGCCTCTTTCGCGTCCGGGCGCCGCGACGGGTCGAAGTTGACGAAGAACGACACCGACGGATTGATCTTGAAGGCGGGGCCGGCACTGATGGCCGTGAACTGGTAGCCGAGGAGCCGAAAACCCACCAACTCCACGTCGCCCGAAGGCGTATCGGCAATGGGCGTCACGCTTGTCACCGCCGAGTCGCCGCCAAAGGCGGATACATAGAACTCGGCCGCGGCCTTCGCTTGTTTGTCGAACCAAAGAAACGGGGTGATCTTCTGGGTAGCCATAACGCCTCACCTTTCCGCATCTCGCAGCAGGCGGCGCCCCTCGGCCGTGAACAGCCACCAGGGGCGGGCTTCGCCGCTGTCGAGAAAATGCCTGGCCGCCAGCAGGGTATAGAGTACGCAGGGGTCCGGGCGCTTTCCCATGACGGCGGCCAGGCGGAGATAGACGGACAGCGGCGTTTGTTCGGCCAGCTGCAGCGGCTCCATGATGCCGACGGCGCGCAGGTCGGCGGCAATCGCCCTGCCGATGTTCGGCAGTTCTTCGAGTTCTCGGGCCTGCTCCGGTCGCCGGGCTTTCATGTGCGTCTCCATCGCGGCTGTCCATCCCAACGTGCGGTTTTTTCCTATTTTAGCACTCGTTGGCGTTACCATTGAAAAAAGGGCGACAGCGGCGATATAACCCCATAACCCGGCCACCCCGGCGTAGAGGGTCCCCACTATCACATCACCATCTGGCATGTGGATCCTGCCAAGGCCAAGATGCAATAGCATACCCGCGCAAATCCGTGACAGATCCTTCTAAAATTAGATCTATCCCGGTTTCATAGGTTTTTCGGGAAGGTGATTCTTCTAAAGATGCCGGTTGAAATCCATTTTTTGGTGCAATATCCGCACAATATCGATTCC
>DNUE01000072.1:9334-17679 GCA_003508005.1 Desulfobulbaceae bacterium
TTGGGCGTTAAGGTGACCCTGCTCATACGGAAAGGGACTTCTTCTTGTCCGCGATGAAGGCTTCAATGTCCAAGCCCGTAGAGGGGCCGGAATTTTCTCCCTCAATCAAGGCCCTTCTTAATTCCTCCAGCTTGAGATGGTCTCTCCGAATCAGGTCCCGCACATAGTCCGAGGCATTGGCATACCTCCCGGACTGCACACATTCCTCGACCCATTTCTTCATCTGCTCGGGCAATGAAATATTCATCGTCGCCATGGGGCTCTCCTTTTTATCGGGTGATGACTACACCCTATGGCAATCTTTGCCAATTGTCAANNCAGTCTTAACGGAGGTACTCAATCCAGGTTCGGCAGCTACGATGGGCGGCGAGAGAGCAGGCATCCTCACCGTAGTTGGCGGGGCAAACTGTCGACCCTCGACCACCAATTGCGCCATCCGGCGCTGCAGAGTACGACGGGATGGGTCAAGCCCGGGGTGGGCGAAGAGGCCCTCTAAACCGACGCCTTCCGGGTGGCGGCCGACTGCGGCTACGATGTGATCCAGTTCTTCGGGACGAACCTGTTTCGGCATGACGTTTTCATGTCTTTCGACTCAGCGTTGCAGTATCGTGCCATATCATGTGGCACGGGTTTCACTATCGCACCAAATAATATGGCGCGCACCCCATCCATATTTGGCGCGTTCCCTTTTTGTTGTAAAGCGGGTGAGCAACGCCAGCCTTCCCTGTCCCCTGGGCATGTCGGACACCAGCAGTCCGTCATCGATCCATGGAGAATGAATCTGCCGGCCGGTTCCCTTTGTCATGACTCTCAAGTCAATGTCCGAATCTGGCGAGTCTTCTCGCCCAAATCCTGCTACAATTCCCCCTATGAAACAGCTTGATGAGGATACCTGCTACAGTGCCCTCTTGGCCCATGGCCGCACAAAATCAAATATTGCTTTCAACGACCCGGCTCATTCTTTTTCTTCGTGGTCGTCGGATGTCCATTTCCCCTCAACATGAAAGGATTTTTCGATGAAGCGAGTCTTAAACGCCGACCCGTTTGGAAAAATCGCGTTGCAAGGCTATGATCCGGTGGCTTTTCATGCCGCCGGCAAGCCAATGAAAGGGAATCCTGCCATTCTGACCGAATATGGCGGTTACAAGTTTGTCTTTGCGTCCGAGGAAAACAAGACCGCCTTTGAAAAGGAGCCGGAAAAATACCTGCCGGCTTTCGGTGGTTATTGTGCCTTCGGTGTTTCCATCGGGGTATTGTTCCCGGTCGAAATCGATACGTGGGAGATCATCGATGGCCACCTGGTGTTGCAATACACCACCGAAGTCAAGCAGATGTTTGAAAAGGATAAGTCCAAAAACCTCCGCAAGGCTGCCGAAAACTGGGTCAAAATGGAATCGGAGATGGCGAGATAGTCCATATGCTCATAGCAAGGCCGGCGATTTCCATGAAAAAGGCCCCATCTCGTTACAATGGGGCCTTTTTCTTTGTCCAAACCGGCGCCGCGCCAAGCCGCGACCTTTCTCAGCAGGGGGTTGTGAAAGCAGCCTGTGGCGCCAGGGGAAGTGAGGGTATAATTACACGCAGTTCAAATTTTACGAGCAATTCGGATATTGCATTTTCGGACAAACGCCAGCCATGTTCAGTATTTTCCGCGACCATATTCTCCGCGAAAAGAAAACCTTCCAGGCCATGCTGCGCCTCTACTGCCGGGCCCATCATCAGGCCGCCGGACCCTTGTGCGACGACTGCATGGAGTTGCTGCGACAGGCCTGGCAACGCCTGGACCACTGCCGCTACCAACAGGACAAACCGCCCTGCGGTCGCTGCCCCTCCAATTGCTATCACCCCGCCATCCGCAGCCGGATCCGCCAGGTCATGGCCTTTTCCGGGCCACGCATGCTGCTACGTCATCCATTGCTGGCCCTGCTGCACCTGCTGGACAAGTGGCGCAACAAGGCGTTCTGAGCAGACCCGCGCCTTCCCTGTCCGGTCTTTTTCGATTGACGCCACTGCGAAACATTATCTTTTCTGATTGTATCCCCAGGGATTAAGCTCTGGATGCAGGGGGGAGAGACCCTTCTCCAGATCTGCTGAACAGCTACTGGGACGGATGGTTTGCCACTACAAGCCGTAGCATTTAATCCCCCTGAGGAATCGCGGCCGCTTCGAATCCGTATTCCTGCAGAATTTCTTGCCCCTCCGGCGACAGGATGAACATAGCCAGCCGCCATGCCTCCTCGGCGGCCCTATTTCTGACGATCAGGCCATAGTCCGCGCCTACGGACAGGTTGTCAGGAAGTCGAATGATCTGGAGGGCCGGCAGCTCTTTTTGTGCCAGGACCGCATTGGTGCAGTAGGTCAGAAAGACGTCGGCCTGTTTTTTGGCCATGATCCACTCATATGCGTTGCGGCCTTCGGGAGCCTTGGTGCTGTCGGGGCCGCCGGTCAACTGCAGAGCCTTGCCGGAAAGAGTGTCGAAGCTCCCGGCCTTGGTGCCATCGGCCTTTTTAAAGAGTGCCCAGGCGTAGTCCCCGCTCGGATCCGCCTTCGGGGTCGAGGTGCCTACCCGAACCTTCTGATCCATCATAACCTTGTAAAAATTGTCGGTTGTAACCGCCATACCAGGTTGTGCCAGGCCACAGAGTTGATTGCGGGTGAACAGCACCACCGGGCTGCCCCATCCGTCGGCGGCCAGGGTTTTCGGGTGGTTCATATCCGCCGAAGCGAACACATCGGGCTTTTCACCTTCTTCAATGGATTTGCGCAACAGTCCGCTGGCCCCGAATTTAGTGGCCACTTTGGTGTCATAGGCTTTCTCATAGGAGGCGACCAAATCGCTGAAAGCAGCTTTGAGGCTGCCGGCGGCATAAAGCGTCAGGGGTTCGGCCGAGACGGTAAGGGGAGCAGAAAAAACCAGTAAAAAGAACAATACGGTAAGTTTTTGACCGAGATTCATGGTGACACCCTTTCTTGTTGGCATTGCCCCGACCAGAGTCGGGTCGATAGTATTCACGCGCTGGAGGCTCAGGAAAAATGAGAAGGCGCAGGCGCCTGGACACGAGCAGTATCCCGTAATTTTTCCGTCCGGCGTTGCCGCTGCAAGAGATAGCAGGGCAACCCGCTCAGGGTCATCAGCATCCCCAGCAAGGCAGGCCCGGGTCGACCCCGGACAATCTGTACCAGAATCAACAGGTAACCGCCCACGAACAGCAGGGGCACCAAGGGGTAGCCCCAGGCTCGATAAAGTCTCGGCGCTTCCGGCCTCCGAAAGCGCAACACGAACAGGGCCAGACCGCAAGCCAGGCAGGACAAGACCATGACCGCCACGATGTAGCTGAGCAACTGGTCGAAGGTGCCCAGCACCAACAGCAGGATCCCCAACAGTGCCTGACAGGCCAGGGCCACGGTCGGCGTGCGGTATTTCGGATGCAGATGGCCAAGTCGCACCGCGAAGAGTCCGTCCCGGCCCATGGCATAGGCCACCCGCGATCCGGTCATGACCGCGGCGTTGATGCCGGCGGCAATGGCGAGAATGACTGGCAGGGAAACCCATCGCGCGACGCCCGCCCCATACAGGGACTGCAATGCAATTTGAGCGACATTGGTGGCACCGGCCAGCTCGGTCAAGGGCAGGGCCGTCACATAGACGAGATTGATCAACAGGTAAATGACCGTCACCGCCAGGGTGCCGAAAATCAATGCCCGGGGCAGATTGCGCTGTGGATTGATGATTTCGCCGCCGACATAGGCGGCGGCGAACCAGCCACTGAAGGTGAAAAGAACCGCGATCATGGGCCCGCCGAACATGCGCGACCAGCTTAACGGCATTGGTGCGACGCCGGTCAAGAGTTCCCAATTCGCCCCCGGTGCCGCCAGACCCGCCAGCACCAGCCCCCCCAGAAGCGCCAGTGTTCCCAGGGCGAACAGGTTCTGGGTGGTGCCCCCGGGACGAATGCCCAGCCAGTTGATGGCCGTAAAGATCAAAATCAGCCCGCCGCCAAGAACCATTTCGGAAACGCCGCTGAGCAGGGGCAGCGCCGCCCGCATGTAGCTGGCCAAGGCGATGGAGAGAGCCGCAATGGACCCGGGATTGATGATCCAGAACGCCACCCAACCCAACAAAAAACCGGCCCAAGGCCCGAAGGCTTCCTTGAGAAACTGATAATCACCGCCGGAGCGGGGAAACATCCCGGCCAACTCGGCATAGGTCAGGGCGCCGCACAGGGACAGCACCCCGCCCACTGCCCAAATCCCCAGAAACAGCCAGGGGTGAGGCAGTTCGCCGGCCAGAAAACCGCTGGTGGTGAAGATCCCGGCGCCGATGACATTGCCAATGATGAGGAGCACGGCATCGGTCAGGGTCAAGCGACGGGTCAGTGACACTCGGCGACCCCTCCCTTGGCCAATCGCGGCCCGATATAGATCATCCCCAGGTTTTTCTCCGCATGCCGGCGCACTTCCTCACCCGCCTGCTGCAGGGTGGTGTGCACCAGCTTCTCGCTGTCGGCGATGCCTGCGGAATAAACCAGGGCCACGGGCGTGGTGGCGCTATAGTGCTGGTTCAGCAAGGGGACAAGGTCTTCGAAGTCCCGCATGGCCAAAAACAGCGCCATGGTATCGCCGTTGGCGGCGGCCGCCTGCAGCAGGCTTTCATTTTGGCGCAGTCCGGCCGGACCGGAGATGATGATGGATCCGGTGCCGAGAAAACTTCGGTTGATCACGGCATTGCCGGCATTGAAGGCACTCATGGCCGGAATGGTGACAATCTGGTCCTCTTCGAAATACTGCCGCACCCAAAGGCTGGCGCCATAGATCATGGGATCGCCCCAGTCCATAAAGGCGACACTGCGCCCCTTGGCGAGCTCCGCCCTGATTTTTTGCACTTCACCGATGCGCAACTGCGCCAGCTTTTCTGTCAGCTGCGTTTCCGACATTCCAGACAAATTGCGCCGAGCGACTCCCCGGATCAGGGGCAGCGGATCGAACAGGTTTTCCTTACCCTGCAGGTAATGACCAAAGCGTTTGACGATATCGGACGGAGCTGCCATGACATCGACGCGGGCCAGAGCCGACAAGGCCTCCAGGGTAATCAGATCCGTGTCCCCGGGACCGACGCCGATGATGTACAACTTGCCCGGTTGGCGCAGGTCCACCACCTCGATGCGTGCCACGGCCTGAACATCGCGGTCATCGGTCAGTTCGTCCGGCACGATCATGGTGAATTTTCCGCCCGGATCCTTGAAATTTTCCCCGTTTTTGGCCGTGGCAACGATGATGCGCCGGCCCTCGGGCGACAGAAACAGTTCCCCCATGGCGAACAGGGCTCGATACCCGTCGGGCGCCGAGACCAATACGGCCTTGTCCAGGTCCGGTCGCACCCCGGCCTGTTCCAGCAAATTCACCAGGGGCACGCCCCGGTACCGGTGCAGACCCTGGAAACCGCGGCCGCCGCCAAACACCTTCTTATGCACCTCGATTTGCGGATGGCGGGACAAATCCTTCAGTTCCAGAGGCTTGCCGACCACACCGTCGATCCGGAAGGAACCGGAATAAGGACGTACGGAACGATCGGTACGGATGTCGGGATGCAGATCGATAACCTCAATGCTGACCAGGTCTTCCAGATAGCGCTCGGTATAGAAATCCCCGGTCACCAACAGTTTCGGCAAACCCACGCGGCGGTTGAAAGTGGCCAACTGCGCCTTATCGTCGGGATGGCGCGGAAGGACCGGGTCGGCGCTGAGAGCGATGACGACCTCGGCCGGATTGCTATAGTAAACCTCACCCCAGGACAGCACTATCTGACGCCCCTGGCGATCCCGAACCCGGATGGCCACATCGACCGGCTTGGCGAAATCGGAAGTTTCTTTCTGGATATGCGCTATGTCCAACAGGGTGCGCAGAGGTACCGCACGATGCTGAAAAACACCGTGGAAGCGCCCTTGCCGATCCACCTCGTTGGTCTGAACGGTTACCGTCTGCAACCGGCCCAGATCCCCCAGGGTCAGTCGCTGGGGATTCTTGACGATACCGCTGATCATCAGGACAGACGGAGCGGCGGGCTTATTTTCGGCGGCCCACAGGGGTACCGCCATGACCCACCCGACGAGCAATACACCGACCAACCAAAGACTCCATTTCTTCATGGTTATCCTCCTGCACGCAATTTAAGAATTCCGGGGAAATACCAGAGCATCAAGAGACACAGCACACCATTGCCCAACAGGATGAGCAGCATGCCGGGATCGCGCTTCACGATGATGCCCATATCCGGAACCCGGTAGGGCTGATTGTCCTGCGGCTTGCCGACCATACCCAAATGCAGGCTGAGGCCCTGCCAGTACACCGGCTGCAGAATTTCTACGCTGCGCCACTCGGAGCGACCGTTGGCCGTCAACTCCAGGTCCGCCCGGCATTGTTCGAGACTACCCGGAGGCAGGGGCGCTCCGGAAAAACGGCATTGATAATCCAGTACCGCGACCTGTCGGCCGGCCAGTTCCAGCGAGGCGCCGGCCCGGGCCGGCAGACCGGTCTTGACGCCGGTAAAATCGGTCAGGGCATGGCCCATGAGCAGCAGCAGGAAGCAACCGTGCATCAGCGAAGGCGCCAGCAGCAGGCAGAACAGGTAGGGCCGGTGCTGACCACGCCGCTGCCAAAGAAACAGGACCCGGTTCAAGGTACAGGCGAAAGTGTTGATGCCCAACAGGGTCAGCAGGGCGAGCAGGCTCAGCAACCACCAGGCATGCCATCCCGAATGCTGCATGAACCAGGGCAGCAGCAGATTGCGATTCAGCAAATCGTAAACCGGTAGGAATTTGGCGTGAAAACTGCCGATGAACAGGTTGAGGGAGAGAAGCACCAGCAGCAAAAGGGTCAAGCGGAGTCCGGCCAGCCAATTCCAGAATGTTCTCATGATCAGCGCTCCTCCCGGCCGGTGGTGTTCATGGCTTCGACCGCCGCAGGCAACTCCGGGCCCGCCGCCTCGACAACCGTACCGGTTACAACCTGTTCCGGTTTTGCCTCGGCTGCGAACAGGGTCATATAGGGCACCACCTGCAGGACATAACCGAAGACCAGCATCAGGCCGGCGCCGGTCAACGCCCAGCGCGCCTTGTGGCGCAAAGTCACGGCACGATCGAAATGGGTGTGGAGGTAGCCGCAATAGCAGCACCAGATGGCCGCCGACTGCAGGTGCCGCTCACTCCAGTGAAACAGGGTCGCCCAGCCCAGGTAGCTCCAGATGGCTCCGACAATCTGCGCCAGGCTGTAAAGGATGAAGCCCCAGATGGCCAGGCTGTTGAACAACGTGCCCTGGTAACGGCCGCGCAGAAAGCGCCAGGCAAACCAGCCGGCCAGCAACCAGCAGGCCGTGGCCAGGACTTCGAGAAAGAAGAACGCCGGGGAAAACAGGGTCTTGCTGAACGGCCCCGGAGCCGGCAGGGAGATGGGCAGCAGCAAGCCCAGCAGGGCGGCAATGACAGTGGGCCAGACGATGGAGGCGGCGTCCTCGCTTTTTTTCCACAACAACAGCAAAGCCAGCAGCGCAAAGCACCAGGGCAGGAAATGGCTGACGTTGAACACACCGTTGAGGGAAAACACCCACCAGGACCAGGAGCGGGTCAACAGAGACAGGGTATGAAAACCGAATCCGGTCGCCAGCAGAATCGTCATCCAGGCGGACCGGCTTGGGCGCAGGCAGTGAAAAATCAGGCTGCCGGCGTAACCGCCGACAGCCCCAATCAACAACATGGAGGAGGCATCAGTTGTGCTCATGCGTGTTGCCCTCGCTTGCGCGGCCGGGTCGGGTTCCGGCCGCGTCAGCCTGTGAAATTTGGCTTATCAATACTTGAAACTCAGGCCCGCCATAAAATTGCGGCCCGGGCTGGGCTTGCCGACTTCATAATAATCCCGATCCGTCAGGTTCTGGGCCTCGATAAACACCCGGCCCTCGACGCCCCATATTTCCAGAAGTTTCTGCTCGGCACGAGCGTTGACCAGGAAAAAGTCGGGGCTGCGGGTCCATTCGTAGGTGCGGCGGGCCACCTCTTTGTCAAAGAACTGCCGATTGACGTAGGACAGCTGCACACTGGTGGTCAACCCGAACGGGAACCGGTAGCGCAGATCCAGATTGGCCCGGTGGCGCGGCCGGCCTTCCAACTCGCGCTTCAGATCCCTGTCTTCGGTGCGCATGTAGGTGTAATTCAAACCGGCCCAGAACTTGTCGGTAATGTCCGCTCCCAGAGCCAGTTCCACACCTTGGGTCGTGGCCTTGCCAACATTGACGTAAGCCGGAACGTCGTCATCCTGGATGGGATCATAGACATCGATGCGGTCGATAAGGTTAT
>DNUE01000008.1 GCA_003508005.1 Desulfobulbaceae bacterium
TATCGTTGACCAGCAACGCCGACAGTGCTCCTGCGACGATGATGAGCACCGCCAGCAGGCGTTGCGGCCCCAAGGAGGCCGCGGCCATGCCCCGGGTCAGGCGGGTGTAAAAGCCCCCCAGGCGCAACTGTGCCGACAGGATCATGAGGCCGAACAGCAGGGCCATGGTCGGCAGATCAACTGCTGCCCAGGCCTGATTCAGATCCAAACGGCCGGTGATGATCAGCAGCAAAGCGCCGAGCAGTGCCAAGCCGGCGCGATCCAGAGCCAAGCCGGGCAAGCCGCCTAGGATCATGCCGAGATAGACCAGAATGAAAGTAACCAGAACCAGCCAATCCATAACCCCATTCACTCACAGTCAGCGTTTAAAAACCGCAGCCAGGCAGCCGCACCGGCGCCTGGGAAAAATTGCGCGTTTTTTCCTTCAGAGCCAATTTTTGCGGCGGAAAAAGATCATCATGCCGCCGGCCATGCCCAGCATGAGCAGCAGCAGTACAGGATAGCTCCAAGGCCAATGCAGCTCCGGCATGAATTCGAAGTTCATGCCGTAGACGCCGGCGACGAAGGTGAGGGGAATGAAAATGGTGGCGATGATGGTCAACACTTTCATGATTTCATTCATGCGGTTGCTGATACTGGACAGATAAAGATCCAGCAGCCCGGAGAGAATGTCGCGAAAAGTTTCGATGGTATCGATGATCTGAACGGTATGGTCGTGGATGTCGCGCAGGTAGAGCGCGGTACTGTTCTGGACCAGGGGCGGGCCGAGACGTTGCAGGCCGCCGATGATTTCCCGCAGGGGCCAGACCGCCTTGCGCAGCAGGATCATTTCCCGTTTGAAATGGTGGATTTGCGAGAGGGTTTCCGGGGTGGGCCGATTGATGACTTCGTCTTCGAGCCATTCAATCTGCTCGCCGAGGTTTTCCAGGATGGCAAAATAGCTGTCGACCACGGCATCCAAAAGGGCGTAGGCCAGGTAATCGGAACCCATTTTGCGGAGCCGGCCCTTGTTGTTGCGCAGCCGTTGGCGCACCCCGTCGAAGACGTCGCCCCGCTGTTCCTGGAAGGAGAGCACAAAGCCCGGTCCCAGGACCAGGCTGACCTGTTCCAGGCGGATGTTGACCTGCTCGGCATCGTAATGCAGCATTTTCAGAACCACGAACAGATAGTTGTCGAATTCTTCCAGTTTGGGACGGTGGGTGGTGTTGACGATATCTTCCGGAACCAGCGGGTGCAGGTTGAACAGGGCAGCGACTTGCTGCAGCAGGTCCGTCTCGTGGACTCCGTCGAAATTGATCCAGCTGACGGAAGGGCTGTGGAGAAAGGTGCGACAATCCTCAGGATTGTCCAAAATCTGTTCACAAAGGTGGTCAGGACCATAATCTATGAGCTGGAGTTGCACCTCAAAGGGGTGCTTTTCTCCTATATGGAGCAGGGTTCCGGGGGGCAATCCGGCCTTGTGAGAGGTCTTGGGCAGCAGCTTTCGACGCACCGGTTTTTGGTGGTTTCGATCTGAAGGGGGGCGAGGTCTTCGTTTTCCCGGCTTGCTCATGAATTCTCCTCCGGTCGCTTTTGCCGTGACGGGTTTCTGTTAGAATGTACCCTAATACGCCGGGGTCGGAAATATATCTTTTTGCATTCGGCGGCGACACGGCATATTCCTTGCCGCCCGTTGCAGGCGGCCGCAAAGAAAGGCAGGATATGGAAAAGATTCGGCTCGGCATCAGCGCCTGTCTGCTCGGCGCCAATGTGCGCTACGACGGTGGTCATCAACTGGATCGCTTCCTGCGCGACACCCTTGGCCGCTATGTCGATTGGGTGCCGGTCTGTCCCGAAGTGGAAATGGGGCTGCCCATCCCCCGGCCGACCCTGCGACTGGTGGGCGAGCCGGGCGCCCAGCGACTGGTTTTCTCCGGGAGCGGCGAGGATGTGACGGATGCCATGACACGTTGGGCGCAAACACGCCTGGCCGAACTCGAGCAGGAAGGGTTGTGCGGTTTTGTTTTCAAAGGGCGTTCGCCGAGCAGCGGCATGGCCCGGGTCAAACTCTACGATCGCAACGGCATTCCCAACAAGAACGGCGTGGGCCTGTTCGCGGGCCTGTTCATGGAGCATTTTCCGCTGCTGCCGGTTGAGGAGGACGGTCGTTTGAACGATCCGCGGCTGCGGGAAAATTTCATTGAAGCGATCTTTACTTTCCAGCGTTGGCGGCAGATGTTAAGCATCAGTCCGGCCGCTGCGCATCTGGTCGACTTTCATGCCCGGCATAAATATTTGTTGATAAGCCATAACGTGGAACTGGCGCGGCAGATGGGCAAGCTGGTGGCGCGGGCCGGGCAATTGACTGGGACGGAGTTGTTTCCGGAATACCAGCAGCTGCTCATGAAGGCGATTCGGCAACTACCCAGCGTCGCCAAACATGTCAATGTTCTGCAGCATTTGATGGGGTATTTCAAAAAGCATCTGGAGGCGGACGAAAAGCAGGAAATGCTGGAACTGATCGAGCAATATCGCCACGGCCAGGTCCCCATCAACATTCCCATCACCCTGATCAACCATTTCGTTCGCAAATACCGTCCGCCCTACCTGGCTGAACAGTTGTACCTGCACCCGCATCCCATGGAACTGCATCTGCGCACCGGGCGATGAAGGCGGTTGCGGGAGCGTCTGCCGGGTGGACACAGTCCCTTAGACGGACTCGCCGGTTGGCAGTGACCCTGGTCCGTTTGTGCGGCAACCCGAGAAAAGGAGTCGGCCATGTTTCCGGCACTCAATCCCCTGGTTCTCAGTCTGCGCGAGTCCGCGACCCTGGCTATTAACCGCAAGGCCCTGGAATTGCGACGCAAAGGCCAAACCA
>DNUE01000009.1:0-311 GCA_003508005.1 Desulfobulbaceae bacterium
CAGCAGGAGCATGTAGACCGCAAACAGTACCAGCAACCCCAGCAGTACCGTCGCCACGTAAACAGCCATGCCCAGCAGGGCATCCAGCCCCAGTTTGGCGGTCAATTGGGCGAGCAGCCCGAAGACCGCCACCGGCGCCAGCAGCATGGCCCAGCGCACCACCGTCATGCAGACCGCCTGCAGGGAGCCAAGCAGTTCCAGCAGAGGCTTGGATTGCTGCGGCGGCAGCATGACCAAGGCGACACCCACCACCATGGCGAACACAACCACCTGCAGCATGTTGCTTTCTGCCATGGAAGAAAGCGGATTGG
>DNUE01000009.1:329-2864 GCA_003508005.1 Desulfobulbaceae bacterium
CGGCAGGGTCTGGCTGTCGACAAACCGGCCCGGTTGCACCAGGCTGGCCACCAGCAGGCCGATAACGATGGAAAGGGCGGTGATGGCGAGAAAAAAACCTACGGCGCGACTGCCCATGCGGCGTAACTGTTCAAAATCTTCCGTGGCAGCCAGGCCGCGAATAATGGAGGCAAACACCAGGGGGATGACGATCATCTGGATCAGGGCCAGAAACAACCGACCCGGCAGGGCCAGCCAGTCGCCGAGGGTGGCGGCGGAAGCCGGATCCAGCCAGCCGACGGAGGGCCCCAGCAAGACCCCGACCGCCACCCCCGCCGTCATGCCGATAAGCACCTGCAACCACAAACGGCCACGCACCAGGGCCTGCAGGGAATGGGCCAGATGTTTCAGAGAGCGGGGATGGAGTACTTCCAGGGGTACGAAAGGAACCGAATGGCGCTGCATCACGGCCTCCTTTTTAGGATTCAAGATTTCCAACCAGAAGGGGATGCGGGTCAGCCNNTCAGCCGCACCGGTCCCATCCCGGCCCCAGACCGGATCGTCCTGAAACTGGGCCCGCAGGCGTTCTTCCGGGACCTGTTCGAAAAATTCCTCGGGACCGAAGCAGTAGCGATAATCGGCCAGATATTGCAACACCAAGCGGTAAGCAGCATTCAGTTGCCGAATTCGCTCCGGATCCTGCCCGCCGGCATCGGGGTGGCAGCGTTTGACCAGCCTGCGGTAGCCGGCCTTGACCTCCCGCAAGGTAGCTCTCTGTCCGAGCTCGAGGACTCGAACAGCTTTTTGTAATTCAGCCAAAGTCATGATTATCCCCTTCCCGGTCGAGCGGACAAGTTCACGTTGCCGGAGCGCGCAAACGCTCTGCCTGTCACAGCGTCAACAGGTAATCCTCCAGTCGATGGCAACCGGCGATAATACGCGGAAACAGTTGCCCCGCCAGTTCATCGGTCATGGCCGCCGACCCCGGCCAGGATTGCAGCGCTGCCGCGCCGTCATAATCGACCGGCGCCACCCGCACGCCCAGGGCGGTAGCGGCCAAATAAAAATCGACCCCCGGCAACACGGCCACATGAACCTGCTGCAGCAGTTCGTCACACAGCCTCTGGCCGGTAAGGATGCCCTTTTTCCGCAGTCGATCGCGCTGGTTCTGAAAATCGGGAAACAGATAAAACGCTCCCTCCGGACGCGGGCAGTTGAGGCCCATGGTTAGCAACCGTTGGTACACATATTCGCACACATACCGGTGAATGTCACAGGTGCGGCGGACAAAGGGGCGCACGGCCTCGAAATTGCCGTAGGCTTCCAGGGCCGCATACTGGATGGGGGCGCTGACGGCGCTGAAGGTCTCGCTGATGACCGACTGCAAGGCCTCCAGGACCAGCCGCAACGGCTTGGGCACCAGCAGCACTCCCAAACGGTAGCCGCCGGCCGCAAAGGACTTGGACAATCCGCCCGATACGATGGTGCCTTCCGGATAGTAATGAGCCATGCTGGCGTGGGAGCGGTCGGTGAAATTAAGCATGGCGTAGATTTCATCGGAGATCACCAGCACCTGGTAGGCGCGGCAGATCTCCGCCAGCTCCTCCATTTCGCTCTGCTTGTAAAAGCCGCCGGTGGGATTGTTGGGATTGTTGAGTATCAACAGCTTCTGGCACTGGCCAAGGCTGTGGCAGGCCCGGTCCAGTTCATCCGCCTGCAGCCGATAACCGTTTTCCCGTTGCGTGGCAATGGGCACGATTCCCTTGCCGCGCAAGGCCGCCTGCGGGCCGTAACTGACCCAGCTCGGCGCCGGCACCAACAGTGGCCCCTCCACCAGGTAGATGGTCTGGAAGATCAGTTCCTTGCTGCCGGGCCCGATGCAGACATCCTCGGCCGAATAGTCGAAATTGAATTCCCGGCGGTAAAAACTCGCCACCGCCCGGCACAACTCGGGCAGTCCGCGGGTCGGCAGATAGTCTTTCTGGTGGACGTTGCGACGCAACGCCTCCTGCAAGGACTCGGGCACCGGAAATGGCGACTGGCCAAAACCGAAATGGAAGATGGTTTGGCCTTTGCGTCGCAATTCGAGGGCCTTGCGGTTAATAGCCAGGGTCGCGGACTCGCGCAGACTGAGAACCAGGGGATTGAGTGCCGGAAACATGGCCGACTCCTTTTCTCGGGTTGCCGCAAAAACGGACCAGGGTCACTGCCAACCGGCGAGTCCGTCTTAGGGACTGTGTTTACCCGCCAGGCGCTCCCGCAACCGCCTTCATCGCCCGGTGCGCAGATGCAGTTCCATGGGATGCGGGTGGAGGTACAACTGTTCAGCCAGGTAGGGCGGACGGTATTTGCGAACGAAATGGTTGATCAGGGTGATGGGAATGTTGATGGGGACCTGGCCGTGGCGATATTGCTCGATCAGTTCCAACATTTCCTGCTTTTCGTCCGCCTCCAGATGCTTTTTGAAATACCCCATCAAATGCTGCAGAACATTGACATGTTTGGCGACGCTGGGTAGTTGCCGAACCGTTTTCATGAGCAGCTGCTGGTATTCCG